>JANRJL010000002.1:0-154628 GCA_033763995.1 Rhodospirillaceae bacterium | reverse complement strand
ATAGCCAGAGACCGACCGCAGCATGCAAAACCTGAGACCAATGCCGATCAAACCACCGAAAACCCTCGATCAAACCGATACACGGCTCACTTTTGATGCAAAGCGCAGAGGTCTCGAGGGTTTTTCAGCAAACTGCTAGGGGCCGCTTCTGATGGGCTGCAAGAACCTTATCCACGTATTGATGCAGCGATTTTTTGGGGGGTGATGGTGGCATATATTGTTCCGTCGCTAAATGTAGGCACTGGCAGCGATGAAGCACTAACGCCAGAACTTGAAACTCTTAAGCTTCTGCGCCGTGAGCTAACGAAGGACTATACAGTTTTCCACAGTGTCGATTGGACGCGGGTCAGCCAGGGCGACAGCTTTTATGGCGAGATCGACTTTGTGGTCGTGAACAAAGCTGGCGATGTTCTTGTCATTGAGCAGAAAAACGGACGGCTTTCTGAAGGAAGCGGTTCGCTTATCAAAAGCTATACCGGCCGAGATAAAAATGTTGTGGATCAGGTTCATCGCAACATAAATGCAGTACGACAGAAACTGATCAGGTCTCCGGAAACTCCGCCGCGCAAACTTGAATATTTGATTTACTTGCCTGACTACAGAGTCAAAGATTTCGCCGCGGCGGGTGTGGACCGAGAACGGATAATCGACTCGGTTGACCGCAAGTCCCTTGTTCCCAAGATCCAAAAGATTCTTGGGCCAGGGGTGGAAAATCAAGAGCAACGCTTTCAAAAAACTATTGACTTCTTTTCTCATCACTTTGATGCAGCACTAGACATCCATGCGCTATCTGTCGATGCAGCTAAGGTATTTACCCGACTTTCGGAGGGACTCGCCGAAACAATTTCGTGTATCGAGTTCTCGCCGCGCAGACTTCGCGTTAAGGGCACGGCTGGCTGCGGAAAATCACTCGTCGCTCTTAAACGATTTGCTGAGCTAGCCGCCCAAAGCAAACGAGTCCTGATGCTTTGCTATACGCGATCGCTGCGCGATAGGCTCAACGCCCTTGCGCCCAAAGGTGCCGGGTTGGTTCAGACATGGAACGGTTTTTGTAATGAAGTTTTGACCTCTCTTGGTGAGCGCCCAGATTTCGAAAACCGGAAACTTAACTCTGCGCTATGGAGGGAAATGGAAGAAAAAATTATCGCGGCCAAGCTGGGGGAGGAGTGGAAGTTCGATGCTGTAATTGTCGATGAAGGGCAGGACTTCGAGCAGGAGTGGTTTGAGATTCTGCAGCTCTTTTTAAAGCCGAGCTCGGAGTGTCTTTGGCTAGAGGATGCCGATCAAAACGTCTTTGCGAGGCCGCCGCTAAAGTTAGAAAGCTTTGTTACGTTCCATGCTCGAAAAAACTACAGAACACCACAAAGTATCGCGCGCTACATTAAACGTGCCCTAGGCACAGAGTTTGACTGTGCGGCTCGTCTGGAAGGGCTGGGAGTGGGGGAGCATCAATGCGAAAATTTAGAGGCTCAATCAAGACAAGTAGCCCAGATTGTCGACAGTCACTTGAGGCAGGGCTTCACCTATAAGGATATCATCGTCCTAAGCATGAAAGGTGCCGGTAAATCTGGTCTCGCCGATATCCAAGCGGTCGGTGTTCATAAGATAAGCACATTCACAGGTGCTTATGACGGCGCAGGCAACCAAGTTTTCACAAGTGGTGATCTTCAACTTGAATCAGTGGCCCGCTTCAAAGGCCAGCAATGCCCCGTAGTTATTCTCATCGATGTACCCAAGCTCGACAGTCTAGATGAGCGGCAAAGAGCGCTAGCATTCTGCGGGATGACGCGCGCGACCTTGCGCCTCGAAATCTTGTATACTTAGGTCGGTTAAAGTGAGGCGTCATTCTTGAGGCTTATCGGTATTGATTTCACAAGTTCACCATCGTCGCGCAAGGCAATCGCTATCGCTAATGGGTATGCCGACGACTGTAGAGTGCGTGTTGAAAGCGTCTGCTCAGTCTCTTCGTTTATAGAGTTTGAGAGCGTCCTGAATGAGTCGGGCCCATGGGTTGCCGGGTGCGACTTTCCCTTCGGGCAAAGCCGGCGGTTTGTCGAACAGTCCGGTTTAGGTGCGACATGGATTAAGTATGCGAGACGTCTTACCTCGATGACACGAACTGAATTCAGGGACTTCCTCAAAGCCTATCGGCAGCCTCGGCCATACGGGGATAAAGAACATAAGCGGATCACTGACATTTTGACGGGGGCTGCGAGTTCACAGAAAATAGAAAATCCACCGGTAGGGTTGATGTTTTATGAGGGCGTAAAACGCCTTTTGGCGGCAAATATATCAGTTGTTCCTGTGGCCGTGACGCAGAGCAATCGGATTGCAGTAGAGACTTACCCAGCACTCATTGCACGGACTCTCGTCGGTAAAGCCAAATACAAAGCCGAAAACTCCAGAGATCAAACCCGGCACCTTCAACTCATCAGACAGAATATGCTCCGTCAGATCAATTCCGACGGGCTAAGGCAGTCCTATGGGCTGGGCGTATCGATGACCTCAAGCGTGTGGGAAGCAGCCGAACTTGACGGATCAGGCGACACAATTGACGCAGTCATGTGCTTGATCCAGGCCGGGTGGGCCTACACAAGAAGTGGAGAGAGTCTCGGTATTCCCGAGACGTGCGACAAGCTTGAAGGCTGGATTGTTGATCCTTGTAGCTTGAGAAGCTTACCTCAAGTCCCCGGCAAGAAGAGACTCAAAACGATAGTTAAGAGTGCTCCGCCCCCATTGCCCGCCGACACCGCCGAGAAAGTAGGAATGAAAGTGCAGATCCGTGATCATGTTATCTGGTTCCGCCATATCAGTGGTCCATCGGATCTGAAGTCTCAAATCTCGAACTTAAAGTCCGGTGCTCAAATCAAGCTCCTCGTCGATGGTTATGCTGGGAACTGGCAAAGGATGAATGCTGGTCCGAGCGGGGCGCCTGTAGATGGACTTAAGCCGATCGCTGATACCAAGAAAAAATGGGCTGATTTACAAAGTCGGCGAGGCGAGTGGGTTGAGATCAAAATCGCACAAGACTAAGTCGCCGGTGAACAAGATAGTTCCGTTGTCAGCCGCGGATCCAATAGCAAGTATCCTGACCATGTGAACGAGAACTAAATGATCGAAACACTCCTAGACTTTACCGATGGCCAGATAGCTCATCACTTAGTTTGATGTTGCTGCAAGGATTTGATTGGTGCTGAAAAATGCAGATAGCAAAACCGGATATCATCGCTTTCCCAGAGTGGACGGAGTGCCGCGAAAAGAACGGCCTAGACCCGCTCGGAATGCAAGTTAGCAGTGTAAATCTGTATCAAGATCTGCTGCCTGGTATCAGCAACGTGACTTTGCGAATTCGATATTACGGCCTCTATGCCTGGCTCTGTGATGCCTATGCAAAGCGCGAGGGAGATACAAATCCCGAAAGCTGGAAGCGTTGCTTACGGCGCGCGGAAGCACTCTACGCGCTTATCGCTTATAAGCACGGGCTGGAAACCGGTGTTGCCGGTACAGATTGGGCGAGCAGAACGATAGAGAATAACACGAGTGACGAAATCGACTTTGCGACGGCTGCCGAGCCCGGGAGCGAGAACTACTATCTTAAACAGGCTTGGGGGGCGTTCGGCGCGGCATATGGAAGTCAGCTTGGTGTGATCGGTATAACCGATCCTTCCGATAATCATGATATTCCGCTTCTATCTAAAAACCTAGGAGAGCCCCTCGCGCTCGCTTTTGAGCAGGCTCTGGGCCCAAAGGCGGCGAGCTTTTATCGAATAATACAGCGTGGAAAGGTGAATTTGAGCGAACTCGATGATCTCGCCGTGCTGGCCCCGTCAGAGATCAACAGAACAAGCAACGAAAGAGATAATTATGAGGCCTTGCTGTTGGGGTCAGCGGATTCCGTTGACTTGGCCATGATATCTCGTCGACTCAGCATTTTGTTAATTCTAAAAATAACGGAACTCTTAGGTCGTGAATCCAAACCCGACGAGGTGCGTTGGATTTTATATGCAGGCTACGACAACGTAGGGCGCACGTTACTCCCGCTCCCGCCAGCCATGGAGTCACAACGCCAAAGATGGTGGATCTATCAGGCCAACGATCTTTGTCACGTCTGTCTCGAAACTTTGCTGAAGTTTGCGCTGGACTACCTCGGAACATTTCCCACGGGACTTCGATTTGAGCAATTGATCACCAGTTGTGTGGCCCAGATCGTTGGAGAGATAAAACAAAAACCGATGAGCTGGGGCGCATTTCTTGAAGTTGTAGAGCCCGCAGAAAATTCATATGCCGATGACAATTCAGAATCTGAATGGTCACTGTCGCGGAAAATCTTACGAAATGCTGATCGAGGTGACGCAACCTTTTGTACGCCAGAAACCGCCTGGAACGCGATTAGGCTTCTGGCGATTCTGCACAAGCGCGCCCTGCAAAAGACCAATGAATTAGCTGCGGAGTTTAGCCGATTCGATCAGGAACACTTTCGTTCGTTGCTGACGGAGATTCGATTTTTAGAGCGGAACAGGAAAGAAGAATTCAGCACCGTTCTCGGCAAAATCATTGAGGAACGTGTGGTGCGGCGACATCTCTGGGTGGCCATGCGCAAACTCCGCTCTCAGCAAGACTACACTTTTCTGATCGAGATGGATAATGGTCGAATCAGATTGAAGGACAAAGACGGGCCTGTCTTCACGAACCCTAGGCTTGGTCCAACTATTACATTCTTACGAGATATTCACCTCATCGACGGTCAAGGGCTGACCCCAAATGGAACGCGATTGGCGAGTAACGTATGAAGCTCTACGAGCGGTTTGCCGACAAAAGCTATCACACAAGTGTGGCTACAACGTTTGCGATCGACTTCGATGCCTATGAGACGATCGTTCTGCCGCGGCTGCGGGGAGCCGGCTGCCGCAACAATATGGTTTTGGCTGACAGCCGAATGCTTGGGTATGCATTGGGGGGAGCCTCTGCGCTCCCGCAGCATGCTGGGAAGCTATATGGGATTGAAGGCAAAAACTCTTTAGGTGCATTTCACCCTAAGATATTCCTGCAAATTGGGCGTACGGGTGGCCGTCTGATTGTCGGGTCGGCGAATATCACCGCTGCTGGGCTCGCAGGGAATCTTGAGCTGGTAGAAGCGATTGTCTGCGACGATAAAGACTCGAGTGAGCAGCGGTTAATTGCGAGTGCGTGGAATTTTGTATCATCACTTGTACAACCCGACCAAAAAGGATTGGCTGCGCAACGGGATTGGATGCTTGCACGCGCCCCATGGCTAAGAAGAGCAACTCCCGCACCAGGAGTTGTCGAACTCCAGAATCAAACACAAGCGGCATTTCTAACTACGGGCGGCAAGATCGGAATTGGGCATCTTTTTGCCGATCTGATAGATGGGCCAGTCTCTCGATTGGTGGTTCTTAGTCCCTATTGGGATTTGAAGCTCGAGGCGCTTTCGTATCTCATCAAAAGGCTTCAGGCCCAAGAGACTGGCATATTGATTGATCCAGAGACGATGGTCTTTCCAAAGGATGCCGTAGGGGCACTTCCAAGCATCAAGCTTTATAGCTGGGGTGACCGGAATGAGGGGCGCTTTGTTCATGCCAAGGCAATAGTCGCGCAGACGAAAAGCGCCGATCATGTGCTTATTGGCAGCGCCAACTGCACAGTTGCAGCCCTAGGGACAGCAGGATTTGCGGGCCATAACGATGAGGCCTGTCTCTACCGACGCTTTCCTCCCGGGAGTTTTCTGGAGGCGCTAGGCCTTCACAATGCCCTAAATGATGGAACGATCATAAGTGTTGAATCGCTCAAGGCTGGAGCAATCGATGATGACTCCATAATTGACGAAACAGTAAGGGTATTGCCTGGGAAATTCGAGTGCCGTGCAGATGTGTTGAGCTGGCATCCACCGGCGGCAGTTAACCCGGCAAACTCTGTGATCGAATTATTGGATGAGCGGGGCGATCTAATAGTTTGTCAGCTATCTCCAATAAGTGATGGAATGATTCGCCGTTATCAGCTGAGCGGCGCCGAAAAATCACCGTCATTTGCTAAATTGAGATTCATCGATGGCAGTAGTTCAGAATTGGCCATCGTTACCCTGGCTGACAGGCTAGGCGCGGCGATCCGTGAAACGCAGTCTCGCGACATTGAAAAAGCTTCATTCCAACTCGAAGCCGAGACCGAAGCCAGCCTTCTTCTTTTAGAAGTGCTTGATGTGCTTGAGAAGGTTGAATCGGACGATGACATTGAAAGAAAAGCTATCTCAATTCCTAAAACACGCAGCGGCGATGATGATCATACTGGTCAGCTGCAGTTTGCAAAGTTGACCTACGAACAGTTCATTTCAGGGCGCCGCCCTCGCTTAGAAAAATCAGTGTATGTACACAGCAGCATAGCCGGCGCAAACGTATCAATCGTCCGAGTTTTTCTTAACCGTGTTTTAGGTTTGAATGGGGCACCCGGAGACCAGGAAAACGAACAGGTGCCGGAAGGCGCGTTCGACCTGCAGGACGAAAAGGATCTGTCCGAAAGAGATGTCGGTCAAACTGAAGAAACGCTCGATCCCGAAGATGTTTTGCCGAAAGGCGAAGCCGCAAATATAGCCAGGGAGCAATCGGCAAAGATAAGGTACACGCAACAGCAAATTGTTTCCGCGGTGGCTGCGTATGGGCAGCGCATTAGGGGTCGCCGAAGCAATGGAGCGCTCAGCAATCAGGACATGTTGCGGCTGCGCGCGTTACTGATGATTATTGCAGCAGTTTCATGGTCACCTTCTGCCGACCATGAGAAGGATCGAAAATCACCGTTACGAATACTGCCGGCAGAAGGGAGAGGCGAAACATGGCCCTTTGTAATTGGGCGCCTCCTCTTTGGGATATTTGGCGGGACCGATCCGGCAATTCGATATCTCTATCTTCAGCAAGAACACGATCAAATCTCGGATGACATTCTCGAATGTTGGGCCTCTTGTTATTGGTTTTTTCAGGCGTGCCTAACCGCGCCTGTAGAGAAGTTAAGCCACGATCGAATTCGGCGATACTTAAGACCCCTGGCAATGCTTTCATATCGGATCACTCTGCCTTCAAGAGCCGAACTCCTCGGCGACGATATTCTTAGTATTATGGATGCAATGAGTAGGCGTTACGGCGCTCAGCTCGGGCTGACGGTCAAGAAAATCATGGATGGTCATCATGAGTTAGTCAACGAGCTCTTCGGCAAAGCTAACGAGCTCGGGTCGCCTAGGCATTGAACGTTTGATATCCATCGGTGCCTGCTGATCGAAGTTGCTGTCAAAGCGTCGAAGTGAATGTATTAGGGCTTGTAATTCCATTCGTTGACTGACTCATTTTGCGCCACCAAGTCTTTCAAATAATAACTCATGGGATTGTGGTCCTGCATCCTTTGGCGGGCCCAGGAAAGCCACTCGGATAACGCTTCCGGCAGGTTCTGACCGCCGGTTTCGTTGCGGGCTTTAAGCTCCAGCTGATCCAGAAACGCGCTGGCCTCCGCGGCTTGTTTCCATCTCTTGGTCATGTCCAGCACATGGCACCAGCGCGCAGCTTGCCGCTTACGCTCTTGCTCTTTCTTATAGCGTTTATGTTCCTCGATTTGCCGCAAGCGTTCTTCTTCTCGTCGCTTTTTTTCATGCTCGGCCAGCATGGCGCCGGCTGTCACCAATGCCGCGACCATCTCCGGCAGAGTGCTTTCCAGCGGTGTTTGGTCATCCTCTATCCAGTCTGTCTTGAGGCCTTTCAGCCAAAACGTGTCCAATAGCCTAAACCGCAATCGGCCGGTCGGGACTTGCTCCTGACGCCATTTTTGATCACGCCAGCCCGATGCGCGTTCCTCCGGCGTCAGCTCGCGGCGGACCTGCCGAATGCGTTCGCTCACCTCGAACGTGACTTTCTGCCCCTGAATTTCCGCGTAGAAGCTATGCTGGTAGTCGTTTTCCTTTTTCATGTGATGGCCGACGCGCTCAATCTCCTTGAAGAGCGCACTCAGGATCAGCAGGCGGCGTTTTTGAAGCGGGGTGCCGTCGATGCGTTCGGTTTTCCAGCCCCAGTCACGATTGCGGTGATCGGCGATTTCCTTGCGATTGACTTCAAGCCAGCGGGCGACGAACGGGTGAGGGTTTGAGAGCGTCTTGGCGAGCGGAATCTGACGCTCAGAGGCCTTGTGTTCATCAAAGACCGTTTGCATGTCCGGGGAGAGCTTTTCCGGCTCTGTCGGAGGCGGCGTCGGCGCGATCTGGGTTTCCTCAGGGATTCCAACGCTACGCGCCGGCAGCTTGTATTTGACAACCTTCTGGCCTGCGGCTTTGCGCGCCCAATAACCGCGCGGCGGGACGGGAATATTGAGCCGGGCGCAGATCTTTCCCAAGCCGCGACCGGAGATGCCGTAGCTTTCGGCTAGCCGGTCCACCGGCGTCGTCCACACCTGATCGTAAAGCGCCTCGCGGCTGACCGTTACGGGCTTCTTGTCTTGTGTCATGGCTGCACCTCATCGGAATCAATGGGTGAATGCTAGAAAACCCGCAGATCGGAACAAGGGTGATTTGAGGGGTTCAAATCACCTTGACGGGGCAGGAGTGGGGGGTGCGATCGGCATGAGGACAATGGTTCGTAGAGTCGAACCTTCAGTCTTCATAACATCTGTTCACACACAAACATTGAAGATCGATGCTGCCTCGCCGGACTGAGATCCGGCAACTCAAACCCTACATGAGGAGGCACTAATGAACCAAATCAGAAACATCAAGGTTTGGGTCGCGCGAAATCATTTGCAGGCGCTATGGCACAACTTGGTCTTTTCGCCACCTTGATTGGACGATTGGATCTGCAGACTGAAGATGGCGAGTGGGCCTTCAGAAATCGCAAGAATGTCCGACTTATCGAACGCATGTTGTCATCGGTAATCGGTGTGTTGATGCCGGTCGCAGGCGTTAGCTGGGAAGAAATCGGCGGCGACTGGTTCTTGCATCCAGACCACCTAGCTTCTCCGGAAACGCGCGCACATGACGCATTAGAGCTTGCGAGAAAGGCTCTTTCTGAAACTTAAGGAGATAAATGCGGAACGGCCCCGGGTAAACGGGGCCGTTTCGAGCGCCGAGCCGTCTACCGGCCGCCTCAAATTGTTTGTCGTCGCAGCGGTCGCGAATTCCCTGTTTCAGTTAGCTTGAAATTCAAGAACTCTCAGAAATCAAAGGATTTTCAATATATTAAAAGCGGTTAGCCCTATTCGCTGATAATTCCCTGTTTGGAGCAGCGCGGTCCGAGTCGAAAAGCGCAAGAAACGGCGGAAATCTGGGCTATTCGGGCGGGTCATGTCCTGGGACCCTGCAGTTATTCCCAGTAGATTTCCCTGTTAGCAGGGAATTTGGAGCAATTTCACGGAGCTTCTTGCGATTCCGACTACAACCGCCGCCACCCACTCTGAAGCCACTTTATCATTCCAAATCAATGGCTTATAAAGCCCGCAAACAGCGGGCTTTTGCACGGCCTGTGCAGCTCCCTGGAGCACAGAGTCAGAGAAAAATCGCGGTACTCAACCCGCCGTCTCCGACGCGAAATGAATCAGTTCCCGTGTCACCACGATTGCGTGCTCAAGCAGTGAGTCACGAGCGTGTCCAGTAACGAAGAGTTATGGCGCGCAGCATTCAGTGCCGCTGTTTACCAGGGAATAACATCACCTTTCCAATTCAGGAACACGCCGCTCTTGTCCGGCGTCAGGCCCGCAATCACACGGATCATGCTTGCAACGCTTTCGCTCGGCGGCATGAGGTGGGCACGGGTTTCTTGAGGCAGGTCGAGATCGGCCATGCGTTCAGTCGCCACGCTGCCGGGGTGAAAGATGCCCACTAAAACACCATCGGCTTTAACCGACGCAGCAACATTCACCATCGCCATGTTGGTGGCCGCCTTGCTGATGCGATAAAACACTCCTCCGGGCGTTCCGCTGACGCCGTCGCCGAGCGAGCCGGACCGCGACGAGATCACGACAATTCGCTTCAACTTGCTTCGCTTTACGTTCTCAAGAAATGCCTCAGACATCTTCAGCGGCCCTTGCGCATTGGTGTGCATAAAGCGATCAAACAGTTCGTAATTCAGGCTGCCGAATTTTTGTTGATCGCCGTAAATCTGGCTTCCCGCCAAAGCGGCATTGTTCAACAACACGTCTATGGCCAAGCTTCTGTATTTCTTAGCCAACGCATCGATAGCGGCGTTGTCCTGAACATCAAGGCGTTCAACGAGCACCTTAGCGGGAAACTTTGCCGTCAGCTCCTTTAGGCTGTCCGGCATGGCGTCACGACGGTGCGTGGCAATCACTGTCCAACCCTGAGCCGCATATTGCTTGGCGAACTCCAGCCCGATACCGGCATTGGCCCCGGTTACCAACGCGGCCTCCGCCAGCGCAAGGTGCGGCAAAAGCAGCAACAGGGCAGCAATCAAAAACGCTCTCATCGGTCTGCTCCATACTCTTTATCGGCTCTGTTTCTCAGGAATCACCGCGATGACTTCGATTTCCAGCATGAAGTCGGGGTGGGAGAGTTCTTTTACGCCGACGACCGTCATGACGGCCGGGACGGGGCCTGTCATGTAGCGATTTCGAATTCCGCGCAGCGTCGGGTAGTTTTTCATGTCGGGCAGATACATCGTCATCTTCACGACATCGTCATATGTTCCGCCCGCATGTGTGAGCAAGGTCTCGATGCGCTTGAAGACGTGTTCGGCCTGCTTTGTGAAGTCTCCGCGCCCGACGACGGCCGAATCATCGGTGGGTTTGGGGTCGCCCGGCGTCCAGGCTTTCATCCCTGTCGAGGCGACTTGGCCGCCGATGTACAGAGTCTGCCCGCCCTTCACCAGAATGGCGCGAGACAATTGACTGGCGGGCGATAGGTCGGGGTTGACGATGGCGCGCTTCTCAACCTGGGCCTCGACAGGATAAGCGCAAGATAAGGCGACAAAACCGAACAGTGCGGCTATTGCGAGTTGCTTCATGAAGGCCTCCCCTAAGATCGACAAAGGTGCTGCAAAACGCTCGCCGGCGCAAGACATCGACGCCATGTTGTCGGACAATAATGTCGTACGTAATGAGACAATAGCCGTCCATACGCGCGCGAACGGCCGGCCCTAGAGTTCGCGCTGTGGAGGCCGCTCGGGTGATGCGCCGGAAAAAGCGTCCCAGCCGGCCGAAACACGCCAAGTCAGAAACACGTCGCAAGTCGAGAACGACTTATTGTCGGGTAGCATGATGGGGATGTGAGTCGTACTTCGGTAGTCTCTTGAACAATGCTGCGGCGATGAGCAGGGCAACGACTAGAAACGGAACGGCTCCAATGTAACCTGCCTGTGTATCGCTGATCATACCTACCGAAATCGGCCCTATGGCAACGCCGACAAAATAAGCGCTATTCAACAGGCCTGAGATCGCGCCAAACCGGTGGAGATCAAAATATCGACCGACCAAATAAGCCATGACGTCGATCTCTGTTCCGGCCGATAGTCCTAGCAGCACGGCGCCGAGAAAGATTGTCGGCGTGTTCGGTCCCGATCCGACCAATACGCAGCCCGTGGCCGTTGCAAGCACGGCAACGATTCCGACATACGGCGCAAACACCCGATCCAAGAACCAGCCTGATGCAAGTCGCCCCACGACGACTGCGAGCCCCGCAATAAACGGCACAGTCGTTGCAAAGGCCGGCGAGTAGCCGCGGCCGATCAATAGCGGCACCATATGGACAGAAATGCCCGTGTATCCCAAGCCTATCAGAAGGAAGGTGGCAGCCATCACGATGACCTTGCGGTCTTGCAGAAATGTTGGGAGGATTGCTTGATGTGCCTTTGTGTCGGCGGCAGGGTAACGCTCGCTGCGTGTCGCTTCATGATCCGCCAGGGCCGGCTCGTCGCGAATAAAGGCCGCGGTGACTGCAACGCCGACAATGAACGATAATGCCCCCAAGCCGATGTAAGCTACGCGCCACCCGTCAAGAGCAATCAGAGTTTGAGTAATGGCGGGCATGATTGCGCTGCCTAGACCCAGGCCCGCGAGGGCGACGCCCAACGCGAAGCCACGCCGCTCGGTGAACCAGCGCGTGATGACGCGTGTAAAAGCGACCGGTGAAGCGCATGCGCCCGAAATAGCAGCGGCAGCGTAAAGTATATATAGCGACGTCAGCGAGTTCGCGAACATTCCGATGGCTGCGACCGTCGCGCCGAGGCCAACGTATCCACCGAGGATTGCGCGGCGGGCGCCGAACCTATCGATCATTCGCCCAACCAGCGGGAATGCGACCACAAGCACCAACACATGCGCGGTCAACGCGCCTGAGATCTCGGCCCGCGACCAACCGAACGCCGCAGAGAGCGGAGTCAAAAAAACCCCGAACGTGGCCAGAATGATCGGCAGACCGCTGCAGGATAGACCGACCGCAGCGGCGCCAACAATGCGCCACCTGAAAGCGTCAGACGCGGCATTCATCGGGTCGGGCCTCCGGTGCGGACGAAGGCGCCACGACCGGGAAATTCCTCAATCGTCGCTTCGGCATGAACGGCAGCAAAATGTCCGTCATGAACAGCTGTCAATAAGTTTCGCGGCGCCTTGGCGTCGCCGATGAGAATTGTTGGCACCCCAAGTGCAGCCAAGGCGTCATGCAACTCATCCGCCGCGACGCGCGGCGTCGCGTAAACGACACGGGCCGTATTCCTGATTTTATGTAGTTTGCCGTGAATCGAGTCGCGCCAAGTCAGTACACGGTTATTAAATGATATAGGTATCGCGTAGCCGTGGAACTTGATCTTGCATTTTCGAATACGGCGCATAATTCCCGGAATCGAAATCAACGGGCTTTCCGTTCCAATCGTGGCGCGTTGCGAAAGAATGACGAGTTGCTCGCACATCTCGGCCAAGACCTCGGCCGCGGCATAGACTGATTCCGTCTGGGTCTGGTCGAACAGAACGATTCGGCCCTTCTTTCGGCGCGGCTTTGGGGTGATGTTCAGGGTCGCACTGACGATATCTTCGACGCCGACTCTGTGGGCAGCAATGAGTTCTTTAGGTGAGACAAATCGCGAGCCCGTCGCCAATACGACGAGGTCGAATCGACTGGACTTCAAGTGCTCCGCGTCCACACGATTGCCCAAAATGGTTTTGACGCCATACCTCGCAATGGCACCAATTTGATATTCGAGGAGGCGGCTCATGTCGTTTTGCCCCGGAAGACGCGACAACCAAACACTGCGTCCCCCAAGCTCTTGGGCCGACTCGAAGAGCGTAACGTCATGACCAAGGGCCGCAGCAGTCCACGCGGCTTCAAGCCCCGCGGGCCCTCCGCCCACCACGGCAATGCGCCGCCGGCTCGCCGACTGAGCCGACATCCATATCGTTTCGTCTTTATAGTCGAGATGGGGGTTGACGACGCAGGCGATAGGTTGGCCTTTGGGTAGTTGCGCCCAGCAAACGTTGCAGTAGATGCAGGGTCGTATTCGTGCATGGTGACCTCTGCGCACCTTCTGCGGCCAAGCCGGGTCGGCAATCAACGGGCGCGCCAAACCAATCAAGTCACAGTCGCCTCGGCGGAGCATTGATTCGGCCAGCTCCGCGCTTGAAATGCGCCCAAGACCGATGACTTTTGCGCTTGCCGCAGCTGACTTCAGAGCGGGCAATTCGAGCACAAACGGCGCAGGAGGAAATGTCATGTCGGGCACGTGCTGATCGAACGTCGGGCCAGGGCCGCCCCGCCCGAAGGCAAACATGTCGATCAGATTGGCGTTGGCCAGCGACTCTACAACAGCCAATGCGGCCGCCCGATCCAAGCCTTGCTGTCCCAATCCTTCGTCCGAGGGCAGCTTCAGCCCGACAATGAAATCATGCCCGCATGATTGCCGTATCCCCGCCGCGATTTCCTTTACGAACCGTAAGCGCCCGGCTAGGTCGCCGCCGTAATCGTCGTCACGATCATTGGCCGGAGAGAGAAACTGCAAAATGAGAAACCCTTGAGCGCCGTGAAGTTCCACGCCCGACCAGCCGAATTTCTTCAAACGCAGCGCCATATCGACGAAGGCTGAGATCATCATGCGAACTTCTGCCGTCGACATACGGTGCGGCACCGCCCAACTGGCTGGATCCACGCCGGCGGTCGGGGCCAACGAGACACGGCCTGCCGATGTGACGTGGTGTCGCCCGAGATGAAAAATCTGAGCCACGAGGCGGCAATCTTGCGCTTCAACCACTTCGGCCCAGCGCTTCAGACCATCGGCGTTGCTTGGATCGTAGCCGGCCACGATACCACCGGACGTAGTAGATGTGTCATGCACCGACATCGGTTCCGAGACGATCAAACCGGTGCCGCCGTCCGCCCGCGCCACGTAGTAATCAATCAATTCCTTGGTAATCCGGTTGCCGATGGCCCTGTTGGTGACGACGGCGGGATAGACCATGCGATTCTTTACTTCACGGCGACCAACCACCGTCGGTGTAAACAGCGTCCAGTCAGACGCGTTATCGCGCACGCTTTGTAAGTCCTGTCGTGACGTCCGGGTCATCAATTTGGCCTTTTGCGAGTTAAGCCGGGGCAAGCAAGATCTACGACAGACTAATTGTCCGACAAGCTTGACAGACAAACAATATTGCAGGACTGTGAACTGGTCAGCAAATCACTGATCTTCGCGTATCAAAGTATCGTGACCGGGGAAGGGCATGATTATCGTCCACGCCGAAACTGCCGAAAAGCGCGGTTCTTCGCCTCACCGCCCGGGCGGGATCAGTTTTATCTCTTTGCTAAAAGGTGAGGAGGGCAGCCCGGATAATTTCGAACTGGCCCTACTTGATATCGGCCCGGAATATCATGCGCCACGACACCGACATAACTTCGATCAGATTCGCGTGATGTTGGGCGGCGACTTCGAATGGGCGCCCGATCGGCCCCAGCGGCAAGGAACGATCGGCTATTTCTGTGAAGGCACCTACTACACCCAACGAGGCATCAATCAAAACCTGACGCTATTGCTCCAGTGCGGAGGCGCCAGCGGTGAGGGTTATATGAGCGCCCGGCAATTGGCAGACGGCATTGCCGCGCTGACGGCAAGGGGCGGCAGCTTTACGGACGGCGTCTATACTTGGATCGACGCCGACGGGAAAAAGCATAATCGCGATGCTTACCAGGCGGTGTGGGAATTCAATTTCAAACGGACCTTAGTCTATCCCCGCCCACGTTTTGAGCTTCCCGTCATCTTTGATCCGGCCGGCATGGCTGGTCTTACGGCTGGCCCCGGAGTCACCGAGAAAGACATGGGGCGCTTGAATGAACGAGGGTTGGCGGTCAAGACGCTGTTCTGTGCCCAAGGAGCTGGCGTGGCGCTCGGTAACGAGCGGCATAAAACTCTGCTGTACGTCGATTCCGGCAATGGATCTGTGGCTTCACACGCTTACAAATCCGGCAGCGCTATTCAGCTCGCGGCTGGTGAAAAAATACGCCTGAGCGTGGAAGAAAATACGCAGTTGTATGTGTTCGAACTGCCCGAGTTTAGCCGCCAAGCGGCCTCGGCCGCTCCACAGGCGCCCTCGCGAGACCAGGCGGCCTAACGTCAATGAACGTGGCAGTCGCAAATACGAATCACACGGCGGCCGCGAGCGCCAGCGCAACCTCGTGGCCGAATCCCGCCTATGCCTGGTACGTGATTGTCCTTCTTAATCTTTCTTATCTCGTCGCCTTTGCCGACAGAATCATACTCGGCCTCCTGATTGTTCCAATCCAGAATAATTTAAATCTGAGCGATACCGAGATCGGGCTCATCAGCGGCATCGCCTTCGGAGTCAGCTATACGGTGTTCGCTTTGCCGGCGGGCTACATCGGCGATCGATGGAGCCGTCGCAATCTCATCGTCGTCGGCATGACGCTTTGGAGCCTGATGACCGCCGCATGCGGTCTCGCCACAAATTTTATACAATTATTCCTCGCGCGCGCTGGTGTCGGAATCGGCGAGGCCGTGCTGCACCCCGCATCGACATCCTTGATCGGCGACTATTTTCCGCCGCAGCGCCGGGCGCGAGCCTTCGGCCTCTACATCATGGCCGGCGCGGCCGGCGCGACCTTCGCATTTCTCGTCGGCGGGAAAATTGTTCAATGGCTGCGGAGTCTTGATGAAATCACGTTACCGCTGATCGGCCCCGTGGAGGCTTGGCAAGCAACCTTCATCATCGTTGGCTTGCCGGGAGTCTTATTGGCCGGTCTGATTTATTTCACGATGCGGGAGCCGGAACGTCGCGGCGCCGTGCATGCAAAAGCGGCCACCAGCGCATCCTGGCCTGAATTTAGAGTCTTCATGCGCTCGAACTGGCGAACTTTCGTTTGCCAGGGCATCGGAGCGCCCTTACTTCTGACCGGCGGCTATAGCCTCATGAATTGGCTGCCGACCATGTTTGAGCGCGTGCATGGCTGGGATGCGGCACAGACAAGCATTACCTACGGACTCACCGGAGGCATTGCCAGCATTCTCGGCGCAGTGGCGAGTGGAATGATCGCCGATGCTGCGCGCGCCCGTGGAGCAAAAGTTGCAACTTATCTCACCTGCCTGATCGGCGGCATCGGGCTTAATGTATTCGGTTGTATCGCCATGGTCATGCCAACGCCTCAGTTGGCGATGGCCGGCATGACGGCGGCTTCGTTCTTTCTATTGATGCCCGCGGTCACGTCTCTCGCTTGCATCAACGAGATATCACCCAACCGCATGAGGGCGCGAATAGGGGCGATCTATACGTTCCTTGTAGGGCTAATCACGAACTCGCTCGGGCCATTTGGCGTCGGTCTGATCACCGACCATGTGTTCGGCGATCAGAATGCAATCAACCTGTCGCTCCTGACACTCATGTCCATTACAGGCACAGCCGGCGCCGTACTGATGATCGTCGGCATCAAATCTTATCGCAGGAGTGTCGGACAGGCCAACGCGAACGACTAGGAACCACGAACTTCACCGATGTATTTCTGGGGAGGAAACATCATGACTAAAAATAGGAATCGTACGAAGCCTCACGCGAATCATGAAATAGCCAGGTTAAACCGCAAACGCGTGTTTCTTTCTTGTTATGCGATCCTTGGCGCATTGACGCCTGTTGCGGCTCGTGCCCAGGTAGAAGAAATTATCGTCACGGCGCGCAAACGGGCGGAAAATATTCAGCAGACTCCAATCGCCATCACTGCTTTCAAGGCTGAGGATCTTGAGGCGCGCAACGTTCGTGATATCTCCGATATTGCCAGCTTCACGCCCAGCCTGCATCAAACCCCTGG
This sequence comes from Rhodospirillaceae bacterium, assembly GCA_033763995.1. Taxonomy (GTDB): domain Bacteria; phylum Pseudomonadota; class Alphaproteobacteria; order Rhodospirillales; family Rhodospirillaceae. Next base: position 137,344 of record JANRJL010000002.1, on the reverse strand, counting down.
CTTTGCGGGCGGCAATAACAACGTTCACTTCTTCATGCGCGGCATCGGGCAAGTCGATAACATTCCGACATACGATCCGCGCGTCGCCTTATACTTGGACGGAGTCTATATCGCTCGCTCGGTCGGAAATTTGCTTGATACGTCGGGAATCGAACAAATCGAAATCTCGCGCGGCCCGCAAGGCACGCTATTCGGCCGTAACTCTGTCGGCGGAGCCATCAGCGTCAGCACTCGCCGTCCCACCGGAGACACAAACGGCAGGCTCGAAGTGACTACGGGTCGCTTCGAACGTATTGACGGCAAACTTGACGCTGAGTTTCCGATCATCGCCGACTCACTCGCCGCGTCGGTTAATCTAGTCACGCTGAACGGTAGTGGCTTCGGGAAAGGCCTGACCGACGGCACGGAATTTGGAAATCGCAACGCTCTTTCGGGGAGATTGGCGATCAATGCCTATGGCTCCGATGACTTCAGTTTCTACGCCACGTTGGATGGCACGCGTCGGCGGGAGAACACGCGCCCGGTTCATCTCGAGCAGCTTTACCCTATTGCGCCGACGTCACCGTTGCTGACATATCTGCGCCTGGTTGAGAACAACAAGCCTTTCAATGCGGCTTTGATCGCGCCAAGCAAGTTTGACTCGTTTACGACCGGTGACAGCCGCAACGACATGGATCTTTATGGCGTCAGCGGCATCGCAACCTGGACGCTTGGTGAAGTCAATCTGAAATCAACCACTGCCTATCGCAATCAGGACACAACCTTCGGCGTCGATCAGGACACGACCGCATTCAAACTGCTCGACCAAACCCGGTTCGTGAAACAAAATCAGCTCACCCAAGAACTGCAGTTAACAGGCGGCGGCTTTGACGATCGTCTGGACTGGGTTCTCGGCGGCTTTTTCATGCGGGAGAACAGCAAGACCGAGTTCGACCGCCAGTTCCAGGTGGGCCTGTTCGCGGCGACGCGCACGACAGATTTCGAAAATGTCACGGTCACGCTCCAAAAAACGACCAATTGGGCGGGATACACGCACCTGAGCTTTGATCTGACGGATCAACTCAGCCTGAGCGGCGGAACCCGCATCAGTTATGAAGAAAAAAAGGCTGATCAGCTCAGTTACTTGAAGAACCGGCAAATCTCTATTTATCGCGGTCCTGGAAACGCCGTACTGCCGGCCGGCGCGGTTATCACTGCGACGAACAGTTGGACCAGTTGGACACCCAAAGCGAGCATCGACTTCAAGGCAAACGAAAATGCACTGCTTTACGTTTCTTACTCAAAGGGCTTCACCAGCGGCGGGTTCGATGGTCGTCCGATCAACAATATCGGCGTGCCCAACGCGTTTCTTCCGGAAACCCTCAACTCCTATGAAGCGGGCTTCAAGCTCGACTTATTTGATCGGACGTTGCGATTCAACGGTGCAGCCTACACCGCCGACTACAAAAACTTGCAAGTCACCAACAATCGCGTCGATCCGGTCACGGCGGTTCCTGTTTCGGTAACGATCAACGCCGGAAAAGCCAAGATCGACGGCTTCGAGTTCGAGGCGATCGCTGCACCCAACGCCAATCTCGAGTTCTCGGGCAGCCTGAGCTATACCAATAACCGCTTCAAGGAAGTGCCTGTGGGTAATCCGTTTCCGGTCACTGATCGTCCGCCCAATGTTCCCAAGTGGACAGCGGCCGCAGGCGCTCAGTACCGCTTTGATATGGCCAATGGCGCAACGCTGACGACGCGGCTCGACCTGTCGCATCAGGGCAAGTACTACAATGAAATCGCCAACGGCGGCGTATTCTTCGGTTCCACGACACGAACCGAGTTTGTGTCTGCCGAGAACGGTTACGTTCTGCTGAATGCGCGGATTACCTATGAAACAGAAGACAAACTTTGGAAGCTCTCGGCGTTCGGCACCAACCTGACGGATGAGCGTTATCGTGTCGCTGGGTTTACCAACGCGGCGTTCGGATACACTCTCGCGTACTATGGAACCCCCGCAGAATGGGGCATCACACTCGGCAGGGCCTTCTAAGGGTGGCTTCGTCAGACATGAGGAGGAAGCAACGTCGGCACGCGAGGCGGGCGCCACGATGGTTGGCGGCCGGCTTCGGCTTGATCATTGGGTATGCCGAAATCGTGGCGGTGCGTGCAGAAACCTACGCCTTCGATAAGGCTCACTCGCGAATCATATTCTTTGTTCCTCACGAGGGGCTTTCACAGTTTCTTGGTCAGTTTCATACCTTTGACGGCGAAATCGAATTCGACCCGGCTAAGCCCGAAGCTGGCCGCGTCACAGTGACTATCGATGCAGCAAGCGTCGATATGGATCATCAAGAACTTAATGAGCGTCTGCGCGGGAAGGATTTTTTCCGGGTCAATGAGTTCCCGACGTTGACGTTCAACAGCACATCGGTTGTACGAACCGGAGAGAAAACCGGAAAACTCACCGGCAACCTGACCCTGATGGGCATTACCAAGCCGGTCACGCTTGATGTGACGTTGAACTACAGCGGCCCACATCCTTTCTACAAGATCCCCACCCTGGGTTTGTCCGCCACCGGCCTGATCGACCGTAAGGACTTTGGCTTGACGTATCGCCCGGAGTTCATCGGCGACGACATAACAATTCGTCTTGAGATCGAGGCGATGGAGAAAAGCAAGATTCCAGCCGCCGCGTTGCGGAAGTGACCAAAGCCCAATGCGCCCGACGATGCCGGAGTCCTTCGACGGTGATATACGCTACGGCAAAGTGGCGATGTCGTTGCATTGGCTGATGGTGCTTTTATTGCCGGCTCAAGCCGCCATCGGCCTCGCGATGACCCGTATGCCGATCGGACTCGACCAGTTCCTTTGGTACGGCAGGCATAAATCGTTCGGCGTCATTCTGTTGGGATTGGCTCTCGCTCGTTGGGCGTGGCGTCTCATCTGTATCCCGCCCGCCCTGTCTGGACAGGCGCTGGATATTCGAGCCGCAAAAGTCGTCCATGTTTTACTGTATGCGACCCTAACTGCAGTGCCAATGACGGGCTGGATGATGGCCTCGGCCTCCAATACGCCCGTCTCGATCTTCGGTCTGGTGACGCTGCCTGACCTTGTCCCTCCTGATCGCGAATTGCGCGCCACCCTGAAGGCCGCTCATGCCGTATCGGCCGCCCTTCTGGCCGGGCTCGTTGTCGTTCATGTCGCCGGTGCTGTGCGGCATATCCTGCGCGGCGACGGGACAATCCGGCGCATGTTGCCGAGAAAAATCTGGAGCGCTGCGTCATGACCCGGAAACTGCTCGTTGTGTCCCTATTGATGTATGGTCTGACGGTAATTCCTGCTCGGGCCTCCTGCCTCTGGCGAGTCGATCAGTCACAAAGCGTCATTGAATTTGTGGCCTCGATGCAAGGTGCGGAGTTTACCGGCCGCTTTGGTTCGTTCGATGCGCACATCGATTTTGATCCGGCTCAGCCAGATCAGGGCCAAGCTAGGGTCACCGTACCGCTCAGCACGGTCGACACTCAATTCGAGGAACGAGATGCCGAGGTCAAGAAGGCGGACTGGTTCGATGTCGAGCGATTTCCACAAGCCGTCTATGCCGTTTCGGAGTTCATTCCCTTCGCGCCAGGTGAGTTTACTGCCAAGGGTTCTCTAACCCTGCGCGGTCAAACCTTGCCTGTTCCGCTGCGCTTCAAGCTCAAGACCACAGGCGCGCGAACCGAGATGACGGGGGAGACAGCGATCAATCGTCTTGATTTCGGCCTGGGTTGGCCTGCAACCGAGGTGGTGGGCAATCCTGTCAAGATTCGCGTGTCGCTTGTCGCGTTGCGTGACCCGCAGTCCACCTGCACGCCATAACGGATGCATCAGACTCATATAGAATATCGCGATGCGCTTATTCTCAAACCGTGCCCGGCCGGTTTACTTAGGTCCGTTTCCGATGGAGCGGTTGCCGAGGCTGCCCCGTAAGAAGCTTCATGTCGCACGTTTGCGCCCTGAACGCGCGTCAAAACCTAAAGGATCCTTATCTGGCTTTGCAGCTGTTGGTGCGTTCTACGCAGCACTTTACGACAAACTTACGACCGGCGAAGTTTTCATCGCTGAGACCGGTGATCTAACCGGCGATCCCATTAAGTTCACACGCGAAGTCAAATCGACCGCATACTTCCTCGACGCGGCCATTGTGTCGTCCGGGCCGATAGATGTTGATGCATGGTATGCAACATCAGCCGGCGGCGAGCTTCTTGTGCCCACGCACAAATACGCATTTGTATTTGCCGTGGAGCCAGGTCGCGCTGCGCTTGGCGGCACGTTGGCGGAGAAATGGCTGGTGGGGGCTCATTCAGCGGGCGCCCAGGTCCGCGTCGCGCAAATCGCGTCGATTATCGCGGGGTATATTCGGGCGCTTGGTCATGATGCCCAAGCTCATACGCTGGGCCGCACTGACATCGAATTGGCGGTTGCAGCCAAGAGCACAGGACTCGCCCGATTAGATCAGCAGGGGAGGCTTATTAATCCTTTTCTGGGCACCGATTTCATACTTGCGGCGGTCACCACTAACCTCGTTGTGGAAGACGACTTACCGCTGGCGCCTAACGCCGGCCAGGTCGCGCGTCGCGACTGGCGTTATGCAATTGGGTGGGGCGGCACAACCTCATGGTTTGAGCGGTGGCACCTTGGTCGCAGCGCCGCACATCTAGGACGTTATCCTGTCGGTAAAATTAGGCGAGTGGCGCGTCCCACGACTCAAATTTTTGATGACGAAGTCCCGCAGGTCTCGGCTCGTGCGCTCTTCTATGCCCGCGCGGCCCACGGCGATTTGGGAGAGAAGGCCCAAACGGAGGTTTTTCGGTTTGTCCGTAAGCATCCACTGGCCATGGCGATCCGCCCAGTTCTCGATGCCGCGGTCGCCCATCAGGATGGTCCTCCCGCCGCAGTCGCTCAGGGTTCACTCGACCCGGCAGAGAATGCCAAGGCCGTAAAAGCGCTGTGTCATCATCTTGGTGCCGATCTTGTCGGCATAGGCCCGGCGCCGCGCTACGTCTGGTACTCGCACGATAAGCGCGGTGAGCCAATTATCCGGCACCATCCCCACGCGATCGTCATCGCCGTCGATCAGGGTCAGGAGACCATGGAAGGTTCCAGCGGCGATGATTGGATCAGCGGGTCGCAATCCTCACGCGCCTATATGCGTGGCGCAGAGATTGCGGGCCTGGTGGCCAGGCAATTACGTTCGCTGGGCTATAACGCCCGCGCTCATTCCAATGTCGATAGCCAAGTCTTGCATACGCCTCTTTTGCTTCTGTGTGGTATTGGCGAACTCAGCCGCATTGGCGAGGTCATTCTCAATCCTTTCATTGGTCCTCGGTTCAAATCCGCCATCGTCACGACCGACATGCCCTTGGCCCATGACGGGGCTGTTGATTTCGGCCTACAGCAGATCTGCAACAGCTGCATGAAATGCGCGCGCGAGTGCCCGTGCACGGCGATATCATTTGGCGACAAGGTGATATTCAACGGATACGAAATCTGGAAGCCCGATGTCGAGCGATGCACCCGCTATCGGTTGACCAACGCCAAGGGTTCAAGTTGCGGCCGCTGCATCAAAGTCTGCCCGTTCAATCACGAGGGCATTTTGGCGTACCGCATCGCCGTCTGGGCCGCCGTCAAGTTGCCGTGGTTCCGCAAATGGATCCCCATCCTTGACGACTGGATCGGCCATGGCCTCATCAATCCGGTGAAGACCTGGTGGAGCGACTTTGAAATTCTTGGTGGTCAGGGTCTGCCGTGGCGGACGGTCAGGCCAAGCAAGGGAACCAATCACCGAGGGCTTGGTCCGGGAAAGACGGCTCGGCTGCAAGGGGCGCAAAAAATAGCCTACTACCATGCCAACATGATGCCCCCGCCAAACCAGCCTGGCCCCTTTCCGCTGAACCGTAACGAGGGCTTAGAAGCCGCCAAAGTGCTCGAGACGCCGGCAATGGCGCTTGAACGCAAGGCCGCAGGTGAGCCTGCTCCCGCCCACTACACTCCCCCCAGTGCGCTGCCTGAGGACGTTGTGGGCGGACGCAAGCTGATATCCAACTAATACTGCCAGCTACGTTACCAGGCGAACTTTTTTACATTTGCCGCAGCACCTTGGTAAGGTATCCGAAATCACTATTGCTCCTAAATCAGGTTTTATTCGCGCTCATGGCTTCATCAGGCAAAAAGACGGGCAAGGTCACTCTCAGCGCAGTCGAGCGGGTGGTTGATTCGATCAGGTCAGGAATTTCGTCGGGCCGTTTCATGGCCGGTCAGCGCTTGATCGAGGCCGACATCACTGCCGACCTCAAGGTCAGCCGCAGTTCAGTTCGAGAAGCGATGCGGAGATTATCGGCCGAGGGTCTTCTCGAAATTGAGCATCATAAAGGCGCCCGCGTTCGTCAGATGAGTCGGGACGAGGTTTTATCACTGTTTGAGACACGCAGTGTTCTCGAAGGCCTCGCGGCTCGGCTTGCGGCACGCAATATCAAACAGAACCCCGCGCTGCGACGGACACTTGTTGAGTTGCGAATCGCGATGCAGCTGGCAATGAAGAAGGGCCGCAGCCAGGACTATGTCGCACTCAATCATGAATTTCATGACGCTTTGGTCCAAGCCAGCGGCAATCCACACTTGGAGCCGCTTGTCCGGCAACTTCAAACGCCGATCCTGCGCTTTCAGTTTCGTGCCCTTATTGACCTAGAGCAGATGCAAGATTCATTTCAGGGCCACCAGAAAATCATTGCCGGAGTGCTAGCTGGCAACGAATCGGTGGCCGAACGAGAGATGAAGCGACACGTCGAGCACTCGAAAGAATTCATCGTCAATCTGCCCAGCGATCTGTTCCGTCGCTAAATTCCCTATTTTATTCGGCCCGAAACTCAAGAAGTCAAAAATCCATAGAATTTTCAATACTTTAATCGGGGCTTGGCCTATTCGCTGATATTTCCCTGTTTGGAGCAGAGCTGCACGAGCAGATAAGTTCAAGAATCGGCGGAAAGCTGGGCTACTTGGGAGGGTCATGTCCAGTGACCTTGCACTTATTCGCAGTAAATTACCCTGTTACCAGGGAATTTAGAGCAACATGCGCAAGCTTCGTGACATTTGGACTGCAACCGCCGCCATTTACCGCACCGGTGGAGTTGGCCTAAAAAACTCGGCGCCCCCAGCGTGGCGCGATCCGAGACCAGCGAGGCCCAACGCTCCCATGTCGATCCACTACATCAGCGGCAACGATCCCACGGCGGTGAAGCAGATCGCCGAGCAATTCGGATTCTGCCTGGTGCGCGGGTTGTTCACGCGCGCCGAGGCCGAGGCGCTCGAGAACCAACTGGCCGCCGAGCATCGCGCGCGCGGCGGCAGGCTGCCGGATCTGTATTCCGTGCCGTCCCTGCGCCCGCTGATGACCGACACGCGCGTGCTGGGTTTGGCCCACGCGCTGATGGGCGACGACCTCGTGTATTATCGCCAGACCAACCTGCTCTACGAGGCGACGCCCGGCGACAACACCCACAAGCCCTTCACCGACTTTCATTGCGACGCGCGCGGCACGCCGCTCAATGTCCACGAGCCGATGCAGTCGCCCTTCGAGAAAATCTATCCCGCCTGGCGCTTCGCCACCTACTTCCGCGATTATCAAAACCACAGCGGCGGGCTCAAGCTGGCCGTGGGCAGCCACCTCATCCGCTACGACGGCATGCGGATTTACAACGACGTCAACGAGGTGCGCAAACTTGAGAAGGGCACCGTGCGCATCGGCAACGTCGACGTCGAAAAAATCCGCCAGCCGTCCTTCGAGCTGTTCAACGTGCCTTCGCAGCCGGGCGATGTGGTGATCTTCAATTTGCGCACGTTCCATTCCGCCGGCGCGGTGCGGTTTTCGGCGCGCCCGGCCTTGGCGTTGCTGCCCCATGTCGAGCGGCAGCTTCAGATCTCGCCGATTGGGGCGCAAGTCTGCGCGCCCACGCCGCCCGGTTGCCGCAACGCGATCTTTTTCGATTTCGCCAAGCCATCGCTGGACGCCGACCTCTACATCAAATGGTGCGCGCTGCGAGTATCGACCAACGCCGACATGCTGACACAGTTCTCCAACGACCCGTCGAGTGAGTTTCAAATTCGCAATGACAGTCTGATCGTCGCCTTCACGCTGCATCTCGATGCGCAATTGGCCGCGCGCGGGATCGATACGGGGGCGGGGAACCCACTGCCGCCCGATCTCGCGGCGCATGCGCGCACGCTGCTGGCGCTGGGTCGGAGCCACCGCGAATTCAGCCCGCATCACGCGCTGCTCGATGCCGCCGCTATCGCGGCGCTTGCTGGGCAAAACGACAATCGCGCGCTCGCCGAGGTCATGCGCTCGGTCAAGGCGCGTTTCGCCGCCGCCAGCGCCGATTTGGCGCGGCTGCGCGAGCGGGCGCCGCCGCAGGCGTTAAAACCCATGGCCGCGCCGGCCGTGGCGTGAGGTTCCTCACGCCACCTTGATGACGATCTTGCCCGCCTTGCCGCCGCTTTCCATGTAAGCGAGCGCCTCGGGGACCTGGTCGAAGGCGAACACCCGGTCGATCACCGGCTTGACGCCGCGCGTGGCGGCGGCCGTGACCGCGTCTTCCAGCATCTTGCGGCTGCCCACCAGCACGCCCTGGACCTTGAGCCGGCGCATGATCATGCCGCGCGGGAAGTCTTTCAGGCCCACGGGCTGGCCATTAGTACCAGTAGGCGCCACGGGATTGGCGCCGATCACCATGATGCGCCCGTTGGAGGCGCAGGCTTTGATGGACCGTTCCATCTCGCCGATGCCCACGGTGTTGAACACCACGCCCACGCCCGCGCCGCCGGTGTGCTTCAGCGCCTCGGTATGCCAGTCGGGCGTGGTCTTGTAGTTGATGGTAAAATCGGCGCCCAATTCGCGCATGCGCGCGAGCTTGTCGTCGCTTGAAGAGGTGATGCCGACGCGCGCGCCCAGCATCTTGGCCCACTGCAGGCAGAACACCGATACGCCGCCGGTGCCCAGCGTGATCACGGTTTCGCCGGGCTTGGGCTGGGCCTCCACCACCACGGCGTTCCAGGCGGTGAGCCCGGCGTTGGGCAGGGTGCAGGCTTCTTCGTCACTCAGTCCATCGGGGATTTTCACCAAGCCCTCGGCTGGGGCCAGCGCCTGCTCGGCGCAAAAGCCGTCGACGTTCACGCCGAAATCCATTTTCGACATGGTGGCGTCGTCCCAGGCGCCGTCGATCCACAGCGGAAAGTGCGTGCACATCACCCGCTCGCCGGGCGTGACACGCGTGACGCCCGGACCCACCGACAGCACCTCGCCGGCGTTGTCGTCGAAGGGCACGCGCGAGGGTGCGTCGCCCGCCCCGCCGTAGATGCGCACGCCGCGCAGCAGGCTGCGATCGCGCGCGTTGAGGCCCGTGGCCCGCACGCGCATGACCACTTGGCCGGGGCCCGCCACGGGGGCCGGGCGCTCGACCATGCGCAAAGTCATGCCGTCCGCACTTTTGTAATTGCCGCTTTCATAAGCGCGAATGGTGCCGGCCGCTTGGGCGGGGCGGATGGCGGCGGCCCCGGCCAAGACCGGCGTTACGAGGGCCAGCGATGAGTGGATCGCTGAGCGGCGGGAGAGTCTGGTCGGCATGGAATGTTCCTCAAAGACGGGTCATCGCGCCTAGTTCATCACTCTCGGGCTCCTAAGGCCAGCCCCCACGAACATCAGCACCCTCGATCAACGCCGATCATGCACTTGGGCTCTTGAAACCGCCCCTTTGGCCCGCTAGGCCCAGCCAATTCACAAATAAGCAGTGGCGTCACCGCCGTTGAAATTGGTACGGCTGTTTCATGGTCAAGTCTCCCGACGTCAAGGTCATCGCCAGCTCGGCCAATCCCACGGTCAAGTTGCTGGCAAGCCTGCGCCTGAAAAAACACCGCGACGAGAGCGGGCTGTTTCTGTGCGAGGGGCTGCGCACCGTGCTCGATGCGCTTGCCGTCGTCGCCGTGCCCCAGGTGCTCGCCTACGTGCCGGGCGCGGCGCCGGCGAAGGATCTGGCGCCGGTGTCGCGCGCGGTGACGGCCGGCGGCGGTCAATGCTTTGAGGTCTCGGCCGAGATCATCGGCAAGATCACGCGCAAGGATAATCCGCAAACCGTGGTGGCCGCCTATCCGATTCACCGCCGCGACTTCGCGTCGATCACTGCCAAGCCGGACGAGATTTACGTCGCGCTGGACCGCGTGCGCGATCCGGGCAATCTGGGGGCCATCGTGCGCACCGCCGACGCGGTGGGCGCGGCGGGCGTGCTGCTGATCGGTGAGTGTTGCGACCCTTACGCCACCGAAGCCGTGCGCGCCACCATGGGGTCCATCTTCACCGTGCCGATCCACGAGGGCGACGAGGCCGCCTTCACCGCGTTGGCCCGGCGCTGGCCTGGCGCCGTGGTGGGCACATCGCCGACGGCTACCAGCGATTACCGGCAGGCCCGTTACGCCGCGCCGGTGCTGGCCGTGCTGGGTTCCGAGCAAAGCGGCATGTCCCCAGCGGTGGCGGCGGCCTGCAAAACGGCGGTGAGGATTCCCATCTATGGGCGGGCGGAGTCGCTCAATCTGTCGGTGGCCACGGGCGTATTGCTGTATGCGATAAAGCAAGCTTTGGCTGCGCGGGGTTAGCTATAATATCGATCAAGGTGAGGAGCGCCCATGGCACAGAGTGCTGCGGTGAGTCGTCTCGCGTTGGCCGTTGCCGTGGCGCTGACGTGCGCACCCCTGACGGCCCCGCGCGCCCAGGACGACAACACCATCCGCGTCACGCTCGCGACCTTGCCGCCGCGTCACGGCAACCCCTTCGCCACCTCGGCCACGCCCTCCATCACCACCACCTCGGCGATCTACGACGGCCTCGCGCGCTTCGACAAGGCGGGCAACCTGCGGCCGTGGCTGGCCACGGCCTGGCGCAACGTGGATGAGAAAACCTGGCGGTTCGAATTGCGCCGCGATGTGAATTTTTCCAACGGCGCGCCCTTCACCGCCGAGGCGGTGGTCAACGCCGTCACCTACATGAACACCTCGGTGCGGCCCATCGACAACCTGGTGCGCGATTTGCCCGCCATGATCTCGGCCCGCGCGCTCGATTCTCATACCGTCGAGATCACGACCAAAGATAGCGTGCCCAGTTTCCCGCGCCATATGCCGTTCCTGGCGCTGCCCGAGCCCGACGCTTGGCGGAAATTGGGGCCCGAAGAATTCGCCAAGCAGCCCGTGGGCACGGGGCCCTTCGTGCTGCAAACCTGGGAGCCGGCGCTGGCCTCCTTCGCGGCCTTCGACGGGCCCGGGGCCTGGCGCAAGCCCAAGGCCGCGCGGCTTGAGATACGCGCCTTGCCCGAGGCCACCTCGCGCGTGCAAGCCATTCTCACGGGTCAGGCCGATGTCGCCATGCAATTGGGGCCCGACGATCTGCAGACCTTGGAAGCCGCCGGGCACAAGGGCGCGAGCTGGCAGGACGGCGGCGTCACCGGCATCTCGTTGGTGACCACGCGCAACCTGCCCTTCAACGACGTGCGGGTGCGCCGCGCGCTCAATCACGCGGTCAACCGCGCGCCGCTCATCGCCACGATCATGCAGGGCAAGACGGTCGCCGCCAACCAGCCTGCCGCGCGGATGGTCTATGGCCACAACGCCGAACTGCCCGCCTACGACTACGATCCGATCAAGGCGAAAAAGCTGCTGGCCGAAGCCGGTTATGCCGATGGCTTTTCCTTCGTGATGGAAACCTCCACCACCTCGGGCGCGCAGTTGGCCACCTTTCAGCAGGTGGCGGCCGATCTGGCGGCGGTCGGCGTGAAGATGGAAATTCGCGCCATGCCCGGGCCGCAGTATCTGCGAAACATGTTTCTCACCGGCGAGTATGCCGATGCCGTGATCGTGCCGTGGCAGACCGTGCCGCCCATCGATGTGGTGCGCGCGGTGGAGATTCACTCCTGCGATTCGAAATTCCCGTGGTACTGCGACCGCGACGTCATGCCGCTGTACCAACAAGCGCTCACGGAATGGGATCCGGCCAAGGCCCTGGCGCTGCGCCGCGAGCTCAGCCGGATTTATCATGAGCAGGCCCCGGCGATCTTTCTGTACGAGCAAGTCATTTACGCGGGTCTCAGCGCACGCACGCACGGCTTTGACGATTCTTTCGGCCTGGTGGCTTACGACCAAATCTCGGTGAATGGAAACTAGCGCATGAAACGCCAGCTGCACTTTGTCGCTGGACTGGCGTTGACCCTGTCTCTGACGGCCGTCGCCCAGGCCCAGCCCGGCACGCTGCGGGTGGCCGTCTCCACGCTGCCCTTGCAGCAGGGCAATCCGTTCATGAGCTCGCTGATGCCCACCATCACCACCACGGGCGCGATTTTCGACAGCCTCACCAAGTACAACCGCGCGGGCAAGCTCGAACCTTGGCTGGCGGTCAAGTGGGACCATACCGACGACAAGACTTGGCGCTTCACGCTGCGTCCGGGGGTGACGTTTTCCAACGGCAGACCCGTGACGGCCGCCAGCGTCGCCGCCGTGGTCGATTACATCGTGAACCGCGCCCGGCCCAACGAGAACATGCCGCGCGAGCTCCCCAAGCTGCTCTCGGCGCGCGCCATCGACGACTTCATGGTGGAGATCGTCACGGCCCAGCCGGCGCCGCTGTTGCCGCGGTACGGCACCATGCTGTTGATCCCCGACATGACGGCGCTTGACGCCGTGGGCATGGAGGTTTTTTCAAAAGCACCCGTGGGCTCGGGGGCCTATGCGGTGGAGAGCTGGACACCCGCCAAGGTGTCGCTCAAGGCGCACACGGGCTCGTGGCGGAAGCCGATCATTCCCAAGCTGGAAATCTTGGCGTTGCCCGAAACCATGGCGCGCACCCAGGGCATTTTGTCGGGCCAGATCGACGTCGCGACGACCTTGGGCCCCGAGGAGTACGAAACACTTTTGGCGGCGGGCCACCAGGCCTTGCCCTGGTCCGACGACACCGTGAACGGCCTGGCGTTGGTCACGACGCGCGAGAACTCGCCCTTCAAGGATGTGCGCGTGCGCCGCGCGCTCAATCACGCCGTCAACCGCAAACCGATGCTCGATGCGATTTTTCTCGGACTCGCCAAGCCCGCCAACCAACCCGCCGCGCGGGTCGGGTTCGGCCACAACCCTGACCTGCCGCCGTTCGACTACGACCCAGCCAAGGCCAAGGCCTTGTTGGCCGAGGCCGGTTATCCCGAGGGCTTCAAGTTCACGATGGAAGTCTCGGGCGTCTTTGCGTTCCAGCTCGCGCTCTATCAGCTCGTGCAATCGGATCTGCGCAAGATCGGCGTGGACATGGAAATCCGCACGCTCCCGGCGCCGCAATTCCTCAAGAACGTGTTCATGACCGGCGAATACGCCGACGCCTTCAACATGCCGTGGACCGGCGTGCCCATCAGCGACATCCTGCGCGGCGTGGAAATGCACTCCTGCGCCCACAACGTGCCCTGGACTTGCGACCCGGCGGTCATGCCGCTGATCGAGTCCATCCGCAACGAATGGGACGAGCGGAAGTCCCTGCGCCTGCGCCGCCAGCTCATGGCCTATTACCATGACCAGGTTCCGGCGATTTTCCTTTACGACAGCGTGCAGTTTTCCGGCGCGCGCAAGGGCGTGAAGGGGCTGGATGATTTGTTCGGCTTCATTCCCTTCGAGCGCGTGTCGTTCGAGGAATAGCCGCTCTGGCTATTCTGCAGCGCCGTAGTGCTCGCGCAGGCCCACCAGCAACGCCAGCAAAGCACGCTCGATGTCGGCCCGCGCGGTTTTGGGATCGCTCGCCGCCGCGATCGACAGCGCCGCCTCGGTCAGCGCCCCAGCCACGAGCCGCGCCAAGGCGGCGGGCGTGCCCTCCTTGGCCTTGCGTGAGCCCTGCAGCGCCAACACAAAACTGCGCAGCAAAAAGCCGAAGGCGCCGTCGCCGTCGACCGCGCGCCATTCCGCCCAGCCCATGGCGGCGGGCGCATCCTGCAGATAGACGCGCAAAATGCCCGGCTGCGCGGCGATATCGAGAAACGCCCGGCAACCCGCCAACAAGCCTTCCCAAGGTGCGCGCTTCTCTGATGCCTTCGTTGCCATGCCGATGGAAATGTCGCGCGCCATGTCGGCCACGACGCCCGCGAACAACGCCTGCTTGTCCTTGAAGTGATAGTACAGCGCGCCGCGCGTGACCTTGGCCTTGGCGACAATGGCTTCCGTGGCGGCGCCCGCGTAACCAAAACCGGCGAATTCGCCGCGCGCCACGTCCAGCAGCGCCCGCTTGGTCGTCGCCGATCGCTCAGCTTTGGTTTGGGAGGCTTTGGTCCGGGCCACGACGAAATGCTTCTACTTCTTGTCGCCCAGAACGCCCGACACGAAGGCCGCCTGGCCCGGCGGTTCCGCGCTTGCATAGAGGGACTGGTAGACGCGCCGGGTGAAGGTCTTGCGCTCCTCGCGCAGCTTTTCGCGCATTTCGGCCGAGGGCTTGAAGGTCTCGATCATTTCGGGAGTGACCTTGCCTTCGGTGGCGAGCAGGTGCTCGGTCACCAGTTGCCGGTCGCGTACGACCCACAGTTCCGCCCCCAACTGCAGCACGATTTCCATCAGATGATCGATGGCCGGATCGCGGAAGTAATGCGGATGACCGCGCTCGAAGCCCGGCAGGTCCTTGACGTAGTCCAGGCCCTCGCTCAGCTTTTTGGCGCGGTCCTCGGGCGATAGCTTGCTCATCGGCCTCTCCGATCTCGACGAATAAACATTTCTAGCTCTTGCTTTGCGCCGCGCCAAGGAGCGGGTAGTGTGGCGGTTCAGAAGTCCGCATCAATCTCGCCGCGAGTCCAGCATGCGGACTTCTGAACCAAAGCCACACTCGATCAATAGGTTGCTAGTGTCCTTCGATTCCAAAGTTCGCGGACCAGCTAGCCGAGGAACCATGCGAACTTTGGAATCGGGACACTAGCTTTCGGCCATGACGCAAACCCCTCACCCCCGCATCCGGCTTAAGCCCGGCGCCCATAAACGCCTCAAGGCGGGTCACCCGTGGGTCTATTCCAACGAGATCGCCATGGACGCCGCAGCCAAGGCCCTCGTCCCGGGCGGCGTGGTGACGCTGGAGGATGCGGGCGGCGCGCCGCTCGCCACGGCGCAGTTCAATCCCAAGCCGCTCATCAGCGCCCGCGTGCTGACGCTCAAACCCGATGTGCCC
The DNA here is from genome assembly GCA_033763995.1 of Rhodospirillaceae bacterium. Classification (GTDB taxonomy): domain Bacteria; phylum Pseudomonadota; class Alphaproteobacteria; order Rhodospirillales; family Rhodospirillaceae. The sequence continues at coordinate 122,115 of JANRJL010000002.1, read as the reverse complement.
ATCGATGCGGCGTGGTTCGTGGGCCGCTTGCGCGCGGCGCTGGCGCTGCGCACGCAACTCATGACCGCGCCCTACTACCGGTGGGCTCATGCCGAGGGCGACAGTCTGCCGGGCCTGATCATCGATCGCTTCAATGACGTGGTGGTGCTGCAGCCCAACACGGCCGGCATGGATTTGGCGCTGCCCGAAATCGCCGCGGCGGTGACCGAGCTGGTGGCGCCGCGCGCCATCGTGGTGCGGGCGGATTCGTCCTTTCGCGCGCTCGAGGGCCTGACTGACGCGAGCCGTGTGTTCAGCGGCACGCTCGATGGGCCCGTCGAAATCAAAGAATCTAATCTCACGTTTTTCGCCGACCTCATGGGCGGGCAGAAAACCGGCTGGTTCTTCGATCAGCGTGACAACCGGGCGTTCGTGGCGGCCTTGGCCAAGGGCAAGACGGTAATCGACCTTTATACCCACACCGGCGGTTTCGCGTTGGCCTGCGCCCAAGCCGGGGCGATCCGCGTGCTGGGCGTCGACGGCTCTGCTGCTGCTCTTGATCTGGCGACCAAGGCAGCGAGCGCGAACGGCCTCGCGGCCACAAGCAAATTCGAGCGCGCCGATGTGTTCGAATTTCTCGCGGGGTCCCAAAGCAAGGACAAGTTCGACGTGGTGATCGCCGATCCGCCGGCCTTCGTGAAATCCCGCAAGGACCTGAAGCCGGGCCTGCAAGGCTACCGCAAGCTTGCGCGCATGTGCGCCAGCCTTACCGCGCGTGGCGGCGTGCTGTTCATCGCGTCCTGCAGTCACAACGCACCGCTGGCCGAGTTCAGCGAAGCCGTGGCGCGGGGCATCGCCGATGCCGGCCGCTCCGGGCGCATCTTGCGCACCTCGGGGGCGGGGCCCGATCATCCGGTGCACCTCCAACTGCCCGAGAGCGCCTATCTGAAAGCCCTGACCATAGCCTTGGATTAGATTTTCTCGCCGATCACCAACAAGCCCGGCACGTCCACGTCCTTCTCGCGGCGGAAAGCGCCGGCGGTGATAGTATGGGCAGCGAAGGCACCCTTCATCAGCGACTCTATATATGTGACGTGGTGGCTGAAACGCTGATCGGCGCCCAGGCGATAGTTGGGCGATTCTCCGGATTGCAGCGTGAAGGCCACGACACCGCCCGGCGCCAAGGCGCGCGCGCAGGCGGCTATCACAAGTAACAGGTCGCCGATGTAAACCAAGACATCCGCCGCGAGGATGAGGTCATACGTTGCCGCAACGCTTTCCAGCGCCGTGAGAACATCAGTTTGCCCAAGCGCGTCGTAGATATTTTTCTTCTTGGCTTCGGCCAGCATGCCCGCTGAGATGTCGGCGCCCTCGAGCCGGTCGACCGAATCCCGGATCGCCGCGCCCATGAGGCCCGTGCCGCAACCCAGGTCGAGGCACCGCGCGAATCGTCGCCCCGGCCAGCGCGCCATAAGCGTATCGCGAATCTGCCGGGGCCCGGTGTATTTCAGGCCCTCCAGCAACGACTGATCGAACCGCACCGCATACTGATCGAACAGGCGTTCCACATAAGCCCGAGGCAGTTCTTCCGTCGCTGAAACTTCGCCCAGCTGTGCCAGCCGCGCCCGCGCGCCCATGGAATCGGCGGGCTCCAAGGCCAGGTAGGCGCGAAAGGCCGCTACCGCCCCGTCGCGCTCACCGGCTAGCGCCAAGGCATCGCCTAGACTGAAGTGCCCCTCGGCCCAGCGTGGCGCCAGCTCCAAGGCCTGGCGCACCAGGTCGGCGGCGGCGGCATGATCGCCCCGCGCGGCGAACCGGCGGGCGAACTCGAACCGGCGATCGGCGATGGGGTTCCCGGATGACATGCTGAGTGAGGTAACGCGGTCTAGTGGTTCGATTCTAACATTCGCATCCCCATTCGGCACGCGATCTTGCGAATGTTAGAATCAAAGAACCACTACTAACCATATGTTTCTAGTGGAGCTTTGGATTTGACATTCGCTTCACGGTTTCGCCGCAGCTTGGGTGGCGAATGTCAAATCCGCTCCACTAGCGGTATCGTCCATGCGCTTTTCACATCATGCGTTTTTCATATCTGGGGCGTTGCAATGCCGCGCCCGAGGCGATAGGGAACCGCCCACAATTCCTTTTGCCGAGTTGCCTTGCCATGCCCGTCCGTCAGCCCGCCGAGTGGGATAAACACAGCGCCGTGTGGTCGGCCTGGCCCAGCCATGCCGACCTGTGGCTGGAGGACCTGGAACCGGCACGCGCCGAAGTGGCGGCGTTGTTCAAGGCCATCGCCGACGTGGACCCCGCGACGAAACAGCCGCGCGGCGAGGCGCTGAAAATTCTCGCTTGCGGAGACGAAGCCGTGGCCTCGGCCAAAGCAGCGTTGGCGGGCACGGGGGCCGAGGTCATCGCCGCCACCTTCGGCGACATCTGGCTGCGCGATACGGCGCCGATCTTCGTCACCGACGGGCCCAACTTGGCGGCAGCGTGCTTTCGCTTCAACGGCTGGGGCGGCAAGTATGTACTGGCCGGTGACGACGGGGTCGCCGCCTTCGTGGCCAAGCGCGCCGGCGTGAGGGCCAAGGTCAGCGGTTGGGTGCTGGAGGGCGGTTCCATCGACGTCGACGGGTTGGGCACGGCGCTGACGACGCGGCAATGCCTGCTCAACAACAATCGCAACCCCATGCTGTCGCAAGCCGAGATCGAAACGCGGCTGAAAACCGGCTTAGGGATCACCAAGCTCGTGTGGCTGGGCGACGGGCTCGCCAACGATCACACCGACGGCCACATCGACAACATCGCGCGCTTTGTTGCTCCCGGCGTGGTGGCCTGCATGGAGCCCTCGGGCGCGGACGATCCCAACGCGGCCGCGCTCAAGGCGATCATCAATGATTTGAAGGCCGCCACCGACGTGACGGGCCGCAAGCTCGACGTGCACACCATTCCCTCGCCGGGCCTCGTGGCCGACGACGAGGGCGAGCCGATCCCTGCCAGCTTCATGAACTTCTATATCGGCAATACGACAATTGCGGTGCCGGTGTACGGCACCAAATATGACGATGCGGCCGTGGCGGCCATCGCCAAGCTGTTCCCGGGCCGGCGCACCGTGGGCCTGCGCGCCGATCACATTCTCACCGGCGGCGGGTCATTTCATTGCATCACGCAACAACAACCGCATGTTTGAGAAAAGCGGAGCATTTTCCCGACAAGTGGGAACCGGTTGGCGTGGAAAATGCGACCAAGAAGAACGAGTTACTAAGCTTTGTGATTCGGTTCGATCGAATATGACTCTAGTGTAAGATAGCGCCATGAGCATCGTCACCGTCGCCGCCCTGCAATGCGCCTACAGCGAGGACATGACCGCCAACATCGAGATGGTGGCGGGCCTGATCGCCGACGCCGCCAAAAAAGGCGCGCAGATCATTCTGCCCACGGAGCTGCTGCAAGGGCCCTACTTCTGCCGCGAGGAAAAGGACCGCCATTTCGATAGCGCCTATCCGGTGAACGATCACCCGGTGGTAAAGCGCCTGGCGGTGGTGGCCAAGCAGCTGGGTGTGGCCATCCCCGCCTCGATCTTCGAGCGCGACGGGCAGGTCTATTACAACAGCCTCGCCATGATCGACGCGGACGGCGCGGTGCTGGGCGTTTACCGCAAAAGTCACATCCCCGACGGCCCCGGCTACGAGGAGAAGTTCTACTTCCGGCCCGGCAACACCGGCTTTAAGGTATGGAAAACCAAGTTCGGCAAAATCGGCGTGGGCATTTGTTGGGACCAATGGTTCCCCGAATGCGCGCGCGCCATGATGCTGATGGGTGCGGAGCTGTTGTTCTATCCGACGGCCATCGGCTCCGAGCCCGAGAACCCCACGCTCGACACCAAGGACCTGTGGCAGCGGGCCATGATCGGCCATGCCGTGTCCAACGTGGTGCCGGTGATCGCCGCCAACCGCATCGGCAACGAACACGGCCAGATTTTTTACGGCTCGTCCTTCATCGCCGATCAGCGCGGCGAAAAGCTGGCCGAATTCGGCCGCACCGAAACGGGCGTGCTCACGGCGGGCTTCGACTTGGCCGAGATCGCGCGCAACCGCGCCTCCTTCGGCTTTTTCCGCGACCGCCGCCCGGAGCTGTATGGGATCTTGACGGAGCGGTAACAGTCTCAAGTGTCATTCCGCGCGTAGGCGCGGAATCCAGAGTTTTCTTGTTTGTACCTTAAACAGTAACCTCTGGATCGCGCGGTCAAGCCGCGCGATGACGCGGAGAGATGCTACGCCTTACCCCGCTTCCTGTTGTACTTGGTCTTGGCGGCGTATTTCTCCACGTCGGTCAGCACGCGCAGCAGGTTGCCGCCCCAGATCTTGTCGACTTGTTCCTCGGTGTAGCCGCGCTTCACCAGTTCCAGCGTCACGTTGAAGGTTTCGCCGGCGCTGTTCCAGCCGGTGATGCCGCCGCCGCCGTTGAAGTCCGAGGCGATGCCGACATGGTCGATGCCGATCAGCTTCACGGTGTAATCGATGTGATCGGCCAAGTCCTTGACCCCTGCTTTCGGGTATTTGAGTTCGATCTCGTCGGTCTTGGCGCGGTAGGTTTTCAACTGCTCGGGGTTGAGTTTGCCCAAATCGGCGAAGTCGGTGATGCCCATCTCTTTCCACAGCGCCTGGGTGGCGGCGGTTTTCGCGGCGGGCACCGCGCGCAGGTAAGTGTCGAAGGCCACCATTTGCGCGACACCGTTGGACTTTTTGATCGCCAGCAACTCGTCGTCGCTCAGGTTGCGCGGATGATCGAACACGCCCTTGACCCCCGAATGCGAGGCGATGACCGGCGCCTTGGAGAGCCTGGCGATGTCGAGCGCGGTCTGTTTTCCGGCGTGTGAGACGTCGTTCATGATGCCAAGCTCGTTGCAGCGCTTGACCGCCTGCTTGCCCAACGCCGACAGGCCGCCGTGCAAGGGCTCCACGGGCTTGGTCAGGTCGCGCGAGAGCATCATGGACGAATCGCCCAGCTGGTTGTGGCCGATATGGGTGTGGCCGAAATAGCGCGCGCCGTAGTCATAGAACACGTCCAGCAAGTCGATCTCTTCGCCCATGGGGTAGCCGTTCTCGATGCCGATGAGCGCCACCTTCTTGCCGGCGGCATCAATGCGCCGGGCATCGGCGGCGGTGAGCGCCAGTTCCACCTTGTCGGGGTACATCTGGCTCGTGACCTTGTGGATCGCGCTGAACTTGATCATCGCGTCCGACAAAGCCTTGGAATAACCCTGCACATTCATCTCACCTTGGCCCACGAACACGATCAGGAACGTGGCGTCCAGCCCGCCCTCGAATTGCGTGGGCAAGTGCACCTGCTGGCCGCGCGGGCCGGGTTTCATGGGGTCGTAGGCGTCGGTGCCGTAGTTGGCTGGAATATCGACGTGGGTATCCACCGTGATGACGCGGTCATGAATGCCGCGCGCGCGGGCGATCAACTCGGCGTCGGTCTCGGCCTGGGCGGCCGCGCCAAAGGCCAGCACGGCGGCCAGCGCGGTGGTGGCGATCAAGTTCCGTTTCATGGTCATAGTCATTGTCTCCTTGGTTACTTGTTCGCCGCGCGCACCATGGCTTAGACACCGAAAGCCTTGAAGATGCGCTCCACCGCCAGGGCGGCCGGCAGGCGCCCGTCGCCCACGGCGGCCTCCAGCTCGGCGATCAGGCCCTTGACCTTGGCGTCGGACTTCAGCCGCGACAGCAAACGGTCGTCGACCATGGCCCACATCCACTTGATCTGCTGGGCGCGCCGCTTGGCCGCCCACTCGCCCGAGGCGGAGGTGGCCTTGTGGTGGGTCTCGATCTTGCTCCAAACGTCGTCGAGGCCGCGGTTCTCCAGCGCGCTCACGCTCACCACCGGGGGCAGCCACGTGGGCGAGGCGGGCGTGATGATGCGCATGGCGTGTTGGTAGTCGGCCGCGGTCGATTGCGCGCGCTTGACGTTGTCGCCGTCGGCCTTGGTGATCGCGATCATGTCGGCGATTTCCAGCACGCCCTTCTTGATGCCCTGCAACTCGTCGCCGCCGCCGGCGATCATCAGCACCAGGAAGAAGTCCACCATCTCCGAGACCGTGATCTCGCTTTGGCCCACGCCGACGGTTTCCACCAGGATCACGTCGAAGCCCGCCGCCTCGCACACCAAGATCGCCTCGCGCGTGGCGCGCGCCACACCGCCCAAAGTTCCGCCAGTGGGCGAGGGACGGATGTAGGCGCGGGGATCCACGGCCAGTCTGGCCATGCGCGTCTTGTCGCCCAGGATCGAGCCCCCGGTGCGCGAACTGGTGGGGTCCACCGCCAGCACGGCGACCTTGTGGCCCTGGGCCGTCAGCATGGTGCCGAAGGCGTCGATGAAGGTGCTTTTGCCGGCGCCGGGCAGCCCGCTGATGCCGATGCGTCGGGACTTGCCCGTGCGCGGCAGCAGCTTCATCAGCATGTCTTGCGCGAGCGCTTGATGTTCGGGCTTGAGCGATTCAATCAGCGTAATCGCACGGGCCAGGACGGCGCGATCGCCGGAGATGACGCCGGGGGCGTAATCGGTGCCGGTCATAGAAGCACCGTCGCGGTCTTCAGATGGCGCTGACCCCGATCCATCGTCAGCGTCGTCGCGCATCCCCGGGTCCGGTTGATGAGGCTGATCAGGATGTCGGTGAAGCCGACCGGGGTTGACGTGAAAATCTCGAGCGCTTCCTCGATGCAGGCATCGTGCTCGAGTTCGATTTGCTCGCTGCCGATCAGGTCCGCGACTGCAGCGGCGATCTCCGGTCGGGCGAAGCGGTATGTGCGCTCGAGCACCCAGACGAATTCCGCCAGCACCACGCTATTCACGAAACCGGGCGTGATCTTGGACAGCCGCCTCTCGAAAAGGCGGTCAACCTGCGCGAGATGCCTCGCGTCATCCCGTACGACGTAACGAACGAGGATGTTTGTGTCCAATCCCAGCACGCTTCGCTGCTCCCTCGGCTATGGCCGCATCCATTTCTTCCAGCGTGACGGCGCGCTGACCTGGCCGGTACAGCAGGCCTTTCAACGCCGTGACGGATTTGTTCTTGGGCCGAATCAGAATCCGGCCCAAGGAGTCGACCATGAAATTCAGCCGATCTCCGGGCTTGAGGTTCAACTGGTCCCGGATCTCCTTCGGGATCGTTGTTTGGCCCTTGGCCGTGAGGGTTCCATAGGTCATGACGGTCTCCTTACTTTTTCAGATTAGTAAGGAATCGCGACAAAGGCAAGGAATGGGCTCTTAATGCCCCAAGGCCTTGCCGAGCTTGGCTAGCAGTGCCTCGGCGGCTTCCGAGATCACCGTGCCCGGCGGGAAGATGGCCGCCGCACCGGCCTTGGTGAGCGCGTCGAAATCCTGCGGCGGAATAACGCCGCCCACCACCACCATGATGTCCTCGCGGCCCAGGCGCTTTAGTTCAGCCTTGAGCGCAGGAACCAACGTGAGATGACCCGCTGCCAGGGAACTGGCACCGATGATGTGCACGTCGTTTTCGACCGCCTGCTTGGCGGCCTCGGCGGGGGTTTGGAACAAGGGCCCGATATCGACGTCGAAGCCCAGGTCGGCGAAGGCCGTGGCGATCACCTTCTGGCCGCGGTCGTGCCCGTCCTGGCCCATCTTGGCGACCAGAATGCGCGGGCGGCGACCTTCCTTCTCGGCGAAGGCCTCCACCAGCTTCAGTACCTTGGCGACTTGCGAGTTCACGCCCACTTCCTTGCGGTACACGCCGGCGATGGATTTGATCTCGGCGACATGGCGGCCGAAGACCTTTTCCAGGGCCAGGGTGATTTCGCCCACTGTAGCTTTTGCCCGCGCGGCGTCCACCGACAAGGCCAGCAGGTTGCCGGTTCCCGTCTTGGCGGCTTGGGTGAGCGCGTCCAGGGCCTTGTCGACTTCGGCTTGGCTGCGCTCGGCCTTGAGGCGCTTGAGCTTGTCGAGCTGCGCCATGCGCACGGCGGTGTTGTCGACCGAGCGCACGTCGATGTTCTCCGCCCCCGTGGGCCGGAACTTATTCACGCCCACCACGGTCTGGCGGCCCGAATCGATGCGCGCCTGGGTGCGCGCGGCGGCTTCCTCGATGCGCAGTTTCGGGATGCCCGCCTCGATGGCCTTGGCCATGCCGCCCAGGCCCTCGACCTCTTGGATGTGGCCCCAGGCTTTTTTCGCCAGATCGTGGGTGAGGCGCTCGACGTAGTAACTGCCGCCCCAGGGGTCGACGCTGCGTGTGGTGCCGGTTTCTTGTTGAATAAATAATTGGGTATTCCGCGCGATGCGGGCGGAAAAATCGGTCGGCAGCGCCAGCGCCTCGTCGAGCGCATTGGTGTGCAGCGATTGGGTGTGGCCCTGCGTGGCGGCCATGGCCTCGATGCACGTGCGCGTCACGTTATTATAGACGTCCTGCGCCGTGAGGCTCCAGCCGGAGGTCTGGCAATGGGTGCGCAAGGAGAGCGAGCGGTTGTCCTTGGGGTTGAAGGGCTTGATCAGCTTGGCCCACAGCAGACGTGCCGCGCGCATCTTGGCCACTTCCATGAAGTAGTTCATGCCGATGGCCCAGAAGAAGCTGAGGCGTGGTGCGAAGGCGTCAATGCCGAGCCCCGCCTTCAGTCCCGCGCGCACGTATTCCACGCCATCGGCCAACGTATAGGCAAGTTCCAGGTCGGCGGTCGCGCCGGCTTCCTGCATGTGATAGCCGGAGATGGAAATCGAATTGAACTTCGGCATCTCCCGGGACGTGTAGGAAAAGATGTCCGAAATCGCCCTCATGCTCGGCCCGGGCGGGAAGATGTAGGTGTTGCGCACCATGAACTCTTTCAGGATGTCGTTCTGAATGGTGCCCGACAGCTGCGCGGGCTTCACGCCCTGCTCGCCGGCGGCGGCGATGTAGAGCGCCATGATCGGCAACACGGCGCCGTTCATGGTCATGGACACGCTCATTTGGTCCAAGGGGATGCCATCGAACAGCGTGCGCATGTCGTAGATGGAATCAATCGCCACGCCGGCCATGCCGACATCGCCCATCACGCGCGGATGATCGCTGTCGTAGCCGCGATGCGTGGCCAGGTCGAAGGCGATGGACAGGCCCTTTTGGCCCGCCGCCAGATTGCGGCGATAAAAGGCGTTGGAATCCTCCGCCGTGGAAAAGCCCGCATATTGCCGGATCGTCCAGGGCTGGGTCACGTACATCGCGGCGTAAGGTCCGCGCAGAAACGGCGGCAGGCCGGGGCGCGTGTCGAGGAAGTCGAGGCCATCGGTGTCGGCGGCCGTGAACAATGGCTTCACCGCCAGGCCTTCGGGCGTCATCCACTTCAAGTCGGCCAGCGGCTTGCCCGCCTCGCGCTCGGCCTTGGCCTGCCACTCGGACGACGTGAGCGCGCCGGAGTTGGACGTGGAGGCCAGCCCCACGTCGGCAAAGTTCGGAATCGGCGATAGCTTGTTCATGGCGCTCTCGCTTTCCTAGCGGCCAGCGGCTAGGCGGCGCTGCGCGTTTTCCAGCACCGCGCGCGCATCGCAGCCAATATAAATGAAATCGTCGACCCCTGCCGCCTTCAATTTCGCCTCCAGGTCTCCGGGCCGTCCGGCCAGGTAAACCACGGCCGCGCCCGCGTCTTTCAGGGCTTGGGCGAGGGTCGCGGCGCTCTCGGCATAGACGGTGTCGGTGGCGCAAATCGCAGCCAAGGCGGCCCCGCTGGACTTGAACTCCTTCAGGATGGCGGAGTTGCTGCCGCCCGTGCCCATGACCGCCTCGATGCCGCCGGCCTCGAAGAAATTTTTCGCAAACGTCGCCCGCGCCGTGAAGTCGGCGATGCGTCCGACGTTGGCCAAATAAACCTGCGGCAATTTGCCGTACTTGGCTTTGAAGGTGTCGCCCATGTCGCGCAGCGCCTCGAAAGGTTCGGCCAGGCGCAGGCGGGGCAGGGGCGGCATCGAAATCGGCGTGCCCGCCAGCGCCTTGGACATGGCGAGCACGTTTGCACCGCTTGCTGCGGCTTTCACCAGCGCCGTCATCAGCACGCCCGCGCCCGGTTGCGGCAAGCCTGTGACCGTGCCCATGGGGGCCTGATCGCGTTTCTTCACGATGGCCGCGATGTCGGGATGATCGGCCGTCACCGGCGTCTCGGTGATGTGCGGAAACTCGCTCACACCCGTGAGCGCGTCCTTGCGCTGCGACAGGTTCTTGGCGCGTTCGGCGGCGACTGCGGCGATCTTTTGCGCCACAACGCCCGACATCAAGGCCTTGGCCATGCCGCCGGCGCGCTCGATCTCCTGGAAGACACTCCACGCCGTCTCGGACAATTTATCCGTCAGCGTTTCGAACAAGTAAGCGCCGCCGGCGGCGTCCACGACCTTGTTCACGCCGGACTCTTCCTGAAGAATAATCTGCGTGTTGCGCGCGATGCGCCGGCCCAACTCGCGCGGATAGCCCAAGGCGCTGTCGAAGGGCAGCACGCTCACGGCATCCGCGCCGCCCACGCCGGCGCCGAAGCAGGCCACCGTGGTGCGCAAGATGTTCACCCACGGATCGCGCATGCTCATCATGCGCGGTGCCGTCAGCGCGGTGATGGGGGCCGTGCGTTTTTCGGGCGATGCGCCGCAGGCCTCGGCGATGCGCGCCCACAGTTTGCGCGCGGCGCGGATTTTCGCCACGGTCAGGAACAGGTCGGCATCGGCCGCGAGCGTGAAGGCCATTTGGCCGCAGGCCGTGTCGATGTCGAGCCCGGCTTTGTCGAGCGCGCGCAAGTATTCGACCGCCGTGGCCATGACGCAGCCGAGCTCCTGCGCCTCGCCGGCGCCCGCCGAGTGATAGACCACGGACTTGGCGTTGAGCGCGCGCGCGTGGGGATAGGTTTTGGCCGTGTACCCGGCCGTGTCGGCCATGCGCGCCAGCACGATGGGCATATCCACGATCAACTTGCCCGAGCCCGCGAGACTCGCCAGCGGATCGGCGCCGAAGTTGCCGCGCACCTGTTCGGGTTTCACGCCGCGCGCGGCCAGCAACTGCATGAACACCGCCGACAACGGCAACGACGGCCCCGTGGGTTCCAGCACGATGGGGGCCAGGTCCAGGTACACGCCCTTGAGCGCCGCTTCGAAATCCGCGAGCGCGCGCACGGCCACGCCGTTCTCGCCCGAGGGGTCGACCTTCAGCACGATGGAAGTGGCCCCGCCTTCAAGATCTTCCAGAATCTGCGCATTGGCGATCTCGGGATCCGGATGGCCGTGAACCTGGCGGATGTCCCAGCCCATCTGCGAAGTGCTCAGCGCGCGCGCACCGCGCGTGAAGGGCGCGCCGCCCGGCAGGCCAGCGTCGGCTTTCCAGTCGGCCCGGGTGTAGAGCGGCTTGATGGCAATGCCGTCGTAAGTGCGGCTGACGAGCTTTTTCTCGAAGGGCGCGCCCGCCAGCACCTTGTCGATGAGTTTCAGCCATGCCTCGTCGGTGGCCGCCGGGAAATCGGCGGCGAGTGCCAGCAGGTCGTTCTCGGATGAATCTGAAGTCGCCAAAGCCGCGCCCCGTCCAAGCATTCCAGCCGCGCCAATTGCGCCCAGCCAGGCTCTTTATTAGTCAGGGGGCGCGGGGGCGTCAAACCTTGGAAAAGGGCGCAAACCTAATTCCCCGCCGCCTTTTCCACGGCGTTCCAGGCGCGCAGGAAATTTCCGCTCCAGATCTTGCCGATGTCGCGTTCGGAGTAGCCGAGCTTCACCAGTTCCTTGGTCAATCCGGCGGCCTCGGCGGCGGACTTGTAACCGATCACGCCGCCGCCGTGTTCCATGTCGGTTGAAATCCCGACGTGATCGACGCCGATCAGCTTGACGGCGTAGTCGATGGACGCCGCCATGTCGGCCACCGTGGCTCCGGCATTGGCCCACCGCTCGCGGTACCCGGCCATGGCTTTTTGGAACTCGGGCATCTTCTCCTTCGGCAGTTTGGCGCCCGCGTCAGTGAAGGTCTTGAGGCCGAAGCTTTTCTCGATGGCGGCCAGATCGTCCTGTTGTTCCTTTGACGGGCCCTTGAGGTAACTGGGAAACGCGACGATGTGCACCACGCCGCCCGTGGCCGCGATGGCTTTCATTTCCGCGTCCGAGAGGTTGCGCGAGGTGTCGACCTTGGCCTTCACGCCCACATGAGAGGCCACCACCGGCGCCTTGGACAACGCGACCGCTTGCATCAAGGCTTGGCTGCTGATCTGCGAGACGTCGACAATGATGCCCAGGCGGTTCATTTCGGCGACGGCGCGCCGGCCGAGCGCCGTCAGGCCACCCTGCTCGTTCTCCGTGTCGCCGAATTTTTCCTGGGGCCGGTTGCTGTCGGCGAATTGATTGTGGCCGGCGTGATTGAAGGCCACCATGCGTAGGCCGCGGCCGTACAACTCACTCAGCCATGTGATGTCTTCGCCGAAGGGATAGGCGTTGACCACGGAAATCACGGCGAAATGCTTGCCGCGTTTCACGATCCGGGCCACGTCGCCGGCGCGGCGCGCCAATTCAATGCGCTCGGGATAAGTGGCGAGCATTTTTTCGATGGCCGCGAGCTTGGTGTCGGCCTCCTGGCGGGCTTTGGCGGTGTTCTCCGGCGTGCGGGTGTTTTGCAGGGCAAAAATCACGAAGGCCGCGCCGTCCAGGTGGCCGGCGTCCATCTTGGGCAGATCGACCTGCATCTTGGTCTCGGTGCCAACGTCCTTGTCGCCCAGCATGAAGTCGAGCGGGATATCCATCTCGGCGTCGAAAGTGATGACGCGCTGGTGGATGGCCAACGCCTTGGCGTCCGGATCGCTGGGCGCGGGCGCTGCACAGCCGGCAAGCGCCAAAGCCAGTGTCGCGACGATCGCCTGCAAATGTTTGGTCATGGCCCCGATCCCCTGGTCATCGTCTTGGATCGTATCGCGGGCCCGGCGGGAATGCGACCGCCCAAGAGTCCATTTGTTCCATGTGAACCGTCCGGATAGAAGAATATGCTGTTTCGGAGCACGCCCCATGATGGATCTCGATGCCGAGCTTTGACCGCCCAACTGACGCCGCGATCGCGCCCTCCGCCTGGGTGCTGCGCTTTGCCGCGCTCATCGCGCCCGACGGTCTGGTGCTCGATGTCGCGGCAGGTCATGGCCGCCATACCCGGGCCTTGGCTCATCTGGGTTTTCGCGTGCTGGCCGTCGACGTGGATGTCGCGGGGCTCGGGGACTTGCGCGGCGATCCCCATGTGGATATCGCCCGGGTCGATCTTGAAACAGGGGCATGGCCTTTCGCGGACCGGACGTTCGCCGGCATCGTGGTGACGAACTACCTCCACCGCGCGCATTTCCCGCATTATGTTCGGGCCCTGGACCCCGAGGGCGTGCTGATCATGGAAACCTTCGCGCAGGGCAACGAGCGGCTGGGCCGCCCGCGCAATCCCGACTTCCTGCTGGCGCCCGACGAACTGTTCGACGCCTTCAAATCGACGTTGCGCGTCGTGGCCTACGAATGCGGCGCCGAGCACGAACCGCGCCCGGCCGTGCGTCAGCGCATCTGTGCCGTGAAAACTATCGAGCCGGTGTTGCTGCCATGAGGCGCGTTCTCGCGGCGATTCTGGGCTTGGGTGTGGTGCTCGCGCCCGCCGCCGAGGCCGCGCGCCTGCGGTGGGCCACCCTTTCGCCCGCCATTACCTTCGGCGCGCCCTTCGCGCGCGACGAAGGCGGGGCCCTGCGGTGGGCGTTTTACGATTCGCTCACCATCGTCACGGGCAAGGGCGAGCTGAAACCCGCGCTGGCGGAATCGTGGGCGCTCGAAAACCCGACGACGTGGGTCTTGAAGCTCAAGTCGGGCGTGGCGTTTTCCAACGGCGAGCTCTTCGATGCCGCCGCCGCCGCCGCCGCCATCAACGCGCTGATCGATCCGGTGCAGCGCTTTCCCCGCGCGCTCGACGTGCCGGGCATCGCCGGCGCGCGCGCGCGCGACGTCGTCACGCTCGAGGTCACGACCCAAAAGCCCGATCCGATCCTCATGCGGCGGCTCAGCATGGTGCCGATTCCCGCGCCCAAGGCCTGGGCCGAGACGGGGCCCGAGGCCTTTGCCAAGAATCCCATCGGCACCGGCCCCTTTCGCATCGTCGAGTGGGGCGCGGCGGGACACAAACTGACGATGGTGCCCACGTCGTGGCGGAAATCGCGCCAGCTCACCGACATCGAGACCCGCATCATCACGGATGCAACGGCGCGCGTGAAAGCGCTCATGTCCGACCGCGTCGACATCGCCTCGGGCCTGGGCCCCGACGACATCGAGCCGGTCACGGCCGCGGGTTACGCGGTGCGCGTGATGCCGGTCATGAGCGTGCTGTCCATCGCCTATCGCACCGTGCGCGAGGACGACAACGCGCCGCTGAAAAACGTGCGCGTGCGCCAGGCGCTCAACTATGCCGTCGATAAAGAGTCGATTGTGTCGCAAATCACCGCCGGCACCACGCGCGTGGCCAACCAGGGCACCGTGCCCGGCGTGCCGGGATTCAATCCCGATTTGCCGCCGTACCCCTATGACCCCGCCAAGGCCAAGGCGATGCTGGCCGAGGCCGGTTATCCGGACGGATTTAAATTGGTGATCGCCGTTTACAGCGGGCTGCTGCCCAACGACACCACGATCTTTCAAAAAGTCGCGCAAGACCTGGCCGCCGTGGGCGTGCGGGTGGAACTGCGCTCCATGACCTTCCCCGATTATGCGCGTCGGCTGTTCAACGGCGACTGGGATGGAATCGATGCCTTCTCCAACGGCTGGCTGAGCATCGGCGTGGGCGATCCCATCCGCGCGGTGGACCAGTTCTCGTGCGCCTACAGCGCGCCGTTCTTTTGCGAACCGTCGATGATGCCGTTGATCGACGCCACGCGCTCGGAAATGGATCCGGCCAAGCGCACCCGGATGATGCAAGAGGTCATGGCCGAGTTTAACCGCCTCGGCGTCGCGCTGTGGCTGGTGGAGTTTTCGCAAATCGCGGGGCTGTCGCCCCGGGTCGTGAATTTCCAAACGCGCTCCGACGGCATCGGCATCGAGTTCGAGACCCTTGAGCTTGCGCCAAAGCCTTGAAGGCCAAGACCATCGGCGGCAACCGGTGCTATAAGTTAGGCGTTTAGCTTCGGGGGTTGGGGACGCGATCCGTGACGGTCTCAATTGAGCGGTGACCATGACGCAGCAAGCCCGGCAACTCACTCGGTTTCTCTTCGCGGCGGCGCTGACATGCGCAACGGCAGCCGTAGCCACGATTTCGTCCTGGGCGCAAACCTTCGAGCAGACCCCGGGCCTGGTGCTGAGCTTTGATCCCAGCGCCTTGCCCGCGCCCTACGCCACGCCCAGTGCCACGAATTTCTCGGTGGGCATCGCCATGCCCCAGGGCGCCACGCTCAATGTGCCCCAGGGTTTCAACGCGACCATCTTCGCCCAGAATCTCGCGCATCCCCGCAACCTGATCGTCGCGCCTAATGGTGACGTTTTTCTGGCCGAGCAGAACTCCGGCCGCGTGACCTTGCTGCGCGACGCGGACGGCGACGGCCGCGCCGATCTCACCACCACTTTTGCCTCGGGCTATGCCCAGCCCTATGGCCTCGCGCTCACCTCGACACACTTATATGTCGCCGATACCCAGGCCCTGTGGCGCGTGCCCTACGCGGCAGGCGCCACGGCGGCATCGGGCAATCGCGTGCAGTTGACCGCGAATAACGCACTTGGCGGATCGTCGGGGCACTCGACGCGCAATCTCGTGCTGTCGCCCACGGGCGATCGCGCTTATGTGGCGGTGGGCTCGGCTGGCAACATCGCCGAGGAAGCCGAGCCGCGCGCGACCATTCAGGAATTCACGCTCAACGCCCAGACCGGAGCCGCCACGGCGCAACGCACGTTTGCCGCAGGCCTGCGCAACCCCGTCGGCCTGGGGTTCTATCCGGGCACGGCGGACCTTTATACGGTGGTGCAGGAGCGCGACGGCATGGGCGACGAACTGGTGCCCGACTACCTCACCCGCGTCACCGACGGCGGCTTTTACGGCTGGCCCTACAGCTACATCGGCCGCAACGCGCAACCGAATTTTGTC
Organism: Rhodospirillaceae bacterium; assembly: GCA_033763995.1. Classification (GTDB taxonomy): domain Bacteria; phylum Pseudomonadota; class Alphaproteobacteria; order Rhodospirillales; family Rhodospirillaceae. Next base: position 106,061 of record JANRJL010000002.1, on the reverse strand, counting down.
GCGCAGAATCCGGCGGCGGCCGCGGCGCGCGTGGCCTCGGCGCTGACGCCCGATCTCGCGTTCCGCTCGCACTCATCCGCTCTCGGCATGACGTTCTACAACGCGCAGCATTTTCCAGCCGCTTATCGCGGCGGCGCCTTCGTCGCCTTGCACGGGTCGTGGAACGCCGCCCAGCCGCGCGCCTATAACGTCGTCTACGTGCCCTTCAAGAACCAGCGGCCCCTTGGGCACTACACGGTGTTCGCCTCGGGCTTCTGGACCGCGACCGCGGCGGGCCGCGCCCAGACCGTCGGCCGCCCGGCCGCCGTCGCCGTGGCCAACGACGGCGCGCTGCTGATCGCCGACGACGGCGCGCGGGTGATTTGGCGGGTGGCGTTCACCGGCGGCAACGGCGGTCTGACGAATGTGCTTGCTTCGGGATCCCCCGCCGGCCGCTCGTTCCTTCGCCTGTTCAACGATTCCACGTCGCCGGGCAGCGTCACGCTGGTGATTCGCCGCGCCGGCGACGGGCAAGTGCTGGGCTCGTGGCTCAGCCCTCAGCTCCCGGCGAAGTCCGCGCGCCAGTATGAGATCAGCCAGATCGAAAGCGGGGCCAGCCCCGCCATCGCGACGGGCGGCGCCGGGTCCTACTCGATCGAGTTCCGCCCCGCGCCGGCGGGGCTCGCGGGCGGCGTGCAGTACGCGCTGTGGAATCCGAGCGCGGGCCTTATCGAGAACATGTCGCACTGCCAAGCGGTGCCTTTCGGCGACACGCGCACGCTGATCAACGTGCATGCCGGGCGCATCGCGACCTATCCCTCCACGGTGCGCATCTATAATGCCGGGGCGGGCACGCAAGGCGCGCGCCTGACGGTGCGCGACGCCTCAACCGGCGGCGTGTTGGGAATTTGGATCAGCCCCGAGATTCCGCCGGGCGCGGTGCTCGGCGCCGCCGTCAGCGTGATCGAACAGGGCTTGGGGCCCAGCACCATGACCGCCGAGCATTATGTGGTCTCGCTCGACGATGCCTTCACCGGCACGCTGCAGCACATCGTGACCAACCCCAACGGGGTGTTGACCGACCTCACGACCCGCTGCGCCATGGCGCCGTGAGGCGTTTTGTGATCGGTGGGTTTCGTGGATAACACCGCGCCCCGCATTCATTCCCCGGCGCATTTATGCTATGTTCCATTCATGATGATCGCGGCGCACATGCGTTGTCCGGCGAGCGAAACGCCGCCGCGGCGAGACGGTGCCTAATCGGCGACAGGCGCGACGCGCGCCCGGCATGAGTTTTCCCCACAAGTCCGACAATCCCCACAATCCACGAACAGAATAATTTTCCAAATTCGTGCTCGTTCGCGATGCGAGTCCGCCTGTTATTTTGGAATCCTCCCTGAAATAACAGGCGGAACAGGCAACCGTTGCGCGCAAATCTGTGCCATTTTCGATGGCTCGCGCGAAAATTTTGCGCGGCCATATTCCAAGGGGGGCTTTTCCGAGCGAGCGGTCAGCCCGGCGTTTGGACGGGTCGTGGCGCGAAGGCGGATATGCGACGGACTGCCGGCCGGGCCCAACGCGCGAGGCGCCTTGGGCCCCGGTTCGGGCCTGTGCTATGTAAAGGCATCGATTGTCGCCCGGCCCGAGGCCGGACAGCCGTGAGGAGCCCGCCATGAACCAGATTTCCAACTCGCCCAGTCGCCGCGATTTTCTGGGCACGACGGCCGCCGCGGGCGCGGGCCTCACGCTGGGCTTTGCAGCACCCGCCTCGCGCCAAGCGAAGGCCGTGGGCGAGGCCGAAACGGCGATGAACGCCTACGTCAGCATCACCGCCGATGACCGCGTGTCCATCGTCGTGCCGGGGGCCGAGATCGGCCAGGGCGTTTACACCGGCCTGCCCAAGATGCTTTGCGAGGAGTTGGAAGCCGATTGGAGCCGGGTGGAGATCAAGCTCGCCACGGCGTCCGACGCCTATGCCAACCCCGCCAAGAAACGCCAGAGTACGGGCAACTCCGACGCCATCATCGGCTACTCCGAGGTGTTGCGCAAAACCGGCGCCCAGGCGCGCGAGATGTTGATCGCGGCCGCCGCCAAGAAATGGAAAGTCGACGCGGGCCAATGCCGCGCCGAGAACGGCAAGGTGCTGCATGAGGCCTCGGGGCGCAGCGCGACCTTCGGCAGCCTCGCCGCCGAGGCCGCCAAGTTGCCGATCCCGGCCGAGCCCAAGCTCAAGTCGCCGGATCAATGGAAGCTGATCGGTAAAGACTTTATCCGCAAGGATACGCCCGCCAAGTCCGACGGCAGCGCGCAATTCGGCGCGGACATTCAGCTCGACAACATGCTGGTGGCGACGCTCGCCACATGCCCCGTCTTCGGCGGCCAGGTGAAATCCTTCAACGAGGCCGCCGCCATGGCGGTCAAGGGCGTGGTCAAGATCGTGCCCATCGACAACGGCTCGGGCACTGGCGGTCTCGCGGCCGTGGCCGAGAATTTCCATCAGGCCAAGCGCGCGCTGGAAGCGGCCCTGATCGAGTGGGACACCAAGGGCGGCGACAACTGGAGTTCGGCCGACTACAGCCGCGACATGCGCGCAGGGCTCGAAGAGCCGGGCAAGGCGGCGGCCCCTTTCAAAAAAGGCGACGTCGAGGCCACGCTGGCGACCGCGGCCAAGAAACTCGAAGCCGTCTATGAGGTTCCCCTGGTGGCGCACGCCTGCATGGAGCCCATGTCCTCGACCGCCTTGGTCACCGATGACAGTTGCATGATCTGGTCGCCCACCCAGCAGCAGGGCGCCTCGCGCGACCTCGCGATCAAGCTGACCGGATTGCCGGCGGAAAAAGTCACGCTGCAGAACACCTTCTCCGGCGGCGGCTTCGGCCGCAAATGGGAGCTCGATTTCACGCGCCAGGTCGTGCAGATCGCCATGGCGGTCAAGGGCCGTCCCGTGCGCATGTACTGGACGCGCGAAGAGGATATCCAGCACGACTATTACCGCCCGGCCTACGTCGTGCGGTATCGCGGCGGCCTCGACGCCGAGAACAAGCTGGTGGCGTTGCACGCCAAGCTCGTGGGCCAGTCGCTGCTGTCGTTCCAGAAGCGCCCGGCGCCCTTGGACTTCACCGCCGTGGGCGGCGCGATCCCCATGGCCTACGGCGTGCCCAACACGCTGGCCGAATACGTCGAGAAGGCGCCCAATGTGCCCGTGGGCTTCTGGCGCTCGGTCGCCTCGTCGCAGAATGGTTTCTTCTCGGAAAGCATCATCGATGAACTGGCCGTCTTGGGCGGCGTCGATCCGCTGGAGTTCCGCCGTCGGCTTTTGAAGGACAAGAAGCGCGAACTGGCGGTGCTCGATCTGCTCGCCGAGAAATCCGGGTGGGGCCGCAAGCTGCCGCCCGGCCGCGGGCTCGGCATGGCGTTCAATCCGGGCTTCGGTTCGATCATCGCGCAGGTGGCCGAAGTGTCCGTCACCAACGGCAGCGTCAAGGTGGAGAAGATCACGTGTGTCGGCGACTGCGGCACGCTGATCGAACCCAGCAACGTCATCGCGCAGCTTGAAGGCGGCATCGTCTACGGCTTGTCGGCCGCATTGTTCGACGAGATCACCATCGAGAAGGGGGCCGTGAAGCAAGGCAACTTCTTCGATTATCCGATGGTCACCCTGGCCACCATGCCCGCGCTCGACATTCACCTCATTCCCAGCACCGAAAAATCGGGCGGCGTGGGTGAGTCCTCCGTGCCTGGCGTGGCCCCGGCGGTGACCAACGCCATCTTCGCCGCCACCGGCCAGCGCGTGCGCCGCCTGCCGATCCGCAGCGAGGGCCTGAGCGTCGCCTAAAGGCCCGCCAAGCCCTTGGAATTGGCCCTTCCGTGGGCTCCGCCCAATGTCTAGACTATCCCGCGAGGGGTGAGGGACATGGGGCGGTTGCTAATCGCAACGGGTGGATTTGCCGCGTTTTTCGCGGCCACGGTTTTCATGATGGGCGCGGCCTGGGCCCAGGGCGCCCCGCAGCAATTACGCACGATTCAAGACTGCCCGACGTGTCCGGACATGGTGGTGATCCCGACCGGGTCCTTCAACATGGGCACCGAGCCCAACGGCTTCGAGCTGGACCGCAAGGGACGCGGCCGCGCCGAAGCGGGGCTGGTGAAGGTCGAGATCAGGCAATCCTTCGCCATCGGCCGCACCGAAATCACCCGCGCGCAATATGCCGCCTTCGTGGTCGCCGCCAACCATAACCCCGAGACCAAGTTCTGCCGGGTTTGGGATCAAGCCGGTCAGCGCTTTTCCGATGTGCCCGGGCGCACCTGGCGCGAGCCCGGCTTGCTCACGACCCAGCGCGACGATCACCCCGTCACCTGCGTCAGTTGGGATGACGCCGTGGCTTATGCCCAGTGGCTGAGCAAGCAAACCGGCAAACGTTACCGGCTGCCCTCCGAAGCCGAATGGGAATACGCCGCCCGCGCGGGCTCGTCCAAGCGCCGGTTCTGGGGCGACGACGCCTCCGAGGGCTGCGCCTACGCCAACACTTACGACCTCACGGCGCGACGCGCCTATCCGCTATCGTGGACTCATGTCGGTTGCGCCGATGGCTTCTCGGACGTTGCGCCCGTGGCCTCGCTGTTGCCCAACACCTTCGGCCTTCACGACACCATCGGCAACGTTTGGGAGTGGGTGGCCGATTGCTTCACCACGTCCAAGGTTGGCCGGCCCAAGGATCAGCGCGCCTGGGTGTGGGACGGCTGTGCCGACCGGGGCTTGCGCGGCGGCGGTTGGATGACCGCGCCCGATCGCAGCCGTGTGGCGTTCCCCGCCGGCGATCCGCCGAGCGATCGGTATTCGTTCTTGGGATTCCGTATCGCACGCGATCTCGACGCCGGTGAGAATTGAGAGCGATCGTGACAGCGCGCATCGGCATCTTGATCCTGTTGGCGTGTTTCGCCGCGCCCGGAGTGTTGGCGCAAACCGCGCCCGCGCCTGGTCGCGTGATTCAAGACTGTCCCACCTGTCCACCGCTGGTGGTGGTGCCCGCGGGCAAGTTCATCATGGGCACGCCCAAAAGCCAGGTCGCCAACAACGAAACCGGCGAGGCGCCGCCGGTGCCCATGGAAATTCCCAAGGCGTTTTTGCTGGGCCGCACTGAAGTCACGCGCGCCGAGTTCGAGGTTTACGCCAGCGAAACCAAATTCGAGCCCAAGGTGCTATGTCGCGTCTACAGCAAAACGAAGGGCCGTTACGACGACGATCCGAACCGCTCATGGAAACGCCCCGGCGTGCCCGAACGCCCGCAGCCCAATCATCCCATCAGTTGCGTCGATTGGCACGAGAGCAAGGCCTACATCGCGTGGCTCGCCAAAAAGACCGGCAAGCCCTACCGCCTGCCCACGGAAGCCGAGTGGGAGTACGCCGCCCGTGCCGGCTCCCAGGCGCTGTATCCGTGGGGGCCTGAATCGGGCCAAGCCTGCAAATATGCCAACGTTTACGACATCACCACCCTGCGCCAGATCCCGCTCGCCTGGCCCCACGCCATGTGCATGGACGGCTTCGTCGATATCGCGCCCGTGGGCTCGCTCAAGCCCAATGCCTTCGGCCTCTACGACATGATCGGCAACGTCTGGGAATGGGCCGAGGACTGCGCCACCAAAAGCCACGTCGGCCGGCCCAAGGACGGCAGCGCCTGGGTGTGGCAGGGCGGCTGCAAGCGCGTGATTCAGCGCGGCGGAGGGTGGTTTACCTCCATCGAACGCGCCCGCCCGGGTTATCATGGCGACGCCACCGCCAAGGACCATTTCGATTTCGGCGGCTTCCGTGTCGCCCGCGACCTGCTTCCGGAGGATGGAACATGATTCGGACCGTAGTATTGGCCGGAGTTGTCGCGCTCTGCGGCATTGCCGCGCAAGCCGCCGAGGACGAGCCGGTGAAACTCAACCCCGCCGTCAGGGCGCTCAAGGATTGCCCCACCTGCCCCGACATGATGGTGCTGCCGCCGGGCACGTTCACCATGGGCACGGCCGCGGGCTCCGAGGAATTCGACGAGGAGACGGGCGAGACGCTGCAGTTGGCCGTCACCATCGAAAAGCCCTTCGCGCTGGGCAAAACCGAAGTCACCGTGTCGCAGTTCGAGGAGTTCGTGCGTGATTCCGGCTACAAGCCCGAGCCCGGCTGCCGCCTGTGGGACAATCGCTGGATCAACGATCCCAAGGGCGATTTTCGCGGTGGCGGAGCCTTTAAGACTCCCAAGGGAAATTTCCCCGTCGTCTGCGTGGGCTGGACCGATGCGAAAGCCTATGCCGCGTGGCTCGGCAAAAAAACCGGCAAGACCTACCGCCTGCCGTCGGAATCGGAATGGGAGTACGCCGCCCGCGCCGGCACCACGACGCCGCGCTATTTCGGCATGAATTCCTTCGAGGGCGTGTCCATCTCGCTCGCCTGCGATCACGGCAACGTTTACGACGTGTCGAGCCAGGCGAAGTATCCGTTCCCCTATCCCTACGCGCGCTGCACGGATAAGTCCGAGGACTTGGCGGCGGTGGGCTCCTACAAGGCCAACGCCTTCGGCCTGCACGACATGATCGGCAACGTCTGGGAATGGGTGGAGGATTGCTACACCGCCAGCTACTGGGGCCGTCCGCCCAACGGCAAGGCGTGGGTGTGGCAAGGCGGCTGCGAGACCCGGGGCCTGCGCGGCGGCTCCTGGACCAGCCGTCCCGCCGACGCGCGTTCGGCCAAGCGGCAACGGGCCCCGGCCGCCGCGCACACCACTTACATGGGCTTTCGCATCGCCCGCGACGTGAGCGAGGGAGAAGCGAAATGAAAACCGTTTTGATCGCGGCGATGCTGTTCTCGGGCACGGCCTTCGCGCAAACCAAGGAAGCGGACCTGAAGCCCGGCACGGTGGTGAAGGATTGCCCCACCTGTCCCGACTTGGTGGTCGTACCGCCCGGCGAATTCATGATGGGCAGCGCGCCCGAGGCCAAGGACGTCGACGTGAGCCGCGGCGAAACGCCCCAGGTGAAAATGAAAATTCCGCGCGCCTTCCTCATGGGCCGCTTCGAGCTGACCGTGGCGCAATACCGCGAGTTCGTGAAGGAGACCGGCTACCAAACCGCCAAGAAAGCCTGCCGGGTGTGGGACAACGAGTTCGTCGACAAGGACGACGCCTCCTGGGAGAACCCCTACCAGCCGCAACGCCCGCAGCCTGAGCATCCTGTCGGCTGCGTCAGTTGGAACGACGCGCAGGCCTATTTGAATTGGCTCGGCAAGAAGACCGGCAAGCAGTACCGCCTGCCCTCGACGGCCGAATGGGAATACGCCGCCCGCGCCGGCACGACCACCTCGCGCTTTTGGGGCGATTTCCCCGACGACGCCTGCGACTACGCCAACACCTTCGACATTTCATCCAAGGAAAAATATCCCTTCGCCTGGACCTTCTCGCCCTGCAAGGACGGCTACGCCGAGCACGCCCCCGTGGGCAAGTTCAAGCCCAACGCTTTCGGATTGCACGACATGGTCGGCAATGTCTGGGAATGGCTGCAGGATTGCTATGCGGGCTCGCACCAGGGCCGGCCCAAGGACGGCCGGGCGTGGGAATGGGACGGCGGCTGCGAAATGCGCGAGACGCGCGGCGGGGCGTGGATGAGCGCGCCCGAGCGCAACCGTATCGCCTGGCCCGGCCGCGATCCGGCCGAGCGTAAGCTCAACTACTTCGGTTTCCGCGTCGCGCGCGATCTCGATTCCGTTTACAGCCCGCCCTACAGCGGCGCGCAGATCCGCCGCCTGACGTTGTTCACCGGCGACATCGCCAAGGCCAAGCAGTTCTGGGTCGACGCGCTGGGCTACGAGGTGCGGCTCGATAACCCGGCCTTCGGCGGTGCCGACATGGCCAAGACTCTCAACCTGAAGCCCGAGGCGCGCGCGCATTTCGTCATTCTCGAGCCCGGCAAGACCGACGGGCCGCTCCTCGGCCTCATCGGGACCGTGGGCCAAACGCTTGCGCCGCTCGACCGCTCCGCCGATCAGGCACCCAAGGCGGGCGATCATCTGGTCGTGGTCAAGGTGAAGGACATCGCGGCCGTCTTCGCCAAGTTCAAGGACATGGGCGTGCGCGTCATCACCCCGCCCGGGCGCCTGGACGGGACGGGGGGCACCAGTGTTGTGGGCGCCGAGGGCGCGGTGGTCTCGCCCGACGGCACGCGCGTGGTCGTGCAGCAAGTCGAGTCTGGGGGCTAGTATGAGTTTTGCGCTAAGGTCCAAGTGGTTGCGCCGCACTCGGGTGGTATAGCGCGAGGTGGCGGTGTGACGTTTGAAGAAATCCGTGATGTGCTAAAGTCACAGTCTGACTATGAACTCGGTCTACAGGACCAAGCGTATTCCTCTAGGGCTGGTCAGATTGTTGACGATCACGTTAGGCGGGGCGTGCTTCTATCTAGCATGTACATTCAGGCCCGCGCAGAACACGCGGCACAGGACTTAACGGAAAGAGCCAACATTCTTTTGCGGAAGTTGCGCGAGGTAGCAACCGCGCTTCCAGTTAGTTTTGACGACGAATTCGTCAAGCAAGCCGCTTTCTTTCTTGAGAACCAACTTGGATCACAGCGAACACACATTATTGGGCTTCATGCGCGAGGGCCACGCGCGTCGCTTGGCCAGATGGATTATACTGCCACGGCGGAAATGCACCTAAGCAAGGCAATGGAGCAGAATGTTGCTCGGTTTGGAGGGGCGGTTAAGCTTATGGTGGCGGAAACCATGCGGACGAAGCAGGTGAGCGTGCCAAGCGTTTCGGTGAGCGTTGTCGGGAATCAGAACATCGTGCAGGCGGGCGTCGCCGGCAACGCGACCGTTATTTTCACCGCGGAAAAGGTAGCAGCCTTGCGAGAGGCACTAGTTGGTTTTCGGAAGGCGATTGAGGCTGCTCCAGAATTACCGACGACACTGCGTGACGAAATGATTGAGGTGGTCGCAGACGCGGATCGAGTGCTCATTTCAGAGCAGCCGAACCAACTGAAATTAGTAGGCTACTTTGGGACTCTATCAATCGCCGTCCAAACAATTGCCGCGCTTCAGCCTGCCTGGGAGGCGGTGAAAGTTCCGTTGCGTGCGCTCGGTTTCATTATCTAACTAAGCTAGCGAGACGCGAACCTCCGGCCTGCCCAATCGCTGTCTCAGCCACCGTTCACCGATTAAAGCTCGTAGGGATAAGTCTATGCATACAGCATCACGATTCTTACTTCCCCGCCGCCGTTCCCTGAAATTGTTCGCTGGCGCGGCGCTCGCCACTACGGCGCTGTCGGCGCGGCCGGTGCGTGCCGCGACCAAGGAAGCCGACGTGGTCGTCGTCGGCGCCGGGCTCTCGGGCCTGATCGCCGCGTGCCTTCTCGAAGAGCAGGGCAAGTCGGTGGTGGTGGTGGAAGCGAAAGACCGCGTCGGCGGGCGCTGCTACACCATGAACGATCTGCCCGGACGGCCCGAGGCCGGCGGCGGCTCGGTGGGTGGCATGTACGCGCGCTTTATCGATTGGTGCGACAAGTTCGGCATCAAACGCACGCCCGAGGCCGGCGGCGGCAGCCCCGCGGTGTTCGGCACCGTGTTCAACGTCAAGGGCCAGAACATCCTGCGCAAGGACTGGGCCGGTCACGCGCTCAATCCGTTCCAGGGCGAGGACCGCAAGATCTCGCCCGAGGGCTTCCGCTTCCAGATGCTGGACCGTTACCGCACCTTCGCGGATTTGGAGTCATGGCCCGAGGAGAAATACACCAAGGGCGATATGTCATTTTATGAATTGCTCAAGGCCAAGGGGCATTCCGACGCGGCGATCGACTTGGGGGCCGGCGCCAACCCCGGCTATGGCCACACGCCCTATGATTTGTCGGCGGTGCACATGTTCCATGTGTGGAACTTCGCCAAGCATCAGGCCGACGGCGAGGGTGCGCAGTTCTGGGATATCGAGAACGGCAACCAAAGTTTGCCCAAGGCCATGGCCAAGTCGCTCAAGGGCGACGTGTTCCTCAAAACGCCCGTGGCCGCCGTGCGCAATGACGCGAACGGCGTCGAGGTGATCGCGGTTGATGGACGCACCTTCAAGGGCAAAGCCGTGCTGATGAGCCTCCCGTTCTCCGCCCTGCGCCTGGTGCACTTCGATCCTGGCCTCGGCGGCGTTCAGGCGGAAGCGGTCAACACGATGCCGTACGGGACCTGCTGGCATGCGTTCCTGTCGGTGAAGGGAAAATTCTGGGAGGCCGACGGCCTGCCCGCCGGCATGTGGTCCGACGGCCTCATCGGGCGCGCCTCGCCCATGCGCGAGGGCGAGAACGTCATCGGCCTTTACGCATTCCTCACCGGCAAGCAAGCCATGCACTTGAACCGGCTGCCCATGGAGGCCGCCAAGGCCGCCTACGTCGCGGAGTATGAGAAGCAACGCCCCGCGGCCAAGGGCCAATTGAAGGTCGAGCGCGCCTGGAGCTGGGTCAACGATCCCTATGCCGGGGGCATGTACGCCTACTGGCGCCCGGGCATGATCGCCAAGTTCCAAGCGCAGATGGCCAAGCCCGCCGGCAACATCTATTTCTCGGGCGAGCACACATCCAATTCCACGCGCGGCCTCGAGGGCGCGCTCGAATCGGGCGAACGCGCCGCCTTCGAGATTTTGGAGAAGGTGTGATCAGAATTAGCCAGCGCTAAGTGGCTTACCAGTTGTGCTGGTCAGAAAATCGGAGATCGACTTTTCAGTCTTGTTTACAACCCTTTTGATATGGTTTCGGTAATATGAACAGGTTGCTTTTTTTACGGTTCCAGCCGCTTTAGTTCGATGTGCTAGATCACCACGAAGCTCGACAAGAGCATCCACTGTGCTGCTTGCTGTCGCGCTTTTCATTTTCTTCCATTTCCACGTCTGAGATACTTTTTGTATCCCCAATGCTTTGCAGAAGATGCTATCAACATTCGCTGTTTTGGGAGTGTTAAGGCCCCCCAAGCGGCTCTTGGTTAACGACTCTGCATTCTTTCTAATGGCGTCTTTCCACGAGAGACATAAACCGCTCCAAGCGGCTTCATCGCTCTTCATTATTCCTAGAGAGGCTACGCAGCTTTTTCTGACATCTTTTGCGATACTGTCTGAGCTAGAGATTGAGTCAGCTAAATGACCTGCCGCTTCATTAGCGACGTCCTCGACATAAGTTTCCCAACACGCACAAATCATTATTATTGCTGACTTATTCAAGACCTCGACCCCTTCTCGCTTACCAGGCCCTGTGCCAGTGATTTCTGTGTGAATCTGCAACAGTCTATCGACTTCTGAGTCATTTTTGAGAAAGGCGTCGTAGGCCTTAGACATGATTGTACCCTTAAACCTAAGATGTTTCGCCTTAACGACCACAAATACTGATGATAGTTGTAGCGAGATGAAAATAAAACTAGCCCTGATCCTCTATTTGTTGGCTGTATATAGCCCTTACGCGCAAACTATCATTAGTGGCGCCAGCCAGGCCGACGTGGACGTATTGATGGCGCGCAAGGCCGCGGTGATCGAGGCTTATAACGACTCCGACATCGAGGCGCTGGCGGCCAATTACACCGAGGATGCCTGGCACATTTCTCCGCGGCGGGAGCCCGCCGTGGGTCGCGCGGCCATCGCCGCGTTCTTCGCGCCCGCCATGCCCGCCTACATCATGCGCTCCAATCCGACGTTGTTGTCGGTGGATATCGCGGGCGACATAGCGGTGATGATCAGCGCCAATGAACTGGGCGGTGCGCCGCGCCCCGGTGCCCCAGGGACCAAGAGTGGTCGCGACGGCCAGCCGCCGCCGGCCTTCACCGAGAAACGCACCAACCTCACGGTGTTCAAGAAGCAGCCCGATGGGCGCTGGCTGATCCACCGCTTCATCGACACGACTCAGCCGGAAGATCGCCCGCCCGCGCCCGACACGAAATAGAGTCAAACTCGTTTTCTTTTGGTCGCATTTTCCACGCCAACCGGCCTCCACTTGTCGGGAAAATGCTCCTGCCCCCACACGAAAAAGCGGCGGATCGGGGGACGATCCGCCGCCTTATCAACTCTCGCCGTGCTCTTGGGGAAGCAGGGGAGTGGCGAGAGTCAAACCGAATTCAGCCCACTCATTCCGCCGCCGCCTTCACGCTCGCTTGCGGCGCGATCAACGGCACCGGGTCGATGACCCAACCCTTGGAATGGCGACGCTCGGGGCTCGGGATGGCGTAGGCCGTGCGGCCTTTCGTGGCGGCTACTTTGTCCAGGTCGATGCGCCAGCCGCGCGCCTCCCATTGCTTGCAGAAGTCGCGAAAGCGCGCGATGGGCACGTCGGCCGGCATCAGCACCTCGTGGGTGTTGGTGCGCGGCGTCGCGACCGGCTCCACGTCCTCCAGCACGGCCTTGTCCTGCGCCGCGACGTACATGTTGCGGTCCATGATGCGCTTGTCGTCGTCTTCCGTAATCAGGAAGTTGCGCAACGTGACCAGATAAACCTGTGTGTGGGTCTCGTCGATCGGCGTCTCGTAAAGGTACTGGTGAATGTGCGCATGCGGCGAGGGGTGGATGTGCGTCCACACCGCCGAGGGGCCGTGATTGCCCGTGCCCGCCTCGATGAAGGCGTTGTCGGTGCGCCCGCTGGCCGCGCGCATGCGTGCCTCGGGCAGGGGCGGGGAGTGCATCTTGTTGAAGAAGCCGATGCCCCAGGCGGTTTCCTTCATGTTGAGTTCGTGCACGCGGTAATCGTCGCGCTCGCCTGAAAAACCATGGGTGTCGTGCACATATTCGTTGTGCGCCGGGTCGATGGAGTTCTCGATGGAACGCTTGTAGTCGATGTTCCACACGCCCGGCTGTTGCACGGTGGCGCGCCAGCCGTCCTTGCCGTACTCGGGGATTTCCATGATCGGCGGACGCTCGGCCTCGGGCAGGTCGCCCAGGAAGCAGAAAATCAGGCCGTACTTCTCCTGCACGGGGTAGCTGTCGATCTTGGTGCGTGCCGGAATCTTGGCGCTGCCGGCCGCCCCGTCGACGGGCCCCAGCGAGGGAATCTTGGTGCAGGCACCGCCGCCGTCGAAGCGCCAGCCGTGATAGGGGCACTCGACGCAGTCGCCGCGCACCTTGCCGCCCGCCAGCGAGCCGCCGCGGTGCGAGCAGACGTTGGACAGGCAGTGGGCCTGACCCTTGGAGTCGCGGAACAGCACGAAGGTCTGCCCCAGCATGGTGCGCTTGAGCGGTTGATCCTTGAGGTCGGCCGAGGCCCCGGCCGCGTACCAGAAATTGATGAACATCGCGTCTCCCCCTCGGCATGTCTCGACGTCTGGGAGATTGCCAAGGGCCCATCAAACCGAATTGACGCGCGTCAAATTCGGCCGCCGGCTCGCGTTCTGTCTAAAGGATGGTCAGCCCTCTTTGAGCGTCACCGCCACGCGAAAGCCCAGCAACTGGCTGTGATAGGCCTCGGGGTCCCGGCTTTGGCTGAATGGCCTTGAGCCAATCGGTGCCCGAGGCCCAGGCGCCGCCCCTCGGCGTGCGGGCGGCGCAGTCGCCGCCGTCCTCTGGTCCCCAGGCGCGGCCATCGGTGGGGATCCGGCTCATGTCGGCGTGGAAACAGTCTTCGGTCCACTCCCAGGCGTTGCCCAGCATGTCGTGCAGGCCCCAAGGGTTGGCCTTGAAGGAGCCCACGGGCGCCAAGCGCTCCCAGTTGTCGTTGCAGGCAAACACCGGGCCGTAGCTGTAAAGCCGCCGGTAAGTGTCGTCGGCGACGTTGGCGAATTCGCAGGCCTTGGCGTTGTCGGGGCCCCAGAACCAGGGCCCGCGCGTTCCCGCGCGCGTGGCGTACTCGAACTCGGTGGACGACAGCAGGCGGTAGGGCTTCTTGGTTTTCTTGGCCAACCAATTCACGAAGGCCGTGGCGTCCTGCCAACTCACGCACACCACCGGCGCATCATCGCGCTGCGGCTGGCCGGGGTTGTCCCAGGCGTAGCCCTCGGTTTGCCCGAGGATGCGGTTGAAGCCCCAGGTGTTGCACGAGGTGGTCTTGCTTTCGTACTTGGTCGCCTTGACAAACTCGCGGTACTGCGCGCGCGTGATCTCCAGCTTCGCCACGGCGAAAGCATAGTTGATCGTCACCTCGCGCAGGGGCGCCCAGGTGGGTTTCATGTCCTGGTCCCACGGCTCCGCGCCCAGCCAAGCCTTGCCCGTGGGCAGCACCATCATCTCGGGGCAGGTCTCGCAATCCTTGAAGGTCTCGCCGGATTGGGGCTGCGCCGCGGCCGCAAATCCGAACAACACAGTAGCGATCAGTACGAGTAGTGCGCGCATGCCCGGCTCCTACGAACTGCTGTTACTTTAGAGATACACCGAAACCCTTGCCAAGGGCGGGGAATTGCATTGTCATCGCCCTATCGTCCATCGCCCACCGCATGACATTCGGGGAGACCTTTGATGACACCGTCCATGACTAAGCTCGCGTTGACCTCGGCCGCCGTTCTAACGCTTGCCGGCTGCGCCGACATGAAGGGCGCCGGATCGTCCAACCCGCTGGCGGGCATGACCATGGAACAGCGCGCCCAGGCCATGATGCCCAGCCTCGAGGGCACGGAGTTGCCCTCGGTTATGATTCCCAACATCCCCGAGGCGGCGGAGGCCTATTACGGCAAGGATTCCAAGACGCTGATCGCCCAAACGCGCGATCCCGCCGCCAAGAAAACCTCCATGGGCACCAACGGCGCGCTGACTTATCTGTTCACCGACGACGGCGCCAAGGTGTGGCGGGCCAACGACAAGGGGCAGGATGCGTGCTCGTATATTTTCCCCGACGGCAAGCGCATCGTGTTCACATCCACGCGCGACAACATGGACATGCCCGTGGGCAACTGGTCCGACCAGAACGAGTACCCCCAAGGCGCCGAGCTGTACACCGCCGATATCGACGGCAAGAATTTGAAGCGGCTCACCAACAACAAGAACTACGAAGCCGAAGTCTCGGTGTCCCACGACGGCAAGAAACTCGTGTTCGGGCGCATGACGGGCGGCAAGATGGATCTGTGGATCATGAACGCCGACGGCACCGGCGAGCGTCAGCTCACCAACACGCCCGATTGGCAGGAAGGCGCGCCCTTCTTCATGCCGGGCGACGACCGCATCATGTTCCGCGCCTGGCGCGCCTCCGAGTACGGCAAGATCCGCCCCACGCCCATGACCGTGTTCACCATCAAGACCGACGGCACCGACTGGCGGCGCTACACCTTCGACGGCGACATGAACTGGGCGCCGTTCCCGGCGCCCGACGGCCGCCATTACGTCTTTGTGCGCGTCACCGACAAGGCCAAGAACAACTGGGACGTTTACCTGGGCGACCTCGCCGGCACCCCGCCCAAGCGGCTCACCTTCTTCGAGGGCTTCGACGGGCTGCCGTCGATCTCGCCCGACGGCAAGAAGATCGCCTTCGCGCGCTCGACGGGCCGGGGCTTCATGTCGGGTCTCAAGACCTTCATCATGGACGCCTCATCGCTCGGCATCGGCACCAAGAACGAGTTCAATCCCGACTGGGGCATGCCCATGCAGGACGATCCGCCGCAAAAAGCGTCCGCGCCGGCCCGATAAATCGACCATCGTCAGGCACCGCCGCCCCACCAGGGCGGCGGTTTGCGCATATAAGCTGTGCTGCTCGTCGGGAAGAGACATCATGCCCAATACGTTGTTCGCAGCCCTGATCCTCGCCGCAAGCGCCGCGGGCCTCGCCGCGGCCCAGGAGACGCCGCCCGCCAACGCGATCGACACGGGCAGCGAGCTTCCCTCGTACATGATTCCCAATATCCCCGAGGCGGCCGAGGCCTACTACGCGCCCGACAGTTACCACCTCATCGCGCAAACCCGCGACCCCGACGCCGTCAAGACGCCTTTCGGGGGCCCCGGCGCGCTGACCTACATCTTCACCGACGACGGCAAGAAGGTGTGGCGCGTCAACGACCGCGGCCAGGACGCCTGCTCGTTTTTCTTCCCCGACATGAAGCGCGTGGTGTGGACCTCGACGCGCGACAACATGACCATGCCCGTCGGCAACTGGTCGGACTCCAACCAATACCCCCAAGGCGGCGAGCTGTATTCCTCCGATCTCGACGGCCGGAACGTCAAACGCTTGACCAACAACAAGTATTACGAGGCCGAGGTCTCGGTCTCGCCCGACGGCCAGTGGATCGCCTTCGGACGCCAGATCAACCGCAACATGGACATCTGGGTGATGAAATCCGACGGCAGCGAGGAGCGCCAGGTCACCCGCACCGCCGATTGGCAGGAAGGCGCGCCGTTCTTCATGAAGGACAATCACACCATCATCTTCCGCGCCTGGCGCGGCGAGGATTACGGCAAGGTCAAGCCGACGCCCATGACCATCTTCACCATCGGCAAGGACGGCACCAACTGGCGCCGGCACACCACCGACCGCGGCATGAATTGGCATCCGTTTCCCGCGCCCGACGGCCGGCATTACGTTTATGTCCGGGCGCTGAGCGAAACCAACTGGGAAATCTATTTGGGCGATCTCGCCGGCGGGCCGCACCGCCGCCTCACGCACAACGACAAGATCGACATTCTCGCCAACGTCTCGCCCGACGGCAAAAAGATGAACTGGGGCCGCGCCACCGGCGAGCGGTTCATGAGCAACATCAAGACCTTCATCATGGACGTCTCGTCGCTCAACATCGGGCCCGAAAACTACGTGCCCTTCGATCCCAACTGGGGCGAGGCGATGCCGGCCGCGTCGCGGAAATCCGGGACGAATTAGGCCGCGCGCTGTCGCGGTTCGGCGCGATTGTCATATCGCCCGCGATATGACATAGTTCGCAGGTGAGGCTGGTGCTCGACACGGATGTGGTGGTTGCGGCGCTGCGAAGCAATCGTGGTGCTGCGCATGCTGTGGTCGAAGCAGCCTTGCGCGGCGTGTTTGACACTCTCATGTCGGTGCCTTTGGCGCTGGAGTACGAGGCGGTCGTCTCGCGGCCAGAGCATTACCGCGCCGCCGGATTGAGCCGCGAGGACGCTGTTCGGTTTGTCGAAATCTTGGTTGGGATCGCCCAGCCGGTCGAGATTGCGTTTCGTTGGCGTCCCCAGATCGTCGATCCGGATGACGATTTTGTCGTCGATCTCGCCGTCAATGGAGGCGCCCGCTCGGTCGTGACGTTCAATACCGCCGACTTCGAGACGCCGCTCAAACGGTTCGGCATTTCCGCGATCAAGCCGGTCGAGGCCTGGAGACTGATTGGAGGTTTAGGATGAGAAACAGCAACTTCGCTCTGCGTCTGCAAGAATCTCTGCTCGATGAAGCCCGCAGGGTGGCCGAGCAGGAGGGCGTTGCGCTCAATCAGTTCATCAATGTTGCGGTGGCGGAAAAGCTGTCGGCCATAAGAACGGCAGCGTTCTTCGCTGAACGGCGCGCGCGGGCGAACATCCCCGAGGCTTTGGCGATTCTTGCGCGGGCCGGTCGCGGCAACCCGCCGATGCCGGGCGACGAACTGCCGCCGGGCTGGACAAATCGCGGTTTAGGCGAGGGCGCCGCCCCTTACGCGGCGCTGCGCCCCGCCGCCAAAAGAGTGATGAAAAAGGTGGGGAAGCCGAAAGCCGGCATCAAAGCCAAGTAGCCAACCCACCGTCGTTCTCCGCTGATTTTCGCTCGATTTTTGCCGCAATTTCCCGCGATAATGGTGCCCTCAACGGCCTTGGGGGAGGGTTGGTCATGCGGCGTGCGTCAATTCCCGCGCTCTTCATTTTTGTGCTGTTGGCTTCGCCTGGTTGGGCCGCCGACGAGGAGATGTTGCGGGCCAATGTCGCATCGTTCCAGGGGGCGCTTTCGCTCAAGGATTACGACAGCGCGGAAAGATATTTGAAAGAGGCCATGCGCCTGGGAGAGGAATTATATGGCCCGCGTGACCCGCGCGTCGCGCTCATGACCGGCAATCTGGCGGAGACCTACCTCGCCGCCGACCTCCATCGGCAGGCGCTCATCACCTTCGAGAAGGCGCAGGCGTTGTACGACCCGCAAACCGACGACGGCCGCCGCGGCATCATTCGCGCCGTGATCGGCCGCGCCAAGGCGCGGCCCCGCGCCGACGATTCGCCGGCCGCGGGTCGGTTGTATGCCGAGGCCGAAGACAAGGCCGAGGCGTGGTTCGGCAAGGACTCGCGCGAACTGGCCGACGCCAAGGTCATGCGGGCGGACTACATCTACCTGAGCCCGACCCCCGATGCCACGCGCATGAAGCGGCTCTATGACGACGCGGCCGACATCTACCGCAAGATCGACGGCGAAAGTTCGCCCGAACTCGTTCACATCTACCATCAATACGGCAAGGTCAGGCTGGCCATGGACAATGCGCGCAGCGCCATCGAGTATTTCGACAGGGCGCTCGGGGTCCTCAAGACCCACAAGCAGCGCGACCGCGAACTCATGGTGCGGGCCACCATGATCCAGGCGCTCGATAAAATCGGCGACGAGGAGCGCTGCATAGCCGAAACCGAACTGTTCGCCGTGCTGCTGGGCGAGGGCGACCGCAAGGACGCGAAGCCCTTGGTGCGCGTGCCGCCGAGCTATCCCGTGTCCGCGGCCCAGATGGGCACCCAGGGCTGGGTGCAGTTCACCTACGGCATCAACAAGCACGGGCACGTCGTCAATCCCACGGTCGTCAAGGCTGACCCACCTGGAGTCTTTGAAAAAAGCGCGCTCAAGGCCTTCGAGAAGTGGCGCTACGCCCCCAAGGTGATCGGCGGCCAAACCGTCGACAGCGACGGCTACGAAATCATCATTACCTACGATCTCCAGAACCGCTAAGCTTTGCGGCGCGTAACGCTGGAGGGCTCATGATTCGCCGCAGGGATATGCTTCTCGCGGTCGCCGCCGTGGCGGCCGTCCGTCCAGCCCTGGCCGCCGCGCCCTCGCCCGGCGGCAAAGACCTGTTCCCCGACCGTTGGTCCGAGACGATTGCTTACCTCAAGCTCCGCGCCCGCGCCGACACGGGCGATGCTTGGTACTGGTTCTCGGGCACCATCGACCTGCTGCCCGAGGGCGGCAAGGGCGTGACGCTGGTGAACGTCGATTGCCTCAACCTGCGCCGCGTGGCCCGCGAGGGCGACAAGAAACTGCGCGTCACCATGTGGGAAGGCGCGGTGTTCACCGACCCCGCCACGGGACAACTCGCCGCGCGCATCGTCAATCCGCTCAACGGGCGCGAGGTGGAGCCGCTGCATTACCGCGAGGGTCCCACCGAGTTCATCGCCGACGAGACGGGCTTTCGCGTCTTGCCGCGCGAGAACGCGTCGCCCTTGGGCGCGTCGTCCTTCGACTTCGTCTGGACCGTGGGCGGCGGCCACCTCTGGGTGGAACGCGGCCAGAAGATGGACATGGCCAATCCCTTCACGCCCGACAAATGGCCGCTGGAACACTCCGGGCCCCGCCTCACGGGCGCCAACTCCTCCACCTTGCATGGGATGTGGAAGGACGTGATGGACCCGGGTCAGCCCATGCCCGCCGCCGACATGGTGTTCACCTCCTCGGGTAATTGGTGGCCGTGGATGCTCATGGGCACGCAACCCGGCAGCGTGCTCTACCGCGCCAAGGGGCCGCGCTTTCAAAGTTTGGACGAAGCGCCGGCGCGGGTGCGCAAGCTGGTGGAGGCCAAGCACCCCGAATTGTTCCGCTCCGTGCCGTGGACCGAGAAATACGGCGGCGTGTTGGTGGACCACCTGCGCCAGCGCCAGCCGGTGAAACCGTAAGTCCATGCTGCGCGATGCCTATGGGTTGGAGGTCACGGCCGCGAGCCAGGCCGCCGTGGAGGCCTTCGACGGGACGCTCATGTCGTACCTGGGCTTTGCCAACGACATCGGCCCGCGCCTGAAGGACACGCTCACGCGCGATCCGAACATGGTGCTGGCCCACTGCTTCAAGGGTTATCTGTTTCATCTCATGGGCGCCAAGGCCTTGGTGCCCCGCGCCGTCAAGGAACTGGAACTGGCCAAGGCCCACGCGGGCCGCGCGATGGTGCGCGAACAGCTTCACGTCCGGGCGTTGGAGGCGTGGTGCCGGCTCGACCTGCAAGGGGCCACGGCGGCGTGGGAGACGGCCGCGCGCGAGTGGCCGCGCGACGTGCTGGCGGTGAAGATGCTGCACTACACGCACTTTTACATGGGCGATTCGCAAGCCTTGCGCGATTCCGTGGGGCGCGTCTGGCCGGCCTGGTCCGAGAGCTTGCCTGCCTATGGCTATATGGCGTCGATGCGCGCTTTCGGGCTGGAAGAAACCGGCGCCTATGACGAGGCCCTGGCGCTGGGCCTGCGCGCCCATGAAATCAATCCCAACGATGCTTGGGCGGTCCATGCCGTGGCCCACGTGCATGAAATGCGCGATGCGCGCGCCGCGGGCCTCGCCTGGCTCACGCGCTGTCTCGCGGACGGCGGCACGCAATGGCACAATTTCCGCCATCACCTGTTCTGGCACCAAGCTCTCGTGCTGTTCGAAATGGAACGGTACGACGACGCGCTGGCGCTTTACGACAGCAGGATCTTCGACGCCGCGTCGGACGAATATCTCGATCTCGCCAACGACACGTCGTTGCTGCTGCGCCTCGAGATGGCGGGCGTGAACGTGGGCGAGCGCTGGGCTGCGCTCGCGGCCAAGGTGAAGACCCGCATCGATGAACACCTGCTCGCCTTCGTCGATGCCCACTTCATGATGCCGCTGGCCGCCGTGGCGCGGGAGGCCGCCGCGCAGTTTCTCGAGTCCATCGACACTTACATGGATTCCGCCGACGACACTTACGCCGGTGTCGCCAAGGCCGTGGCGCGCGACCTGTGCGCGGCCGTGCGTCACTACCAGGCCGGACGGTTCGACGCCTGCGTCGATACGCTGGAACCCGTGCGCGGCCTCGTGGCGCTCATCGGCGGCAGTCATGCGCAGCGCGACGTCTTCGCCGAGATGCTGATCGAGGCGGCGGTCAAGGCGGGCCAACTCACATTGGCGCGTTCGTTGCTTTATGAGCGGGTCAGCGCGCGGCCGCGCAACGCGCGGGCCTGGAAGCGGCTTGCCTACGTTCTGCGCCAATTGGGCGATGTCGACGGCGCGCAAGAGGCGCTAGGCCGTGCCCAGGGCCCGTAAAGCGCGACTTGGAAAAGCGAACGGCCGCTCCTATCAGGGGCGGCCGTTATGGCGTCAATAAGGAAAGTTAAAATCTAATTCGTGACCGCCGAGGTTTGCTTCGGCGCGGGCGTGGTGCCCTTGATCTTCACGGTGATCATGCCGTCGTCCTGCCAGGGGCTCACTTCCAGGTCCACGCCCAGCAGTTTCGAATAGCCTTCCATGCGCGGAATGGTCCAGTTCTCGTGGATCCATTGCTCGGTGATGTCGTGCTGGCCGAGCTTGGTGGTTTGCGTCAGCACGTTGGTCCAGGGACTGCGGAAGCGGCGGTAGCCCGGGCCCATTTCCGTATCCAGCACCAGCTGCCAATGGCAGGTGGTCTGGTCGAACACCGCTTTGAGGGCCAGTTCTTTGTCGCCGGACTTCTCGATCATCTTGCCGACGCGCTTGAGCATCGGCGTTTCCGTCTCGATCTCGTGCTGCACGGCTTCCTTCACCAGGTTCTGGTCCTTAGCGAATTGCATGGCGGTGAGGTGGTGCTTCACCAGCGCGTCGTTGATTTCGTGCTGATAGCTGTCGTTATCCTCGAGCGTCTTGTAGACCATATTCAAGATCAGCCCGAGGTCGCGCTCCTTGCCTTCCCAGCCGGTGTAACGCCCGACAGTGCGCGCGCGCTCTTCCTTGGCGGCGGGTTTGCCCGCCGGTTGATCGGCCGCGAGGCCGGGTAGTGCCAAGCCGGCACCGACCGCCAAGGCCAGGGTCGCGGTGAAAGTCTTGAACGTCATGAAAGCCTCCCCACTGAATTCGATGCCGCGCACTCTATACGAATCGGCCCGGGGCCGGGAGGGCACAGCGGCGACGCATCGTACCCGTTGCCGCGTCGTCCGCGCTGCGGGCGGGCGGTTTTGCTTGCCTGAGCCGGCGTTCGACCGCACTGTGCCCGGGTCCAAAACCCGAGAGTTTTCATGCCTTTAACCACGATCACCGACAGCCATCGCCGCCGCGCCCTGGTGCTGTTGTTCCTGGTCTCGTTGTTCAATTACGGCGACCGCAACATGATCGGCGTGCTGGTGCCGGCCATCAAAGCCGACTTGCAGCTTAGCGACACCCAGATCGGTTTCATCACCGGGCTCGCCTTCTCGCTGTTCTACGCGCTCATGGGCATTCCCATCGCGCGGCTGGCGGACCGATTTTCCAGACGCGGCGTGGTGTCCATCGCGCTCGCCACCTGGAGCGCCATGACGTTTGCCTGCGGTCTCGCGCAGAACTTCGTTCAACTGGCGCTGGCGCGCGTCATGGTGGGCGTGGGCGAGGCGGGTGCGACGCCGCCCAGCCATGCGGTCATCGCCGACTTGTTCCCCAAGGCGAAACGCGCCTTTGCGCTCTCGGTCTATGCGCTGGGCTCGCCCATCGGCGTGATCGTCGCCTATCTCGGCGGCGCATGGCTCGCTCAGGAATACGGCTGGCGGGTCACGTTGTTCGTCTTCGGCCTGCCGGGCATCGCGGTCGCGTTGATCGTGTTCTTCTTCCTGCCGGAGCCCCCGCGCGGGCACTCCGATTCCTTGGCCGATTCCTTGGCCGATGCCGTGGCCGGCGATGCGCCCTTGGTGCCGGTGCGTGTCGGCGAGACGCTGCGCATCCTCATGTCGCGCCCTGCCTTTCGCCACAACGCCATCGCCTCGGGCCTGTTCGCCTTTCTGTGGTTCGGGCTCATGTCGTGGGCGCCGTCGTTCTTCACCCGCAGCCATGAGATGCCCATCGCGACCGTAGGGGCCTGGCTGTCGCTCGCTTTGGGCGTTTCGCAATTCCTCGGCGTGTGGATCGGCGGCATTCTGGGCGACCGTTTGGCGCGGCGCGACGTGCGATGGTATGCGTGGCTGTGCGGCATCGTCATGGTGGCGTCCGCGCCGTTTTACTTTCTCGTGTTCCTCACGCCCGTGGCGATGGTCGCCATCGGTGCGTTGTTCTTCCCCATCCTCATCGCCATCATGCAAAGCGGCCCGCAGCACTGGATCACGCAGGCCGTGGCCGGCCCGCGCATGCGCGCCACCGCGGCTGCGTTGTATCTGCTCATCGTCAATCTCATCTCGGGCTTCGGCGCCCAGACCATCGGCATCCTCAGCGATGTGTTGAAGGACCGCTTCGGCGTCGATTCCCTGGGCGTGGCGCTGTTGGGCGTGGCGGTGGTGTTCAGTTTGTGGGCCGCGCTGCATTTCTTTCTCGCTGCCCGCACCCTCAAGGATGATATCGCGACAAGCTGACATGAAGGCTTAGCCGTGGATGCATGCCCAACCTTTGATGCCAACCTGGCCCAACGCGTCGAGGCGCATTTCCTCACGGCGTGGCCGGCCATGGGCGAGATGGATTTCGACGGCTGGCGCGTGCGCATTTCGGGCGGCTATTCGGACCGCGCCAATTCCGTGACACCACTGACGCCGGGCCGCATGCCCGCCGCCGAGAAGGTGAAATGGGCCGAAAGCTTTTACGGCGCGCGCCATCTGCCGACGCTGTTCCGCATCACCGATCTCTATGCCGACACGGCGCTGGATGCCTGGCTGCACGGACGCGGCTACAAGATGTCGTGGACCATGGAAACCGCCGTGCGCGATCTGGTCTCGGGCGCGCACCCCATGCAAGCATTGGCCGCCCATGCCTCGGTCATGCTCGAGGACGCACCCACGCCCGCCTGGATCGACGCGGCCCTGGCCGTCGACGACAAGATCGCGCCCCATCTCGCGCCGTTCACGTTCATCGTCAATCACATTCCCGCGCCGCGCGCCTTCGCCCGTCTTCTGGTTCGGGGCAACGCCGTTGCGGTGGGAGCCGCGAGCGCCGCCGGCGATCTCATGGGCGTGTTCCTGATGCGCACGCACGCCGGCCATCGGCGCCAGGGTCATGGCCGCGCGGTGCTCGACACGTTGCTCGCCTGGGGTCACGGGCAGGGGGCGCGCACCGCGTGGCTGCAGTTCGACCGCGACCGCGCCGCACCCAAGGCGCTCTATCGCGGCGCCGGGTTCAAGGCGCTCTACAATTATCACTACCGCCGGCTTGGTGGGTGAGGCGCGCGAATTACGCCAGCCGCCGCTCGGGGCCCAAGGCCAGGCTCATGCCGATTTCGGCGGACGACGAGGTATCGGTCACGAATCCGAGTTTGCGGTAAAGTCCGATGGCCGCCGTGAGCCGCGGCAGGGTGACCAGCATGACGCTGCGAAAGCCCTTGTCGCGCGCCACCTCGATGGCCGCGCGCACCAGCCGCTCGCCGACGCCGCGGCCTTGCCGGTCGGGGCGGCAGTAGAGGCGCTTCATTTCGGCGGTGCGCTCGCCGCTGTCCTTCAGCGCCACCACGCCGACGAGGGCCCCGTCGGCTTCGGCCACCAGGATGGCCGCGAAGGCCGCCGTCAGGTCGGCCATTTCGCGATTGAAGTCGGCGAAGCATTGCTTGGCGTCGAGCCACTGTTCGTAATCGCGAAACAGCGTCTTGACTGAGTCAACGTCGGCGGACGTCATGAGTCGGATCGTGGCCGCGCGTGATGCTGAACCGTCGTTCATGCCGCAAGATTCGTAATCGAAAGTTTCGCCTGACTGAACTTACGATCCCGTGTCGCGCGTGGGCAAGGCCCCGAAGGCATCGGCCTTCGCGGCGGCCGCCTTGGCCGCGGCCTTGCCGGCGTTGTCGTTGGCGATGGCCGCGGCCGTCAGGTGCGGGGCCTCCAGCGTTTCCACGCGCAGCTTGAGGGCCGCGTTCATGGCCGTGAAGCCCTCGCGGAACATGGCGAAGTAGTCGTCCTTCAGCATCGCCGTCAGCAGCCCTTCGACGCGCATGATCTGGTGGAACTTCACGCCGCCCTTGCGCTGCGAGATGCGCAGCCAGTGCTCGAAGGTCAGCATGCCCGGAAACCACGTGCCGTGTTCCCAGCGGATCTCGTGCTCGTTCTCCACCTTGATGATGCGCGGCGTGATGACGTGGTTGGCCTGGTTGCGCCCGTCGGCGGTTTTCAGCCGCAAGGTGGCGGTGATTTTCTCGCCCACCACCGGCTGGCCCTCGATGGCGGTGATGAAGGGGTTCCACTCGCCGTAATGGCGGAACGCGGCCATGTGCCGCCACACCCGGTCGGGTTTGGCGTCGATCTCGATGTAGGTGGCCAACTCTTTCATGGGGTGAGTTCTTTCATGGCGCTAATTTAGGTCGATTTCACCGCCCGAGTCCCGGATATTATCCGCTCGCGAGGTATATATAGAGCCCTCATGGACACCGAAGTCGCCCGCACGTTCCTGTTGATCCTCGAAACCGGCAGCTTCAAGGTCGCCGCCGACCGCTTGAACGTCACCCAATCCACCGTTTCGGCGCGTATCAAGCAGCTGGAAGATACCCTGGGCCGGCCCGTCTTCAGCCGCTCCAAGGCGGGCGTGCAGGCCACCCAGGCGGGCTCGCAGTTTCAGCGCAATGCCGAAGTGATGCTGCGCGCCTGGGAACAGGCCCGCCAGGAGGTCGCCTTGCCCCAGGGCCTGCGCGGGCTGATCCGCATCGGCGGGCAGTTCACGTTGTGGGAGCACTTCGTGCTCAAGCTGATCCCGTGGATACGCAAGAACGCGCTCGACACCGCCGTGCGCGCCGAAGTGGGCATGCCCGACCGGCTCTCCCAAAGACTCTTGGAAGGCATGATCGATCTGGCGGTCATGTACGCGCCGCAAAACCGCTCGCGCATGGTGGTGGAAACGCTGCTGACCGAGAAACTCATCTATGTCTCCACCGATCCCGCCGCCAAGCCCGGCAGCGATCTCGCCTATGTGCTGGTGGACTGGGGGCCAGAGTTCTTGGTGGATCACTCGGCGGCTTTTCCCGGCGCCGACGCGCCGCTGGTGACCGTCAACCACGGCCCGCTCGCCATGCGCTATATCCTCGAGAACGGCGGCTCGGGCTACTTTCCGCCGCGCATGGCGCGGGCCCATTTGCGGCGCGGCAAGCTGCACCGCATCAAGGCGCCGGAATTCTCGCGGCCGATTCATTTGGCCTACATGAGCACGGCCACGCCGACGCCCGCCTTCGAGACGGCGGTTGCGGGCCTGCGCGACATCGCCAATAAACTGGGACGTTAAACCGAGAGAGAACACTTCATGTCGGGCTTTACATTCGATAACGCCGGATCACCGCTGGCCGCCGCCATCCTCGGCGTGTCCAGCATTCAAACCGCGCGGGATTTTTACGCAGGCGTCATCGGCCTCGATGAAAGTCCCGAGGTCACGTGGTCGGGTGCGGCCTTCGAAAAACATTTCGCGCTGCCGCCGGGGTCCTCGGCCCAGGCGGTGATGTTCGGATTTAGGGACTCTCCCGTCGGTAGCGTGCTGGCCTTGGCGTTCAACGCCAAGGACCGCAAGACGATCCCGAGCAAGGGCGACAGAACATACCGAGGTCTGTGGAATTTGAATTTCTACGTCAATGACATCCGCGCCACCACGAAGGACCTTCAAGCCAAGGGCTATGAATTCTGGTCCGAACCGGTCGGCTATGAAGTGAGCGCCAAGGCCGGCGCGCCGGTGGAGGTGTTGTTCGACGGCCCCGACGGGCTCGCCATCAATCTGGTGGAACTCACCGGCGGGCCCGACACCACCATCGGCAAGCTCAAACTGGAAGTCGACGCGCTGGGCAAAACCGCCAAGGGCTTCACGCAGGTGGCCACGACGTCCCACAGCATCGTCCATCGCGACAAGGCGCTCGCGTTCTACACCCGCGTGCTGGGCATGGAGGTCCGCATCGACGATATTCTCGGCAAGCCCGAGACCAATCACTTCTTGGGCCGGCCGCGCGACGCCAAAACCCGCGCCACCTTCGTCGCGGGCCATCATCAGTTCGGCAAGGTGGCGCTGTCGCACCCCGAGAACTATTCCGCGCCCGACAAAGTTCATCTCGCGGTGCCGCCCAACATCGGCTACCTCGCGCAAAGCTTCCGCGTGCCCTCGATCCTGCGCGCGTGGGATGCCTGCCTTGCCGTCGGCGCCGAAGTTTACTCGCCCATGATGGAGATCGAGATTCCCGGCCTCGGCCTGGTGGCGGCCCTGATCGTGCGCAACCCCGGCTCCGGCGCGCTGATGCATCTATTTGAGGACGGCGTGGTGAACTTCCGCGCGCGGGGGATAGGCTAAGCAATGAAGCCGCCATGAAACTCAGGTGTCGTCCTGGGATTTATTCCCAGGATCCAGGAGTCACGGCGTCAGACGGTTCCAATGGCCCTGGATCCTGGGGACAAGCCCCAGGATGACAGGAGAGGATGCTCTCATGAGTCATAAACTTCCCTACCTCATGCGTGCCATGGTGATCGATACGCCCGGGCCGCCGGCGGGCCTGAGCCCGCGCCAGATTCCGGTGCCCAAGCCGGGCGAGGGTCAGGCGCTGCTGAAAGTCGCCTACGTCGGCATGAACCCGCTGGACGGCATGGCGCGCGCGGGAAAAATAGACTTTCTTCCCATCACCTGGCCCTTCGTGCCGGGCCTGGAGAAAACCGGCGTCGTCGTGGCCGTGGGCGCGGGCGTGGATCAAAACCTCATCGGCCAGCGCGTCATCGCGCGGTTGGGCTTCGGCGGTTACGCCGACTACGCGCTGTCGCAGGCAAAACTTCTGCTGCCGCTGGACCCGCGCATCGATTTGAAAACCGGCTGTGTTTATCGCGGCTGCTCCTTCACCGCCTGGCACGGCCTGCACAAGGCCGGGCGATTGCAGAAGGGCGAGACGGTGCTGATCCATTCCGCCGCCGGGGCCATCGGCATCATGGCCATGCAGATCGCCAAGGACTTCGGCTGCAAAGTCATCGGCCTGTGCGGCGGCGCGGCCAAGGTCGCCTACGCCAAAACCTTCGGCCCCGATCATGTGTTCGACTACACCGAAGCCGATTGGCCGGCGCACGTGAAGGCCGCCACGGCGGGCCGCGGTTGCGACGTGATTCTCGACGGCAACGGCGGGCCCAACGCCGAACACAACGTGGACCTGGCGGCGAAGTTGGGGCGCATCGTTTACATCGGCGCCACGGCGGGCAGCTACCCCGCGCCGGTACCGATACCGACTCTCATTTTCAAGAACATCGCCGTGGCCGGCATGAATTTGGCCCCCATCGAGGACCCGCCCGGCAGCGCCACGGACAAAGGCATCATCGAAGCCGTGGCCACGGGGCGCTGGACAGTGCCCATCTCCGAGACGGTGGAGTTGGCCGACGTGGCCGATCTGCACGCGCGCCTCGAAAGTCGCCGCGTCATGGGCCGCGCGGTCGTGAAGGTGGGCGGGGATTTGATGAAGGCGTAATCAACACGGCTGTCATTCCGCGCGCATGCGCGGAATCCAGGGGTTTTTGTTCCATCGCAACCAGATACCCCTGGATCGCGCGCCGCCCGCCGTGTTCCACGGCGGGTGGGAATATCAGCCGACCTCCGGTCGAACGCCGCGCGATGACAACGGAGAACAATGACATGCGCCTTGGTATGCGGCTTGAACGCTTGCGCGAATCCCCCTAGGGTCGTGGCTGAATAAACAAAAAAATCACGCAAGAATTGGGACTGGGGCGCGCGTGGAGTCTGACATTTTCGTTCTCGCCGGGACGGCGGCGTCCATCGGCATCATCCACACCCTGTTGGGGCCCGATCACTATTTGCCCTTCGTCGCCATGGGCAAGGCGCGGGGCTCGACGCGCGCGCGCACGCTCGCGCTCACCGCCGTGTGCGGCGTGGGCCACGTCATCGGCTCCATCGCCCTGGGCCTGATCGGGATCGCGTTCGGCCTCGGCGTGGCCAACCTCGAATCCATCGAAAGCACGCGCGGCAACCTGGCCGGCTGGGCGATCCTCGCTTTCGGCCTGGTTTACGCCGTGTGGGGACTGCGCCGGGCCCACACCGGGCATCATCACGTCCACGTTCACGCCCATGCCGACGGCGTGACCCACGTGCACACCCACGATCACCGCCGCGAGCACGCGCATCCGCATCAGCAACCGGCCGGTGCCAAGGCCGCGGCGCTCACGACGTGGACCTTGTTCACCATTTTCGTGCTGGGCCCCTGCGAGCCCCTGATCCCGCTGCTGATGTACCCCGCCGCCGAGCACAACTGGCTGGCGGTGGGCCTGGTCACTTTGGTGTTCGCCGTTGCCACCATCGCCACCATGCTGGCGGTGGTGGGCTTGGCGCTGTCGGGCCTGTCGCTTTCGAGCCTGGCTGGCATCAGCTTCAAGCCGCTGGAACGCCATGCCCACAGCCTGGCCGGTGGCGCCGTGGCGGCCTGCGGTGGGGCCATGGTCTTTTTGGGACTTTAAATTCGGCAGTTTCGCCGCTTGCGGGGTCTTCCCCGACGGCGGACGTGCTTATAGATTGAGGCGACTTTTTGAGATTAGTTGAGGGAGGATCGACGTGACACTGGGAAGCACCACCATCAAGGGCAACCTGCGCCCCAAGATGACCAAGGACGAAGCCGCCTGGGTGAAGCAGGAGTTGGCCGAGCAGATCGACCGCTACAAGAAGATCGTCCAGGAGCAGGAGGCGTTGACGCCGCAGCGCGAGAAGTGGGTCGCCGAGTTCCTGCACCGCATCCAGACGCGCGGCTTCCACGTTCATGCCGCCAACCGCCGCGTGATCCCGAAAAGCGAGATCCGCCCGCGCGACGGCCGCCCGCTGCAAGTCATCTTCTAACAAACCCCGCCCGCGGCCCCGGCAAACCGGGGCGCGTTTTCAGTTTTCAGGAGACCACCGATGCCTCGTCCCCATATTGAACCCTTCGTTGACCGCGACGTCGGTTTCAAGAAACTCGGCCTGCCCGGCTTCAAGAAGGGCATTCAGTACAAGATGCTGTCGATGGATAAGGACAGCGGCGCCTGCACCATGACGGTGCAATACGACGCCGGGTTCAAGCAGCCGCCGGGTTTCAGCTACTCGGAAATGGAACTGTTCATCATGGACGGGCACCTGATGATCGGCGGCAAGAAATACGGCAAGGGCACGTACATTTTCGCCCCGGCCGGAACCTCGCTGCCGGCCTTCTCGACGGACGAAGGCGCGCTGGGCCTGATTTTCTACAACTTCGGCCCGCCGACCTTCCAGGAATCCGACGCCGACCATCAAGACGCCGACAAATCGCAACAACGTAAAGTCATCAGCTCCTACGACGGCTTGGATTGGCAGGTGCCCACGTTGTTCCCGCAAACGGCGCCGGGCTGCTTGCTGAAGATCCTGCATCTCGATCCCAAGACCTTCGCCATGACGTTCCTCTATTGCATGACGCCGGGCTTCTGGCAGGACAACATCAGCTACCACGACGTCGCCGAGGAGGCCTACCACATCTGGGGCACGAGCTGGATGATGCAGTTCGGCGATCTGCCTACCGGCGGCTACTTCTACCGCCCGGCCTACATCAACCACGGCTGCTTCAAGTCGGACCTGGGCATTCTCGCCATCGGCCGCACGGACGGCGACTTGCACAACTACTTCCATCACGATCCGTTCTCGAGCCCGGAAGAAAACCACCACCGCGCGGCGGCCAAGCTCGCGCGCATGAAGCCGGCGCTCTATCAGTGGATCCTCACCAACGAGCACAACCACCTGCCGCATGACTTCGAATACCCCGACGACACCTATTCGACCGAAGGGTACGATTCAGGCATCCACATGCACGACGACGGCACCGCCCACAGCCACAAGGCCTCGGGCGCCCACAGCCACCTCAACACGCCGAAAATCTCCAAGAAGAAAAAGAAGTAACTTTTTCTTCGCCGCGCACTTTTACCCCAACGCCCGCTCGAACCCCGAGCGGGCGTTGTGCTTTTGTGGGGAACGACCGCATAGCGTGCTAACACCAACGTCATGAGACTCGCGCCAAGCATTATCCTTCTTGCGCTCCTCCTCGCCCCGCCGGCGCTGGCGCAGCGCACCACGGAAAACGCCGTGGCGGAAGCGGGCGATGCCTTCGGCTCGGTCGTCGGCAACGAGGTCATCGGGCTTTACACCTCGGCCAGCGCGCGCGGCTTCAATCCCAGCCAGGCGGGCAACCTGCGCATCCAGGGCCTTTACTTCGATCAGGCGGGCGCCCCCAACAACCGGCTGCTGCGCGGCTCCACCGTGCACGTGGGCATCAGCGCGCAGGGCTACCCCTTCGCGGCGCCCACGGGCGTGGTGGACTTCGACCTGCGCGTGCCCGGTGCCAAGGCCGTCACCAGCGTGCTGGTGGGTCACGGCGCGGTGCTGGGCTACTCGCGCCCCGTGGTGGAGGTGGATGCCCAAACGCCGGTGATCAGGGATGTGCTGAGTGTGGGTGCCGGCATTTCCTACACGCGCAACCACGCCCACCAAGTCGCCGTGCGCGACCGCAACGTCAACGGCAGTCTCATCGCCCACTGGACGCCGAGCGCGACGTTTACGCTCACGCCCTTCTGGAGCGGGCTCGACACCGAGGCCGTGGGCGGCGACCGGCCGCGCGTGTTCATCGGCGAGAACGCCGCCCCCCGTTACCGCCAGCAGGACTTGAACGCGCCCGAGTGGCTGTTCTTTGGGTTCAAGCAGTACAACTATGGCGGCGTCGCCGAATGGACATTGCCCGAGGATTGGAAAATCGAGGCGGGTCTGTTCCGTTCCGAGGCCAACACGCCCAACGCCTTCACGGGCTTCGTGCTCAACACCAATGCGCAGGGCTTCGGCGATTACGCCATCGAGCGCACGCCGGCGCGCTACACGCGCTCCACCTCGGGCGAGCTGCGGCTGTCAAAGACTTTCATCGAGAATGTGCGCCGCCATACCTTTTATGTCACGGCGCGCGGGCGCGACCGCGATAGCACCTTCGGCGGCGGCGATTTGAAGCGCTTCGGCCGGGTCGCGCTCACCGCCATTCCGCTGCTGCCCGAGCCCGTGTTCCAGCCAGGCGCTACGACGCGCAGCACAACACGCCAGGCCACGGGCGGGGTGGCGTATGAAGGCGTGTGGAGCAAGGTGGGCCAGTTGAGCCTCTCGCTGCAGCGCTCCGAGTATGAACGCACGCTCGTCCGCCCCGGCGCGGCGCCCGTGGAGGGCCGCAAGTCGCCGCTGCTCGCCAACGCCGCCGGGGCCGTGTACGTCTCCTCGGACTTGGCCGTGTTCGCGAGTTACGCGCGCGGCCTGGAGGAGCTGGGCACCGCACCCGGCAACGCCGTCAACCGCGACGAGGCGCCGCCGGCCGAGCTCACCCGCCAGTTCGACGCCGGCGTGCGCTATCAACTGCGCCCCGGCTTGCAACTGGTGGCCGATGCCTTCCTGATCGACAAGCCGTACTACGCGCTCGATGCGGCGCGCGTGTTCCGCCAACTGGGCGATATCCGCCACAGCGGCATTGAAATATCGCTGGCGGGCAGCCTCACCAGCGAGCTCACGCTGGTGGCCGGCGCCGTGGCGCTCAAGCCCAAGATCGGCGGTGCAGCGGGTGCGGCCAAGCTGACCGAAGTGGGCCCCGTGCCGCGCCTCGTGCGCGCCAACCTGCAATACCGCCCCAAGGCGGTGCCGGGGCTGGCGCTGGACGCCAAGCTCGAAAGCGTGTCCTCGCGCGTGCTGACCGTCAGCAACGCGTTTCGCGTCTCGGGCGCGGTGACGGTGGATGCGGGCGTGCGCTACACCACGACCTTCGCGGCGGTGCCCGTGCGCTTCCGCCTGCAGGGGCTCAATCTCACCAACGCCTTCAGCGTCACGCCCAATGCCTCGGGCCAGATCAACGCCTTTGAGTCGCGCCGCGTCGAGGCCACCATCGCCGTGGATTTCTAAGAAAATAACCCGAGAAAATAAATCAGATTTGATTTCTGCAAAGTTCACCACCATGAAAATTGTTGTCACCGGCAGCGGCGGGCGCATTGGACGGGCGATCTATCGCCGCCTTGCCCCCCAGCACGATGTCATCGGGCTTGATCGCGCGCCGTCATCCACCGCGCACGTCCTCGCCGACATCTGCGACGACGGGGCCTTGGCCCGCGCCATGAAGGGCGCCGATGCCGTCATACACGTCGCGGCACTCCACGCGCCTCATGTCGACGTGGTTTCCGATGCCGACTTCGCGCGCGTCAACGTCGAGGGCACGAGGCGCGTGCTGACGGCGGCGGTGGAGGCGGGCGTGCGCCGGTTGGTGCTCACCAGCACCACGGCGCTCTATGGTTATGCCTCAAAATCACCCGACGGCGCGGTGTGGGTGGACGAAAACACCGTGCCCAAGCCCCGCAACATCTACCATCGCACCAAGCTCGAGGCGGAAGAGCTGCTGCGCGAGGCCGCGCAGCACCATGGACTGCAGGTGCGCATCATCCGTATGTCTCGCTGTTTTCCCGAGCCGGCTCCGGTGATGGCCGCTTATCGGCTGCATCGCGGCGTCGATGCGCGCGACGTTGCCGCCGCGCATGCTCTCGCGCTGATCAACACCGGCGCGCCCTCGCAAACCTACATCGTCTCGGGGCGTACACCCTTCGTCCCGTCCGACAGCCCTGCGTTGTTGCGCGACGCGCCAGCGGTGCTTGCACAGCGCGCGCCCGATTTAGTCCGCGCCTTCGCGGCCCGCGGCTGGCCCCTGCCACGCTCCATCGACCGCGTCTATTGCGCACAACGCGCCGAACGCGATCTCGGCTGGACACCGCGATTCGGCTTCGACGAGGTTTTGGCGGAGCACGATCGCGAAAGCCCCGAGGTCTTGCCACCGCGCCCGTGAATTGCGGGGAAAACCGCGCGTCGGTGTGGCGTGCAAACCTGTTCAGGCATACGATTCGGTCGTGGCGACGGTGCCCACGCGGCAAGCAGCGCACGGACCTGTTTCGTGTTGCAGTGCAGCAAAGCCGGCGCCGAGGCAGAGGCGTGTTTTGTTTGGTTTCAAAGGCTTGGCGATGTGGAGAAATAGCCTGATATCGAAAAAGGGTCTTTCGGACTTCAAGCCTTATCAAGGGCTTAGGCCCCCTCGTGCCTGTTCTTTCTTGATGCTTCCAGAAATAACAGGTGGAACAGGTGAAACCGGCGACTTTTCCACGCGGCCGGACGTTGCGCGGCGAGTTCCACACCGACTCGGGGCCGTAGCGGACTCGCCGCCCGCGCGCTGCTCGCGCTTCGGTCGTAACGTGCCGGCGGCGGCGGCCTTTGACCTGACTCAATTGACCGCGAGTCATGCGCCTCTAAAGTTCCTCTCCGTGGGGCAAGCGGGATCACAACACATGGCACAACACAAAAGCGCGGAGGACTAAACCCATGGCGCGTCCGCATATCGAGCCTTTCGTCGACCGCGACGTCGGCTTCAAGAAACTCACCCTGAAGGGCTTCAAGCCCGGCATCCAGCACAAGACGCTGTCCGTCGACAAGGACACCGGCGCCTGCACCATGACCATCCAATACGACGCCGGGTTCAAGCAGCCGCCAGGCTTCAGCTACTCCGAATACGAAATGCTGATCATGGAAGGCTCGCTCAGGGTCGGCGACAAGACGGCGCGCAAGGGGGCCTACTTCTTCGTGCCCGCCGGCGTGCATCTGCCCGCCATGTCGTCGAGCGAGGGCGCCTTCGCGCTGATCTTCTACAACTTCGGCCCGCCGAGCTTTCAGGAGTCCGACCGCGACCACGACGCCGCCGACCGCACCGGCTTCAAGATCATCAACGCCTACGAGGACCTCGACTGGATCATGTACGCGCGGCGCACGCCGGGCGTGGCGCCGGGCTGCTGCTCCAAGGTGCTGACCTTCGACGAAAAAACCGGCGCATGCACGTTCCTCTACTGCATGGTGCCCGGCTTCTGGCAGGACAACATCAGCTATCACGACTGCGCCGAGGAGGCCTACCACATCTGGGGCACGTCCTGGATGATGCAGTTCGGCGACTTGCCCACGGGCGGGTACTTCTGGCGGCCCGCCTACATCAACCACGGCGCCTTCGCCTCGCAGCACGGCATCCTCGCCATTGGCCGCACCGACGGCGACCTGCACAACCACTTCCATCACGATCCGTTCTCGACCCCGGCCGAGAATCAGGAACGCGCCGCGCAAGTGTGGGCCCGCCAGCGGCCCGCCACCTACAAGTGGATCCTCACCAACGGCCACAATCACGGGCCGCATGACTTCAGCGCGCCCAACGATCACTACGATCCGGTGAGCTATCATGTCGCCGACATCGCCGACGTCAACGCCCACGACTACCTGCACAGCCACGGCATCGCCCATGATCATCACGATCATCATGCTCAGGGGCCGAATCACGGCGGCGGCGGCCGCGCGAAGAAGAAACGCTGAGGAGGTTATGATGCAATTCACCGCGGTTTTTCAGAAGGTTCCCGAAGGCTACATCGGGTTTGTCGAGGAACTGCCTGGCGCTAACACGCAAGGTGCCACACTCGCGGAGGCACGCGAGAATCTCAATGAAGCCATCGAACTCGTGCTCGAAGCCAATCGAGCAATGTCGGAGGCTCTGGTCAAAGGTCGTGATGTTGTCCGCGAACGAATCGTATATCCCGCAGCATGAAGCGAACAGATCTCATCCGGCACCTCGAGAAGTCCGGCTGCGTTTTGGCACGCGAAGGCGGGAAGCACTCTGTATTTATCAATCTACAGAGTCGCAGAACGACGACTGTGCCGCGACATCGCGAGATCAACGATTTTCTCGCCCGCAAGATTTGTCGAGACCTCGAAATAAATGACCCGGAATGAAGATGGACAATAGCGTTAATGACTAAACTTAAATTAGGCATTCTCGAAGGAGGTTCCATGCGCAGCCTTTTCACGATCATGTCTGCGGTTCTCGTCCTCGCCGGCGCGGCCCAAGCCCAGGAGGCCGTCAGGCAGAACAGCGTCGACACCGCCGGCGCGCCAGCGAAGACCGACGCCGAGCCGGGCTACTGGACCAACCTGTTCGAGAACACCATGCGCTTCACCGTCATGCATCCGGCGGGCAAGCAGGTGGTCGATGTATTTTACAACCGCGACAAGACGGTGGGCACCAACGTCGGCCTCGCGGGCACATGGACCACCGAGGGCGAGCCGGGCAAGGAGATGTTCTGCTATGACTTGGGCGCCTTCAAGGCCGACCCCGTCACCATCAGCGAGTGCTTTCCGTTGCGGCTCATGAACAATCCGCGCATCGGCGCCAAGTGGGGCGGCAAGATGAAGCCCAACGTGAATTACCTCGCCGAGGTGGTCGGCGGCCGGCCCAACGCGCCCGCCGTGACCGCCGGCTCAACCCAAGCCAATTAGGACGCCCATGGCCCTCAGCCGCCGCGCACTTGCATCCACGATTTCCGCCGCCGCGCTGCTGGGGGTCTCGCGCGCCCAGGCGGCGCTGGACCCCGCCAAGCAAGCCGACGTCATCACCATGTACCGCAAGCTGCGTTACCGCATGGATGACGGGCTGGTGTTCTGGTGGATGGTCGACACCAAGATCGGTCAGGTGGAAACCAAGCTCACGCCGCTGTTCGACATGCAGGTGGGCTCCATCATGCGCATCAAGACCAATCCGGATGGTTCGTTCGCGGTGACGTCGTTGGAAGACGTGTTCTACACCGACAGCGCCACCGGAGAGTTCCTGCGCCAGTGGAAAAATCCCTACACCGGCGAGACCGTGCCCGTGGCTCACGCGCCGGTGGGGCCCACCACCATCGTTTACCGCGCCGACGGCACGCCGATCATGCCCAAGGAGCTCGGCGGCTCGAAACTCGAAGGCCGCTCGGTCGTGGGCCCGGCCATCGCGGTGGGCGACGATGTGTGGGTGCGCGGCGATTCCTTCGCCACGGTCACCTCGCCCGACCCGGCGCGCCCGCCCTTCGAGGTCAATGACCTGTCCATTTATCAAGGCAGCTTGAAGGAGGTGTCCGATCCCAAGGTCATGGTGGCGGCGGCCACGGTGCAATCCAATCAAGTCACCGGCTGGCGCGCATGGATGAAGATGGGCGATCGCCCCGGCAACTTCATGTCGCGCGGCGTGGGCCGTAAGGTCGCGCGCTACGCGGACATGCCGCCCAAGTGGCGCGCGCTGGTGGCCGAGATCGACCCCGCCATCGCCGCCGACCCTCTGGCTGCGCTCGACCAGCCGCCGGCCAAGTTCGACCGGTAGCGATCACATGCCCGCCCTCTCGCGCCGCCATCTCATCGCCTCCGCCGCCGCCGCACCGCTCATCCGCACCGGGCGAGCCAAAGCCGCCGACACGGTGGACGTGGTGGTGGTCGGCGCGGGGCTGTCGGGCCTCAACGCCGCGTGGATTCTCTCCGACGCGGGCTACGACGTGGCGGTGCTGGAAGGCTCACAGCGCGTCGGCGGCCGGGCCTGGACCACAAGAGAAGCCGAAGACCAACCGGAACTGGGGGCCAGCCAAGTGGGGCCGTCCTACGCGCGCGGGCTCGACATCATTCAGCGGCTTGGACTGAAATTGATTGCCGAGGACCGGCCCATCATGCCCTTTGCCTATCACTTGGGCGGGCAGTTGATCGCGGGCAAGGATTGGCCCGACCACCCGCTCAATAAGACGGTGGGCGCGGAACGCAAGATGCCGCCCCAAGGCCTGGGCAATGCCTTCATCCGCCGCCACAACGCCATGAAGGAACTCGACGACTGGCTGTCGCCCAAGCTGGCGGCTGAGGACGTGTCGGTCGCCGACTTCATGCGCCGCCATGGCGCGTCGCCCGCCGCGCTCAAGCTGGCCGCCATCGGCATGGATCTTCACGAGTCCTCTGCACTCGGGTTGATGCAGGAGGATTTCCGCAGCACCTTCGAGCAGCAGTTTGGCACGCTCCGCCTTGATCCGGCCTTCGAAATCGGCGGGCGCCCCGAGGTATGGCCCAAGAATATCGTCGGCGGCACCTCGATGCTGCCCGAGGCCATGGCCGCGCAGCTGGGGCGCCCCGTCATGTTCGACAAGCTCGCCGCCGCCATCGACATGGACGAGGCGGGCGTCGAGGTGCGCTGCCTCGACGGCACATCGGTTCGCGCGAAGTTTGTCGTGGCCGCGATTCCTTTCGCGCTGCTGCGCCAGATCGACATCACGCCCCGGCCCGATGGGCTGCACACAGCCGCCATCGAGACCATCGGCTACCGCGACACCACCTGGTGCTTCGTGAAGATTCGCGAACCCTTCTGGCAGGCCGACGGCACGGAGCCCTCGTTTTTCACCGACACGGCGCTTCGCACCATGTGGGTGCTGGACAATCACTCCGGCGAACCCAATGCGCCCACCAAAGGCCCCTTCAAGGCGATGTTCCTGGTGACGGGCCGCTCGGGCGAACGCCTGATGCATCTGCCGCCCGACCAGGCCAGCGCGTTCTTGATCGCCGAGTTGGAGCGCCTGCGCCCCGCCGCCAAGGGTCAGGTGGCCGGCGTCAAGTTTCACTCCTGGGGCCGCACGCCCTTGCAGAAGGGCTGCCGCCATAATTTCAAGCCGGGGCAGATCACAGCCTTTGCGGAGAAAATGATCGAGCCCTGGCAACGTCTGCACTTTTGCGGCGAGCACACGCGCCGTCTGGAGCAGGGGATGGAGTCGGCCTTCGAGTCCGGTGAGCGCGCCGCCGGCGAGATTTTGGCGCGTTTATCATGAGGTGGTCCATGCCCGTATCCCGTCGTTCTTTCGTCGCCGCCGCTAGTTTTTTGGGCGCGGCAACGCCGCTGATCCGCACCGGGCGCGCCAAAGCCACCGACAGCGCCGATGTCGTCGTTATCGGTTCGGGGCTCTCGGGTCTCAACGCCGCCTGGACGCTCACCGAAGCCGGGCTCGACGTGGTGGTGCTGGAAGGCGCCTCGCGCATCGGCGGCCGTGTGTGGACCGCGCGCGATTCGGAAACGACGCCCGAGTTGGGGGCCAGCCAAGTGGGGCCGTCCTACGCCCGCGTGATCGACGCGCTGGGCCGCCTGGGGATTCCCATGGTCGAAGAAGACCGCGCCATCATGCCCTTCGCCTATCATCTGGGCGGACAGACCATGGCCGCGAAGGACTGGCCCGATCATCCGCTCAATCTAACCGTTGGGCCTGAGCGCAAGATCGCGCCCCTGCAGTTGGGTGGCGCCTTGATCGCCAAGTTCAACCCGATGAAAGAACTCGACGATTGGCTTCGCCCGGACTTCGCCAAGCATGACACGTCCGTCGAGCAGTTGTTCAAGGCCAACGGCGTGTCGCCGGGGGCCATGAAGATCGCGGCGCTGACGCACGAGATGCGCAACACCTCGGCGCTGGGCTTGATGCAGGAAGGCTTCCGGGGCGCCTTCGAGGCGCAATTCGCCGGGGCGCGGTCCGAAAATATCGGCGGCGCGCTGGTGACCCGCTCGACGGGCGAGAAAGTCGAAACCGCGGCGGCGGTCGAGAAGTGGCCCAAGAACATGAAGGGCGGGGCGAGCGTGCTGCCCGAGGCCATGGCCCAGCAACTCAAGCGCCCGGTCGTCACCAACAAGCTTGTGGCGGCCGTTCACATGGACGAAACGGGGGCCGATGTGCGTTGCCTCGATGGGTCCAGCGTGCGCGCCAAGTTCGTCATCGCC
Source organism: Rhodospirillaceae bacterium (assembly GCA_033763995.1). Lineage (GTDB taxonomy): Bacteria > Pseudomonadota > Alphaproteobacteria > Rhodospirillales > Rhodospirillaceae. The sequence goes on along the minus strand of JANRJL010000002.1, from coordinate 66,523 downwards.
GCCGTGCCCTTCTCGGTGTTGCGCTTCATCGAGATCACGCCGGGCCTCGATGCCGCTCATCACGAGGCGGTGCACAACATGGGCTACGCCGAAACCACGCGCGCCTTTTGCACCATCAAGGAGCCCTTCTGGCAGCAGGATGGCTTGCCGCCGTCGCTGTTCACCGACTCAGCCTTGCGCATGCTGTGGGTGCTGGACAATCACTCCGGCAAACCCAACGCGCCCACCAAGGGCCCCTTCAAGGCGACCTTCGTGATCGGGTGGAGTGCCGCCGACCGCGTGTCGCAGATGGCGCCCGACCAAGCGTCGAAGTTCCTGGTGGCCGAGCTGGAGCGCATCCGCCCCGCCGCCAAGGGCCAGATGACGATTCATCGCTTTCATTCCTGGGGCCAGCAGCCCCTGCAGCGCGGCTGCCGTCATTCGTTCAAGCCCGGCCAGATCGCCGGCGTGGCGGTGGACATGATCAAGCCGCAGGGACGGCTGCATTTCGCGGGCGAGCACACCCGCCGGCTCGATTACGGCATGGAGTCGGCCTTCGAGTCGGGCGAGCGCGCCGCCGTGGAAATTCTGGAACGCATCTAGGACCGCCCATGACCCCTCTCGCCGCATTGGTGCCCTCTTCGGACGACGTGATCGCGGCGGTGTGGCGGCGCTTGGACACCGTGGGCGATCCTTGCCACGTGCTTTCGGGCCACGACCTCAGCATCGTCGACTTGGGTCTGGTCAACCGGGTGAGTTTGAACGACGGCGTGGTGGAGATCGGCGTGACCTTCACCGATCCCAGTTGCGTGTTCGCCGGGCACATTGTCGTCGCGGTCGAGGACTTGGCCGAGCAAATGCCCGGCGTGCGCGCCGTCACCGTGGTGGGCGAGCCCTATCCGCTGTGGACCGAGGCCCGCCTCAGCGCCAAGGCCCGCGCGCTGTTCGCCGACAAAAGCCGCCGTTTCGGGTTTCTCCCGCGTCCTCACGCTCAACACCCCGCATCAGCAGGAGCCGCCCCATGACCGAGCGCGACGAGATCGACTTGGGCCGCCGCCTGGCGCTCAAGGCCGTGGGCGCGCTTGGCGCCATGGGCGCGGCGCAACGCATCTCGCCGGCCTTGGCCGCCGCCGACTGGTCGCCCCAGCTTCATCCCATGGCCGAGGGCACCTTCGTCATCGACGCGGTGGCGCACTGCTACAATCACGCGGCCTGGAACCGGCGACGCAAGCGCCTCGGCATCGCCAGCATCAACACCACCTACAACTATCATGTGTCCTGCACGCCCGAACGCTTCCGGCTCACGCCCGAGCAGTGGGAACGCGACTGGCAGCCCGACGAGGTGATGGATCTCATGTTTTACGAGAGCCACACCGACATGATGATCATGCACTCCACGCCGATTTACGACATGTATTGGGACGGCTTGGTGTCCAACGAGAAGGGCTCGTATCTGAAGGGCCGCTATCCCGACCGCGTGTTGTGGTACGCGGCCTTGGACGTGTTCGCGCCCCTCGACGAGATCAAGGCCAAGACCGCGCAGCTCGCCCAGCAGGGTGCCGACGGAATCAAGGTTTATCCGACGCGGCTCAATCCCGGAACCAATCAGCCCGAAGGCTGGCTGATGGACGACGAGAAGAAGGCCTTTCCCATTTTCGAGGACCTGCGCGCCAAGGGCTTCAAGCACGTGGCCGTGCACAAGCTGGTGGGCCACGTGGGTCCGGCCACGGCGGCGCTGGGCATCGACGACATCTACAAGGCCGCCGAGGCGTTTCCCGATCTGGTGTTCCACTTGGTGCACGCGGGCTGGCAGATGTTCGGCGAAACCGCCGCCTTGATGAAGGCGCGGCCCAACGTCACCGCCGTGCTGGAAGGCCCCATGCTGTTTCCGCTGTTCGACATGAAGACCTTCAACGAGATGATGAACGTGTTCATGACCCAGGTCGACATCGACCGGCTGATCTACGCCTCCACCGCGGCCAACCAGCACCCCTATTGGATCGTCAACAGCTTTTTCGACTACCAGCCGCCCGAGGGTGCGGCCTTCAAGGTGACGGAGGCCGACAAGGCCAAGATTCTGGGCGGCAATCTCGCGCGCTATCACGGCATCGACATCGCCGCGCAACGGCGCAAGATCGCCGGCGACAAGTGGTCGCTGGCCAAGGCAGCCAACGGTCTGCGCGAGCCTTATGCGATGCAGCGGAGTTGACGCAGCCGGGTTTTAACCCGGCGACTTGAGCACGCGGGTCAGGAACGTGCTCCACATGGCCGACTCCGAGACGCCCACTTTGGCGCTCTCGGTCTCGTCGGCGATGGAAGGCTGTCGGCCGGCCCCTGTGGGTCCGGACGCGTACATCCGGCGTCCGGCCCAGGGTGCCGTCACGGAGTCCCTGGAAGAGTGGGGGAGGGGCTCCGCGCGGGGAAACTCGGGAGGGGGAGAGTCTCCGTTCGACATGACTTCTCAATAAAAGGAGGCTTGCTATCGGACAAACGAATAATTTATGTCAGTACCATCGCCGTTTCCGATGATGTATGTCGGTTTTGCGACGTTTTGGTGAAGTTGAGTTTTGAGGCCCGGCCATGGACATGGATCAAGTGCGCACCTTTCTCGAGGTGGTCGAGACCGGCAGTTTCATTCGCGCCGCCGAGGCCTTGCACGTCACGCAGTCGACCGTCTCGGCGCGCGTCAAGGAACTGGAGCTGCAGCTTAAGCAGCCGTTGTTCGTGCGCCGCAAGTCGGGCGTCACGCTCACGCCGGCGGGCAAGCGCTTCCAGCCCCACGCCCAGACCATGCTCCACGTGCTGCGCCAGGCGCGCCAGGACGTCGCCCTGCCGGCCGAGTTGCGTGCCGTGCTCAACGTTGGCGGTCAATATAGTTTATGGCAGCGCATCTTGCTGGCCTGGGTCGCCGATTACCGCATCGCGCGGCCCGAAGTGGCGGTGCGCGCCGAAGTGGGCACGCCCGACTCGCTGATGAACCACTTGGCCGACGGCCTGCTGGATTTCGTGGTGATGTACAGCCCCGAGGCGCGGCCCGGTTTCCAGATCGAAAAGCTGATGGACGAAACCCTCATCATGGTGGCGACCCGGCCCGATCACAAAGGCCCCGGCGACGCCGACTATGTATTCGTCGACTGGGGCCGCGACTTCGCCGCCTGGCACTCCGATCAGTTCCCCGACTTCGGCGCGCCGGGCCTGCACGTGAGCTTGGGCGCGCTCGGCCTCAACTATGTGCAAACCCGGGGCGGCGCCGGTTATTTCCCGCGCCGGGTCGTGGCCGAGGACGTGGCCACGAAGAAACTTTATCGCGTCGCGGGCGTGCCGGAATTCTTGCGCCCCGCCCACGTCATCTTTCCGGCGGACTCGGGCAACGAGGTGGCGGTGCAGGCGCTCGACTCCTTGCGCGCCATGATCGCCAAGGATGCCTCGCGCCCGGCGCTCAAGAGCGCGACTTCGCCGGCGCGAGGTCGCGCTCCGTCAAAGAGTAAGTCAGCATGATGAGCAGTGCCAACACGGCAAATCCCGTCGGCATGCCGACGTAGATCAGGGCCAGGCCCCGCAGCGCTTCGGGGCTTTGCGCGACGAAGCCCTCGGAACTTTCCCGGTAGCCGGCGTATCCCAGCGCCGTGCCGGCCAGCAGCGCGCCGAAGGCAAAGGCGGTCTTGTCCATGGCCGACCAAAGCCCCGCGTAAACGCCCTCGCGGTTGAGCCCGCTCAGTTTGCGGTCGTAGGCGATGGTGTCGAGCAGCATGGAAAACGCCATCAGGCTGAAGCCGCAGTTGAAACTGCCGAGCCCCACGGCGATGGCATAGATCAACACCGTGTCATCGGGCGTCGCCACGCCGAAGGCGCTGAAGGTGAGGATAAAACAGACGATCGAGATGATGAACACGGCCCGTTTTCCGATGCGGCGGGACAGCATCGTCCAGGCCACCGGCGTGATCACGACCATGCACGACATCAGCAGCAAAAACGTGCTGATGAAGGCAAAATCCATCTTGAGCCGGTAGATCATGAACATGGCGGTGGTGGCATAACCTCCGGCCGAGCCCACCAATTGCGCGAAATTGGCGGCGACCAGAATGAGGAACGGCCTGTTCTTGGCGGCGAGGCGCACTTGTTGGGCCAACGGCACGGGTGCATCGACCTGTTCCGTCAGCCTCACGCTGGCGGTGCCGACCACCGTGGTCATCATGGTGACGAAGCAGATCGCGGCCAGCACCAGGGCCATGAAGCTATAGCCGGGCGCGCCGCCACCGCCTTGCTCGACGAGCCACAGCGGCATGGCGTTGCCCGCGATCAAACCGAAGCCCAGCCCCGCCTGGCGCCAGCCCATGACCACGGTCCGCTCGTGCATGGTCGTGGCCAGTTCCGAGCCCATGGTGAGGTAGGGCACCGAGTAGATGCTGAAGGCCGTGGAGGCCAGGGTGTAAATCGCGCCGACGTAAATGCCCTTGGCCACGCCGCTGTCGAGCGCGGGAACGTTGAACAGCGCGACGAAGCTCAAGCCGCACAGGATTGCGCCGACGAACAAAAAGGGCCGACGGCGTCCCCAGCGGCTGCGCGTTCGGTCCGACCACAGGCCCATCAGCGGGTCGCAAAACACGATCCAGAGTTTGGGAATGAAGATCGCGGCGCCCGCCACGGCCGGCGGCACGCCCGCGGCCGTGAGCATGAACGGAAGCAGAATCAGCGCCGGGACGTCGCGGAAGACTTGACCGCCGATCCAGCCGGTACCGTAGGCGGCGCAAATGCCGTGTGACAACTCGCTGCGCGCGGCGGCCTCGGCCATGTCTGCTCCCCCAACATTCAACCGTCTTTATAGCGGCTGAGGGGCCGCTGCAAAGGTCGTCCTCGCGCACCCCACCGTTCTTAACCGCTCGGCGGCGCGGGTTAGGGTCAAACCCGCTCAGACTGAACCAGAGGTTTACAGTCGCTGTTCTATTTTGGTCGCATTTCCCACGCCAACCGGTTCCCACTTGTCGGGGAAATGCTCTTGTCCAAAAAGAAAACGCCCGGCCGTGAGGCCGGGCGCTTCCGCATCATTCACATCCTCAACGCGAAGGCGGCCGGCGCGCCGTTGTCACAACAGCTCGGCTACCGCGCGAGAGGTGCGATGAAATCCTATTTCTTGGCGAGCAACGCCTTCGCCTCGGCCTCGTCGATGGTGACGATCTTGTCGATCAGGCAGGTGGAGCCCACCGGCTGCAGCACGCGCAACGCATCGGACGTGCACAGCTGGTTGATGGAGGTGGAGTGCGAGAACCCACCCTCGATCTTGAGACCCGAGCAGTTGTTGACCAAATCGATGCGTTTGTAACCGCCCTTGCCCTTCATCTTGATCAAGATGGTCTTGTTGTCGATGACCGGCGTGGAGTCGATGTATTGCAGGTGCACGCACTGTTGCGTGTCGCCGATGTTCTCGCCGTCGGCTTTCACGGTCGCGGCGGCAATCACGCCGCTGGCGAGAGCCGCGAAGGTGGCGATCAGGTATCGAGCCAGGCGTTGGGTCATGGGGGGTCTCCTTTCCTTATTTATTTCTCGGCCAGACCTTGTTTCGCATCAGTCGATCTTAGGCCGTTCTCATTCATATGCCGAATCGATGCTGTACCTTGGCGTCGCGATAAGGCCAGCCTCGGGCGCAAATGGGGCAAAATCGTGGTATTTCAAGGAGTCCGGCCCAGCCATTAGTGGCACGCCATAGGACAAGGATGGGGGGCGGGCAAGGGTGAAGGTTCCCGGCGGATGTGGTTAAATCGCCACGCCGGTAGAAAACCTCACCTAACGCGCCGGACGTGCCGTGGGTTGCATCGGAACACGCATTGCCGCCTTGCATTCTTGCGCGTTGACCACTGGGCAAGCGGGCCTATGGTCCGCGCCCTTTGCAACTTCAGGATGATCGAAACATGCGTCCCTCTCGCTTCTTGGCGTTCCTCCTTTTGTCTTCGGCTCTCACGGTCCTGCGCGGCCCAGCGGTCCAAGCGCAGGATGTGTCCGAGTTGTTCGACCCGGCGGCCGTTGCGCGCGGGATCTGCAAACCGTTCCAGACCCAAGACGGCGCGCCCAATGCGTTCATGCAGCTGGCCGCCGCGTCGCCCACGCCTGCCGCATCTTCGCAACCGCCCTTGTGGCCTGGCTTGGGTGACTTATCCGTCAAGGTCACCACGACCAAGCTCGAGGCCCAGGCCTATTTCGACCAGGGTTTGCGTTTGACCTATGGCTTCAATCATGCCGAAGCCATCCGCGCCTTCAAGACGGCACAAACCATCGACCCGCTGTGCGCCATGTGCTTCTGGGGCGAGGCCCTGGCCTTGGGCCCCAATATCAATTTCGCCATGCCGGCCGAGGCCAATGCGCCCGCTCTGGCCGCCGTCGCCAAGGCGCGGCAACTCAAAGTCCGCGCCAGCAAGAAAGAACAGGCGTTGATCGACGCTATCGTTCAAAGATATTCGGCCGACGCTGCCGCAGAGCGCGGCGATCTCGATCAGGCCTATTTCGATGCCATGAGCCGCGTGCAGGCCGACTTCCCGGCCGATGCCGATATCGCCGTGCTCACCGTCGAGGCGGCGATGGATCTCTCACCCTGGGCCTATTGGCAGGGGGGCGGGCGTGAACCGCTCGGCGCCATGACGAAAGCCCATCCGATCCTCGAGGACGTGCTGGCCAAGCACCCCAACCATCCCGGCGCCATTCACTATTATATCCACGTCATGGAGCAGTCGGCGTGGCCCGAGAAGGCCGAGGCGCCGGCTGACCGTTTGGGCGCGCTCATGCCCGGCGCCGGTCACATGGTGCATATGCCCTCGCACATCTACTTCGTGCGCGGCCGCTACAAGGATTCGCTCGACGCCAATATCGCCGCCGTGGCGGCGGACGAGGCGTACTTCGCCAAGGCCGAGTCCGATCCGATCTACAAGAACGGCTACTACACGCACAACATTCACTTCGCGCTGGAGTCGGCGGCGTTCGCGGGCGACGCCCAAACGTCGCTGGCCATGGCCGACAAATTGATGGCCGCGATCCCAGCCGACAAACTGCGGGCCATTCCCATGGCCCAGCCCATCGGCATCGCGCCCTATCTGGCTCACGTTCGGTTCAGCGACGTGAAGGCCGTTCTCGCGTTGCCCGATCCGGGCGATGACGTGCCTTACATGAAAGGCTTGTGGCATTTCGTGCGGGGCTCGGCCCTGGCCATCGCGGGCGACGTCAAGGCGGCCAAGCGCGAACTCAATGCGCTGGTGAAGTTGCAGGAAACCGCCGACCTCACCGTCATCGAGGCCGCGGCCGTGCCAGCCGGCGCGATTCTTCAAGTGGCAGAGAATGTCTTGAGCGCGCGCATCGCCGGGGCCGAGGGAGATTGGGCCGAGGCCGTGGTGGAGTTGGAAGCCGCCGTCAAAGGCCAGGACGAACTGCCCTACATGGAGCCGGCGTATTGGTACTACCCGGCACGTCAGTCGCTGGGTGTGGCCCTGCTCAAGGCCGGCCGCGCCAAGGAGGCCGTCGAGGTGCTGCGCCGCAGCTTGCTGGATGCTCCCAACAATGGCTGGGCCTTGCACGCGCTCGTGCAAGCCTCCAAGGCTGCGGGCGACGATCTGGGCGCGCGGGAGTACGCCAAGTTGTTCGCCAAAGCCTGGGTGGGCCAAACCCCACCGAGCCTCGATCGAATTTGACTCTAGGCGTCGAGGAACGCCGCCATGGCGGCGGCCTTGCCGTTGACGCCGTCGCTCGTGCGGACCAGCTTGGCGCCGGGCACGAGCGCGGCCATCTCGGCGGCGGCGGACTTGAGGTGCGGCGGCTCCGTGTCGGCCTCGAGAACCAACACGTCGTGTTTGATCAGGGGCAGACGCTGGCGCGGTTCGTAATGAAACGCCGCCAGGTAGGCTTTGTGATAGGTCGTGAGCCCCTTGAGCACGTCGACGGTGTGGGCGTGCAAGTGCTCGTTGCTGGGCATGGTGCGGAAGGTTTTGTGCGCGGGATCGCGCATGAAATAGGGGAAGTGAAAAATCTGATCGCGCACGAAATGGAAGGCCCATACGAGATGACGGCCCATGTCGTCGGGCTCCATCGCGGGGGCGTAGTGAGTGAGGATTTGCTTCTTGAGTTCCGGGTCGTACTCGGCGATGCCGTCGAAGATGACTTTGCCGACGCGGTCAGGCGCGATGATGGCCAGTTCCGCCGCCGTGCGGCAGCCCGTATGCGCGCCATAGACGTCGACCTTGTCGATCTTCAGGGCATCCAGCACTCGGCGCACGCTGTCGGCGAAGTAAGCAATGTCGGGTTGCTCGGGTGTGGGCGGCGCGGAATCGCCATTGCCCAGGGTATCGGGCGCGATCAGGCGTTGGGTCGCGCCCTTGGCGCGCAGGGCCGCCAGCAAGGGCTCCAGCCCACGCGCCGAGGCGGGCGAGGGATGCATCAAATAGAGGGGACGGCGCGGCGCGTCCATGGCCGGGACTTCGCGCACGTGCACCAAGCCTTCGGCGATGCGCACAAAACGACGGTCCATCAATGTGCTTTGGCTCATGACTCGCGGCCTATTTGAGAATGACGCAATCCCACAATCGCAGTGTGTGCTTAAGCTTACGATGCGACCCGTGCCTTGCCCATTGTTCGCGTGCCGTCATAGCTGCAGTATGAACGTGGGGAGATGGCTGTTCACAGGGGGGCCGCAGCCGCCTCGTGCGAGGACTCACACATCCGTGCTGACGATCACCGACAGTAACTGCCGGGCGTTTTTCGACCATTGGCGTCACTTGCCGAGAGGGCCCGGCGGGTTCGCGCCGCTGGCCTCGGCGTACCTCGATCATGCGCCGCCGGCGTTGATGCCCTCGACCTTCATTCATGAAATCGTCGACGACGGGCTGCTGATCCGATTCATGGGCACGCAATTGGTGGAGCGCTGGCAACGCGACGACACCGGCAAGGTCTTCGGGGGCCACCTGGATCAGGAGGCCCGCGCGCGTCTCGTTACGGTGGCCAAGACCATCGTCGAACATCCCTGCGGCATGCTGCAACACGGCATCGTCACCACGACGGCGGCGCGGCGCGTCATGTTCGAAGCCGTCCTGTTGCCGCTGCGGGCGGACGCGGACCATCCGCCGCGAGTGGTGATCTACAGCGCGTTTCTTGATCGGCTGGCGCGCAAGGAGCACGGCGGCAAATTCGCCGCGGCGGGTGAACGCTGCTGGCTCGACATCGGCGCCGGGGTGCCGAGCATTCCGCCACCGCCGGGATAAGACGCGCTTGCGATAGCGCGGCGCTAGCCGTCGGCACGAGGTCTTGACCCCACCGTCAATATGGCTATGAAGGCCCGCGCGAGAACGCGCCGATCTTCCCCCAAAATGTCATTTAGAGCCGCGATGCGTAGCTGTTTGGCCCTGCTGTCCTGCGGACTCTGGATCGTGGCGATCCCGGCGACACGGGCGGCCGAAGTTGAAACCACATCCAGCCGGATCGAGGAAGTGGTTGTGACGGGCTCGCGCCTGCCGCGCGCGGCGGCCACCAGCCCATCACCGTTGAAGGTCATCGGCGCCGATGATTTCGCGGCGGCCGGGTTGACAATGGCCGCCGACATCGTGCGCGTGCTCCCGGAAAATGTCGGCTCCGAGTTCAACCTCGATCCCTTCACGCAGAATCTTTCGGGCGGAACTTCCAATTTCAATCTGCGCGGGCTGGGGCTCAACGCCACCTTGGTGCTGCTCAACGGCCGGCGCCAAACCATTTCCGGCGGCGTGGCCGACGACGGCTCGACCTTCGTCGACATGAACGCGCTGGTGCCATTGATTGCCCTCGAACGCATGGAAATCCTGAAAGATGGTTCGGCCGCGCTCTACGGCACCGACGCCATCGCCGGCGTGGCCAACGTCATCACACGGGCGTCGTTTCAGGGTGCGGAAGCACAACTTGACTATGCCAACACCGCCGACAGTTCTCAGGACGACGTCACCGCTTCGGCGATCCTCGGGCGCGGCGCCGAGCGTTGGCACGTGATGGCGGCCGCCGGCTATTTGCGCCGCTCGTGGCTCCCGGCCCCCGATCGCGACTACACCAAGGGCAAGGCGTTCTCCTCCTTCGGTCAGCCAGGCTCCTTCGTGCTGCTGGCGCCGTCGCCGACGTTTCCCAATTTGCCCTTTGGCCTCGCGCAAAACCTGCCGATCATCGATCCCGACTGCGGCGTCGTGGGCGGCATCCCCAATCCGCGCACGCAACAGCCGGCGGGGATTTCCGGTGGGCGCGTGGGCACCTGCACCTTCGATTTCGCGCCCTACTACCATCTCGTGCCGCGCGAGCGGCGCTGGAACGCCTTCGCCGAGGGCAGGGTCGACGTGAGCGAGCGTGCCGCGGTGTATGCCGAGGCGGGCTACGCGTGGAGCGCGTCCATGCGCGGCACCTCGCCGTCCTTTCCGATTCTCAATCCGCCGGTCGTTCCCGCCGACAACCCCGGCAACGTCTTTCGCACGCCGGTCTTGTTCCTGGGCCGGCCCTTGGGAGCGGACGCCGGCATCGGCATGGTCAAGCATATGTCCGACACTTGGCGAGGCGTCGTGGGTGCGCGCGGCAGCATCGCTGATTGGTCATGGGATGTCGCGGCCACCCATAGCCGCAACGATTTCCTGGTGGGCATCGAGAACGCGCTGCGCGACCGCTTTTTGGCGGCGCTGGCCGGGCGGGGCGGTCCCAACAACAATCAGTATTTCAATCCCTTCGGATCGGCCTCGCGCAGTCGCCCTGGCGACGCCACCACCAACGACCCGCGTGTCATCGCCGACTTCAATTCCACGGCCACCTATGACTACCGCACGCGCCTGACGACACTGGAGGCCACACTCGCGGGCGAGGCGTTCGACACGGCCGCCGGACCCTGGGGCTTGGCCGTTGGCGGGCAAGTCCGGCGCGAGCGGGTCGTCGGCGACTTGGACGAGCAATTCAACCGCGAGAACTATATGTTCTTCATCGGCGGGCCGGACTTTGCTGGCACCCGGCGGGCCACGGCGATCTTCGCCGAACTGCGCGGGCTTGTGTTGCCGACGCTGGAGCTGCAAACCGCCCTGCGTCACGAACGCTACAGGGGCGGCCTTAAGTCCACGGACCCGAAGATCGCGCTGCTGTGGACGCCCGCTGCGTGGCTGGCCGTGCGTGCGTCCGCCGGCACTTCTTTTCGCGCACCGTCCACGTTTCAAACCTTCTCCGTGCAGACGGTGCTGGAAGACATCGTCGATCCGCTGACCGGCACGCGCGGTTTTCGCGGCGTGCGCACGCTGGGCATGCCCCACCTCAAGCCGGAGCAGGCCGAGACGTACAATGTGGGCCTCACGCTCACGCCACGCGAAGGATTGTCAGTGTCGGCGGACTATTGGCGCTATGACTACGCCAACATCATCGTCAAACAGGGTGCCCAGGCCTTGGTGGACGCGGACCCGCGCGATGCGCGCATCATCCGCGCCGGCGGGCAGATCCTGCGCATCGACACCGGCTACATCAATGCCTCGCGTGCGCTCACCGACGGCCTCGACCTCGAAGTCACTCAGGCTTGGTCTGGGGGCGGCGCGGGCGATTTCTCGGCGGGACTCAACGCCACGTGGATCGACCGCTACATTATTCAAGACACGCCCACGGCGCCCCGGCGAAATGTCGCGGGTAACCGCAACTTCCGCACGTTTGCGCGTTCGCTGCCGGAGTGGCGCGCCACGGCCTCGCTGGGCTGGCAACGGGACCGCCATAACGCCTCGGCATTCGTGCGCTTTGTCGATCGCTACCGCGACGACCAAAACGCCAATCGCCGCATCGCGAGCCAAACGACTCTCGACTTGCAGTACGGGCATGAACTGCCGATCTTGGGCGATGGCCGCGAGGTCAAGCTCACGGTGGGCGCGCTCAACCTCTTCAACACCGACCCGCCCGACGTGCTCACCAACGCCGGCTACGACAGCAAGGTGCACGATCCGCGCGGCCGCGTGCTCTACGTGCGCCTCAAGGCCGCGCTGCCTTAATTCTGGGCGTGAATTCCGTGGATAACGCCGCACATTGCTTTTCGCGCCGTCGGCGTTGAGGTAAAATTCGTGTTCGCCCGCCGGTGCGGGCGTAGGCGCGCTCTGGGTTCTTCCAACCCGATGCGCGCCAGACCAGATGTGTGTCGCCTGTTCTTGCTCTACTTTTGCCGCGCCGCGAAACGGGCCGCCACAATTGTGATGCGACTTTTCAAGGAGTTAGCCGCGCCGTGAATCACCTGATATCGAATCAGGGTCTTTCGAGATTCGTTTTCGGCCAAGGACTTGGCCTTGGCGCGCCCTGTTCTTTTTCGATACTTCCTGAATTAACAGGGATAACAGGTGTAATGAACAACCGTTGCGCGTGTCGCGCACCAACAAAAGGCGCGCGGGCTCAACCGCCTTGCCGCGAGACTCGCGGGTTTGAGCCACGTCGCGGGCGGCGAAATTCACCGCGCGAAATCTTGCGCGCAAAGTTGGAAAACCATTTCAGGAGAACAGGACGGCCGCGCGAATTGTTTGCGCGCGGATCAGGCGGCCCTAGGATATCCACGTCGCGCTCCGGCGCACCGCTGCCAAGGGCCTTATATCGTTCGGCGATGGATCGGGTCGCTGACCGTTCGGCCGATGAGTCAAGGTCGACGAGGTTTGCTACAGACGATGAATCATTCACACTGAACACAGCCAAACTGGATCTCGCCCATGCCGCGCACGCTCTACGATAAGATTTGGGATGCCCATGTGGTGCATCGCTATGACAACGGCGACTGCATCATCTATATCGATCGCCATTTGGTGCACGAAGTCTCGAGCCCCCAGGCCTTCGAGGGCCTTGCCAGCGCCAAACGCAAGCTCCATCGCGCGGGCGCCGCCCTGGCCGTGCCCGATCACAACGTGCCGACCACGTCGGACCGTGCCCGCAAGATCGACGATCCCGAAGCGGCGCTGCAGCTCGACACGTTGATCAAGAACACGCGCGCCTTTGGAATGCCGTATATCCCCATGACCGACGAGCGCCAAGGCATCGTTCACGTCATCGGGCCCGAGCAGGGCATGACGTTGCCGGGCTCGACCCTGGTGTGCGGGGATTCCCACACGTCGACCCACGGTGCTTTCGGCGCGCTGGCTTTCGGCATCGGCACCTCGGAAATCGAACATGTCCTGGCCACCCAGTGCCATGTGATGAAACGTTCCAAGACCATGCGCGTGTCGCTCGAGGGCACGCTCGGCGTGGGGGTGACGGCCAAGGACATGGCGCTGGAGGTTATCGCGCGCATCGGCACGGCGGGCGGCACCGGCCACGCGGTGGAATATGCCGGCAGTGCCGTGCGGGCCTTGTCGATGGAAGGGCGCATGACCTTGTGCAATCTCACCATCGAGGCCGGCGCCCGCACCGGCATGGTGGCCCCCGACGACGTGACCTTCGCCTATCTCAAGGGCCGGCCCATGGCGCCCAAAGGACCGCATTGGGACATGGCCGTGGCGGCATGGCGGCAATTGAGCAGCGATGCCGGTGCCGTCTTCGACACGGAGATCAAGTTCGATGCCGCCGCCATCGCCCCACGTGTCACCTGGGGCACCAGCCCCGAGGATTCGCTGCCGATCACCGCCGTCGTGCCCTCGCCCGGCGACTTCAGCGATGTCAACAAGAGCAAGGCCGTGGCGCGTTCACTCGACTACATGGGCCTGAAGCCCGGCCAGAAGCTCAGTGACGTGAAGATCGACCGCGTGTTCATCGGCTCGTGCACCAACAGCCGCATCGAGGACCTGCGCGCGGCGGCGGGCATCGTTAAAGGCAAAAAACTCGCGGCCCATGTGCGCGGCATGATCGTGCCAGGCTCGGGCCTCGTGAAGAAACAAGCCGAGCAAGAAGGCCTCGACCATGTGTTCACGGCGGCCGGGTTTGAATGGCGCGAGCCCGGCTGCTCCATGTGCGTCGGCATGAACCCCGACCGCCTCCAACCGGGTGAGCGCTGCGCGGCCACCTCCAACCGCAACTTCGAGGGCCGCCAAGGCAAAGGTGGGCGCACGCACCTCATGAGCCCCGCCATGGCGGCGGCGGCGGGCATCGCCGGTCATCTGGTCGACGTGCGCGAGTTGAATTAGGTCGCGGCCTCGGGCACCATGCGCGCGAAGGTCATTGAACGAGGTGAGCTCATGAATTCCGTTGGAACACGGCTGGGCCAAATGATTGCCATGTGCGCCATGACTGCGATCTTGAGCGCGCCCGTCGGCGCGCGGGACCTGTTCGACCGCAACACCATGCAAGGCTGGCGGCAGTCCAGCGGCGCTTCGGCCATGGTTTATGGACGGCTGCCATTTCATGCCGCCAAGGCTGACGATACACAAGCGAGGCTTGGCTTCGCCGTGACCACGCCCTACCGCATGTCGGGCATGGGTGTGCGCCTGCACACTCAAGCGCCGCGTTTGGTGGATATCGGCATCAACGCCAAGGATTTCGACGGGGCCTGGTCGGCCTCCGCCAGCGTGGGCGCGACCCCGGCGTGGTCCTACGATCCCGATCGCCCGGCCGGCGAGCAGCACCTCCATCTGTTCGACAGTGGATTGTCGTGGGTGGCCGTGGGCCTAGTGGGGGCCGGGCTTTTCGCCGGCGTGTTCATGATCACGGAAGACGACGTGCCGCCGCGTACGGGACCGTGACGGCACCGTGATTGCATCGCGCCCATGATCGGCTTGGCCGCCGAGTTTCTCCGCGGCGCGGTAACGCCCCTCATCACGCCGTTTCGTGACGGTGCCGTTGATTTTGCCGCCTACGCTAAGTTCATTGACTGGCAGATCAGCCAAGGCACGCAGGGGCTTCTCGTGGCGGGCACATCGGGCGAGCCCACGGCACTGACCATTGCCGAACGGAAGCAATTATTGGAAACCGCGATCACCGCCGCCCAACGGCGCGTGCCGGTGATTGCAGCCACGGGTGCCGCATCCCACGCCGACACGGCTGAACTGACCGAGCACGCGACACGCGCGGGCGCCGACGCGGTCTTGGTGCTCACACCCATGTTCGCCAAGCCGACCCAGCGCGGTCTCGTGGCTTATTACACGGACATCGCCCGGCGGACCGACAAGCCGGTATTGATTTATCAAATCTCCAGCCGCACCAATTCCGTGCTCGGCCTCGACGCTTTGGCCGAGATCATGGCCCAAGCGCCGCACGTGGTCGGCATGAAGCAATCGGACGCCGATCGCGATTACGTGCGCCAGGCGCTCGCGCGCTTCGGCGGGGAGTTCCGCGTCTTCATGGGGCTGTCCGAGATTGCCTGGGACATGATCCCCGAGGGCGCGTGCGGCCTGATCGTGGCCTTGGCCAACGTCATGCCGCGCGCCGTGCGCGAGATCGTCGATCAAGCCGTCGCAGGACATGTGTCGGAAGCCGCCGCCCGCCACGCCGCGCTCAAGACGCTTAACGACGCGGCGTTTCTCGAGACAAGCCCCGTGCCCGTGAAATACATGGCCTGGAAGATGGGCTTGATTCCCCGGGTTGAGTATCGCCTGCCTCTGGTTCCGCCTGCGGCGGAAACCACGTCGACGGTCGATCGAGCGCTGAAGGCGGCCGGTCTCATCTAAAAATGAGAAACCTCGCCACGTGGGGCGAGGTTTCATTCGTGTGGGCAGTTTGCCCTTTTCAAGCGCCCAGAGGCGCGATGTGTTCGGCTTGAATGGCGAGCCGACGAAGTTTCAGCCGATGTCACGGCTGCTGATCCGGTGGTGTCATGGGGTTTGGGCATCCTCCTTAGTTGTCGCCGACCGCCTCGCCCGATGCTTGCGGTCCTGGGTAATGCCCGCGAAGGCCGTGATGCGAGGACCCTGTCCTCAGGCTCCTGTTCGCGGCAGAACCAATACAATGTTCTGCCTGTGTGCGGCGCACACGCAACACTGCACTGCAAAACTCGGCCTTGACCAAGCGCTTAGCCTGTCTCCACAGTGCGCCCCGCACGTCGCCAAGCGGGCGACTCGCCGTGCCATCGGGTACGGGCGCAGATGAAAAGTGATGGGGGGCCTATGGCCAAAGGATCGATGATTTCACTCAAGGCCGCGGACGGACATGTCCTGGACGCTTACAAAGCCGTTCCCACGGGCGCACCCAAGGGTGGCGTCGTGATCCTGCAGGAAATCTTCGGCGTCAACAGCCACGTCCAGCATGTTTGCGACGAGTACGCCGGCGACGGCTACGTGGCCGTCGCACCGGCCATCTTCGACCGTGTCGAGAAAAACCTTGTTCTTGGCTATACCGACTTCACCCGGGCCCGCGAAGTCGTCGGCCAATTGACCGAGGCGATGCTGGTGGCCGACATGCAAGCCGCCATCGACGAGGCCGCGAAAGGCGGCATGGTCGTGCCCATCGGCTACTGTTACGGCGGCGCGTTGGCGTATCTGGCCGCAAGCAAATGCAAGGGCATCGCCGGGGCGGTGGACTACTACGGCACGCGCACCATTCAGTTCTGCGAAACCATGACGCCCAAGGTACCGGTGATGTATCACTTCGGCACCGCCGACAAGAGCATCCCGCCCGAAGGCATCGTCAAGATCAAGGCGGCCCATCCGGCGGGCACTTACTACATCTACGACAATGCCGATCACGGCTTCTCATGCGATGAACGCCCGCAATTCTACAACGCCCAGGCGACCAAACTCGCCAAGGAACGCACGCTCGGCTTTTTGGTCGACGTGATGCAATGATAATGCGCTGCAGGCCCCCGCAGGCCATCTGGTGAGCGACGGGTTTCTGATTTTCCCCGACCTCACCTCGGCATTGCTCGTTCTCTTGGGTTTTGTCGCGGGCGGCCTCGCCAAGGGCGTGTTCGGCCTGGGCATGCCCTTCGTCGGCCTGCCGTTCATGGTCGTGGCGATTCCGTTCCAAACCGCCATCGCTTTGTTTCTGGTGCCGAACTTCACCGCCAACGGCCAGCAAATGTTCGGTGGCGGAAAATTTGCCGTTCACCTGCGACGCTGGGCCGGGCTGATCGTGCCCATGCTGGCGGTGATCCCGTTCTCGGTGAAGATCTTGCTGACCATCGACCAAGACACGGCGGTGCTGATTTTGGGGCTGGTGTCCGTCGTGTTCGCCCTGCTGCAGATCATGCCCTTTGCCGCGACCATCGACCCCAAGCATGAACGCTGGCTGAACCCCATTGTCGGTATGACGGCGGGGTCTCTCGCGGGGATTTCCGGACTCTACGGTCCGGTGGTGATCATCTATCTGATGGCTCTGCGCGTCCCGAAGGATGAATTTGTCGCCTCCATGGGCCTGATCTATTTCATGGGCTCCGTGGCGCTTTATGGGTCTCTGGCGGCCTTTTCGATCATCACGCGAGACGTCTTGATCGTTTCCGCCGTGGGCGCCGTGATCATTGGCGCGATGATCCTCTTGGCCGAACGCATTCGCGCGCGCATCGCCGAGGCGCGCTATCGTAAACTGATCCTCATTCTGCTCATGATCATGGGCGCGGACATGATCCGGCGCGGTTTGGTCGGTTAGACATCCTCGGCACCCTGGCGCCGCGCCTCGATTTCATCGAACCGCGCCAGTTGCCCGGTCGGCAAGCCCGCCATGCCTCGTCCTGCGAGCACGCCAAACAGCGTCTGCGCGAGGATCTTGAGGTCCAATCCGACTCCGACGTGGTCCACATACCAGATGTCGTGAGCGAACATTTCATCCCAGGTGAAGCCGCTGCGGCCCTTGATCTGTGCCCAGCCGGTGATTCCGGGGCGAAGGTCTAGCCGTCGGCGCTGCTCGTCGTTGTAATAGGTGGAATATTCAGCCGGCAGCGCGCGAGGCCCCACCAAGCTCATGTCGCCCTTGAGCACATTGATCAGTTCCGGCAATCGGTCGAGCGCCGTCCGGCGCAGAAACCGCGCCCAACGATCGCCCCAATTCGCGGGCGCCTGTGGTGACTGTCTGCGATCCGTGGGCAAGGTGTCGAAGGCAAAGAGATTGAAAGCTTTGCCGCGCCGTCCGCTGCGGGCGCGACCCGCCAGCGGCGGCCAACCGGCCAACACCATCACCAAAGCGATGACAACCATGATTGGCGACAGCACCACAAGCCCCGCGAGCGAGAATACAATGTCCAAGCCGCGTTTCACGGCCAGGGATCGGCGGCGCAGCACGGCACTGCGGGAATAGGCGGCCGCGAGCTTCTCGATGGTCTGGCGCATATCCGTGACGATGCGCGCGGCGTTGTATTTCCCGCGCGCCAAGGCGCTGGCTTGCTCGCCGGCGCGGTGGACCAAATCGCCCGCGCGCAGGAAGTCGAGCAATTCGCGCGCCGCCGCTTCGGCCTGACCCGTGGGCAGAATCACTCCCGCCTGGCGGCCTTCAATGAGGTCCTTTTGCCAACCCTCGCCGATTACCGCGATGGGCTTGCCGGCCGCGAGACCATCGAAGATATGCGTACCGGCATCGAGACCGTCGGCGCCAGGGGCGGGCAGCGCAATCACGGCCGTGGCGATCGATAAAAGATCAGCCAACTCTTCGCGCGGCAGCAGGGGCAAAAACCACACGTTGCGCTCCAACACGTCGAGGCGCGCGGCATAGGCATTGAGTTCCAGGCGATCAGGCCCGTCGCCGGCGATAGCGAAGCGAATGTCGGTCGCAAGACCGCGCATGACCGCCGCCAGATCAAGAATGTCCGACACACGCCGACCGCGATGAAGTTGCCCGGCATAGACCACAAGCGGCCCCTTGCCGAGGTGAGGGTGCTTCGCAATTAGACTGGCTGCATCGCGCCGCGCACCGAACAGCGCGGTGTCGCAACCATTGGCGGCGATGCTGACTCTGCCGGAAGAAAAGCCCATGGACTCGAAACGTGTCTTGATTTCAGGGGCCGCGCAAAACACGTGTTTTGTGCTCCGGCGCACCATCCACGCGCTGAAAAATCCGAGGCGATCACTCGTCGACGGCAGCGTGTCCGGCGCGTCGATGATCAACGGAACGCCGGAGAAGAAGCTATAGATCGCGCAAGGCCAGACGTGTGCCGCCGGCGTGCTGCGCAAAATGATGATATCGAGCGACGGCTGGGCACAGAGCGCAAAGTAGAGTCGCAAGCTTCTCCCGAATCGACCGGCAATCGATACCGGAAACCCGAATTTGCGCACGAGGGGCGGCAGGCATTCCAAGATCGTCAAAGTCGGCACAAGGCTTTGGGTCGGGGCCGACTCGGCTCCGCGCGCGCCCGCCAACAGCGTGACCCGATGCCCCGATTGCGCGAAGGCCTGGGCCAGGGTGCGACTGCGATTGATCGCCGCGTCTCCAGGCTGTTGCACCCATGGATCGATGAGGCCGATATGCAAGCGGGGGGAGGTCATGGCGGCCCTTATAGCCTAGGGCTTAATACTAACCATAGGGCCTAACCGGGCTAAATCGGGTTCAAACCTACCATGGGCGGCGTCTCGCCAAGCTCTGGAGCAGTCAAAGGCAGCTCGGACCACGACGAACTTCCGTTTCGCAACCCAATAAAACTAATCCGCCCTTGCCTCCGCCGCGTATGAGTTAGGTAATCCGAGTCTGCCCGGTGACGATCAAGGGCAAGAATCCCTTTCGTATTAGGGATTTATCGCCCAATGGGCAGGTTTCGGTTGAGCCTAGTCCACCTCGGCCCGGTGTGTCACATTACCGTCCGAAGTGGTCTTGGGCATGACGTCTAAGATCGTGGAGCGCGCGATGGCCTTGCATCATCCAGAAAGCGATACCCTGTGGGCCTATGCCGCCGGCACCCTTGATGAGGCCAGCTCGGTTCTCGTGGCCACGCATTTGGCGCTCTGTCCCCATTGTCGCGGTGAAGTGACCCGCATGGAAACGGTGGGCGGCGAGCTGCTCGACGATCTCGGTGCCGCTGCCGTGTCTGCAACGACCATCGATTCGGTCATGGCGCAGCTGGACGGCCCCGTCAGCGCAACCTCAGTGGCGCGCAAAATCGAGGTCTCCAACGCCGACACGACATTGCCGCGTCCTCTACGCGATTATTTGGGCGCCGTCCCTGATATCAAATGGCGCAAGCTCACGACCGGCGTGCAATACGTCGACCTTCCTGTTCGCTCGGAAGGCCGGCGTGCCCGGCTGCTCAAGATCGCGCCCGGCACCAAGGTGCCCAGCCACGGCCACGGCGGCGAAGAAATGACCATGGTCCTGGCCGGCGGCTATACCGACGAGTTCGGCTCCTATGCGCGCGGCGACGTTGAAACCGCCGATACCTCGCAAGTCCATCAGCCGATTGCCGATCCCGGCGAAGACTGCATCTGCCTGACCGTGACGCGCGGCGCACTCATTCCCAGCGTCCTCTTCTCGCTGTTTTCCCGCATCCTGCAGCTACGCGCGGCCTAACGGTTCGCCTACGGGCGAAGGTTTAGGGCTCCTGCCATGAATTCCTTGATCGCCATCGCCGCGACAAGGCCCCGCGTCGTGTTGTCGCTGTTGGCCATGCTGCTGTTCGCCGGCACCGGCGCGTTTCTCTCGATGCCGCGCGAAGCCATGCCCACGGTGCCCATCCCCGTGGTTTTGGTCAGCGTCGTTCTTGAGGGCGTGTCGCCCGCCGACTCCGAGCGCTTGCTGGCCCGTCCCATGGAAGAGAAATTCCAGACCTTGGGCGGCTTGAAGGAAATGCGCGCCACCGCCTTCCAGGGCGGCGCCAGCATTGTTCTTGAATTCGATGCCGACGAGAAAACCGAGGATGCGCTCAACGACGTTCGCGCGGCCATGGACACTGTCCGGCCCCTTCTGCCCGATCAAATCCGCGAGCCCTTGGTCAAGGAACTCGACTTCACCCAACGCCCGGTCCTCACGGTCTCGCTTGCTGCCGACCTTCCTGAACGCACTTTATTGAAAATCGCTCGGGATCTGCGCGATCAAGTGGCGACACTGCCCGCCGTGCTCGATGCTCAAGTCTCGGGCGTGCGCGAGGAACAAGTCGAGATCATCATCGACCCGCTGATGGCCGAGAACTATGGCCTGAGCCAGGATGAACTGTTTCGCATCGCCAGCCGCTCGAACCGATTGGTGGCGGCGGGCAACCTGGAAAGCGAGCGCGGGCGGTTTGCCGTCACCGTGCCCGGCCTCTTTGAAACCGTCGAGGATATCTACAACTTGCCGGTCAAGAGCACCCTGAACGCCGTCGTGCGGCTCAAGGACATTGCCGAGATTCGCCGGACCTTCAAGGATCGTACCACCTATGTGCGCGTCAACGGCAAGCCCGCCGTGTCGGTGGACGTCACGCGCCGGGCCGACGCCAACGTGGTGGCCATGTCCGAGGCCGTTCGCGGAATCGTCGAGCAGGCGCGCAAGGCGTGGCCAAGCCGAATCGCGGTGAGCTATCCCGTCGATGACAGCGGCCCGATCCTCGAGCGCGTTTCCAGCCTCGTCAACGGCGTGATCGCCTCGATCATCATCGTCGTGGCATTCTGTATGGCGTTTCTCGGCATCCGGTCGGGCCTCATCGTTGGCGTCGCCATTCCCGGTTCCTTTCTCACCGGACTGCTGGCGATGTCCCTCTACGGCGTCACGCTGAATGTCATGGCGCTGTTTGGCCTGATCCTGGCTTGCGGCATGTTGGTTGATGCTGCGATTGTCGTGGTCGAGGCGGCCGACAAGTACATGGCTGAGGGCCACTCCCCGCAGGAGGCTTACGTCAAGGCCTCGCAACGCATGGCGTGGCCGATCATCACCTCGACGCTGACGACCATCGCGGCCTTCGTGCCGCTACTGATGTGGCCGGGGCTCACGGGCAAGTTCTTCAGCTACCTTCCGATCTCCGTGATTTGCGTGCTCACGGCCTCGTTGCTTATGGCGTTGTTTTTTGTGCCGGCCATTGGCGCACGGCTGTCGGCACGCCGGCCGCAGCCGACGACACCGATAACGTCCGCTCCGGCCGCAAATAGCTCCAAGGCTGCTGAACAGGCCCGCCTTTCTGCGTTGGCTGAAGATGTCGCTTTGCGGCGCGACCAGCGATCATTTCGCGAACTGCTGGCCCATTACGCGCCGCGGCTGAAGACCTATTTCTTAAGGCAGGGTGCGAGCGATACTCAGGCAGAGCGCCTGGTTTCACAAAGCCTGACCGATGCTTGGCGCAATGCGGCGACCTATGACGCTCAGCGCCAGACGGCGTCGTCGTGGCTGTTCCGGTGGGCGCGCGAACTGCGCGCTGCCGCCTCGGGTCACGCGCGCCGCCCCGAGCCGGATCCGACAGACCCCGCATTCGTCAGCGGCCTAGTGGTGGCCAAACAAACGGCCGAGAGCCGCGCGGCAGTGACTGCGCAAGTCCAAGGCACGGCCACGCCAGCCGGCCTTTCTTCCGCCTATGGCGCCACCCTGGCGTATGCACTGCGCCACGCCGGGAAGGTGGTGCTCGCGTCGATCATCATCCTTGTCACCGTCGTCATTGCATATGTGAACTCGGGGTCGGGAATCGTGTTCTTCCCTCCGCAAGAACCCGACCGCGCGATCGTGATGATTCATGCGCGCGGAAATCTCGCGATCGAGGAGCAAGATCAGTTGATGCGCGAGGTCGAGAAACGCGTGCTCGCCGTGGCCGACCTTGAGGCCGTTTACACGCGCAGCGGGCGGGTTGCCGGATCAAGCGAATCCGCAGCCGATCTCATCGGGCAGCTATCCATTCGGCTCAAACCCTGGGATACGCGCCGGTCCGCCGACGACATCGTTATCGACTTGCAAACCCGCCTCGCCGAATTGCCGGGGATTGAAACGATCATCGAGCGCGTCGGCTCTGGCCCGCCGCGCGGTGGCGCCGCGATTCAGATGGAGCTGACCGCAGCCGATGCCACGCAGTTGCCCCAAGCGGTGGAGACTTTGCGTGCGGCCATGGAGCGCATGGGCGGCTTCATCAACGTCGAGGACAGCCGCCCGCTTCCCGGGATCGAGTGGCAACTGCGCGTGAACCGCGAGGAAGCCGCGAAATACGGCGCCGATATCGCCTTGATCGGCCAGTCCGTGCAGTTGATCACCAACGGCGCGCGGCTCGGCACCTATCGGCCCGACGACTCCACCGAAGAAATCGACATCATTGTTCGCTACCCGCAGTCCAATCGCTCGATCCGCGCGCTCGACGATGTGCGCGTGGAGACCGCGCGTGGCTTGGTGCCGATGTCCAACTTCGTCGAACGCGTGCCGGAGCAGCAGGCGGGAGAAATCCGCAGGGTCGACGCGAAACGCGTCATGACCGTCAAGGCCGACGTGGCGTCGGGCAAATTTCCCGCCGCGCAAGTCGGCCGCATCAAGCAGTGGTTGGCCACGGGCGATCTGGGCACGGGAGTCAGCGTTCGGTTCAAGGGCGAGCAGCAGGACAGCGAAGAAAGCGGCGGCTTTCTGGGTCAAGCGCTGCTGCTGGCTCTGTTCTTGATCGCCATCGTCCTGTTGATCGAATTCGACAGCTTCTATGCGGTTTTCTTGGTGCTCAGTTCTGTCGTGCTATCGACCATCGGGGTTTTCCTCGGCTTGCTGATCTTTGACCAGCCTTTCAGCGTCGTCATGACCGGCATCGGCGTGATCACGCTGGCGGGTATCGTGGTGAACAACAACATCATTCTCATCGATGCCTATAACGAGATCTCGCGCAAATCCTTTACCGCTTTCGATGCGGCCTACCGCACCGGCGTCAACCGCTTGCGTCCCGTGTTGTTGACCACGATCACCACGATCATGGGGCTGCTACCCATGGCATTGGGCATGAATATCGACTTCATCGCGCGCACGTTCACGATCGGCGAACCCTCGAATCAGTGGTGGCGCTATCTTGCCCAGGCCATCATCTATGGCCTTGCATTCTCGACGGTACTCACGCTGATCGTCACGCCATGTGCCTTGCTGATGCGTGAGCGATTTCGTGCGTGGCGGCTAGGCTTGTTTTCCAAACGCAACGATGCCGCCTCAAGAGGCGAACGCGTCCAAATCCGGCCCGCTCAAGAGGCCGCCGAATAGCGAGGCCAAGGGCTTACGGCGTGTTCGGTCGAAGGAGCGCCGCCAAGGTCTGGGCGATCAGCTTGATATCGGTCCAAAGTCCGGCGTGACGAACATAGTCGGCACAGATTTTCAGTTTTTCCTGCATGACAATTGTCTCATAGGCTACCTCCGGGTTCGGGTAGGTCGCCAACAACTCCGTCTGATTGCGGAACTTGACCGACGCCGGGCCGGTGATGCCCGGCCGGACGGAGAGCACCACGCTCTTTTGCTCCGGCGTCCACTTCTCGACGTAGCGAGGCACTTCGGGCCGCGGCCCCACGAGGCTCATGTCGCCCATGACGACATTAATCAATTGCGGCAGTTCGTCGATTTTGTAACGCCGCAAGAATCGGCCGATGGGCGTAATGCGCGGATTGTCCCCGATGGTCAAGATTGGCCCGGATGTGGGTTCCTCGCCGCGCATCGTGCGGAATTTGAAGATACGAAAGCGCGCCCCATGTCGCCCAACACGGACTTGGCGAAAGAAAACCGGGCCGGGAGATTCAAGCACGATTACGATGGCCGTGACGAGCAGCACGGGCGTCAAGGCGAGCAATCCGACGGCGGCAAATACGAGGTCGAACCCGCGCTTGATCATGAACGAGGAACTTGCGCTAGATCTTGCGCTTGTAGAGAACAAGGCGGGTCCCTCGGAAATCGGTCGCGGCCGCCGTTTCAAAGCCGCTGGCGAGAAGCCCTTCGATGTCCGCGTCGAGGGTGATGGCTTTGTCTTGTATCAAGATCACATCGTAATCGCGTTCGATCCAGCGCTTGAGGGTCTCCGGTGTCCAGCCTCCCGCGCGTTCGATGCTTGCCAATTGCGCTTCGCGCCGCGTCCCCTCAACGGATCCTGGAACAGTTTTCATCGCCGCAAGCGGGTTCAAGCTGGTGGGGGGAAATTTTCGCCCCGCCATATGCACGGCATAGGGGAGGGCCGGTTGGTCATGAAGCAAGAGGATGGGTTCGCCGCCGTCGGTGTTTTGGCCGACGAACCGCATGAGCCCGGCGATGTCGCGCTGCTCGGGCATCGGACGGGTTTGTTTCAACATCTCGGCCGGGAAGAAATGAAGGGCCTCTCGCGAGGCGAGGCCCGGCGCAAACGTGTTGATCGCAAGCGCCAGGATGGCGCCGCCCACGACAAACGGCGTTCCCGACAATGCATTCTTGCGGATCATGCGACCGGAAAAGGCCAACGCCATGGCCGCGCTGAGGGCGCCCACGGCGATGATTTGGCTCGGCTGCGTCGCCGCGCAGGTCTCGCAAGACAGACCCGGGAAAACGGCAAGCGCAGCAAGGCCCAGAGAAAGGTAGATCGGGCCGACCCACAACACGCGCGGGCCCTTGAAGGTCAGTAAGATCAGCAAGAGGGCCAGCAGAATCGTGCCGCCATAGGGCAAAACGATGCCGTCCACGACGTCGCGGAGAATGCGGTCAAAGGACATCACCGTACTTGCGCCAGGGCGGCCAAGGCCCGTGGCCTCCATGAACCATGCTGGCAACGGGCGAGACAAGGCGAAGGTCGTGAATTGGTCAGGCAGGAGGTAGATCGCGGCACCGATCGGCAAGACGAGCACCACGATCAACAGCGGTCCATGAAGCCAACGCGAGCGCCCCAATGCGGCGATAAAAAGAACCGCCAGAAGCACGACCGGGACGATCATCCCATCGGCGTGAAAGACGATAGCCGCCAGGACAACCCCCATGGCGAAGGTGGCCAGCATGCGCGGTCGACCCAGACTGGTGACCAGCAGCCACAGCGCGACGAGATGAAGCAGCGAAACCACCGCAAGCGGCGTGGCGGTGGCGAAACTATAAGCCGTGGCCGGTGAGCCCAGGAATATCAACACCGCCGCCGCCGATGCCAGGGAGTTCGCTGTTAGCTTGCGGCACAACGCGAACAGCACCAGGCCGCTCAGTAATCCGAGCGCGACCGAAACGGCTCGCGCGGCCATGGCCGAAGCGCCGATGACCAGTTGCAGCGCGCCCAACTCGAGCGGATAGAGCGGCATGGTTGGCATGGAATCGCCAGCCCCAAAGGGCGAAATCGTTCCCGCGCTGAACCAAGACGCCTTGACGATATGGCCGACCTCGTTGAATTCGAGCCGCCCATTGTTCAACGCATTATAAGCGACGGCTCCGTAGGCGCCGATGCCGGCAAGCGCGAGCAATAGCGCCGGTGCGTTGCTGAGGGCCCGGCTCAACCCCGAGGGCGGCTCGTGATCGCGATTAGACAGGGTCATGCGGTACGCCAGAATTGCTCAACGTCACTGCGATCATCTCAACAGCACTCCGACAAGGCCCTTGGCGCAATGACGAACCCAGCTAAACTGGGGCATGACCCCATCTCTCGAAAATCCCGGGATTGCGCCACATTCTAGCGGCTTTGTGGGCGTTGCCAAGGAACCTCAGTGACAACGGGTCCAAACGCCGCTGCGTCGCCCCCTATGACGGCCCCGGACGCACCAAGCGTTGCCGCGCGCTGGACCGCGATTTCGATCCTGTGTGCCATTATCGCCGTCTTCGTCGTTCATGGCGCTTACTTTAGCGTGATGCTCGCCCCGCTGCGGCATGAACAAGTTTATATGGCCATCGCCAGCGGTCGGACCTGGGGCGCGATCCCCCCATACGCGGCGCTCATGGCTTTGTGGTCCGCCGGCAGTGGATTTGATCTCACCTTCGCGCGGGCGTTCTCGGTGCTGTGCGGCGTCGGCAGCATCTTATTTGCTTATCGCATCGGGTGTCGCCTCATGACGGATGCCCCGAGTGGTGCCGCTTTCACGCTGTCTTTCATTTTGTTTCCGCCTCTCGTGGCGACATATTCGACCGTGGGGCCTCACGCGCTGTTTGCCATGCTCCTGTTGGCTGCATTGGATAGTCTCCAATGCGCGCGTAGCGTCGAGTCATGGACCCGTCAGGCGGGGGTGGCTATTCAGTCAGGCGCGTGCGCGGCATTAGCTGGCATCCTGAGCCCGCTGGGTTTCGTTGTGGTGCCGTTGTGGTTCGTCGCAACGGCGCTGATTGTGAGTTCCGGTCGCGCATGGACGATCAGTCTCGCCACTGCCGCCATTTTCACGGTGGCGTGGAGCGCCCTGGTTGGGCTGCACCCGCTCCCCACCGACACCGAGCTTGTCGCATCCAACGTGCCGTTCGTGACAACGATTCTCCTGCCCTTTGCCATGGTGGCGGTGAGCGCTGGGCTCAGCGCGGCGACGCTTTGGTCGTCGAAAGTTAGAACGGCCATGGGGCGCGGAGGGGCTATCTTGGCGTTGGTGGGATTTCTTGCGGCTGGGTCAGTCTTGTCCTTGGCCGTGCAATTCGGTTGGATGAGGCGTGGAGAAGGTCTCACGTCGATCGGCTACCTCTTTCCCTTGGCTATTTTTGCCCCTTGGCCGCTGATCGTTTGGGCCCGCCGGGTCATGCCCCTGGTGACGTCCATTTGGGCGTGGGTCGCCTTTCCCGTGATCATGTACAGCTGCTTCTGGGTTATTTTGGGGCCCATCGGCCCTGACCGCTTCCCCTACAGCCATCGGCTGGAAACGACGTTTCTTGAGCGTTTCTAATGGGTTGACAGGCCCTAGGCGCCCCATCACCGAAGGCAACATTTAGCCATGTTTAGGCGTTATTGATTGAGAGTATGCGGCACGAGGCGACCTGAGACCCACTCTCAACCCCCCGCCCCAAGCATATGATTTATATATCTTATTTTAATATTCTGCGTGTCAGGCTGCGGTGCAGCTGAGAGCAAAGCTAAGGCATGGACTCAAGGTCTCAAGAGAACCTATTATATCCAGAGGCGGAGTCACTCCCGCCGCTTCCCAGCTCACGGTTGACCTCTGGAACAACAGCCAGCGGAATTTTCCGCTTGCCTGTATTGCTTGATGCGCCTGGTGGTCCGTAGAGATGATGAACGTGCAACGCGAATCGCTGATGACAATTGTTCGCCGCCTCGCTGCGGCGATCGCGCTCTCGGCCACGTTTGCCTCACCGAGCGTGGCCGACGTCGAGGACGTTTTGCGCGCGCTCACCGACGGCCAGCCCGCTGAAATCATCGTCAAGCTGAAGGCCGATGGGCCTGCGCAGTCATGGGACCGCACATCGTCTGTCGCTGAGCAGCGCGCGCTTGTGGGCGGCGCACTTCAAGATGCCGAAGCCGCGTTCAACCACGCCGGGATCGAGGTCAGCACGACGTTTGCAACGCTGCCTTATGTCGGCGTGACGGTCGAGCGTTCGCAAGTTCTTACTTTGCTCGACATGCCGCAGGTCACCGGCATTTATGTCAACGCCAAGGAGCGCAAACATCAGGTTGTTTCTGGTTCGGGGGCGACGATTGAGCGGGCCACGCTGGCGTCTTCCGTGCCGTCCATCGACGTCGCCGACGCCTGGGCCAGGGGCTTCGAGGGCAAGGACGTGACCATCGCCGTGATCGACGGCGGCTTTTTCACCACGCACCCCATGCTGCGGGGCAAGAGCGTTCAGGAAGCCTGCTTCTCGGACCACGAACCGGAATTCGATACGTTTACACGATGCCCGTCGGGTGTGCCGGGGCAGGTCGGCCCCGGCGCCGCCTCGAATTGTCCGGCCGGCTCTACGCGATGCGATCACGGCACCCACGTCGCGTCCATCGCCGTGGGCAACGACGGCACCAATTTCGGCGTTGCCCGCGCCGCCAAGTTGCTGCCCATCGAGGTTTTCTCGGAGGTCCGCTCCGCCAAAGATTGCGATCCCGACCCAGCGCCTTGCGAACTCACGGACTCACTCACTGTCTTGAAGGCGCTGGATCACGTCAATCAATTGGTGACCCAATTCAATATTGTCGCCGTGAACCTGAGCCTCGGCGGCAAATCTTACGAAGGCTACTGCGACAACGATCCGCGCCGAGAAGTGATTCAAATGCTGCGCGCTAAAGGCGTCGCGACCACGATTTCCACAGGCAACGAGGCCTTGAACGGCAAGATCAACGCGCCGTCGTGTATTTCCTCGGCGATCGCGGTGGGCGCCAGCAACGACGCGACCTCAGTCGCCAGTTTCAGCAATCTGTCGAGTGCGGTCGATTTAATGGCTCCGGGCGTGAGCATTAGCGCGGCATCGGGTCAAGCCACGGGGCTCAGACCCATGCAAGGCACGTCCATGGCCGCGCCTCACGTGGCGGGCGCGTTCGCCATTGTTCGCGCCGCAATGCCCACCAAGACCGTCGATGAAATCGAAGCGGCCTTTAAGACGACCGGCCCCAAAACCTTCCGCGCCGACACCAATTTCAACGTGCCCAAGGCTCAGGTGAACAAGGCGATCTTGCGCCTCGAAGGTCGCGACAAGCGCGTCATCAACAACGTCTTGAGTTCCACGCGCGCCGCGACCCAAGGTCAGGCGTTTTTGAGGTTCAGCAACGATTCCACTCAAATCGGGAACGTGACTGTCTCGATGCGCGATGCCGACACCGGACGGCTGGTGGGGACATGGACGAGTCCCAACATCGCGCCGCGCGCCTCGGCGCAAATCGACATCAACAAGATCGAGAGCGAGGCCCGCGCCGCCCTTCAGGCCACCAACGTGATCGACACCGCGCGCACCTTCTTCAATCTCGAGATCGAAAGCACCGTGCCGGGCTATCTCCAGCACATCGTCTGGGCCCGTAACGCCGGCGTGCTCACCAACCTGACGGCCTGCGCCGACGGCCTGTCGGGTGACGGACAGTTGCTGCTGAATGTGCACAGCACCAACATCGCCGAGTACCCCTCGCGCATCCGCATCGCCAGCACGGGAGCCGCGCCCCAAGCCGCGACTCTCGTGTTCTATAATAGCGCCAACGGCAAGGAAATCGGTCGTTACACGACGGCGGATATTCCCGCCAGCGGATCGCTGGAGATCGGCATTGCACGGATTGAGACGCTCGTTCCGACGTTGAAGGATCCGCTCGTGACGGGCAGTAATGCCATTTCTCAATACAATGTCCGGCTCGAGAACTTCACTGGATATCTGCAGCATATTGTGGAGAATACACGCACCGGGGTTTTGCTCGATCTGAGCCCCAAGTGCGATTTGGGTGTCCGAAAATAGCCCAGCCAAGCTCCTACGAGGGACTTGACTCGGGTCAATGTGCCATGGGCCACGGGTTCTCTACTGTCGCACCAGTTGGCATCGGAGTGGCAGATGAAACTCAAGACGATCAGATTGGAACTGGCGCGCACCAAGGACAAACCCCAAGGCGATCCGGGCCACGCCTATGAGTTCCGCGCTCCCCTCGACGGCGAGGGGCATCTCGACCCCAAGGTATGGCCGGAGGCGAAGGCGCTTTGCGTGGTTCGCCGGCTCGAGAAGGGCGTCGAGCAGGAAAAGGGCCTTTTGGTGCGCACGGCTGGCGGCAAGTGGGTATTCTCCTACGAGCCCGGCGATGAAGACGACGAGGCCATCTTCAAGTTCTCCAGCCACGTCTTCAAACCCGGCGAGTATGTGTCGATCACAGAGCATGACGGCGAGCAGCGGGCTTTCCGTGTTGCCGTGGTCAAGGACTGGCACCCGCCTGTCTAGCCGACAGGGGCACCAACAAAACGGGCGCCGAGGATGATTCTTCGGCGCCCGCGAAAAGAACTTCCGCCAGCCTAGGTTGACTTGACTTCGATCTTACGGGTTGTCGAAGCAGCCTTCTCTGACTTTTTGATGCACACCTTCAGCACGCCGTTGTGGAAGTCGGCATTGATCTTGGACTCATCGGCGTCATCGGGCAGCATGAACGACCGCTCGAAACTGCCATAGCTGCGCTCGATAATGTGCGCGTTCTTGTCTTCCTTTTTGGTCTCCGACTTTTTCTCTCCTTTGATCGACAGCACGCCGTCTTTCACGGAGACCTCGACATCCTTCTCGACGACCCCCGGCAACTCGGCGGTGATCTCGTAGGCGTCTTTGGCCTCCACGACATCGACCTTGGGCGAAAGGTCGAACACCTTAAGTCGGGCTGGGAAATGAAAACCCGAAAAACTGTCCGGCCCCCAGAAGCGGTCAAACACCGTGTCGATTTCACGGCGCAGATCGGTCAGCGGCGAGAACAGCGAAGATGGTGTCGACTGTTTCTTCGACTCCGCAGGTAGCTCTTTCTTGTCGAACATGGTTGCTCTCCTTTCTCACGCAATATGGTGACCCTTCTTTCTCGGTCAATATGGTGACCCTCCTTTCTCAGTCAATACGGAGGGGAACATCAGGGTCCCCGACTCGGGGAGAAAATAAGAGAGGGCCTGGATCGGCCCCTTGACGGCTGTCAAAAGTCACCCAATGTGATTGCGAAGTGAGTCACGTCATGACAATGGTTTGGCCGGTCTTGACCAGTTCAGCGGCTGGTGCGGTTTCGCGCGGAGCCGGAACGTTGATGCCGCGCTGGCAGGCTGGTCGTGCCGCCATGGCATCGTTCCAGCGCTTGAGGTTCGGCAATCCTTCGGCGGACACGCCCGACCAGTCATGAGTCCGTACCCACGCCCAATTGGCAATGTCGGCGATGGAGTAATCCCCTCCCAGCCATTCGACCTCAGTCAAGCGGCGGTCCAGCACTTCGAACAAGCGGCGCGACTCGTTCTGGTAGCGGCTAATGGCGGCGGGAAGTTTCTCGGGGAAATAGCGATAGAAAACATTGGCTTGGCCCATCATCGGACCGATGCCACCCATCTGAAACATCAGCCACTGAATTACGACGTAACGCGCCTTGCCGTCGGGCGGCAACAGGCGGCCGGTCCGTTCGGCGAGGTAGATCAAAATCGCGCCGGATTCGAAGACGGCGAGCTTGGCGTTATCATGGTCGATGATGGCGGGAATCCTGCCATTGGGATTAATCTTGAGGAACCATCCCTTTTTCTGCTCGCCCGACCGCAGGTCTATCTCCCGAACAGTATAAGCTAGACTCAGTTCTTCCAGGGCAATGGAGACTTTGTAGCCATTGGGCGTACGCGCCGTGAAAAGTTCAATCATGATCCGGTGTGCGTCTCGGTGTTGGTGTGGTTTGGACGGAGTGGGTTCCTTGCCCGGCCCGAAAAAGGCCGCTAGCCCAAGACCCCTCGTTTCTTGAAGCGTCGTCGTCGTGGCTCTTGAAATAGTAGGACCGCGGGGAACCTGATCAATTCGTAAAGAATCAGGCCAATCACCATCCCCAGAAGTAGATAGGTTATTGATTGTGGCGAGCTCGGTAGCGCCGGGACATAGTGCGACCAAGTTTCATCGCTGAGCGCAGCGTCGCCGGAACGGACCAGAGCGAAGGGACGGAAGAAAATCGATGTCTCGGTCACCGCAGCATGAATACGCGCGGCCTTGGCGAGCGCTTCCTTGGCTGCCGCCTCGAGATCGCCGCGCGCGACATCCGACATGGTTTGATAGCGTAACCCCGTTTGCACGTCCTCGAGCTTTGCTTCCGCCTGAGCCAGCATCGCCGCACTGCGTGCGGTGTATTGCTCGGCAAAGGGATGGACTTGCGATGCGATGAGACTGGCCACGGCGATGCAAGCGCCAGCGAGAAACCGATCGAGAAGTTCAAGCATCCACGTCACGCTGGCCGACCCTCTTGTCTCTACGTTGGGTCCGTCAGAAATCGTATCGCAAGACGGCCCATTTGACTATAAAGCCCGGCGATGACATCGCCCAGCATATCTTGCGCCACACGCGCATACCGTAGCCTGACATCACAAGAGGCCTGCGCTTTCCATGCGAGTTGATCAGTTTGATTTTGACTTGCCGGCTGAACTGATCGCCAACCGCCCGGTGAGTCCGCGCGACAGCGCGCGGCTTTTGCTCGTGACGCCCCGGAACTTGGCCGATCTCAGCGTGCGCGATCTCCTCGGCTTGGTTCATCCCGGCGACGTCATGGTGTTTAACGATACGCGCGTCATTCCCGCCCGACTCCTGGGCCAGCGCGGCGTTGTGACCATTGAAGTGCTTCTTCATCGCGCCATCGCGGCGGACCAATGGGAGGTATTTGCACGCCCGGCAAAACGTTTGAAGCCAGGCCAACCCATCGAGTTCCAAGGCGCACTGAGGGGCGAAGTGCTTTCCAAGAGCGCCGATGGCTTGGTAATGCTCAGATTCAACGCAAGCGGACCACAGCTCATGTCTCGGTTTGAAGCCGTCGGCCATATTCCCCTCCCGCCTTATATTCGACGTGCCGACGACGCGCGCGACAGAGCCGATTATCAGACCATCTATGCCGCCAAGAACGGCGCTGTCGCCGCCCCGACGGCGGGGTTGCATTTCACGCCAGACCTGCTGGCGCAACTCGATGAGCGCGGCGTGAAGCGCGTCAGCGTGACGTTGCACGTGGGTGCCGGTACGTTCTTACCGGTGAAAACCGAAGACACCGACGATCATGTCATGCATGCGGAGATTGGTGAAATATCGCCCGACGTCGCTGATTTGATTAACTCGGCCAAGGCGCGTGGTGGTCGAGTCATTGCCGTGGGCACGACTTCATTGCGATTGCTGGAATCGGCGGTTGACGATCGCGGCCGTCTCGCTCCGTTTAGCGGCGATACACGGCTGTTCATCACGCCGGGCTACAGATTCCAGGCCGTCGACGTGCTGATGACGAATTTTCACTTGCCGCGGTCGACGCTTTTCATGCTGGTGAGCGCCTTTGCGGGCCTGGAACGCATGAAATCGGTCTATGCGCATGCGATCGCTTCGCGGTATCGCTTCTATTCCTATGGCGACGCCAGTTGGTTGGAACGCAGCCCCGCATCATGACACTGCCGCAGTTTCAATTTGAACTCTTAGCCACCCACGGTCGCGCGCGCCGCGGACGGCTGGTCACCGCCCATGGCGTTGTCGATACTCCGGCCTTCATGCCCGTGGGCACGGCGGCGACAGTGAAGGCGATGTTCCCCGATACGGTCGCCGCCACCGGCGCCCAGATGATCTTGGCCAATACCTATCATCTGATGTTGCGGCCCGGCGCCGAACGCATCGCGGCTTTCGGTGGTGTGCGGGCCTTCATGCGGTGGGACGGCCCGATCCTGACGGACTCGGGCGGTTATCAGGTGATGTCGTTGGCGAAGCTGCGTAAGATCGATGGCGGCGGCGTGACGTTCCAGTCGCACATCGATGGGTCTAGGCATTTCTTGTCGCCGGAGCGATCAATCGAGATTCAGCATTTGCTGGATGCGACAATTACGATGGCCTTTGACGAGTGCACACCGTTTCCAGCCGAAAAAGTCGCCGTGGCCGAAAGCATGCGCTTGTCCATGGGTTGGGCGGAACGTAGCAAAACGGCCTACCGCGCGCGGCCGGGATACGGGCTTTTCGGCATTGTTCAGGGCGGTATCCATGCCGACTTGCGCGCGGAATCGGCTGCGGCGCTACAACGGATCGGCTTTGATGGGTATGCCGTGGGCGGTCTCGCCGTGGGCGAGGGGCAAGACCTCATGTTCGCCACGCTGGAGCATACGGTGCCGCATTTGCCCGACGCGCGGCCGCGCTACCTCATGGGCGTGGGCAAGCCGATGGATATCGTCGGCGCGGTTCAGCGCGGAATCGACATGTTCGATTGCGTCTTGCCGACTCGCTCCGGGCGCACCGCCCAGGCGTTTACGCGTTTCGGACCTCTGAACTTGCGCAACGCCAAACATGCCGATGATCCGCGCCCCTTGGATGAAACCGTGCCGTGTCCTGCCAGTCGCAATTACAGCCGGGCCTATTTGCACCATTTGATTCGCAGCGAGGAAATCCTGGGGCTGATGCTGCTCAGTTGGCATAATGTGGCGTTTTATCAACATCTCATGGAGCAGTTACGCGATGCCATTGCCGCCCATCAGCTCGAAGTCTTTGCCAAAGCCTTCGCTGCGGACCAAGCCGCTGGCGAAGGCGATGCCGATGAGCCCTGACAAGGACGCGATTCGTTCTTTCGCGGTTTCTCTCGGTTTTGACGTCGTGCGGTTCACACGAATTGCGCTTAACCCAGCCGTTCAGGCAGGACTTGACGCTTTTCTCGCTGATGGACTGCACGGCGAGATGACGTGGATGGAGACCACGCGCGAGCGTCGTCGCGACCCGCTGACGCTATGGCCGGAAGCCAAGTCGGCGATCGTCGTTGGACTCAATTATGGGCCCGATGAAGACCCGCGAGAGATTCTATTGCAGCGCAAAGTCGGCGCCATCAGCGTCTATGCGCGGAATCGTGACTATCACGATGTGCTGAAGAAAAAGCTGAAACGGTTGGCGTCGTGGCTGCACGAACAGGCCAAAGTTGAGGTGAAAGTCTTCGTCGACACCGCACCAGTGATGGAAAAACCCCTGGCGCAAAGCGCTGGTGTTGGCTGGCAGGGCAAGCATACCAACCTCGTATCGCGCGAATTCGGGTCTTGGCTGTTCCTGGGCGAGGTCTTCACGGCCCTTGAAATCGAACCAGACGCTGCGGAAACCGATCATTGTGGGGTTTGCCGTAAATGCCTCGATATTTGTCCGACGCAAGCCTTTCTGGGTGAATACCGGATCGATGCGCGCCGGTGTATTTCTTACCTCACTATCGAGCACAAAGGACATATCCCGCGCGAGCTGAGGCCGCTCATCGGCAACCGCATCTACGGGTGCGATGACTGCTTGGCAGTCTGTCCATGGAACAAGTTCGCGAAACTTGGCGCGACGATGGAATTTAGGGCGCGCGAAGACCTCAGCGCACCGCGTCTCGCCGAATTGGTATCGTTGGACGATGCGGGTTTTCGCAAACTCTTTGCGAGCTCGCCGATCAAGCGAATCGGGCGGAATCGTTTTATACGCAATGTCCTGATAGCCATCGGGAACAGCGCTGATCCGGGTCTATCGTCAGCCGTCGAATCGACGCTCGATGACGACTCGCCTTTGGTCAGGTTGGCTGCCGTCTGGGCGCTGAGGCAACTCGTATCGCCGCTGCAGTTTGAGCAATGCCGTCAACGTCACGCCTTATCGGAAGCCGATAACGACGTTCGCGCCGAGTGGAACACAGCGATCTCATGAGCTGAAAAAGCAACCGGCGGATCGATTGCTCGATCCGCCGGGCTCGCGTCTCCATCCCCGAGACGAAATGTTATGAGTCTTGCTGACAGTTATTCCTGCACGGCAAGCGCACGAGCCAGTTGGCTCAAGGCTTCTTGATGCTTTTGGTTTGAGATGCTCGAGAAGTTCCGCGCCAACTCCAGGCACATGCGCTGACGTTGGTTGCTGGATTCGTCGTCCCCGCTGTCGAGACCGTCGTAAAAGAAGGTGATCGGCACATTGAGAACGCGAGAAATCTCGAACAGACGGCCGGCCGAAATGCGGTTGATGCCGCGCTCGTACTTGTGGGCCTGTTGATAGGTCACGCCGATCATGTCGGCCATTTGCTGTTGGCTCAGGCCCAACATGATGCGCCGCTCGCGAATCCGCGATCCGACATGGCGATCGATAGAATTGGCCCGATTCGCCGGCACCACGCGATCCGGCGGTTGAATCATGTTCATGGTAAATCCCCCAACCCTTGGTCATGGATACCCAAGCCGTTCCGGCTTGCGCTGCGGGAAACTCTTCGAGTGCCCCGCATCTATCGGTTGTGAAGATAATTCGATAGCGGAATCGCCGCCTGTTCAGATTTGTAAAAAATTGTAATCCGCGTGATCGCCAGGATCTGAAATAGCTATTATTTATCAATAAGTTATTGAGATGTTAATTTAGTGAGCCCGTTTGGACATTGGGACGGTATTTTGTATGACTATCAGGCGATGATCTCGCAACGTTGCTTTTCCATTGCGAGTTATGTCCGCCAAGGTCCGAATTTTATCTGCCTGGGGTTGTGCGCGGGGCCTACGGACTAGCCACGATCCTTGGCCATGCGATCAAGCCGGGCCTGCAAGGCATCCAGCTGAGACTTGAGCGACTCGAGGTTCTCGCCGCCGCCGGCCGGTCTTGCCGCGGCGCCCGGCGCGCCGCTGGAGTCGCCGGGACGCGCCTGATTGGCGAAAGGATTGAACATTTTCATGGCGTTCTCGAACAGGGCCAGGTTTTGCTTGCCCATCTCTTCCATGCGCTGCATGGGGAACAGCCCCTTGAAAGCATCCTGCATGATGCGGCGCATGTGCGTCTCGTTTTGCGAGAAGGACTCCATGCTGTGCTCCAGATATCGCGGTAGCACGCCGCCCAGCGAGTCGCCGTAAAAGGCGATCACCTGGCGCAAGAATTTGATGGGCAAGAGGGATTGGCCCTTGCCTTCCTGTTCCACGATGATTTGGGTCAGGACCGAGCGGGTAATGTCCTCGTTGGTCTTGGCGTCCGTGACGACGAAATCGACGTTCTGGCGCACCATGTTGGCCAGATCTTCCAGCGTCACGTAACTCGACGTCGCCGTGTTGTAGAGCCGGCGATTGGCGTATTTCTTGATGTTGATTGCCGGCCCTTTGTCGCCGCCGCTGTTGGCTTGTTCGGCCATGACGTCCCCTTGGCGTTATCCGCAGTGCAATGAAGGGAAATTGTGCTCTGCACAACCCCCCGTGTCAAAGCCTTGTCGCACGGCCCCAAGCCGATGCGTGCACCGCCAAATACCGAGACGAATTCAAGCCCAGGCTCTATAGTCTCACCATGAGTTCGACGCCCAGCGACTATGACGCCCTGGCCAAGCGCTACCTCGACCTCTGGCAAGCCGAGATGGCGAAATTGGCCCAGGATCCCAACGCGGCCAATGCGTGGGCAACGCTGTTTCAGAATATGATGCAAAATGCCGCTTCGGCCTGGACGACCGGGTCGTCCGCCATGATGCCAGGTGTCTCGCCATTCCCCATGCAAGGTGTCCGCGATGGACAGCGCCACGACCAAGCCTCACCCCCGACTCGGACCTCGGCCGCTGCCGCTGCATCTGGCGACGGAGGGGTGGCTCTTGCAGATGTCCTTCGCTGGCTTGACGCCCTGGAGCAACGGGTCAGCGCTCTCGAGGCCCATCCACCGCCTCGCCGCCGAACACGCGCGCCAAAGCCCTGATACTTTCCATCGGCCTTGGCACATCGAAATCGACCCGGCGGCGTTTCTTGACGCCTTAACTCGTGAGTCCAAGGCCCGGATGGATCGGTTTCTGGCCGGCGTGCGGAGTTATCAGGACCATCCCTATGTGCGAACACGCGGCGCGCCCGCCGCGATCTGGTCAAAGGGCGTGGCGGCGTTGCGCGACCATGGCGGAGACGGGCCTGCGGCCGTTTTTGTCCCGTCGCTGATCAACCGAGCTTACATTCTCGACCTCGCCCAAGATCGCAGCATTTTGGCGGCCTGCGCGGCATCTGGGGTGAGAACGTTTCTCCTGGATTGGGGTGAACCCGGCACTGCCGAACTCAAATTCACGATCGACGACTACATCATCGGTGTTCTCATCCCCGCGCTTGAGCATGTGAAAGCTTTAACAGGCCAAGCGCCGCGCTTGGTGGGCTACTGCATGGGCGGGACCGTGTGCGTGGCGCCTGCGGTGTTGCGCCCGGACCTGATCGCAGGACTCGGCCTTTTGGCGGCGCCCTGGGACTTTCATGCCGAAAGTGCCGCTTCGCGGGCCATGATCGCCGCGACCAAGCCTGTTCTCGACGCCATGATCGCCGCGCAAGGTTGCGCGTCGGTTGACTTGCTCCAGGCGTTGTTTGCCTCGCTTGATCCGACCTTGGTGGGCCGCAAATTTCGCGGCTTCGCGGAACGCAGCCCGGACTCCGACGCGGCACGGCGTTTTGTTGAGTTGGAGGATTGGCTGAACGACGGTATTCCCCTGGCGGCTGACGTGGCGCGGCAGTGCCTATTTGGCTGGTACGGCGAAAATCAAACTTTGAATGGGACCTGGCGCGTCGGCGGTCTGGCGATCGATCCGCGCCGCATTGCCGTGCCCAGCTTGGCGTTGGTCCCCTCGCAGGATCGCATCGTGCCCCCGGCTTCGGCCGAGGCTCTGGCCAAGCTCATTCCAAACTGCGCGCGACTCAATGTCGATCTGGGACACATCGGCATGATGGCCGGAGGCTCGGCACCCCAGTTGGTTTACGAGCCCTTGGCCAAGTGGTTGAAAAGCCTCGCCTGATTGTGCGCTGCAACATGAGTGTTGCAGGCCCCGTGCATGGGCCGTAAAACCCGCTCTCGTCCTCCGTCAAACCGCAATGGGGCCACCATGTCCGATATCGTCATCACGTCCGCCGTCCGCACCGCCATCGGATCCTTTGGGGGCGCCTTGAGCGGCTTGTCCGCTGTCGAATTGGGCCAAACGGCCATTGCCGAGGCCTTGAAGCGGTCCAGCATGGCGGCAGCGGACGTTTCGGAAGTCGTGATGGGTCAGGTGCTCACGGCGGGCTGCGGGCAAAACCCGGCGCGTCAAGCGTCCATCAAAGCGGGCGTGCCCAAGGAAGTATCCGCCATGACCATCAATCAGGTCTGCGGCTCGGGCCTCAAGGCCGTGGCGCTGGGGGCCATGTCGATCAAAGCCGGCGATTCCTCCCTCGTCGTGGCGGGCGGTCAGGAAAGCATGAGCCAGTCGCCCCACTGCAGCAATTTGCGCAACGGCGTGAAGATGGGCGATGCGTCGTTGATCGACACCATGATCAAGGATGGCCTGTGGGATGCCTTCAACGGCTATCACATGGGGACAACCGCCGAGAACATCGCAGAAAAGTGGCAGCTCACGCGCGCCAAGCAAGACGAATTCGCCGCCGCCAGCCAAGCCCGGGCCGAAGCCGCCATGAAGGCCGGCAAGTTCAAGGACGAAATCGTGCCGGTGACGATCACGGTCAAGCGCGAACAAAAAATCTTCGACACGGACGAGTACCCGCGCGCCGGCACCACCGCCGACGCCTTGGCGAAATTGAAACCGGCGTTCTCGAAAGACGGCACCGTTACAGCGGGCAATGCCTCGGGGCTCAACGACGGGGCCGCCGCCGTGGTGCTGATGACCGCCGCCGAGGCCGCCAAGCGCGGGCTCAAGCCGCTGGCGCGCATTGCGTCGTGGGCCCAAGCGGGCGTGGACCCGGCCATCATGGGCACGGGGCCCATTCCGGCCTCGCGCAAGGCGCTGGAGAAAGCCGGCTGGAACATCGCCGACCTGGATTTGATCGAGGCCAACGAAGCCTTCGCCGCGCAATCCCTCGCCGTGTGTCAGGACTTGGGCCTAGACCCAGCCAAGGTGAATGTGAACGGCGGGGCCATTGCGTTGGGCCATCCCATCGGAGCTTCGGGTTGCCGCGTGCTGGTGACGCTGTTGCACGAAATGCAAAAGCGCAGCGCCAAGAAGGGCTTGGCCACGTTGTGTATCGGCGGCGGCATGGGCATCGCCCTCTGTGTCGAGCGTTAGCCGACACAGAGAAGGGTGAGCGCGTAGCGCGAGCCAAGACAACGCCAGGTAAAGCGCACCTAAGCCGCGCTCTCAGCAATCCTACGCCCGCTCATGCGCCACAGGCGCGCACCCAGCACAACGGCGGCCGCGGCCAAGGCGATCGCCAGGCCCCACCACAGCCCCACGGCCCCCATGTTCCCTGGGAAGGCCAGCCCCCAGGCGATCGGGAAGCCCACGCCCCAGTAGCCGAACGTCACCAAATACATCGGTACGCGCGTATCCTTGTAGCCGCGCAGCGCACCGGCGGCGATGCATTGGGCGCCATCGAAAACCTGGAACACCGCTGCGATCACCAGCAACTGTGCCACCAGCGCAATCACCGCCGCGTCGGCCTCGACCGCCGGATTTAAGCTGAACAACAGCGCGATCTGACGCGGCACCGTGAACATGATCACGGCCATGACGATCATGAATCCAATGCCCAACATCAGCGCCACCACCGCGGCTTGACGCGCCGCGGCGGGGTGCTGTCCGCCCAAGTGAAAACCCACGCGTACATTGACGGCTTGCGCGATGGCCAGCGGCACCATGAACGTCAACGACGCCACGTTGATGGTCACATTGTGCGCGGCCAAGGCGGTGGTGCTGATGGTGCCCATCAACAGGGCGGCCACCATGAACAAGACGATTTCAACGCCGAAGGTGATCGCGATGGGCCAGCCCAAGTGCGCCAATTCCGCCGTCAATCTCCAGTCAATGGCCCCGCGCAATTTATGCGCGCGCAAATCTGGCGTGATGCGGATCGCCACCGCCATGGCCCCCGCCATAGTCCAGATGGTGATG
Source organism: Rhodospirillaceae bacterium (assembly GCA_033763995.1). Lineage (GTDB taxonomy): Bacteria > Pseudomonadota > Alphaproteobacteria > Rhodospirillales > Rhodospirillaceae. The sequence goes on along the minus strand of JANRJL010000002.1, from coordinate 25,500 downwards.
GCCGAAGCCGTGGCTGAACCCAAGAGGCCCATTTCCGGAAATCCCCACACGCCGTGAATCAGAGCGTAATTCAGCACGCCATTGCAAAGCAGCGCGCCGATGCCGATGACCATCACCGCACGCGGATGATTCATGGCGGCCAAGTAGCTGCGCTGCACGGCCAACCACATGGAGGCGGGCGCGCACAGGATGAGGATTCGCACATACCCCGCGACGTCATGAGCGAGTGGCGCGGGTTGGCCCAAGGCCAAGAGAATCGGCTCGGCGAACCAGAACACCGGCATCATCATGGCGGCGATGAGCATCGCCAGAATCGCTCCGGCGCGCAAAATGGGCGCGATTTTGTCGAACTGCTCGGCACCGCGTGCATGGGCCACCAAAATGCCCACGCCCACCAGGGCGCCTTGCAGGACCGCGCCGGTGGCGAAGAACAAGCCCGAGCCCAAGCCGCCCGCCGCCAAGGCATCGCGGCCCAGTGCGCCCACCATGATGGTGTCGGTGATGCCCATGCCGACCTGGGCCAATTGGGCCGCGGCCAAGGGCAACGCCAGCCGCAAGGTGGCGCGAGTTTCTTGGCGGAAGCCGAGAGGAGAACGGTGGAGTGACATAAGGCGGGTCTATCGGTTCAGGGCGAGGCGGGCTCCTGAAGGCGACCCGCCCGGATTAATGGAATGAGGAATACGGCGGTGCGGTCTTGGCGCACGGCACGGCGACGGCGGTTCGCGAGCGGTTCATCGGCATGGACGCGCCTCCCGGATTGACGGGTGAAAGGGCGCGTCTCTTATTGATGGCCGCCGTCAATGTCAATACTTCAGGTTGCGAAACGGGCCGTGTGCACCGCTTCACCGGGCGCGCCGCGGGCTTTATCATCGTGGACGAATCATATCATGGAAGGGGATGGTCATGGCGGAATCAAGGGTTGCAATAGTCACGGGCGGAACGCGCGGTATCGGCAGAGCCATCAGCGTGGCGCTGAAAGATGCCGGTCACAAAGTCGCGGCCAACTATGGCGGCAACGACGAAGCTGCCAAGGCCTTTACCGCTGAAACGGGCATTGCCGCCTACAAATGGGACGTGGGCGATTTCAAATCTTGTCAGGAGGGCGTGGCCAAGGTGGCGAGGGACTTGGGCCCTGTCGAAATCCTGGTCAACAACGCCGGCATCACCCGTGACGGCACCATGCACAAAATGACTTTCGAGCAATGGCAGGCGGTCATCGACACGAACCTGGGCTCGTGTTTCAACATGTGCCGCGCGGTGATCGACAGCATGAGACAAAGAGGATTTGGCCGCATCGTCAACGTCGGGTCCGTGAACGGCCAGATGGGCCAGTACGGCCAAGTGAACTATGCCGCTGCCAAGTCGGGAATCCATGGTTTCACCAAGGCCTTGGCGCAAGAAGGCGCCGGCAAAAACATCACCGTCAATGCCATCGCGCCGGGCTATGTGGATACCGACATGGTGCGTGCCGTGCCGCCGCCGGTGTTGGAAAAGATCATCGCGCGCATTCCGGTGGGCCGCCTGGGGCGGGCCGAGGACATCGCGCGCGGCGTGATGTTTCTGGTGGCGGATGATGCCGATTTCATCACCGGCTCGACCATGTCGATCAACGGCGGCCAGCACATGTATTGAACCACACGCTGCCCGCACAATAAAAAAGGGAGCCGAACGGCTCCCTTTTTTGTAGCGGAATTTACTGATTTTAGCCGACTGCCACGCGGCGGGGCTGGCGTTCGATCAAACCCAAGTTCAAGGCCACATCTTTGAAGATACCGATGACTTCAAGCAGCTGCTCTTCGGTGTGGGCGGCGCACAGGCTGCAACGCAACAGCGAGTAGCCGTAAGGCGTGGCCGGCGGCAGCGCCAAGTTCACGTATACGCCTGCATCAATCAGGCCGCGCCAGAAGGCCACGGCCACTTGCGGGTCGGGAGCCACCACGGCGATGACCGGCGAGATGTCGCTGGCGAGCTTCAGGCCGAGATCGGATAGACCGGCATGCAGGACCTTGGCATTGCGCATCAAACGGGTGCGCAAGGCGCCGCCGTTTTTAACCAAGCCAAGATTGACGGTGGCCGAGGCCACGACCGACGGCGGCAAGGAGGCGGTGAAGATGTACGGGCGGCACACCAGGCGCAACATCCCGAAGTCGGGATAGCTCGAGACCACGAAGCCTCCGACGGTGCCGACCGACTTCGAGAAGGTACCGACGATGAAGTCCACGTCGTCTTCGCAACCCGCTTCTTCCGGCAGGCCGCGGCCGTAACGGCCCAGCACGCCCACGGAATGCGCTTCGTCGCTGAGCAGGAAGGTGTTGGCGTGCTTCTTCTTCACGGCCACGATGTCTTTCATTGGGGCCTTGTCGCCCAGCATCGAGTAGATGCCTTCAATGACGATCAATTTGTTGCCGGGCTTATCGGCCAGACGCGCCAAACGCTTGTCCAAATCAGCCGCATCGTTGTGCTTGAAGCGGATGATCTCGGCCTGGCTCGCGCGTACGCCGTCATAAATTGAGGCATGGCAGTCAGCATCCATCAGGATGTAGTCGCCGGGGCCCATGAGGGTTGACAGCACGCCGGCGTTGGCTAGGAAACCGGTGGAAAAGACAATTGCGTGATCTTTATTGAAAAATTCGCACAACGTGCGCTCAAGTTCCTTGTGACCGACGTAGGTGCCGTTGGCCACGCGGCTGCCGGTGGTGCCTGTGCCAAAGGCATCGAGCGCGTCATGTGCGGCTTTCAGGGCTTCAGGCGCGAAGGTCAGGCCGAGATAATTGTTGGTTCCGCAAAGAATGATGCGGCGATTGCCGATCATGGCCTCGGTTTGCGAGATGACTTCGTCGAACTTGACTTGGAATGGGTCGGCGCCGTCGCCCGCGAGAATCGCATCGCGTTGCGCCATCAGATTCGAGAAACGATCAAAAATACCAGCCATGGGCGTCCAACCTTTGTTGTTACGTTCAAGCGGACTAGGCGACCTGAGCACCCCCGAAGGGTCAGCCCTTGTCGGCCTTCACGATCTTCTCAACGGCCGCAGCCAGCTCGGCGACATTGGCGATATCCGGCAACATGTTCATCGGCACCGAGATATCGAAATGGTCTTCGACCGTGGCCACGAACTCCATCACAACCAGGGAGTCGAAGTTCAGGTCTTCGCTGAACCGCGTTCCCTGCTTGAGGTCCACTCCGGTTTTGTTGAACGGTTTCAACAGGTCATAAAGCGCCGCTAAAGTATCCGGCGAAGGATCACCGCTTGCGGCCATGCCGTTGAAACCAGTCCTACCCAAACCCTATCCAGGGTGAGCGTCTTCTGAACGGACGCCGTGCCCCAACCCCCGCATTGGGCGGGAATGACGGAAAAATGACAAATCAACTTAGCCGTAACTCTTTAACAAACCTTGTGAAATTGCCCAATTTGCGGTGTTTTTGAAGCCTTTAACCACGTCCCATTGGGGCGTCCACCCGGGGACCGAAGGGCCCTGGACCACCCAATCGGGGTGCAGCAGTTCCGGAACCTTTGACCAACTGAGGACCGTGGGCGTCTGGGTGAGTTGCGCCATCAAGCTGCCGACGGCGCCGCCAAGGTAAAGCAACGGTGCCGGAAGCGGGATAACGCGAGGTTGAGTTTGTAAAGTATCGCCCGCCACTTGGGCGATAGAGGCCCATGAGTGGCCGCCCGGTTGGCCATCGTCGATTTCGATCGGCGTGCCGGGGTCGTCGCGAAAGGCCAGCAGTTCGAGAATCGCGGCGACAAGATCATCGACATGGATCAGCGAGAATCGCGCGCTTTCGTGGGCCGGCGTTGCCAAGAACCCGCGAGCGGCCATGGTGAAGATTCGCAATGTCTCGCGGTCACCGGGGCCATAGACGGCCGGGGGGCGCACAATACTGATGGACATGCGCGCGCGGAAATTATCCAAGGCCTTCTCGGCCTCGCGCTTGCTGAGCGCGTAGGGCGAAAGGCGAGGTTCGCGAGCGGCGAGGGACGACACATAAACAAATCGCGGCGGTTGGGCTTGCGCCGCGGCGATGGCCGCGAGCCGCTTCGTGCCTTCGGTGTTCTGCGCCAAGAATCGATCGCGGTTGAGGGCCCGGATGGCACCCGCGACATGAATGACGCCGTCGCAGCCTTCGATCAACTCCGACAACGGCGCCTCGCTTTCAAGCGAGCCTTGAATCCAGGTCAGTCGACCGGGCAATTCGTCTTGCGGGACTGGTTGGGCTCGACGGGTCAGGGCTCTCACATCGGCGCCATCGCGGCGTAGCGCTTCGATAAGACGCGAGCCGATGAAACCCGTGGCACCCGTCACTGCGATGGTGGTCGCGCCCGACATCGGCTCTAAGCCGTCGCGCCGTCGAGGGCGACGATCTCGCCCGACTCGAACATGGTCTTGGCCTTGCCGCGCGCCAACTTGCCCGACGATGTTTTCGGCAAACTCCGCGGCGGGACCAGTACAACATCGCATTGTACGCCCACGGCCTCCTGCACACGCGCCTTGACGTCGGCGATGAGCTTCACGCGATCTTCAATCTTGGTGGCGCGGCATTGAACCAGAATCGTCGGCTTCTCGTTGCCGTTGGTGTCGATCAAGACGATCGCCGCGGAATCGCCCGAACGCATGTCGTCCATGTGCTCGACGGTCCACTCGATGTCCTGCGGCCACACGTTGCGGCCGTTGACGATCATCATGTCCTTGGCGCGCCCGACGATCACCAGGTCCTGGCCCAGCCAATAGCCGAGATCCCCGGTGTCGAGCCAACCGTCTTGCAACGTATCGGCGGTCGCCTCCGGGTTATTGTAGTAGCCGGTCATGACGCTCGGCCCCGCGAAATAAACCCGGCCGATTTCCCGCTGACCTAAAACGCGACCGTCCTCGTCGCGAATTTCGACCTTATGACCCTTGATGACGCGGCCGCAGCCCACAAACGTACGTCCGGCCGGGCTGCCGTCGTCGGGAACCGGCGTTGCCTTGTGCGTCGCGAGGCCGTCCTTGGCGATATGATCGAGTAAAAGCCCTGTCGATGGCTTTGAAAATGAAACACCCAAGACGCACTCCGCTAGGCCGTAGCTGCCGCAGAACGCTTTGTCGGAGAACTTGTAGGGCTTAAAGGTCTCGCCGAACATCTTCATGACTTGCGGCTTGATCATCTCGCCGCCGATACCGGCAATGCGCCAGCTCGACAGATCGAGGCCGAGCGAGCCCTCCGCCATGGTTTGAACCCGCCGCGCGCACAGTTCGTAGCCGAAGGACGGCGAAAACGACATCGTGGCGCGATTGTCGTTGATGATCTTCAGCCAAGTCAGCGCCCGGCGCGCAAAATCTTCGGTGGACAAGTAGTCGGTTGAGATTTGCGCCGTCATGACGGCCAGCATGAACCCGACCAAGCCCATGTCATGGAAGAACGGCAGCCAAGATACTGCGCGGTCGCCCGGCGCGCTGTCCACGGCCAAGTTCATGCCGTGGCAGTTGGCCATCAGGGCTTTATGGGTGACGCAGACGCCGGTGGGAAACCGGGTCGAGCCGGAACTGTATTGGATGTAAGAGAGGTCGCCGGGCTTGGCGCGATGCAGCTCCGTCTTGCCCGCGCTCCAGGTTGCGACATCGCCGAAGGCCGCGATATGCGACAGGCCTTGGCCTTGGGCCGCCTCCGTGACCAGCGGCAAGAAATCCGCCGGACCGAACAACATGCGCGGGGTGGCTGAGCCCAACTGATTGCGAATTTGCTCGACATAGGCCTCGCGACGGCCGAAGGCCGTCGGCAAAGGCATCGGCACCGGGATGATGCCGGCGTACTGGCAGGCGAAGAAGTGGGCCAAAAATTGTGGCGACGTCGCTGCCAATAGGGCCACTCGGTCGCCTGGCTTTAGGCCGGCCGCGGCGAGGCGCTGGGCGTGCGCGATGGCTCGTTCGCGGAGGTCACGAAACGGCAAGATCTCGGCCAGTTCGCCGCGGGCTGAATAGAAATTGAACCCGGTTTCTCCTCGCGCCGCATAGTCGAGCGCATCGGTCAGGGTCTCGAACTCAGCGAGAACCTTGGGCAGCGATGTGTTGTCGGTCGGTGTCGGGCGGCGCGGGGCGGCGGATGGCGCGGGAGCGGCCGACGAAGCGGTTTGCTGCATGGCCGCGTTTCTCTACACTGCGGTCAAAGGGGTCAACTCACCGAATGTAACATTTGTTGCGGAAATACTCACGTCCAAGCGTCGGGCCGCGACAAAGAAAGGGCAGGGCCAAGTGGACATTGATCGCGCGTTTCTTCGGCTTGATGAGGGGTTGGTTCACTATCGCACGTGCGGTGCTCAGCGCGCCGACGGCCCGCGACCGCTTTACATGATTCATGCCTCCCCGGCCTCGGCGATCACGCTGGAACCGATGATGCGCCAGCTTGCAACATCCCGTTTCTGCGTTGCTCCAGATACGCTGGGCAACGGCGATTCAGCGGCACCCGCGTTGGACGCGCCCGATATGGACTATTACGCCGACAGCGTGGCGCGCGTGCTCGACAAGCTCGATCTCGACAAAGTCGATGTTTACGGTAGTCACACGGGCGCACACATCGCGTGCGAACTGGCCATTCGCCATCCCCAGCGCGTGCGAAAAGTAGTGTTTGACGGCATCGCCATGTTCAGCGCCGAAGACAAGGCTGATGTCTTGAAAAACTACGCGCCGGAAATGAAGCCCGACGAGTTCGGCACTCAATTCATTTGGGCGTGGCATTTCATCCGCGATCAAGCCATCCACTTCCCCTACTTCCGCCGCGTGCCCGAATTTCGCAGGAACCAACCCATGCCGTCGGCACAATCACTACATACGATTGTCGTCGACGTTCTGAAGGCGCTGACCACCTATCACAAGGGCTATCGCGCGGCGTTCCGGCACGCCGACAAAGATCGAATCCCGCTCATGCCATGCCCGGTCTTCTGCATGGCGAGCGAGGACGACCCCCTGAAAGACGGCGTCGAACTTGCTCACGCCGCGGCGCGGCAAGGGATAAAGGCCGTTCTTCCGAGCGAGCGGACTCCGACAGGCCTCGCGGCCAAAGCCGATGCCGTCAGACGTTTCCTCGATGCATGATAGATGGGCCGCTTCGGTTAAAGTTCAGGCCCGGTAATCGTGAGAATGAGAGTTTTGGTGTTGGCGAGCGCACTCATCGCCACGCGGCGACCCTCCACCGAAGTCGTCACTCGGCCGTCCTGAAAGGCCGTGGGAATATTGTCGGTCACCCAGGCTTCGGCGTTGATCCACTCTGGTGCGGCAAGCCGTGCGAGGTTGACCAAGGCATTGAGGTTCTTCACCTGAGCCAGCTTGTTGTCGTCGGGCATCTGAGCCTTCAAGAGCGCGCCGGTGAGAGCCTCGGGCGGGCCCACAAGTTCAAGCTGCGTCATGCCGTCGGCCGAGCGACCGATCATACGCGAGCGGCCGTCGCTAAGGGATTTGAATTCGAACGAGAGACGAAACGGGGAACGCTCGAACGGGCCCTGGATGGCCTCGCGGCGCACGGCCAGGCTTTGCGTGTCAGGCAGAACGATGTCCGTCGACGGCGCGGTCACGGGCTTTTCCAATGTTACGAACGGTGCAGCGGGGCGCTGGGGAGACGGTCGGAAATAGAAATTCAGCGCGATCGCCAAAATCACGATGTAGACTGCAAATCGCCCATACTTCAGCATGGCGGGTCTCATCCTATGCAACGTAGGTTACGCGCCGGGTTGGCCTGTATCCTCTTGAACGTGCGCCGGGGTCAAGGCTTGGGTGGTGAGGGACAAGGCCGTGTTAAGTGGTCAGGAGCGGATCATCATGAGTGACGACATAAACAAGCGCATTGTGAACGCAAAAAAGGACGGATACCGCATTGACATTAAACCGCACGGTGGGCGCGCTCGGGCGGTATGGCAAGGCGTCGTCATCGCCGATTCGGCGCAGGCCGTCGTTCTGGAAGAAACCCGTCATGCGCCCGTGATTTACTTCCCCCGGGCGGACGCCCGCATGGACTTGATGCACAAGACGGCCCACAAAACCCATTGCCCGTTTAAGGGAGATGCGAGCTATTTCTCCCTGAAGAACGACCAGACCACGGCAGAAAACGCCGTATGGTCCTATGAAAACCCGATCCCAGAGGCAGCCGCCATTCGCGGGTATCTCGCGTTCTACACTCAAGCCATGGGGGCTCATTTTGGAATCGAGATCAAGAGTTGAGCCCGCGTTGCGACTGTGGGGCTGCCAAATTCCAGCCTTTGCAATGCTGCCGGCTTTCACATCAGTGTGATTGGTAGCTCTTGCCTTCGAAGTGCTAATTCAAGGCCAAATCTCCAGTCCTTTTGCCGCGCGACGCGGCGTGAAGTCATTAATGGCCAAGTTCGACACATTCCGCGACCCGTTTGCCGCCGCAGTTTTGACGGCAGCCCTGGCGGCTGCACTTGCGAGCACGTCTGCCGTGGGCGCCCCCAACGACGGCAAAGGCAAAGAAAAGTGCTACGGCATTGCCAAGGCAGGCGAGAACGGCTGTCAGTCGCTCAGCGGCAGTCATACCTGTGGTGGTTGCTCGACAGTCGACTACAGCGGCGAAGACTGGAAATGGGTTCCCATGGGAACCTGCCAGGACCTGGGTGGTCAACTTACCGCCTTTGAGGGTATCGGCCGCCCCGCGCAAAAAACACCGATTCCGCCACAACGCTAGTCAATCCACTTTTGTTCCAATTCGGATGAGCCAAACTTGAATCACATCACCGTGATTCAACCGCTGCACTGCATCCACGAAAGCGCAATCCATCGTTTCGCACCGCGAAAATGCAGATCTTCACATAAGTTTGATTCGTGGCGACCCGGCCAAGTCCTGTAAGACTCCCCTCGCCGCGAACAGGGGACCAGTTCGGTCAACACGCGGCCCGATGAACAACCGTCGTTCTCGCCAACACAGGAGACCTCCATGACTGAACTAAACCTGAAGACCCTTGCCGCCGCCGTCGCCGGCGCCGTGACCATGGCCGCCTTCGCGATGCCGACCACGGCCGTCGCTCAATCCGGCAAGGAAAAGTGCTACGGAATTTCCAAGGCCGGTGAAAATCAATGCGCCGCCGCGAACGGCGCGCATTCGTGCCAAGCGCAGTCGAAAGTCGATTTCGACGGCAACGAGTGGAAGTATGTCGATGCCGGCAGCTGCGAGAAGATGGGCGGCAAGAAAGAAGCCTTCCAAGGCAAAGGCACGCCGGAGAAAAAGGGCGGCTAATTTTCCGCCGCGAGTCATTCTGTTGAGGCGGACGTGGACCAGCGCGATCCATTAACTAAATCCCCGTCTCGAGGAAACACCACGAGCCCGATCCTTGCTATGGCGGGGGTCGGGCTTCGTCTTCAGCACCTGCCGGAACTCGCCGAAGCGCCCGATGATGCGCCTCCCGCGGCGGCCTGGTTTGAAATTCACAGTGAAACGTTCTTGAGCGACGGTGGGCCGCGGCTTGCCATGCTCGACGAGATCCGCAAACGTCATCCGATCAGTTGCCATGGCGTGGGGTTATCGTTGGGCTCTGCCCAAGGCGTCGATGCGGCGCATCTCGAGCGGCTGCAAAGGTTGTTTGAGCGCGTCAGGCCGGGCCTCGTGTCCGAGCATCTGTCCTGGAGCGTTATCGACGGCGCCTATATCAACGATTTGCTGCCGCTGCCCTATACGGAGGAGTCCTTTAAGGTCGTCGCGGACAACATCTCGCGCGCGCAGGATGCCTTTGGCCGCCGGATCTTGATCGAGAATCCCTCGTCTTATCTCGAGTTCACGGCAACGACGATGCCCGAATGGGAATTTCTAACTCGGCTCGCCGACCGTACAGGCTGCGGTCTGTTGTTAGACGCGAACAACGTCTTTGTCAGCGCGGCGAACAACGGATTCGATGCGAGACATTATTTATCGCAGATTCCAGCATCCATGATCGGCGAAATCCACCTGGCCGGACACTCCGTCGAGGACGAGGGCGAAAGCCGCGTTCTGGTGGACACACACGGCGCCCATGTCTGTGATCCCGTCTGGACGCTCTATCGCGAGCTTGTCGCCCGCATCGGCGCCGCGCCGACCCTGATCGAGTGGGACATGGATATTCCGGCTTTCGCCGAGCTGTCCCGCGAGGCCGGCCGCGCGCAGAGCATCATGGATGAACTGTCCGTCAAGGAGCGCGCACGTGTTGCTTGAGCTCCAGCAGACTTTTCGCGCCACGGTCTTGAGCGAGGATGACGTCATCGCTCGGCATGTGCGTGCTACCCGTGGCCCGATCAGCCGGCGCATCGGCGTCTATCGCAACAATGTTCAGGCGAGCCTGATTGAAGTGCTGGCCGCGGCCTATCCGGTCGCGCAACGCATCGTTGGCAAGCGCTTCTTCCATGCGCTGGCGCGCGAGTTCGTCGTGCGGCACGTGCCCCATGTGCCGCAGTTGTCGCTTTACGGCGCAAGCTTTGCCGATTTTGTAGCCTCCCATGACAAGACCCAAGCGTTGCCTTATTTGCCCGATGTCGCCCGGCTTGAGTGGGCGCGCGGTGAAGCCTATTTCGCGGCCGACGCCCCGCCGCTGGATCCGGCTACTCTCAGCACTATAGAACCGGCGTGCATTGGCGACGTTAAATTGCGCGTCCATCCGGCCACGCGACTTATTTCCTCGTCGTTTCCAATTCACCGCATTTGGACGGTGAATCAGCCCGACGTGACCGAGGTCCCTGCCGTCGACATGACGGTTAGCGAGAGCGTGCTGATTTCACGCCCGCGCTATCATGTCGGTGTCCGTTTGATCTCCTTGGCGGACGCGGCCTTCCTGCGCGCGTGCATGGCCGGGCAGACCATGGCGCAATCCGCGGACGCAGCGATGGAAATGGAATCGACGTTCGATCTTCAAGGTGCGCTGCAGCAGCATTTTCTGGGCGGCAGTTTCACTGCCCTCGAGCTTCCCAGCGCCTGAGTCCTAACTCTGCCGCTTTGGCCTGCATGGTCTGGTGAGGCGCAATCCTAGGCACGGTTGGAAAGGCCCATTCCGCAGAGTTCTGACGGCGCGCCGGAGAAGGAATCATCAGCGGTTTGTTGGCCTTGGCCATCTCATCCATGGCCGCCGTGTCGATCTGCCAGCCCTTGGCGCGCATGAACCCAAGGATACGGTGAAAGGCGCCGACCAAGTGGTCATGCTCGGTCTGAATTTCCCAATCGCGCGCCGCGGCCGGTGCTTTGGGAAAAATTTCTTCGCAGATTTTACGGTCCTCTCGAATCGCGCGCTCATTGCGCTTGATATTGGTCTTGTCGAAGAAGGGATGCTTGAGAAAGCTCCTGAAGAACAACAGGCGATTCTGAACCTGCTCGGCATTGATGGGTGTGGCGAAGTGGTAGAACACAAAATGCATCGGCGATCCTTCGCCGCCGATGAAGACCTGCACGCGCCGGCAAAAGCCCGGCAGCTTGAACTTCAAGTATGACGGCACGCCCTTGCCTTCCTTGCGCAGGAACCGCCAGATGCCGCGATTGGGCTGGGAGCGCGCGATCAGATGACTGGCGAATCCATGTTCCGAGAAATCTTCGACGACATGATCGGGCGGCCGGGCGCGGTGTTCCTCGCCCCAGGCGCCATGGACGAAATGAGAGTGAACGTAGTCAAGGTCGATCTCCACCGCGCGTTCATAATTGCAGTTCCAAACTTCGTTAAAGTCGATTTGCCGATAGGCCGCGTTTCCCACTTCAGGGATATCGAGCGGTGGAGAGGCCGCCTCGGGCTCGTCGCCCAAAAACACCCAAATCAAGCCGTTCTGTTCCCGCACGGGATATGAGTCGACTTTGGCAAGTTGCAACATGACTGCATCTGGGTCCGTTTGCGACGGAATCCTCACGCACTGCCCGTCGCGGTTGAAGCGCCAGCCGTGGTAGGGGCATGCCAGGGTGCCATCGTCGCGGCAGCGTCCACCGGCAAGGTTGGCGCCGCGATGCGGGCAGACATTGCTGAGGCAAGCGACCTGCCCCTTGGTGTCGCGGAAGAGCACGAAATCGCAGCCCAGCATTCGAACCTTGACCGGCTCGGCGGCAACATTGGCGCTGCGTTCGGCGACATACCAGACGTTGGTGAACATGTCCGCGGGTCCTCTTGCTCAAAATTCGTCTCAAGTCTTTACGGGAAAAGCCCAGGCCCGACGAAACTTGCCGTCCTTGATCTCATAGACGCCGAGCGTGATCTGGGTCCTGGGTCCTTGCGGCGTGTCGAAAGTGTCCTGCTCTTCGGCGACAATGTAATTGCCCACCGTCATCGCCCGCTCGACGCGCGAACCTGTGTAGGGCACGGTCTTGAAAAATGTACCCATGCGTTCGGCGACTTCGGCTTTTCCCGAGGCGGACTTGATCGCGCTGCCGTCTTCGGTGATGCGAAACCACGCGTAGTCGTCCGCTAGATCCGCCGTCAACGCACTCACATCCTTGCGCGTGAACGCATCGCGCTGCCGGCGCACCAGTTTCACGAATTCATCCATTGGCCGCTCCCGCATGCCGCGTTGCATTTCAGTCAGAATACCCCATGATCGGGGCATGGCGCGCGGACGAAGTAAGGGCCTGACCACATGCGGATCGCAATTTTGGGTGCCGGCGGCATGACCGGCGAGCGGCTGATTGCCGAGGCGCTGAAGCGCGGCCACACGGTCATTGGCTTGGCGAGGACCCCTGCCAACATCAAGGGCGATCCCGCAAAGGTCGAAAGGAGATTCGGCGATGCCTTCGACCGGCAATCGGTGATCGACGGCCTCAAGGGGGCCGATGCCGTCATCACCACCGTGGGCAAGCGCGATTTGCTCGACAAGCGCTATTGGCTCAATACCGAAGCCCACCGCAACGTGATCGACGGCATGAAAGCGCATAGCGTCAAGCGGTTGGTGGCCATTTCATCCTTCGGCGCGGCATTGGATTTCACGCGCCCCGGCCTTCGCCGCAAAATCTATCTTTACCTGCGCCGGAACTACTACGGCGACATGCAGGCAATGGAGCGCATGGTGCTCTCCGCCAGGCTCGAAGGCGTCGTCGTGCGGGCCCCCATGCTCTACAACACGCCAGCACGCGGCTCGTATCATGTCGAGAAAAACCGCAACGTCCCGGGCGGTCGCAGCGTCTCCCGCGATGACTTGGCTGTATTCGTACTCGACTGTATTGAGAAACCCGATTACGTGGGTCACGTCGTCTCGCTGGCTGATCAGCGGGACGCGGCATGACGCCGCCCGTGACCGCCCCAAACCCGCCATCGACCTTAAGCCTCGGCCAGCAGATCGGCTGGGCGGCGGGCACCCACGGCACCTCCACCATGATCGGCGTGCTCGTCACGATCATGTTGGGTTATTTGACCACGGTGTTGGGCATCGAGGCGGCTATCGCCGGGGCGATTATTTTCGCCTCACGCCTTTACGACATGATCATCGATCCGCTGATGGGCCATGTCAGCGATCGCACGCAATCGCGGTTCGGGCGCCGGCGGGTTTACTTGCTGTGGGGCGCGGCTGCCTGCTTCGTGAGTTTCGTTCTGGTTTTCAACGTGTCGATGATCGACGACATGACGACACGCGTGGTCTATGTCGCGGCCCTCCTATTTTTGTTCAACACGGCCTACACGATCTTCAATATTCCCTATCTCGCCATGCCGGCGGAAATGACCGAGCACTACCATGAGCGCACGGTGCTGATGTCGTACCGCGTCGTGTTCTTCACGACGTCGTCGCTGTTCATCTTTCTCGGCACGGCGCAACTGACCAAGGTTTTTGGCGCACAACAGGGCTACGCGTTGTTTGGTTGGCTCGTCGGCGGCGTCATGGCGCTGAGCATGCTGGTGGCATTTCTCAGCAGTGCAAGAGCACCGCGCACGGAGCGCACCGAGGGGCCGCGTCCGGCGCTAGCGGAGCAAATCCGCCTCGTCATGGGCAATCGTCCCTTTGTCGTTTATTTGGGCGTTAAGCTGCTGCAGTTGACGGCACAGGCCAGTTCCAACGCGGCACTCATCTTTTTCGGCGTCTACGTGCTAAAGAATCAACAAGCTCTGTTGATTGCCTTCGGCTCGTTTTTTCCCTTGGGCACTTTACTCGCTATTCCGGCGTGGACGTGGGCGGGCCGACGGATCGGGAAGCGCAATGGCTTCATGCTGGCAGCCGTGAGTTACGCGATCATCATGCTGACCTGGCTTCTGTCGCAGGAGGGGGAGACTACCGCGCTGTTGGGCGCGCGGCTGTTCCTGCTAGGGGCGGCTGTGGCGGGCATTTTGGTCATGGGCTTTGCGATTTTGCCCGACACCATCGAGTACGACCGCCGCCGAACAGGCATCAACCGCGAAGGGGTCTATGCCGGGCTCTATTCGACTATGGAAAAGCTGGCGGCCGCCTTCGGTCCATTGATCTTCGGCGGTTATCTGAGCGCGGCCGGATTCGAATCGTCCCAGGGCGGCGCTATTGTGGCGCAGCCGGACGCCGCGCTGTCGGCGATTTACATCGGCATGGCGGTCTTTCCAGCCGCCGCGTCATTGCTGAGCGCGGCGTTGTTGAGTCTCTATGATCTCGATGAGGCTAAACTGAAGGCCACGCTACGGAATGAAACGGCGGCGCCGAGCGCCTCGACCTAGCCGCGAACGTCGAAACCGGTCTTGGCCAGCAAGGCGTAAAACTCGCGGATGGCGGCCTCTTTCTCTGCCGGTTCGGCGATATCGGCCGTATACTCGCTGATAAAATCCTTGCGCCGCAGGTAGCCGACGACGCTGTCGCGGGCGATCGTCTTGGCCTTGCCCTCGGTCAAGACGCCGCCCGTGCAGAACATCACCAGCCGTTTGGCGCGGTCGCGGAAAGGCAGCGCCTTATCGTCGATGCGCTCGATAACTTTGTTGGTGATGAGATAATCGGAAACCACGTCATCGAACTTCTTGGCCAAAGCCGCCTTGAGGCCGTCATCCAACTGCGAGTCCAAGACCAAACGTTGAACCTGTGTGGCCTCTTGCAGGCGGGCTTTTTGCGTTTTTGCCTCGGGAGCGATCTTTTGAATCGTATCGAGCTGAGCGACAAACGTCTTGAGCTGCCCCGTGATGGCATCCGTCAGCATGGCGTCGCCGGTCGGGTCGTACATCGACAGGAGGTAGACAAACTTGCGCGTGGTCGAGGTCAGCTTGTCGCGAACCTCTTCCATGGCCTTCTTGCGGCCGCTCGCTCCACCGAGATTGATCAGTCTCGCCCAGCGTTCGGTGAGGCCCACGGCCATACTGCGTCCGCCCGTCACGCCCTGATCGGTGATCACGCGGTTCAGCAAGAGCACGAAGAAATCCTTGTCGGCCGATGGCTCCTCGCTGTTCGTCAAACGGGTCGGGCCGCGAAGATCGCGCTCGATGCGGTCGAACAGGATTTTCTTGGCGCGCGGCAGCAGGTCGGCGGGGAAGAGGAAATTCAGCAGGCCCACCAATTCCTCGGCGGCGAACTTCGTGGGTTGGCACTTTCCCTCCACCAAGTCGAGCATGCGCATGATGGCGTCGCCCATGTGCTTGGAGACGCCGATCACATCCTTCACGACGGTCTTGGCGATCAAGATGTCGGCCATCATCTCGTCGACCATGGTCCGCGCGCGATCGTCCTTCAGGTTCTTCGCCATGGGCAGCAGCTCGGACATTTTGCCCAGCCAGCCGGTCCAATTGGACGACGCGCGCGCAAGCGCCACGTTGGCCATGTATTTGCGTTCTTCTTCGTCCTTGAACTTGCCGTCGATCTGCGTCCACAGTTCGTCAAGCGTGCTGCCCTTGAGTTCGGGCAGGGGTTTGTTGTCGACCTCGCGCGCGCGCGCGGCGATACGGTCGACGGCCTGATAAATGATGTCCTTGCGCTTGCGGCTATCGGTGTTGGTGGCGCGGGCGTGCAAAGCCGCGATCTTGTCGACCGCCGAGGGCACCATGGTGTCCATGTTCAGAACGCGCTTAAGACTCTTGTGGCTATGCAGCATCTCAAGCGGCGTCATCTCGACCTTTTCGAGATACTTCGAGAACAGCCGTGCCATGGTCGTGCGGGCATCGGTGGCGTAGTAATCGCTGACTTGCTCGCACAAGGGAGTTTCGTCGACGGGTGTGATGGAGAAGTCTTCTTCCTTCTCCATTTCCTTCATTTGTTTGTAAATTTCGGTTTCGCGCCGATTATCCGACCCGAAATGAGATTCCTTGACGATCCGCACGCCCTCGGTCGTCTTGAGCGCGAGGAGTTCTTCGGCTTTACGCCGGGCAGACTCCTCCGTTGGGACAACATCATTGATGTGCCACTTGTTGCCCTTGAAGAGCTGAACCTCAAACTTAATCCGGGCCGAATCGGCCATGAAACGCGCGGCTCCCATTTCCCCCGTGGAAGGCGGACAGTCCTAGCAAATTGTAA
Source organism: Rhodospirillaceae bacterium (assembly GCA_033763995.1). Taxonomy (GTDB): domain Bacteria; phylum Pseudomonadota; class Alphaproteobacteria; order Rhodospirillales; family Rhodospirillaceae. Next base: position 9,139 of record JANRJL010000002.1, on the reverse strand, counting down.
AGAAAGGGCAAAGCGCCGATGGCTGCGGCAGGGGCCGAAACCGCCATACGACCACAGGTTATGCGGCTAACCGGGTGCTGTGACGGCCTTGAACTGCTCCCGCAGCCTCGTTTTTTGAATTTTGCCCGTGGGCCCCAGGGGAATCGCGTCGACAAACGCGATGACATCGGGCAGCCACCACTTCGGCACCTTGGTCTCAAGATAGGCATTGACCTCCTGCAAAGTCGGCCGCTCGGGCCCTCTTGCAACGCAAATCAAAAGCGGCCGCTCCTGCCACTTGGGGTGGGGAATGCCTATGACGGCGGCATGGGCAATCTGGGGGTGTCCCAAGGCCGCGTTTTCGAGATCCACCGAGCTGATCCACTCCCCGCCCGATTTGATGACGTCCTTGGAGCGGTCGGTGATCTGCATGTAGCCATCCGGATCGAGCGTGGCGATATCGCCTGTCTCGAACCATCCGTCGGGGGTCAGGGCCTCATTGGCCGATTTGAAGTATTCCTTGACGATCCAGGGCCCACGAACTTGCAGGTGGCCGGGCGTCCTGCCGTCGTGGGGCAATTCCTTGCCTGCATCATCGACGATGCGCATATCGACGCCGTAGACGACGCGCCCCTGCTTGAGCTTCTGCGGCATCTGCTCGGCGCGCGGCTTGGCCTTGAATTTGGGCTTCAAGGTGTTGACCACGCCCAACGGAGTCATTTCCGTCATGCCCCAGGCATGATTGACTTGAACGTCGAACTCGGTTTCGAAAGCCTCGATCAACATTTCCGATGCCGCCGCGCCGCCAACCAAGATTCTCCGCAGAGATTTGGGTTTGCGCTTCTTCTCGCGCATGGTGGTCAGCAGACTCATCCACACCGTGGGGACGCCCTGGGCGCAGGAAACGCTCTCGTTCTCCATGAGGTCGAACAAGCTTGGCCCGTCAAGGGCGCGCCCGGGCAGAATCAACGCTGCCCCGCTCATGGGCGCGGCATAGGGAATGCCCCAGGCGTTGACATGAAACATGGGCACGACCGGCAAGACGCGATCGTCAACCGACAGGCCCATGGTCGCGGTCATGCAGCAAGCAAACGAGTGCAGCACAAGCGTGCGATGGCTATAGAGCACGCCCTTGGGGTTGCCGGTGGTGCCCGACGTGTAGCAAAGCGAGGCCGCCGTGTTTTCGTCAAACTCCGGCCAGTCGTAGGTCTCGGATTGTCCGGCGATCAATTCTTCGTAGGTCATGACGTCGGCTAGAGCAGGATTCGCCGGACGGTGAGCGGCATCGCTCAGCACGACGCGCCCAAGCAATCTGTCGCTTTTCGGGCAATGTTCCGCGACCGCGTCGGCGAACGTGAGGTCGAAAAACAACATGCAGTCATCGGCATGATCGATGATGTAGCGCAGTTGCTCGCTCGAGAGGCGCGGATTGATGGTGTGGCAAATGGCGCCGATCCCGGCCACGGCGTAGTAAAGTTCGATGTGTCGCCACGTATTCCATGCCAAGGTTGCGACACGGTCGCCCGGCTTCACACCCAATGAGATCAACGCATTGGCCAGCCGTTGAGCGCGTATCAGCGTTTCCGCATAAGTTTGGCGACGAACCGGCCCTTCGACGCTGCGTGTGACGATGTCCGTGTCGGCATGATAGGTCGCGGCGTATTGCAACAATGGCGCCACCAGCAACGGCCGATCCATCATCAGGCCGCGAATGGCGCCGGGAAGCAGTCCTGGCATTTGTCGTGACATGGTCTCGCCCCTTTCACCGCCATGCTAGCGTTATCGGTCTCGATGCCCTAGCTTTTCTCTTTCTCCATATGGGGTAACGGGAGTGCCGTTCGGAAGCTGACCTGCTTGAGGGCAAAGCTCGACTGAATACTGGCAATAACCGGAATGCGAGTCAGGTGTTCTTTCAGAAACCGCTCGTAAGCCGCAAGATCGGCCGTGACCACGCGCAACAAGTAGTCGGCTGTTCCGGTCATTAGATAACACTCCATGACCTGGGGCAGGGCGCGGATTCGCACTTCGAACTTTTCCAGGGCCTGTTCGGATTGTTCCTTAAGGGTGACGGAAACGAAAACGCTGACCGGCAAACCCACCGCATTTTGGTCGATCAAGGTCATGTAGCCCTTGATGACGCCGTCCGATTCCAGCCGCTTGAGGCGGCGCAGACAGGGCGAGGGCGACAATCCGATCCGTTCGGCCAGATCGACGTTGCTGAGGCGGGCGTTCTCCTGAACCGTGCGCAAGAGTTTCACGTCGATCGGATCGAGGGCTTGAATCGGCATAAGTCACCAATAACATTTGTGAAACGTATAGATAGTTGCGCTAACGATAGTTTCATAGCAAGAATTCGCAAGGACCTGCCGCTGGGCGGCGCCCTAGTGTGGCGTGACACAACACCGGGGGTCGGCCGTGATTTCAGCGCGAGAATTGGCGAATCTAAAGGCGCTCGAGCGCAAGATTTTGTGGCTGGCGACGTGGATGATTCACAATGCCAACCATCTGCGCGACAACCCCGACGGCATTAAGGTCGGCGGACACCAGGCGTCCAGCGCGTCCATGGCCACGGTGATGACGGCGCTGTATTTGCACGCGCTGCGCCCGCAGGACCGTGTCGCGGTGAAGCCCCACGCGGGGCCGATCTTTCACGCCATTCAATACTTGCTGGGCAATCAGACTCTGGAGCGGATAAAGAACTTCCGCGCCTTCGGCGGCGTGCAACCCTATCCCTCGCGCACGAAAGACAAGGCCGATGTCGACTTTTCCACGGGCTCCGTGGGCCTCGGCGTAGCCGAGACGCTGTTCGCGGCCTTGGTTCAGGACTATCTACGTCTGCACGATCTACTCGACGCCACATCACCATCGGGGCGCATGATCGCGCTCCTGGGCGACGCGGAATTGGATGAAGGCAACATCTATGAAGCGCTGTTGGAAGGCTGGAAGCACGAAGTCAAGAATGTGTGGTGGATCGTCGATTATAACCGCCAAAGTCTCGACGGCGTCGTCAACGACCAGCTGTTCAAGCGCATCACGGGCTTTTTCGAGTCCGTCGATTGGAAGGTGGTGCTGCTCAAATACGGTTTGAAGCTCGAAGCCGCCTTCAAGGCGCCGATCGGCCCCGCGCTCAAGGCTTGGATCGACGACTGCCCCAACCAACTTTACTCGGCCCTGACGTTTCAAGGTGGCGCAGCGTGGCGCGAACACCTTGCCCGCGACCTCAAGAAGGAACGCGGAATCGATCAGCTTTTAAAATCCCATGACGACACAGCTTTGCACGATCTCATGACCAACTTGGGCGGCCATGACATGCAAGCTATCGTGCGTGCGTTCGAGGCCGCCTCGGTTTCGGATACCCCGCATTGTTTCATTGCCTACACCATCAAGGGGCATGGCCTGCCCTTGGCCGGCCACAAGGACAACCATGCCGGCATCATGACGGAAGACCAAATCACGGTGTTCCGGAAGTCACTGGGCATCCCTGAAGGGCGGGAATGGGAGCCCTTTGCCGGGCTGGAGACCCAAGAAAAAGAACTGCGTGCATTTCTCGATGGGGCCCCCTTCAAACGGCGCGTTCCGCGCGAGCAGAAGACAACGCGAGCGCCGGCCATTGCGGTTCACGAGTTGGTCGCCCCCAAAGGCGAACGCATGTCCACGCAGGAAAGTTTCGGCAAGATCATGAACGAGTTGGGCCGGTCCCAAACCCCCTTGGCCGAGCGCGTGGTCACGACGGCCCCCGATGTGACCGTGTCGACCAATCTGGGAGGATGGGTCAATCAGCGCAGCCCTTTCCATATCACGCGGCGCGAGGACATCTTTCGGCAGATGCATGTGGCATCGCCGCAAAAATGGGCACAAGACCCCAAGGGGCAGCACATTGAGCTTGGCATCGCCGAGAACAACTTGTTCCTGCTGCTCGGCGCTCTCGGCTTGTCGGCGGATTTGTTTGACACGCGGTTGTTGCCCGTGGGTACGCTCTACGATCCGTTCATCGCGCGCGGCCTCGATGCCATGACCTATGCCATCTACCAGGATGCGCGGTTCATGCTGGTGGCCACACCCTCCGGCATCACGCTCGGGCCCGAAGGCGGCGCCCACCAATCGGTGTTCACGCCGCTGATCGGCATCGGCCACGCCAACCTTGCCTACTACGAGCCGGCCTATGCCGACGAACTGGCCGCGATCATGACCTGGGGCTTCGATTACATGCAGCAGCCCGACGGCGGCTCGATTTATCTGCGCCTTTCCACGCGGCCCATGAAGCAGCCCGCTCGTGCCATGACGCCCGATCTGCGCGCCGACATCCTGTCGGGGGCTTATTGGGTCAGGCCGCCCCAAGAGGGCACGGACCTGATGGTCGCTTATTGCGGCGTGACGGCGCCGGAAGCCCAGTCGGCTTTCGACACCATCCTGGAGGATATTCCGGGTGCGGGGTTGTTGGCGGTGACGTCACCGGACCGGCTCTATGCGGGATTTCGGGCGGCCTGCGAGTCGCGCCGACAATCGGGGGCCAGGGCCCAAAGCCACATTGAGCGGCTGCTGGCACCTCTTTCGTCCGATGCGCGCATTATTACCGTTCATGACGGACATCCCATGGCCTTGGGTTGGTTCGGCTCCGTGCACGGCCACCGCTGTCAGGGCCTGGGCGTGGACCGCTTCGGCCAGGCGGGCAACATCGCGGCGCTTTACCGCGAGTACGGCATCGATGCTGAGACCATCGTCGACGCCGTCGCCGACATCATCGTTTCCCACGCGCGACGCGGCCTCAGACTGCTGGCGGCGGAATAGTCGTCTAACCTTTGCCGGCGGCTTGATCTCGCGCCAGCGGTCTTGGCGGGCCACCCACGTCGCCGCTTATCGCTTTCACACCAAATCGACGTCACTGATTTCACGGCGAAAACCGCCGGTTGAGCAGGTTCTGTCTAGGCCAGGCCGCAAAATTAAATTCTAATAATTCGGATAATGAAGGTTATTCTTTGTCTTATATACCACAAATTCAAAACATCTTCCTTTTATCACAGTATTCCGCTAAGAGCCCGGCCCACGGCTTCTTTTGAGTCTAGGGCTTCGCTTCATGGTCGACATGCCGCGCAACATCGCCGCCGTGACCTCGCTCACGGGTCATACGCCGCTGCTGCAAATTTGGTACCGCATCGACGGCAAGCCGCGTTCGTTGTTCGCGAAGCTTGAGTCGATGAACATGACCGGGTCCATCAAGGACCGCATGGCCGCTTACATCATTCGCCAAGCCTATGGCACGGGCGCGCTCAAAACCGGCGATACCATCGTCGAGGCCACCAGCGGCAACACCGGCATCTCGTTCTCGGCGATCGGCTCGGCGCTGGGCCACAAGGTGCGGATCTTCATGCCCAGTTGGATGAGCCGCGAGCGCAAGGACCTCATCACCAGTTTCGGCGCCGAGATCGTGGATGTGACGCCCGAGCAAGGCGGGTTCCTGGGCTCCATCAAGCTGGCCAATGAATATGCCGCCGCGAACGAGAATGTGTTTTTGCCGCGACAGTTCGACAACACCGCCAATTGCGACGCCCATTACGAGACGACCGGCCCCGAGATCGAGCGTCAATTGGCGGCCGTGGGCCGGCTCTGCGACGTCTTTGTCGCCGGGGTCGGGACCGGCGGCACGGTGATGGGCGTGGGTCGCTTCTTGCGCCGCGACGGGCGCAAGGTGCGCATCCATCCTCTGGAACCGTCCAACTCGCCGACGCTGTCGACAGGTCACAAGGTCGGCAAGCACCGGATTCAGGGGATTTCCGACGAATTCATCCCGGCGATTTGCGACCTGAAAAAGTTGGATAGCGTCATCGACGTGTGGGACGGCGACGCCATCCTCATGGCGCAGAAACTGTCGACCCGTCTGGGTCTCGGTGTGGGAATTTCATCGGGCGCGAATATTCTGGGCGCCATGCGCCTGGTCGAAGAACTCGGCAACGGCTGCACGGTCGCCACAGTATTTCCCGACTCGAACAAGAAGTACCTCACCACCGATCTCTGCCGCCAGGAAACCTGCCGCGCTGACTACTGGTCCTCGCGCATCACGCTTGAAAGCTTCAACGCAATTCGATGAGGATCGTCAAAACTTCCTGATCAACACGACGCCCGCCACCAGGCATACCGCGCCGGCAATGCGGCCGGGGGTTAAGGGCTGCTGCGCGTAATTCAGCCACCCGAATGTATCGCACATCAAGGACATGCCCATTTGACCGGCCACGATGGCCGCGAAGGCGACGGCCGCCCCCAGCCTTGGCGCGGAAAAGAGCGTGGCGAAAACCACCGCCGCCCCGAGCAGTCCGCCGAGCCACGTCCACCACGGAAGGCTGGTGAATTGGGTCAGACTGGGCCAAGGGGTTCGTAATGCAGCCAGGGCGGCGATCAGAATCACCGTGCCGACGGCGAAGTTCACGCCGACGGCAAACAACGGGCCAGAGGTGCGCACACCGACCATGGCGTTCATCGAGGCCTGAATGGGCAGCAGCGCACCGGCCAGAACGCAGCCCAAGAGAATCACAAACGACATGGCGACTCCTCGCTTGGCCGGCTGGTGAAAGGGGTTTGCACCATGAAATCGGCCCATTTCAGCACGTTAACGAACTGGTTGCTTTTTTTCGCTAGAATTAGCGGTTGTCGAGGAAAGATATCGTCAGTGGCTTACCCCATGACCGAAACGAGGCGATACATCTTGAATGCCGGGCTTGCCGCGTGCGTTGCGCCGCTGGGCGCGGTCTTGACCGCCTGCGACGATCCCAAGGCTAAGATCAAGGACCTCAAGAGCCTGGTGCAGGTCAACTACGGCGCCAAGAAGTTCAAGGAATCGGGCGCCAACGCCCAAGAAGGACTGAAACTCGCGCTCGAGACCGTGGGCCCGAAGCATCCCGACACTTTGTATTTCGCGCAGGCCGTGTCCGAGGCCTACCTCCAGCTCGGCGACAAGAGTAAGGCCATGGCCGCGCTGGACCGCGAGATCGAACTGCGGTTGGGCGCGGGCCAAACGGAATCGAAACTGCAGTCACGGCGCACCTATGCCATCAAGTTCGCCGAGGAGCTTGGAGATCGCAAGGTCGCCGCCCGCCATGCCTTGGCCATCGCCCGCGCCATCGAGATGGGCAAGGGCAAGGACCCTCAGCCGGTTTACCGGCCCGAGACGAAATATCCGCGCGATCTCTTTGCCCAAGGTATCGAAGGCGACGTCACCGTGACGTATAGCCTTGATGCCGAGGGCGCCGTGACCAATGCCAAAGTCGTCAAGGCGACGCCCAAAGATCTTTTTGATGACGCTGCCATCGACAGCTTTATGTCATGGCGTTTCACGCCCATGCTCGAGAACGGCAAACCGGTGCCGACGTCGGGTCATCAATATACGTTGATGTTCCGTTTGGGCGGGCGCGCTCCCGGCGCGCGCAACTAGTCAAGCTCGACCTTTCACTTCACTGCTCGCAGGCGCGCTATTTTCGCCAGCACGACGTTGCCGCCTGAAATCATGGCTGCGGCTTGACGGGCGCGGCGAGGAGTTCGTCGAATACAAGCTGCCAACGCTCCACGCGCTTTTGCCAGATTCGAACGTAGTTACCCCGCCGCCCTTGCCCCTCGCGCGACCATCTGGCGCTGCCATAGGTAAACGCCAGGTCTCCGGCATGGGACGCCGTGCCGCCCAGCGAGGTCAATTTCAGCGACGCAGCGCGCCGGTCCAGCTCTTTGATAATTTCAGCGCGACCTCTTGCGGGCTGCGCCGGTGAACCCATGATGCGCGCGTCCTCGGCCAAGTAAGACAAATAGGCCACCCGAGAATCCGTCACGGCTCGCCGGGCAAGCTCGACTTCTAAGACGCCAACTTCCGCCAAGGCCGCCTCAGAGCTGGCCGAGGTGGCCGTTGCCACCGGCAAGAGCTCTGGTTCGGTGTCCGGCCCAAAAGGCGAGGCCGATTCATTGGACGGGCCACCATCATAAATCCATCGCCAGGTACCGTCGGGCTGCCTCTGCCATACGGTGAAGTAATGCCCGAAATTTTTATCCCCCGAGGTAAAGGGGCCCGTGGTGAAACCCAGATCGCCCGATTGCGAGATGCCGGCCCAAATGGGCCACCATTTCAGCGACGTGTCGGCCGGCGTGTCGGGCAGCTTCGCCAGGTTCTCCTTTGCGCTGATCGGCGTGTCGCGCAGCAAAACGGCATCGGGCGCGGAATAAGTCTTGAACGCCGCGATCCAGCCGCGTTGCTGCGCATCGGCCGCGAAGGCGCGCTCGGCGGCGACGACCTCGGCGGGCGTTTGTGCGTGGGCGGGGCAGGCCAAAAACTGAGCCCCCAATATCGCAGACAACAAAGCTAAAATTTTCAAGCGATTCATGTTAGCGGCCTTGTGTGAGACGCGCCGCGGAGTTGCCGGCCAGCCGTCCCAAGGTCATGGCCATGCAGAGGCCCGCGGCAGGGATATAGCCGGAGCATGTGGGACCCGACATGCCGCGCGCCGCACCGCCGCCGGCAAAGAGGTTGGGCAGCACGCTTCCGTCAGGGCGTTTCACGCGCGCACCACTGTCGACGACCAGGCCACCTTGAGTGTGATAGAGCGCGCCGGTGACCTTGATGCCGGCATAGGGCGGCGCGAGTTGCACGCATCCCGCAAAATCGCGCGCAAATGCGTCGGGCTTTTGCCCAAGCTTTGACAAGCGCAAATCATCGAGAGTTCTTTGCAACGCAGCGGCGGGCAGGCCCAGTGCGGCGGCCAACGCGGCGGCGGTCTCGCCGAATTTAACCGCGTTGAGCTCCAAGGCTTGCTTGGTTTCATGCAGATGTTTGTAGCGGTCGTGCAGAGCACGATCATAGATCATCAAAGCGATGCCACCCGGCTGGCGCATCACATTCACACCCTGGCCCGACACGTCGGCGGTTTCGTCGGAAAATCGCAGGCCATCGGCATTCACCATCACGCCGCCGTCAATCACGTAGTTGTAGTTGAACAGCTGAAGCTGCGGAAAGGCGAGCGCGCCATAGCCTTGAAAGGCAGACATATCGGCCACGGCCGCGCCCAGGCCCAAGCCCCACAGCACCGCATCGCCGTGGGAGTTCTCCCACGTGAAGGTCCGCGCCTGGGCCATGTCGGGGATGTACTTGGCCACCAGGTCCGGATTGGCCGCGTAACCGCAGGTCGCC
>JANRJL010000092.1:0-4913 GCA_033763995.1 Rhodospirillaceae bacterium | reverse complement strand
AAGGTTTTTGAGGTGTACTGGCGAGCAACATCGATTCCTGGATCGACTCGATTGCGAATGATAGATTCAAAGTCAACGCAATTTTGATTCGTTTGTTTCTCGCTGTCATTTTCTCAGCGAGTTTTTCAACAGCCTGTTAAGCCTTCAGCGCATCGTTCAGCGCCTTTGACGCCTCGATCACCGCCAACGGCGCTGGTACAGGGCCGTCGTAGCCGATCACTTTGATCAGCTCATCGGTGGCAATGCGCCGTCCTGCCGAGCCCAGGAACGCGGCCTTCATAACCGCAACGGCGGCCAGATGCTCGCCCACCATCATCTTGTGCTCCAGATAAATCCATTTCTCGTCCCAGCCGATGGTGCGGCTGGTGACGGCAAATCGCTCGAACGGCTTGACGCCGCGGCGGAACTTCATGGCCATGGATCCCAAGACCGGCAGCATCCCCGCAGCGCGGAAGCGGCCCCAGGCGCCGTTACGGATCATCATGGCAATGCGGGCGATGTCCATGAAGCTCGAATAGCGGCTGTTGGTGAGGTGAAGGTTGAAATCGATGTCGGTGGGCAAGCAGCGAAAGTTGTAACGCGCCTCGTCGAGGAGCCCCACGGGCGGGCCGAAGCGCAGGCCCAACCACGCGCAGAGAAACGTCCACGTCATGCGGAAGATGAGGTTCATGGCTTTTTATTTGGTCGCATTTGCCCGAGAAGTGGCCTTCCACTTCACCCAAGAATCAAATCGGGCGAATGCGACAAACAAAAACCTACGCCGCCACCGCCGTGCCGAACAGGTCTTCCTCCATGTCCATGATGCTGTTGCCGCCGGCGAGAATGCTCGACAGCAGCGCGCCCGTCTTGGGCAGCACCTTGGCCATGTAGAAATTCGCTGTCTTGATCTTGCTTTTGTAAAAACCCGTCGGGTCGTCGTTCTGCTTGCTCAAGGCCAGCTTGGCCATGCGCGCCCACAGGTAGCCCAGTGCCACGTAGCCGAAGAGGTTGAGCAAGTCGGTGGCCGCGGCACCCGCTTCATTGGGGTTGCTCATGCCTTTCTGCGCCACGGCGCCCACGGCCTGTTGCAAGCGGCCCAAGGCCTTGGCGAGGCCCAGAACGTAATCCTCCATGCCCGGCTCCGAGGCGTTCTTTTCCACGAACTCTTGTACCGGGTGGAAGAAGGCGCGCAGATATCGCCCATAGTGCGCGCTCATCTTGCGCCCCACCAGATCCAAGGCCTGGATGCCGTTGGTGCCCTCATAAAGCTGCGTGATGCGCGCGTCGCGCACGAACTGTTCCATGCCGTGCTCGCGGATGAAGCCGTGACCGCCGTAAACCTGCACGCCGATGTTGGCGACCTCGAAGCCCACGTCGGTGCCGAAGGACTTCACCACCGGGGTCAGCAACTGCACCAAATCGTCGGCGGCTTGGCGTTCCTCGGCCGTGGGCGCCTTGGCGGCGTGGTCCAGCGCCTGGGCCACCCACATGACCAGGGCGCGCACGCCCTCGGTCAGCGACTTGGCCGTCAGCAGGTTCTTGCGCACGTCGGGATGCACGATGATGGGGTCGGCGGGCTTGTCGGGGTGCAGCGCGCCCTTGAGCGCGCGGCCCTGCAGGCGGTCCTTGGCATAGGCCAGTCCGCCCTGGTAGGCGACTTCCGCGAGGCCCAAGCCCTGCACGCCCACGCCCAAACGGGCCGTGTTCATCATGGCGAACATCGCCCGCATGCCCTTGTGCTTCTCGCCCACCAGCCAACCGGTGGCGTTATCGAAGTTCATCACGCACGTGGCATTGGCCTTGATGCCCATTTTGTGTTCCAGCGCGCCGCACGCCAGGCTGTTGCGCGCGCCGACGCCGCCGTCGGGCTTGGGCATGAATTTCGGCACGATGAACAGGCTGATGCCCTTCACGCCCGGCGGCGCGTCGGGCAGCTTGGCCAGCACGAGATGGCAGATGTTCTGCGTCAGGTCGTGCTCGCCGGCGGAGATGAAGATTTTGGTGCCTGTGATCTTGTGGCTGCCGTCGGGCTGCGGGATCGCCTTGGTGCGGATCAGCCCCAGGTCCGTACCGCAATGGGGTTCCGTCAGGCACATGGTGCCCGACCACGAGCCGTCGACGAACTTGGGCAGATAGGTCGCCTTCTGCTCGTCGGTGCCGTACAACTCCAGTGCGTTGTAAGCGCCGTGGGTCAGGCCCGGGTACATGCCGAAGGCCATGTTGGAGGAGCAAATCAACTCCTCGATCATCATGTTGACGGCCTTGGGCAAGCCTTGGCCGCCGAACTCAGGGTCGGCGGCGATGCCGCACCAGCCGCCTTCGGTGAACTTCTGGTAGGCCTCTTTGAAACCCTTGGGCGTGCGCACCACGCCGTTCTCCAGCGTGCAGCCTTCCTCGTCGCCCGACCGGTTGAGCGGGAACAGCACCTCGGCGGCGAGCTTGCCGGCCTCTTCCAGCACTGCGTCCACCACGTCGGCGGTGAAATCGCCGTAGCCCTTGAGGTGCTGCAGGCCGTCGCCGTCGAACAGTTCGCGGTAGACGAACTTCATGTCGCGCAGCGGCGGGGTGAATGTGGCCATGGTCGTTCTCCTCAGTTACGCAGCGGCTTGCCGGTATCGAGCATGTGCTCGATGCGGGCCAAGGTCGCGCCGGTGTGCATCAATTCCATGAACGCTGCGCGTTCGAGTTTGAGAATGTCTTTCTCGCCGATGGTCTCGGTGTGATCCGTCTTGCCGCCGGTTAGCACCTTGGCCAGCGCGAGCGACACCGTCACGTCATGAGGCGTGGCCTTGCCCGTGGCGACGAAGCCCGACAGCGCCAACTTGAGCGCCGCCACGCCCGTGGGGCCGGGCAGCGAGATCACGGCGTCCTTGGGCGGTTGATAGCCGTTGACCAATTCCAAAGCCTTGGCCTTGGCGTCGGCCAGCACCCGGTCGCGGTTCATGGTGATGATATCCTTGGACCGCAGGAAACCCATCTCCTTGGCCTCGAAGGCGGACTTGGAGACTTGCGCCGTGCCGATCATCTCGAAGGCTTTGGCGACCGCCGGCATCGGCCCGCCGGGCATTCTCTTGTCGGCCTTGATGCGCAGCAGCAATTCCTTGCAGCCGCCCCAGCCGGGGATCACCCCCACGCCCACTTCGACGAGGCCGGTGTAGGTTTCGGCGTGGGCGACGATGGCGTCGGAGTGCAGCAGGATTTCGCAGCCGCCACCCAGCGCCATGCCCAAGGGGGCCGAGACGACGGGGAAGGGGGCCTGCTTCAGGGCCAGATAGGTCTTCTGGCCGTCCTCGATCATGCTTTCGATTTCGCCCCACACCGCGATGTTGGCGGCGAACAACGCGAGGCCGATGTTGGCGCCGACGCAGAAGTTCGGCCCCTCGTTGTGAATCACGAGCGCCTTGTATTGCTGCGGGTTGGTCTTGAACAGCTTGAGCGTGTCCTTGTAGGCGGCAAACGTCAGCGGATCGAGCGCGTTCATCTTGGAGGCGAACTCGAAACACAGCACGCCGTCGCCGATGTCCCACACCCGCGCCGAGGGATTCTTGATCAGCGGCTTGCCCGCGCGCTTGATGTCGGCGAGCTTGAGCACACCCGGCGCGCGCGGCACGTCGGCATAGGTTCCCGCAACGGTCAGGAATTGCAGCTTGCCGTTCTCGATGCGGTAGAAGCCGCCCTTTTCGGCGGCGAGCTTGAGCAGCGGCGGCACGGCTTTGCCGTCCTTGGCGAGCTTATCGGCGAACCACTTGGCCCCCATCTTGTCGATGGTCTCGAAGGGGCCCACGTCCCAGCCGTAGCCGTCCTTCATGGCCTCGTCGACGTCGACGATGGTCTCGGCGATTTCGGGCACCAACGAAGCGGTGTAGGCCAGCCCTTGGCTTGCAATCTTCCAGGCGTATTGCCCGCCGCGGTCGGGGTGTTCCACGAGCGCTTTCAGGCCGCCCTTCTTGGACGCATCGAGACTTTCCAGGCTGGCTTTAGTCGAAGGACCATAAGCGCCGGTCTTGAGGTTGATGCTTTCCTTAGTGCGCTTACCGTCGGCGGACTTGGTCATCTTGTAGAAGCCGCTGGGGCCCTTGCGGCCGATCCAGCCGTTCTTGAGCATGGTCCCGATAACTTCGGGCTGGCCGTGGATGCGTTGGTAGTCGTCGGTCTTGCTCAGGCGCGATTGCATGGAATTGGCCACGTGGGGCATCAGGTCCAGGCCCACCAGGTCGATCAGGCCGAAGAAGCCGGTTTTGGGAATACCAAAAGGCCGGCTGCCGATGGCGTCGGCTTCCTCCACCGTGAGGCCGAGATTGATGGCGTCCACCACGCCCGCCTGCATCCAATAGGTGCCGATGCGGTTGGCGATGAATCCCGGCGTGTCCTTGCACACGATCACGCCCTTGCCCAGGCGCGCGTCGCCGAAGTGCTTGATCAGGTCGACGGCGTCCTTGCGGGTTTTGTCCGAGGCCACGACTTCCAACAGCCGCATGTAACGCGGCGGATTGAAAAAGTGCGTGATCATGAAATCGGGCACCAGCGAAGCCGCCATGCCTGCCGTGAGGTCCTTCAAGGGAATCGTCGAGGTGTTGGACGAAACGATGGAGCCTTTCTTGCGGTTGGCGTCGATCTTTTTGTAAAGATCCTGCTTGATGTCGATGCGCTCGATGACGGCCTCGACGATCCAGTCGCACTCGCCCAGCAGCTTCAGGTCGTCCTCGGTGTTGGCCGCCGTCATGAGCTTGGCGTTCTTCTTGCTCATGAAGGCCGCCGGTTCGGTTTTCAGCAGCTTGGCGATGGCGCCCTCGGCAATCGCATTTCTATTCTTGGCGTCCTTGGGGACGATGTCGAGCAGCACGACCGGCACGCCGGCATTGGTCAGGTGCGCGGCGATGCCGGCGCCCATGACGCCGGCGCCGATCACGGCGGCTTTTTTGATGTCAGCCATG
>JANRJL010000091.1:0-9819 GCA_033763995.1 Rhodospirillaceae bacterium | reverse complement strand
CCACAAGGGCTCGGCCAGCCCCGCGATCACCAGTCCCGCGATCAGCATGCGCAGCGCCACCAGCCACCACGGCGTGCGCGCGGGCGTGCGCTCGGTGGGCTGCAGGTCGAACATCAGCCGCACGGCGGGAAACGAAACGCGCGTCACCGCCGGGGGCGTGATGCGCAGCAACAGCCAGATCGCCGGCAGCGCGGCGGCGGCGGCCAGGATCCAAGGCGAAGCGAAGGAGATGGGGCCGAATTCGAGCATGGGCGCCCTACCGCGGCCGTTCGCCGATGACGCGGTGCAGCGCCACCAAGGTCAAATGCGGCGCGGCGTCGGTGCGGTGGGTGGTGAAGGACCAGGCGTAGGACGCGCTCAGCGCCTTGAGCGCGTCGCGGTGAGCGGCGAGCTTGGTCACATAGGCCCCGCGCGCGTCTTCGGTGCGGTCGATCACCAGCGCGCCCTCGTTCTCCAGGCCCTCAAAGCGCACGCGCCCGTTGTAGGGCAGCGTTTCCTCGGCGGGGTCCAGCACTTGCACCAGATGCACGCCGTGATGCCGTTCGCGGAAGGCCTCGAAGGTTTTGGCGACGGCCTCGATGGGTTGCAGAAAATCGCCGATCAGCACCGTGGCGCCGTAGCGCGGCAGCTTGACGTTGAACAGCGGCAAGTCTTCGGGCCGCGCGGCATCAAAGTCCCGCGTCATTTGCTCGGCGATCTGCATCAGCGCCAAGCGCCCGGTCATGGCGGCGGGCACCGGCGCGCCCGTCGCCGAGAGTCGTAATATCCGTTCCCCGCCCTCGATCAACAGAATGCCCAGCGCCAGCAGCAACACGCCAGCGCGCTCGGCCTTGGTGGGCAGATCGCGCGTGGAGCGAAAATGCATGGAGGGCGACAGATCGCACCACAAGGCGACGGTCTGCGACGCCGCCCATTCGCGTTCCTTGATGTACAGCTCGTCGGATTTCGCCGATTGGCGCCAGTCGATGGCTTGCGGTGAATCGTCGGGCCCATAGGGGCGGAACTGCCAGAAGCTTTCGCCCAGGCCCGGCTGGCGGCGGCCGTGGGCGCCCAGGTTCACGTTGGCGGCGATGCGGTGCGCGGCGGCCAGCAAGCCCGGCAAGCGCGCCGCCGCGGACTCGGCGCGGTGCTCAAGTTCGTGACGTTGCAACGCTTGGCGATGAAGCGGGCGCGCGGGCGTCATGTCGGTCGGAGGCGACGGTCAGGTCGCATCGGCGTGGTCGCAGAGCTTGGCGATGATGTCGGGCAGCGACTTGCCGTCGGCGCGCGCGGCAAACGTCAGCGCCATGCGGTGTTGCAGCACGGGCCGCGCCAGCGCCAGCACGTCGTCCACCGAGGGCGCCAAGCGGCCCTGCAGCAAGGCGCGGGCACGGCTGGCCAGCATCAGGGCTTGGCTCGCGCGCGGGCCGGGGCCCCACAGCACAGTTTCTTTTACTTCGGGCAGCGGCGAAGTCTCGGGGCGGCCGGCGCGCACCAAGCGCAGGATCGCGCGCACCACGCTTTCGCCCACGGGGATTTGGCGGACGAGAGTCTGCGCCGCCATCAAATCGTGGCCGTTCATGACTTGGCGCGGCTCGGCCTCATTCACGCCCGTGGTGCGCAGCACGATGTCGCGTTCGGCGGCCTCGTCGGGATAGCCGATGTCCACTTGCATCAGGAAGCGGTCGAGCTGCGCCTCGGGCAACGGATAGGTGCCTTCCTGCTCGATGGGGTTTTGCGTCGCCAGCACGTGAAAGGGCCGGGGCAGCAAATGGTATTGGCCCGCCACCGACACGCGATGTTCCTGCATGGCCTGCAGCAGCGCCGATTGCGTGCGCGGGCTGGCGCGGTTGATCTCGTCGGCCATGAGCAATTGGCAAAACACCGGGCCCGGAATGAAGCGGAACGAGCGCCGCCCGGCGTCGGACTGATCGAGCACTTCCGAGCCCAGAATGTCGGCGGGCATGAGGTCGGGGGTGAACTGCACGCGCTTGTCGTCGAGCCCCAGCACCGCGCCCAAGGTTTGCACCAGCCGCGTCTTGGCCAGGCCCGGCACGCCGATCAGCAGCGCGTGGCCGCCGGCCAGCAGCGTGATCAGGCATTCCTCGACCACGTGGCGCTGGCCGTAGATCACGTCCTCCACCGCGCGCCCGGCGTCGGCCACCAGGGCGGCCACGCGCTCCACCTCGGCCACGGCGATCTCGGTTTTGTTGGCCTGGTCCGCGGTCACGGCGCCCTGATCCTGTGCTATCGTTGTGCTCACGCTGCTTGAACTCCACATATATAATATGTCGCTATTAGACGAGTATGGGACGTGAAGCCCCTGTGAATGAAGCAGAATCTCCGGCGTTAGGGGTTACAAAACCGCCAGTTGGCCCAGCCTCCAGGGGCGCATCACCCCTGGACGTAGCGCGCGCGGGGTCTTTGGGCGCCGGCCCCAAGGGCGGCGAACGCCTGCCGCCCATCTGCGGCGACTTCAACATGCGCATCGACCGCAACGGAGCCTGGTTTTACCAGGGCTCGCCCATCGGCCGCTTGGCGCTGGTGAAATTGTTCTCCACCGTCCTGCGCCGCGACGAGGACGGCGTGTATTGGCTGACCACGCCGGTGGAGAACGGCCGCATCGAGGTGGAGGACGCGCCCTTCATCGCGCTCGAAATGCTCACCGAAGGTCAAGGCCGCGCGCGCGTCATCCGGTTTCGCACCAATGTGGATGATATCGTCACGCTGGACGGCGAGCATCCATTGCGCGTCGCGTTTGATCCTGCCTCGGGCGAGCCCAGGCCCTATGTGCGCGTGCGCGGCGGGCTCGAGGCCCGCGTGGCGCGGCCGGTGTACTATCATCTTGTGGAGATCGCCGAACCCGCGCCCGACAACGACGATGTGTTGGGCGTGTGGAGCAGCGGCGTGTTTTTCCCCATCGGCAAGCTATGACCGCGACCGCCCCCGAGCTGACCATGCCTGACGCCGCCGCGCTCACCCGCGCGGCCATCCGCGCGCGGCTGGACCGCCCCCGCGTCCGTCGCGAGCGCGGCGACGTGGCCACCGCCATGGCTCTGTTTGAAAACGGCAATCTCGAGCCCTTCGCCGAGGCCGAGACGGGGCCCGTGACGTCGTCGGGCATTCCCTATCAGGAAGGCGCGCGCATCAAGCGCGCGCCCGCCGCCGTGCTGGTGCCCCTGATCGAACGCCGCGAGGGATTTTCGGTATTACTCACTCAGCGCACGCCCGAGATGAAACGCCATGCCGGACAAATCGCTTTTCCCGGCGGGCGGATGGAGCCCACCGACGAGACTCCGATTGAATGCGCCTTGCGCGAGGCGCGCGAGGAAACCGGGCTCGATCCGGGCAAGGTGGAAATCCTCGGCACGCTCGATGCCTATCTCACCATCACCGGCTATGAGGTCACGCCCGTGGTCGGCGCCGTGACGCCGCCCGTGGATCTCGCCGCCGATCCGGCCGAGGTGGCCGAGATTTTCGAGGTGCCGCTCGGCTTCTTTCTCGATCCCGGCAATCACCGCCGCGTCGAGCGTTTCTACAAGGGCGCGCGGCGCGCCTATTACGCCATGCCCTACGGCGAGCGCTATATTTGGGGGGCCACGGCGGGCATGCTGCTCAACTTCTATGAACTCGTGCGCGGCGAAGGGTAAGCACGACCGATGATCCGCATCCTGTTCACCTATGTTATCCCGTTTTTGATGCCTCTGGCGGGCTACGCGCTGTGGATCTGGTATCGCACCTGGTACGCGGGCAAGCACGGCGGCGAGGCGCCCAAGTTCGAGCAGGGCCCCTGGCCGCTGATGCTGTTTCTGGGCGCGGTGCTGGCGTTGGCCATGCTGGGCGTCACGGCCCTGCAGCAGGGCGGCTCGCCCGACGCGACTTACGTGCCGCCGCGCGTGGAAAACGGCAAGGTCGTGCCCGGACGCATGGAAGAAAAACAGTCGGACAAGCCCCAATGATCGACACGATTCACCCCGCCTGGATGGACGAAGCCGGCGTGCAGGCGGTGCTGTCGGCCTTGGGCGCGCCCGAGGTGGATGTGCGCGTTGTCGGCGGCTGCGTGCGCGATGCCCTTGCGGGCCGCGCGGTGGCCGACATCGATGTCGCCACGCCCGATGTGCCGAACCGCGTTTTGGCGCGGCTGCAGGCGGCGGGCCTCAAGGCGATCCCCACGGGCCTCGCCCACGGCACCGTCACGGCGGTCGGCGGGCGGCGCAACATCGAGATCACCACCTTGCGGCGCGATACCTCCTGCGACGGCCGTCACGCCGACGTGGAGTTCACCTCCGACTGGCGCGAGGACGCCCAGCGGCGCGATTTCACCATCAACGCCATGTCGTTGAAGCCCGACGGCGCGCTGTTCGACTATTTCGGCGGCCGGCAAGACTTGGCCGAGGGCCGGATTCGCTTTGTCGGCGCGCCGGCGGACCGCATTCGCGAGGATTATCTTCGCATTCTCCGCCTGTTTCGGTTTCATGCCCATTATGGCCGCGCGCCCCTTGACGCGGCCACGCTGGCGGCCTGCGCCGAGCTGAAGGAGGGCCTCAGCATGCTTTCGGGCGAGCGCGTGCAGCATGAACTCAAACGCCTATTGGCGGCACCCCGTCCGGCGGCGGCGCTGGAGGCCATGGCGCGCGTGGGCGTGCTCGCGAAAATTCTCCCGGAGGTGACCTCCGCCGAGGCCATGGCGAAGCTGATCGCGGTGGAAAAGGAAATCGACGTCATGCCCCATTGGCTGCGGCGGCTGGCGGTCTTGCTGCCCGAGGGCGCTTACGTGATGCCCTTGGGCGCGCGCTTGCGCATGGCCAATCGTGACCGCGACGACTTGGCCGCCCTGGTGGCGCCCGAGCCGCGCATCACGGCGTCCATGCCGAACACGGATATCGATCTGCTGCTCTACCGGTTGGGGCGTGATCGCATACTTGATCGCGCCATGCTGGCGGCGGCGCGCGGCGGCAATATGTATGTCTGGCTGCCGGTCCTGCACCGGGCGCGCGATTGGGTGCATCGGCCCATGCCGCTCACCGGCGACGACGTCATGGCGCTGGGTATCGCACCCGGGCCCTTGATCGGACATGCGCTCGATCTTGCCGAAAAAGTCTGGGCCCAAAGCGGCTTCACGGCCACGCGTGAAGCGTTGTTGAAATCACTTCAAAAGGCCTAAAACGCGACGGCCCCGGGAGGGGTTTCCGGGGCCGCCAAGCGTCTTGGGAGGGGGGTCCGAAGGGGTTGACGGACCGATTCAGGTTTGCCTCCCGGCAGGACCGTGTTCAGGGGATCGGGTCACTGTCGATAGTGCAAAACCTAATCCCCGCCGCCTTACAGCAAGATGGGAGGTGGATGAATTCTCTGACATGGAAAACCGGCGCGTTAACGTTTGAACCAGTCAAAGTGCGGTCTTGCCCTGGAATTTCCCCAGTTGGCGCAGGGCCTCGCTGACGCAGACCGCCGCCGCCACCGCCACGTTGAGGGAACGCAAGCCCGCCGCGATGGGAATGCGCACCCGGGCCTCGGCGGCGTCGTGAACCTCGGGCGGTACGCCATGACTTTCGCGACCCAGAAGCAACGTATCGGTCGCGCCGAATTTGAAGTCGACATGATTGGCCTCGGCGGCCGTGGTCAGCAGCACCAGGCGCCGGCCCGAGGCGCGGAATTCCTTCAAAAATGCCGCCCACGACACATGCCGGGTGAGGTCGCACGATTCGCCGTAATCCATGGCGGCGCGGCGCAGGCGGGCCTCGTCGAAGGGAAAACCGCAGGGCTCGATGACGTCCACGGGCACGCGAAAACAGGCGCCGATGCGCATGATCGCGCCCATGTTTTGCGGGATATCTGGCTGGTACAAGGCCAGGCGCATGGTCGAAAAAGCCCCCAAAGTTGCGAACCGTTCGCGTTTTACCAAGCCCTTGATAAGTCGAACAATTGAAGCCCGCGCGAGGCCTTTTCAAGCCCTGGGATTTATTCTATACCCCGAGCGCCCTCAAACTCCTTGAAGTTCCTGCGATTTCGGGCTCGACCGGGCGGGACCATGGGGCAGGGAGCGGGGCATAAGGGTGCTCACCCGCCGGCGTTTTCAAGGGCGCCGGGCGACGATCAAAAGGGGATCTTTCATGGCCAATACGGCTGCGGCCCAGTCACCGACACATGGCGCCAGCGCGGACGGAGAAACCCGCCGCGATTTCTTGTTGCATTCGACCATCGCCTTCGGCGCCGCCGGCACGGCCATGGCCGTGTGGCCGCTGATCCACAGCATGAACCCGGCCGCCGACACGCTCGCCTTGTCCACCACCGAATTCAGCGTTGCCAACCTGCAGGAAGGCCAGGCCATCACCATCATCTGGCGCGGCAAGCCCGTGTTCGTGCGCATGCGCACCCAGGCCGAGATCGACGCCGCGCGCGCCGTGAGCCTGGACGAATTGCCCGACCCGCAAACCGATCAAGCGCGCGTTCAGGAAGGCAAGGACGCCTATCTGATCCTCGAGGGCAGCTGCACGCACCTGGGCTGCATTCCCTTGGGCACCAAGCCCATGGACCCGCGCGGCGAGTTCGGCGGCTGGTTCTGCCCCTGCCACGGCTCGCACTACGACACGTCGGGGCGCATCCGCAAGGGACCCGCGCCGCAGAACCTGCGCGTGCCGCCCTATAAGTTCATCACCGATACAACCGTGCGCGTCGGTTAGGAGCACAGACCATGAGCACGGAAAAAAGCGTGTGGCAAAAAGCGTTCGAATGGCATGAAGCGCGCCTGCCCATCGTCGGCTTCATCGACGGCGCCGTCGGCACCAAGTATCCGACGCCGAAAAACCTGAACTACTTCTGGAACTTCGGCTCTCTCGCCGGCTTCGTGCTGGTGATCATGATCCTGACCGGCGTCGTGCTGGCCATGAACTACGTCCCGCACAAGGACATGGCCTTCGATTCCGTCGAGCGCATCATGCGCGACGTGAACTACGGCTGGCTGATCCGTTACATGCACGCCAACGGCGCCAGCTTCTTCTTCATCGTGGTCTACATCCACATCTTCCGCGGCATGTACTACGGCTCCTACAAGGCGCCGCGCGAGGTGCTGTGGTGGATCGGCATCCTGATTTATCTCGCCATGATGGCCACCGCCTTCATGGGTTACGTGCTGCCGTGGGGCCAGATGAGCTTCTGGGGCGCCACCGTGATCACCAGCATGTTCTCGGCCATTCCCGTCATCGGCGATCCCATCGTCACCTGGCTGTGGGGCGGGTTCGGCGTCGATAACGCCACGCTCAATCGGTTCTTCGCGCTCCATTACCTGTTGCCGTTCGTGATCATCGGGCTGGTGTTCCTGCACGTCTGGGCGCTGCACATTCCGGGGTCGAACAATCCGCTCGGCATCGAAGCCGCGCCCGCCGACAAGATTCCGTTTCACCCCTATTACACGGTGAAGGACGCGTACGGCCTGGGCGTGTTCCTGCTGGCGTACTTCGCGGTGGTGTTCTGGTGGCCCAACGGCTTGGGTCATCCGCTGAATTATGTCGAGGCCAACCCGCTGGTGACGCCGCCGCACATCGTGCCGGAATGGTACTACCTGCCGTTCTACGCCATCCTGCGCGCCATTCCCGACAAGCTCTTGGGCGTGGTGGCCATGTTCGGCTCCATCCTGATCCTGTTCGTGCTGCCGTGGCTCGATACCAGCCGCGTGCGTTCGGCGACCTTCCGCCCGGTGTTCCGCCTGTTCTTCTGGCTGTTCATCGCGAACGGGTTGATGCTGGGCTGGTGCGGCTCACAACTGGCCGAGGGCTTGCCGTTGATCCTCAGCCGCGTCGGCACCTTCTGGTACTTCTTCCACTTCTTCGTGATCCTGCCGGTGGTGGGATGGATGGAAACGCCCAGACCCTTGCCCGCGTCCATCGGCAGTCCTGTCTTGCGAGCGGCGGAGTAAGGACCATGAAACACATTCTCTTGGCCGCCGCCGCGGCATTCACCCTCGCCACCTCGGCTCTCGGTACCTCGGCCCAGGCCGCCGAAACGGTCGTGATTCCCAAGGAGCCATGGAGCTTCGACGGCGTCTTCGGCAAGTTCGACCGGCTGCAATTGCAGCGCGGCCTGCAGGTTTACAAAGAGGTCTGCGCCTCGTGCCACGGCTTGAAATACGTGGCGTTCCGCGACTTGCGCGCGCTCGGCTACAGCGACGAACAGATCAAGGCCTTCGCGCTGGAGTACGAATTCCCCGACATCGACGACGAGGGGTCCGACACCACGCGCAAAGGGCTGCCGTCGGACCGCTTCCCCGATCCGTACCCCAACGAGAAGTTCGCGCGCGCCTCCAACAACGGCGCCTTGCCGCCCGACCTGTCGCTGATGAGCAAGGCCCGCGAGGGCGGGCCCGACTATCTGTTCCACCTCATCACCGGCTACGAGGATCCGCCGGCGGGGTTCGAACTGCTGGAGGGCCTGCACTACAACAAGTACTTCGCCGACGGCAATTTCCAGATCGCCATGGCGAAGCAGATCATGGACGATCAGGTCACCTACGCCGACGGCACCAAGGCCACCACCGACCAGATCGCGCGCGACATCACCGCTTTCCTGCATTGGGCGGCCGAGCCCAAGCTTGAGAACCGCCATTCCGCGGGCTTCCGCGTGATGCTCTACACCATCATCTTCACCATCCTCGCCTTCTTCCTCAAGAAGCGCATCTGGGCGCGGCTTGAGAAGAAGTAATTCACTCCACATGCCGAGATTTCACAACCGCCGGCCATGCGCCGGCGGTTTTTTCTTTTGCGCGGCATTGTTTTTTGATCTTGCTGACGCCGCCCTTGTCGGCCGCAACCGTGTGCCCCAGCCACACGCCTCCGCCAGGGCTTACGCGCATCACGGATGTCATGGCGACCGGGCGGTTCATCGGTTACTCGCCCACCTCGCTCAAGGTCATCAACGGGCAACCCACCCGGGCCGACGAAGCGAGCATCGCCGAGGATCTGAAGGTTCTGCGCGCGCGTTTTGACGGCCTCATCACCTATGCGTCGCTCAACGGGGCCGAACGCATCCCCGACATCGCGGCCACGCTCGGCTACCGCGCGGTGATCATGGGCGTCTATGATCCGGCCGACGCGACCGAGCGCGCCCATGTCGCGGCTGCGGCGCGCCGCCAGCCGAACATCGTCGCGGGCGTCTCGCTGGGGAACGAAACGGTGTATGGCGGCCGCGGAACATTCGCCGACCTCGCGACGGCCATGGACACGATGCGTCAGCTCGCACCAAACCTGGCCATCGCCACCACCGAGCCCTTTCACCTGCTCCTGCGGCCCGACGCCGCAACCGTGCTGCGCACCAGCGATATTCTATTGGCGAATGTGCATCCGGTGTTCGAGCCGTGGTTTAACGGCGCGCCCGACGCCAACGCGGCCGAGTTCGTGGTCAACGTCGCGCGCGACTTGAGCCACATGTATTGCGGCCCGATCCTGGTGAAGGAAACCGGCGTGCCCACGGCCCCGGCGGATGCGGGCTTCACGCCCGCGCGTCAGGCCGGGTTTTACCGCGCATTGCTGAAGCAGTTTCCGCCCGACGCGATGCGGGCGTTCGCTTATTTCTCGGCCTTCGACGCCCCCTGGCGCGTGAACGACGTGCACCCCGTGCCGGGGCATCACCCCGAGGAAGCCCACTGGGGGCTTTACGACGAAGTGCGCAACCCCAAGCCCGTGGTCGGTGAGATTCCGGCGCTCAAGCCTTAACAGGCTGTTGAAAAACTCGCTGAGAAAATGACAGCGAGAAACAAACGAATCAAAATTGCGTTGACTTTGAATCTATCATTCGCAATCGAGTCGATCCAGGAATCGATGTTGCTCGCCAGTACACCTCAAAAACCTT
>JANRJL010000083.1:0-127001 GCA_033763995.1 Rhodospirillaceae bacterium | reverse complement strand
ATCCAACGGCCGACTTTACCCCGACCTTGTTCTAGCCCGCCAAGTCTTAACAGTGCCCTAAAGCCCAGCTTTTCAGCCGGTCGGCGGGCTTTAGAGAGTCAAATCCGAGCAGATCGAATCAAAACTGCTCGATAACCTCTTTTAATTGGTCGCATTTTCCACGCCAACCGGTTCCCACTTGTCGGGAAAACGCACTAGTTCACGCCGGCTTTTTGGTAAATGGCGATGCCTTGGAGCAGATCAAGGGCGCGGGCCAGCTGGTAATCCTCGGTGTCCTGGGTGCGCTGCTCACCGGCCGGGGCCTGACCCGGCGCCGCCGGAGCCTGGCTTTGCGGTCGCCCGGGCGTGCCCAGGGGCGGGCTGGTCGACGGGGCGGCCGGCGCCGCGGCGGGAGGCGCGGTCGGCGCGGGGGTCGGCGTGCCGGGCCGTCCGACGTGTCGTTTTGCAGCGCGCCGGGCAAATCGGCCTCGGCGCGGCGGAAGCGCGGCGGCGTCGCGCGTTCGACGTTGGCCGGGCGTACTTCGATGTCGGGCTCGATGCCGGTGGCCTGGATCGAGCGGCCGCTGGGCGTGTAGTAACGCGCCGTGGTCAGGCGCATGGCGCTTTCGCCGCGCGACAACGGCACGATGGTCTGCACCGAACCCTTGCCGAAACTCTTGAGGCCCAGCAGCACGGCGCGGCCGTGATCCTGCAGCGCGCCGGCGACGATTTCCGACGCCGAGGCCGAACCGTCGTTGATCAGCACGACCACGGGTTTTCCCTCCGCGAGATCGCCGGGCTTGGCGTTGTAGCGTTGGGTGTCTTCCAGGCGGCGCGTACGCGTGGACACGATCTCGCCGCGTTCAAGGAACGAATCGGACACCGAGATCGCCTGGTCGAGCAATCCGCCGGGATTGTTGCGCAGGTCGAGGACGTAGCCCTTCAGCTTGTCGCCCAATTTGCCCTTGAGAGTCTTGATCGCGTTCTCAAGGCCGGCCTGGGTCTGCTCGTTGAAGGACGTGACGCGGATGTAGCCGATGTCCCCTTCGGCGCGCGACCGCACCGATTGCACCTTCACCACCGCGCGCTTCATCGTCAGATCGAAGGGATCGACGCCCTCGCGGCGGATGGTGATGGTGATTTCCGTGTCGGGCGCACCGCGCATTTTCTCGACGGCCTCGTTCAGCGTCAGGCCCAGCACGGGCTTGCCGTCGATGGCGACGATGTAGTCGCCGGGCTTCACGCCGGCCTTGGCGGCGGGAGTCTCGTCGATGGGCGAGACCACCTTGACGAAACCGCCCTCCATGTTGACCTCGATGCCGAGCCCGCCGAACTCGCCCTTGGTCTGCTCCTGCATGTCCTGGAAGTTTTTCGCGGGCAAGTATCCCGAGTGCGGATCGAGCGAGGTCAACATGCCGTTGATGGCCGACTCCAGCAGCTCCTGGTCGGAGACTTCCTCGACGTAGTCCTTGCGCACGCGCTCGAACACGTCGCCGAACAGTTCCAGATACTTGTAGGTATCGTTGGAGAACTTGGTGTCGGCGCGCGCGCTCCACGACCCGAGGGCCGTGGCGGCGGAAACCAATAGGGCGACTTTCAATAGATTTTTCATCCGCTGTTCTTTCCTGTGCGGCTTGCCAACCAAGGAAGGGGGTTTACAGGCTGACCGTCGTGGCGCAGTTCCACGTAAAGGTCGGGCTCGCCTTCCGTTTCCATCGCGCCGACCGGTTCGCCGGCAAACACACGTTGATCGATGGCCGCGTCGATGCGTCCGAGACCCGCGAGAAGTGTATGATATCCCTCGCGATGTTCGATGATCAAGAGAAGCCCGTAACCGCGGAACGGTCCGGCGAAGGCCACCACGCCGTCAAAGGGGGCCACAACCGGGGCGCCGGCGCGGGCGGTGATCACAATCCCTTTACTGCGGGCGGCGGCTTCATCGGCGCCCTCGCCATAGCGGCGGCTCAACGCCCCAACCACGGGAAAGGGCATGGTGCCCCGGGCCTCGGCAAATCCGCGAATATCCTCGGGCAAGCCCTGTCGCGGCGCCGCGGGAGCGGCCGGGAGAGCGGCAACCTGCTTGCCTTCGGGCGCGGTCGCGGGCGAGTCCATGCCCGGTGGCGGCTTCAGCACGATACGCGGCGGTTCGGCCGTTGACGGCGCGGGGGGCTCCTTGGCCTTCTGCTTTTCTAACTCCAGCGCGGCGATGCGCTCGGCCTCCCGGCGCCGGGCTTTCTCGGCCGCGAGGCTCGCCATCAACTCCTTCAGGTCCGTTGCCTCCGCGGCCAATTGCCGGGCCCGCGCGGCCGAGGCTTCGGCGGCGGCGCTGAGCGTGGCTTGGGCTGCGGACTTTTCCTCGGTCAGCTTTTCGAGGGTGCGGCGTTTGTCGATCAGGCCGGCCGCCGCCACGGCGACGCGCCCTTGCTGCTCGACCATCTCGGCCCGCACGCGATAGAGCCCGCTCAGTTCGGCCTCCAAGGCGCGCGTGGAGGCCTGAATCGACGGTGCCGCCGCCCGCAGCAGGATCGCCGTGCGGACCGCGTCGTCGGGCTTGAGCGGCGAGAGGGTCAAGGCATCGGACGGCCGCAAGGCCAGCCGCTGCAGGGCCCCAGCCACGCGCTGCAGCTGCTCATCGCGCAAGCCCAAGGTCCCGGCGAGTTTTTCTTCCTCGGCCGTGAGGTCATTCAGTCGGTTTTCCAAAACCGTGAGCGAATACTCTTGGTCTTGGATGTCCTTGGCCACCGCGATCATGTCGGCGCGCACCGCATCCAATTGACGCGCCGTTTCGTCGCGCTGCCGCGCCAACCGTTGCTGCTCCGACTCTTCTTTTTTCAGGGCACTCTCAAGGTCGCGCAGACGTTGCGCTTCAACGACGCCCGGATCGGCCACAGGGGCTTGGGCCCAGGCGAACGTCCGCACCCCGCACGACGCGAGCAGGATGAGGGCAACGAGAAAAGGGCGATCACGCCGAGGCACGAGCGGCAGTCTTGCGCTCGGCGGCCGCCGAGGCCAATGAATGTCCTGTCATCTCGGCGGGTTGCGGGAGTTTGAGCAAGGCCAGGACCGTGGGCGCCAGATCGGCCAAGCGGCCATCGGCGAGCGCGGCGATCCCGGCCGGGGGGTTGACCAGGACGACGGGCACCTTGCCGACGGTGTGCTGGGTATGGGGCTCGCCGGTGGCGGGATCCCGCATCATCTCCAGGTTGCCGTGATCGGCGGAAATCAACAGCGTCCCGCCGGTCTTTTTCACGGCCGCTTCCAGCCGCCCCAGGCACGCATCCACCGTTTCGGCGGCCTTGATGGCGGCGCTCAGGATCCCCGTGTGTCCGACCATGTCGCCGTTGGCATAGTTGACGATGATCACGTCAACCGTTTGCTTCTCGATCGCCTCGACGATGCGGTCGGTGACTTCGTGGGCCGACATCTCGGGCTTGAGGTCGTAGGTGGCCACCTTGGGGCTGGGAATGAGAATGCGAGTCTCGCCGGGAAATTCGGCCTCGACGCCGCCGTTCAAAAAGAACGTCACGTGGGCGTATTTCTCGGTCTCGGCGATGCGCAGTTGCTTCAGACCCGCCTGGCTGATGACCTCGCCCAAGACGTTCGCGGCG
This sequence comes from Rhodospirillaceae bacterium, assembly GCA_033763995.1. GTDB lineage: Bacteria > Pseudomonadota > Alphaproteobacteria > Rhodospirillales > Rhodospirillaceae. The sequence goes on along the minus strand of JANRJL010000083.1, from coordinate 123,414 downwards.
CTGCCGGCCGGAAACATCGCGGTCATGAAGCGGTTCAAGGCGCCCGAATATTCGGTCAGCCCCACGGCGGCCGCAAAGTTCACGACCCGCGAGCGTTTGATGCCGTCGAAGGCGGGGTCCAACAGTGCCGTGAGGATTTGGCGCACGCGGTCGGCGCGGAAGTTGCCCACCAGGATTCCATCGCCGTCCTTCATGCCGCCGTACCCGGGCAACACGACGGGAACCATGAACTCGTCGGTGACCTTGGCGGCATAAGACGCTTCGATGGCGCCTACGGCATCCGACGCGCCCGGCGCGCGGGCGTCAACGATGCAGTCATAGGCTTTCGCGATACGCTCCCAGCGTTTGTCGCGATCCATGCCGTAGTAGCGGCCGCCCACGGTGGCGATGCGCGTGAGTGTCTGCCCGGCGAGATCAGTTACGAACTTGCGCATGAACCCGGCCGCCGATTGCGGCGGTGAATCGCGACCGTCGAGAAAGGCGTGAATCCACACCGGCACGCCCGCGTCGCTGACGGCCTTGGCCAGCGCCACCAAATGGTCCTGGTGCGAATGCACGCCGCCGGGGGAGACCAACCCCATCAAGTGGCACGCCCCGCCGGTGGAGTTCAGCTTGGCGATCAGCGCCCGCAGTTGCGGATTGCGCGCGAGGCTGCCGTCGGCCGCGGCGGCATCGATGCGCGGCAGGTCCTGCATCATCACGCGGCCCGCGCCGATGTTCATGTGGCCCACTTCCGAGTTGCCCATCTGGCCGTCGGGCAAGCCCACATCCAGGCCGCTGGTTTCCACCAGGGCGTGGGGATAGGCGGCGAGGAAGCGGTCCCAGTGCGGGGTCTGGGCCAAGGCGATGGCGTTGTTGTCGCGCTCGACGCGGTGGCCCCAGCCATCGAGAATGCACAGAACAACGGGTTTGGGGCGTGGCGCGGTCATGGCTCTCCGACGTGCTCGGTTTCGCAATCGTTATGCACGTGACGGCGGTCATTATACGCGCGCCCATGCCTTCTCAAGCAATAAAAACAAAGAGATTTCAAGCCGTTGTAGCACCTTGCGCGGGCCCGACCGATGGTCGATATATGCCCCTGAGAGGCTGGCGGTGGACGGATGTCTCGCCAACCCGGTCAGGTCCGGAAGGAAGCAGCCGTAACGAATCACGTCTGGGTCGCCGTCCAGTCTCTCGCCTTCTTCTTTCGCCAGGTTGCACCGCGCGCATGACCGACACCGCATCCGACTCGTCGGCCGCCAATTATCGGGTGCTGGCCCGCAAGTATCGCCCCACCAAGTTTGTCGACTTGATCGGCCAAGAGGCGGTGGTGCGCACGCTGACCAACGCCATCACGTCGGGGCGCATCGCCCAGGGCTACATGCTCACCGGCGTGCGCGGCGTGGGCAAGACGACCACGGCCCGGCTGATCGCCCGCGCGCTCAATTGCATCGGGCCCGACGGCAAGGGCGGCCCCACGCCGGATCCCTGCGGCGTGTGCGTGCACTGCACCGGCATCGCCGAGGACCGCCACGTCGACGTGCTGGAGATGGACGCGGCCAGCCGCACCGGCATCGACGACATCCGCGAACTGCTGGACGGCGTGCGCTACCGCCCCACCTCGGCACGCTACAAGATCTACATCGTCGACGAAGTTCACATGCTGTCGGAAAAGGCCTTCAACGCCTTGCTCAAGACGCTGGAAGAACCGCCCGCCCATGTGAAGTTCATCTTCGCCACGACTGAAATTCGCAAGGTCCCCGTCACGGTGTTGTCGCGCTGCCAGCGCTTCGACTTGCGCCGCATCGAATCCGATCAACTCTCAAAGCTGTTCGCCGATGTTGCCGCCCGCGAAGGCGCGACCGTGGAGCCAGCCGCGTTGGCCTTGATCGCGCGCGCCGCCGACGGCTCGGCGCGCGACGGTTTGTCGATCCTCGATCAGGCGATCTCTCAGGCGTCCGGTGCCGGCGACAAGGTCACGGAACAAGCCGTGCGCGACATGCTGGGTCTGGCCGACCGTGCCCGCGTGTTCGACCTGTTCGACGCCGTGATGCGCGGTGATGTGAAATCCGCGCTGGCGATGTTGAACGATCACTACGCTTCGGGAGCCAGTCCCATCGTCGTGGTCCAGGACTTGCTCGAACTCGTGCATTGGCTCACGCGCGTGAAGGTCTCGCCCGAGACCGCGCGCGATCCGGGCCTGGCCGAAACCGAACGCACGCGCGGGCTCGTCATGGCCGAAGGGCTTTCGGTGCCCGTGCTGTCGCGCGCCTGGCAGATGCTGCTGAAGGCGCTGAGCGAGGCGCGCGGCGCGCCGCTGCCGCTGCAGGCCGTCGAGATGGCCGTGATCCGGCTGGCCTATGCCTCCGATCTGCCCACGCCCGGAGATGCCTTGAAGGCCTTGACGGCGGGGGGCGCCATTGCCCCGCCCAATAGGCCGGCGCCATCCACAGCCCCTGCTCCTGCTCCGCGCATGACCGCCGTCTCGGGAGCCTCTCGCCCGTCACCCGCACCGCAGCCGGCCGTGAGCCAACCTGCAGTTCAGCCCGAGACGGTTGCGGTCGCTTCTTTCCCTGACGTTGTGGCGCTGTTCGAACGCAAACGGGAAATCAAGCTGGCGTCGTTGCTCAAACGCAGCGTGCGGCTGGTGCATTTCGAGGACGGCCGCATCGAATTCAACCCCGATAAGTCCGCGCCGGCCGATCTCGCCGGCCAGGTCGGCAAGTTGCTGACGCAGTGGACCGGCCGGCGCTGGGTCGTCAGCGTCGCCAATGCCGCCGGCGAACCCAGCCTCTACGACCAAGACCTTGAGCGCGCCAAGGCCGACCCCCTGATCCGGTCTATCCTGGATGCCTTCCCGGGGGCCGCCATCGACAAGATCACCCGCGCCGACGACGCGACACACTGAATTCGGAGACGATGCGATGAAGAATATCGGCCAGATGATGCAAAAAGTGCAGGAAATGCAGTCGCGCATGGCCGACATGCAGAAGAAGCTGGGCGAGATGGAAATCGCCGGCGGCTCCGGCGGCGGCATGGTGTCGGCGACCTTGAACGGCAAGGGCGAACTGCGCGCGCTCAAGATCGATCCGTCGCTCATCAATCCGGCGGACAAGGAGATGTTGGAAGATTTGATCGTGGCCGCCGTCAATGACGCCAAGGCCAAGGTCGATGCCGCGACACAGGCCGAAGCGGCCAAGCTGACCGGCGGCTTGCCTCTGCCGCCGGGCTTCAAGCTGCCGTTCTAGACTCGGCCTTACGCCATGGCCGGCGCCGAGATCGAAGCGCTAATCAAGCAGATTTCCAAATTGCCGGGCCTGGGCCCGCGCTCGGCGCGCCGTATCGCGCTGGCGGTCTTGAAGAAGCGTGAGACGTTGCTGGATCCCCTGGTGCGCACGCTCACGGCCGCCGCCGAGACCGTGCGCATTTGCGGTTCGTGCGGCAATTTCGACAGCCAGGACCCCTGCGGCATTTGCGTCGATACGCGCCGCGACGCCGGCGTCATCTGCGTGGTGGAGGGTGTTTCCGACCTGTGGGTGATGGAGCGCACGGCGGCCTTCAAGGGGCGCTATCACGTCACCGGCGGGTTGCTCTCGCCCATCGACGGCATCGGCCCCGACGATCTCAAGATCGACCGGCTGCTGACGCGCGTGAAAGACGGCGGCGTGAAAGAAGTGATCTTGGCGCTCAGCGCCACGGTCGACGGGCAAACCACGGCGCATTACATCGCCGACCGGTTGAAGGAAACCGGAGTCGCCATCTCGGGGCTCGCCCACGGCGTGCCCGTGGGCGGCGAACTCGACTATCTCGACGACGGCACGATCTCGGCGGCGCTCAAGGCGCGCCGGCCCTATTAGAACTCAAGACGATCACAACGCCTGGAGTATTCCCGTCCGTCACGCCACATCCAGGCCACATTCTTGGCGCAAGTTTCGCCTCAAGAGATGTCTTGATTTCGCGGTGCCGCAACTCCACATTGCCGCCGCGCGTGGATTTAGGTTTTGGAGGTTCCGATGATTGCTCGTTTGGCCGTGGCCCTGGTCGCATCGCTGATGCTCGCCGCCTGCGTCGGCCCGCGCTACGTGACTTCCGATGTCACGCGCTTTCACACCCTGCCGGCCGCGCCCTCGGGGCAAACCTTTGCCATCACGGCGCTCGACAAGGAGCAGGAGCAAAGCCTCGAGTACAAGCAGTATGCGGACTTGCTCAATGCGCGCCTCACGGGCCTGGGGTTGCAACAATTCACCGGCGGCTCTGGCAAGGCCGACTATGTGGTGACGCTCAAATACGGCACCGAGGGGCCTAGTCCCGATATCCGCAGCCGCAATGTCAGCGTCGGCGTGGGCTACGGCTTCGGTGGACCCCACTGGCGCTGGGGCGGCTGGTACGATCCGATCTCCGAGAACTACGCCAACACCCAGCAGGTCTATGTGCGCCGCGTTGAACTCGACATCTTCAAGGGCTCCAGCTACGGCACATCGGGCCAGGAGAAGGTCTTCGAGGGCCGGGCGTTGAGCGAGGGCTTGAACGGGCAACTGGTGCCCGTGATGCCCTATATCCTCGATGCGCTGTTCAAGGATTTCCCCGGCGCGTCGGGTTCCACCAAGACCGTGCGCGTGGAAGTCCCGCGTGAGGGCGACGTGGCGGCCACGGCGTCGTCGCCCAGTGCCCGGTCCAGCTACTAAACGCTAAGCGCTCTCCACCTTGAGTCGCGCGCCTTCGGCGCCCACGACGCGCACCTTGGCGCCGCTGGGCAAATCGGGGCCGTTCACCAGCCACGAGCCGTCGGCCACCTTGATTCGTCCATGGCCGTTCTCGATGGGCGTTTCCAGCGTGAACACCTGGCCGACATATTGAACACCGCGCTGATTGAGCGTCGGGTCGGCGCTATCGCCGGGCTTTGACTTCCAATACCGCCGGCCCAATACCGCCGAGATCACGCCCAGCACCGCGAAGATCACGAAATCGATCTGCCAGCCGAGGTCCGGGAAAAGCAGCGCCACAAATCCGACCACGACCGCGGCCAAGCCGATCCAAAGGAAAAACACTCCCGGCGCGACCAGCTCGATCACGAACAAGACCACGGCCGTGATCCACCACGACCAGTGGTTAAACCCCTTGAGCAACTCCGTGAGATCAAAGTCGGCCATTGAATTCCCCTATCTAGAGCATTTCCCCGACAAGTGGGAGCCGGTTGGCCCACGAAAAAATCGGTGGAAATGCGACCAAAAAGAATGAGTTATCGAGGCGATGTGATTCGGTTTGATCGAATTTGACTCTAGAGGCTTAGCCAGCGGTGGGAATGCGTGCGCTGCGTGCTGTCGGCGGCGGGGGTTCGCTGCCGCCGCTGCTGCTATTGCGCGTCATGGCCTCGCGCGCCAGTTCGGCGATGCCGCCGATGGCGCCGATCACACCCGAAGCCTCCAGGGGCATCAGCACCAACTTGCTGTTGGGCGCCGTGGCGACGCTCTTGAGGGCTTCGACGTACTTCTGCGCGACGAAATAGTTGACGGCCTGCACGTCGCCCTTGGCGATGGCCTCGGAGACCATTTCGGTCGCCTTGGCCTCGGCCTGGGCCAGGCGCTCGCGGGCCTCGGCCTCGCGGAAGGCGGCTTCGCGCTTGCCCTCGGCTTCCAGAATCTGCGACTGTTTCTGGCCCTCGGCGCGCAGGATGGACGACTGCTTGGTGCCCTCGGCCTCCAGAATTTCGGCGCGCTTCTCGCGTTCGGCCTTCATTTGCCGCGCCATGGCTTCCACCAGGTCGCGCGGCGGCTGGATGTCCTTGATCTCGATGCGGGTGACCTTGATGCCCCACGGCGAGGTGGCCTCGTCGACCACGCGCAGCAGCCGGGCATTGATGGCGTCGCGCTGCGACAACAGCTCGTCCAGGTCCATGCTGCCCATGACCGTGCGGATATTGGTCATGGTGAGGTTCAAGACCGCCAGACTCAAATTGCTGACTTCGTAGGCCGCTTTGGCGGCGTCGAGCACCTGGTAGAACATCACGCCGTCCACGGTGATGGCGGCGTTGTCCTTGGTGATGGCCTGCTGCGAGGGCACGTCGAGCACTTGCTCCATCATGTTCAACTTGCGGCCGATGGACTCGATGAACGGCGTGATGAGTTGCAGGCCCGGCGACAGCGAGGTGGTGTACTTGCCGAAACGCTCGACGGTGTAGTTCCAGCCCTGCGGCACCACGACCACCGCCTTGAAGACGATGATGACGCCCAGGAACAAAACGATGACGGCGAAAATTGAACCCGACATGAGACGCCTCCCCAAGAACCACGACGAACTGTGGCGCGACGCGAGCTAAAGTCCTCGCCATTTAAGGCGAAACCCGGGCGCAATCAAGAAATGCATTGCCTTATTGCAAAAGCTCGCGCCGGGGTTGCGGCTCCGCGTCATCGCCGTGGGTCGCCAGATCCAGCCGGAGGGCGGTGTCGGCGCCCCGGCTCTCCAGGGGAATGCTTTCAATGGCGACGCCGCGCTTGATGAGCTTGCGTGTCGATGTTTGAATCTCCGCGACATCGCGCGCCGTCAGCTCGAAGTGCTTGCCGAGGTCCCCGACTCGCTTGTCCAGGCGCGCCATATCTTTCATCAACTCGGCGATTTCCTTCTGGATCAAGTGCGCCTGCTCGCGCATGCGCGCGTCCTTCAAGATCGCGCGCACGGTGTTCAGCGTGGCCATGAGCGTGGTCGGCGAGACAATGTACACCCGACGCTTGAAGCCTTCCTCCACCACGCCAGCGAAATTGTCGTGCAGCTCGGCGAAGACCGATTCGGCGGGGACGAACATGATGGCCGAGTCCGCCGTCTCGCCGGGGACGATGTACTTTTCGGCAATATCCTTGATGTGCTTGATCACATCGGCCCGGAAGGACTGCGCGGCGGCAACGTGTTCGCGCTCATCGGCGGCGGCCATGAGCCGCGCATAGGCCTCGTGCGGATATTTGGAGTCCACCGCGATCAGCCCCGGCGGGTTGGGCAACTTGATCACGCAATCGGCGCGCTTGCCGTTGGACAGCGTGAACTGAAATTCATAGGCATCCGACGGCAGCATGTTGGCGACCAGATCTTCCATCTGGGTTTGGCCGATGGCGCCGCGGGCCTGCTTGTTCGACAGCAGATCTTGCAGGCTGACGACGTCTTCCGACAAGGCCGCGATGTTCTTTTGCGCCGAATCGATCACCGCCAGGCGCTCTTGCAATTGGCCCAGGGTCTCGGACGTCTTCTCGCCGGCTTTTTGCAAATTCTCGCCGACGCGCCGGCTCACCTCGGTTAGACGCTCTTCCAGCAGTTTGGTGACGTTACGTTCTTGCGCCTGAAGGTGCTCACCCAACTTGGCCTGGGCCGCCACTTGTCCCTCGCCCAGTTGCGCCAGCCGACCGGTCAGGGCCGACTGGCTGTCGGCCAACAGCCGCAGCTGTTCGGCGAGCAACGTGAAACGTGTGTCATCTTGGGCGGCCGTGCCCCGCGAACGGATGGCCAGCCACACGGCCAGGGCCGCGAAGACGGCGGCGGCCGCGATCGCCACGAGGGAAATGATTAACACCGCTTTGCGCTCCGGCCATGGGCTGCCATGATGGCGACAATATTCCAAAGGAGTCTGCGGCGAAACGATTTCCCGCTCAACTTCACGGTCTTCAGGAAAAAAAGAGCCGATCACCATGCACGATCTTCGAACCCGCGCTTTGGCGGCGCTGTGTTTCACGGCATTGCCCTTTTGCGCGGTTGGCCAGGAAGTGGACATTCCAGTCACCGCGCGCAAGGGCCTGGATTTGACCATTTACGAAAGCGATCTGGCCCTCATCAAGGACCGCCGCGCCCTGCGCCCGCCGCGCGCCGAGGCGACTTTCGCGTTCTCGGGGGTCAGCGCCCATATGCGGCCCGAGACCGCGCTGTTGAGCGTGCTCGACGGTGCGCCCTGGGAGATCGTCGAGCAGACTTTCGACTTCAATGTGGCCTCACCGCAAACATTGCTGGAGCGTTCCGTCGGCCAAGAGGTGACAATTCTCACCATGAATCCGGCCACGGGCCGCGAGACGTCCGAACGGGCCAAGGTTCTATCGATCGAGGATGAGCCGTTGTTCGAGATCGCGGGAAAAATTCATTCCCAAATCCCAGGGCGGGTCGTATTCGACAAGATTCCGGCCGGATTGCGCCCCACGCCGGCGCTGTTGGTTACCGCGAAGGCGGACCCAAGCCGTGAAGCGCTGATGGAACTCAGCTACTTATCGGGCGGATTGTCCTGGCGGGCAGATTATGTCGCCGAGTTCGATTCCGAATCCAACCGGCTCGACCTCGCGGCCTGGGCGACGGTGACCAACACGACCGGCGTTGATTTTAAGGACGCGAAAGTGAAACTCGTGTCGGGCGCTCTCAACCGGATTGCGCCCCAGCCGATGATGAAAGCCGCGCGCGGTGACTCTCTGACCGCGATGGCAGCTGCAGCTCCGGCGCCCGGCGTGCAACGCCAGGAACTCGGCGGATACCACTTGTACGATGTCGCGAGGCCGGTGAGCTTGGGCAACAACCAAACCAAACAGCTGGCGCTGCTCGACGGCAGCGGCCTTAAGGCCAAGAAAGAATATCTCGTGCGCGGCGAAGTCTATTTTTACAACAGTCAGGTGCCGGGCCGCACAACGCCCGCTCAGGCCGAGCAGGCCATCACATTCAAGAATGACGCTGATGCCGGTTTCGGTTTGCCCCTTCCGGCGGGCTCGTTGCGGGTCTATGGGCAGGACGCATCGGGCGCCTCGCAGTTCCTAGGCGAAGATGCCTTGGTGCATACGCCGCAAGGCGGCGAGGTGCGCATCGACATCGGGCGCGACTTCGACGTGACGTTCGAGCGGGAGCAAACCAGTTTTGTGCGCGCCTCCGACCGCATCACGCTGGTGGCCTGGAAGGTGACCTTGAAAAATGCCAAGACCAAGCCCGTCGGCGTTCGCGTGATCGAGCCGCTGGCCGGGTCATGGGAGATCACACGCGAGAGCCACAGCCGTGTCGCCAGCAACGCCAACATGGCCGAATGGTTGCTCGACGTGCCGGCCAAGGGGCAAACCGTGCTCGAGTACACGGCGAAGATCGAGTATTGACCGTCTCGGTCTGAACCATGGTGTTGATCGTTCAGGCCAGCGCCGCGGTCATTCTCGGCGTCTTGGGTTTGTCGCAGATTTACCGCGCCGGTTTCTGGCTCGCCTATTACCAGCGCCTCGCCGAGCTGGGCCCGATTGCCATTCGCGGTCATGGCGCGGTGGTCATGGCCATCGGCTCACTGATCGCAGTGCTGCACCCCATCTGGAGCGGCCCGGCCGTCGTGCTCACGGTGTTTGCATGGCTATTGATGGCCGAGGGCGCGTTTTGCCTCTTGGCGCCTCAGCTTAGCCTGCATACCTTAAACACTCCCGCAGCCGATATGCGCCGCCGCGCCGTGGTGGCCACCGGCGTGGGCGTCTTGGTCGTGGCCGGCGTGCTCTGGGCGCACCTGTTGCTGGCCGGTTGACCCCGGCATTGTTCCGCCCTATCTCACCTCACCTTCGTCAACAACGCTCCGCCCGCCATGGCCCTGCTGGACATCATTGTCGCCCCCGATCCGCGCTTGAAGCGCAAGTGCGCCGCTGTGGAGCAGGTCGATACCGCCACGGCCAAGCTCATGGCCGACATGTTGGAAACCATGTACGACGCGCCGGGCATCGGCCTTGCCGCGCCGCAGGTGGGCGTGACGAAGCGTATCATCGTGGTCGACCCCGCGCGCGAAGGCCGCGCGCCGCAGCCGCTGAAAATGGCCAACCCCGAAATTGTGTGGGCGTCGGAGGAAAAGAAGCTCCACGAAGAGGGCTGCTTGTCGTTGCCGCAAGAATACGACATGGTCGAGCGCCCCGATAAGATCCGCGTGCGTTACGTGGATGAAAACAACAAGCTCCAAGAGATCGAGGCCGACGGACTGCTGTCGGTCGTGATTCAGCACGAGATGGACCATCTCGAGGGCGTGCTGTTCGTCGACCATATCTCCAGCCTCAAGCGCAACATCATCCTGCGGCGCCTGAGCAAACAGAAAAAACTCGGCAAGCGTCACGCGCTTGAGCCGGTCTAAACGGCCTCGGCATTGACCGCATCCATGCGCGTCATCTTCATGGGAACGCCCGAGTTTGCCGTCGCGGCGCTGGCGCGCGTCGCCGCGCACCATGACGTCGTGTGCGTCTACACCCAGCCGCCGCGTCCCGCCGGGCGCGGCCAACACGAGCGGCCGAGCCCGGTCCATGCGTGGGCCCAGGCGCGCGGCATCGCCGTGCGTGTGCCCAAGTCGCTCAAGTCAATCGAGGTCCAGGCCGAGTTCGCGGCATTGAAAGCCGATATCGCCGTCGTGGCGGCCTATGGATTGATCCTGCCACAACCCATCTTGGATGCGCCACGATTGGGCTGCGTCAACATTCACGCCTCGCTGCTGCCGCGCTGGCGCGGTGCCGCGCCGATTCAGCGCGCCATCATGGCGGGCGACACCGTCAGCGGCGTTACCATCATGCAGATGGACGCGGGCCTCGATACGGGCGCCATCTTGCTGCGCAGGGAATGCGCCATCGATGAAACAACCACGGCCGGAGAGCTGCATGACCGGCTTGCCGCCCTTGGCGCCGAGGCGGTTGTCGAGGCCTTGCGCGATCTTGAGCGTGGAACGATCAAGCCGGTCGCCCAGCCTGTGGAAGGCGTGACCTCCGCGGCCAAGATCGACAAGGCCGAGGCCAAGATCGATTTCACTCGCCCGGCGCGTGACGTGGTGCGGCATATTCATGGCCTCTCACCGGTTCCAGGCGCATGGCTCGAGATTTCCGGCGAGCGGATCAAGATCTTGCGGGCGGAATCCGTCGACGGTCAAGGCCAGGCGGGCGCAATCATTGCCGCCGACATGACCATTGCTTGCGCCACGGGCGCGATCCGCCCGATCCAGCTCCAGCGCGCGGGCCGCGCCGCCATGCCTTTGACGGACTTCTTGCGCGGCTTCACATTGCCCACGGGAGCACGCATCGCCTAAAGTGGCGTGCGAGCAAAGGGACGAGCCGCATGTTCGGCCGCAAGCGCAAGATTCTGGTGCAAGGCGATACGGTGTACCTCTTCACGCCGACGCGGGACTGCGCCGACGAGTTTCTGGCCATGACCACGGCCAGTCAGGGCTTCCATCGCCCCTGGGTGTTTCCCGCCGTCGATTCCCGCCGGTTTCGCGCTTATCTCGATCGGCTCGAGGAAGGACGGACCTACGGCTTCTGCCTTGGTCGGCTCGAAGACGACGCCCTGATCGGGGTGGTCAACATCAACGACGTGATTCTGGGCGGTCTTAGGGGTGGCTCCCTTGGCTACTACATCGGCACGGACTACGCCCGGCGGGGTTACATGACCGAAGGCTTGGCGCTGGTCCTGGATCACGCATTCACGGCCCTCGACTTGCATCGTATCGAAGCCAACGTGCAGCCCGCGAACCTCGCATCCCTCGCGCTCATCAAGCGCCTCGGGTTCCGCAAGGAAGGATTCTCGCCAGCCTACTTGCAAATCGACGGCGTTTGGCGCGATCACGAACGCTGGGCAATTCTGGCCGACGAATGGCTGTCAGCCAACGGCGCCGAAACCATTGAGCCGCCGCGCCTGCGGAGCACGCTCGCCTAATGCCGCGGTTTAAATTGACCATCGAGTATGACGGCACGCCGTTCGTGGGGTGGCAGCGCCAAGACAACGGGCCATCGGTGCAGGCGGCCGTGGAATCGGCCCTCAAGGCTTATTGCCAGGCCGATATCATCGTCTATACGGCCGGCCGCACCGACGCAGGCGTTCATGCGTTGGGTCAGGTCGCCCATGCCGATATTCCACGCGGAGATTCCGAGGACGTTGTCGCCAACGCGCTCAATGCGCATTTGCGGCCGAACCCCATCGCAGTTCTAAAGGCGACGCGTGTGGCCGACGACTTTCATGCCCGCTTCTCGGCGCTTGAACGACGCTATGAGTACCGCATCGTCAACCGCCGCGCGCCGCTGGCACTGGACCGCGATCGGGCGTGGTGGCTGCCGATGACATTGGACGCCCAGGCCATGCACGCCGCCGCCCAGAAGCTTGTCGGCAAACACGATTTCACCAGTTTTCGCGCCGCCGAATGCCAGGCGGACTCACCCGTCCGCACACTCGATGAATTAAGTGTCGCGCGGCGCGGCGAGGAGATCGTCATCCAAGCCCGGGCCCGTTCGTTTCTGCATCATCAGGTGCGTAACATCGTGGGGACTTTGAAATTCGTCGGCGAGGGCAAGTGGACGGCCGATGATGTGGCCGCCGCCTTGGCGGCGCGGGATCGCGCCAAGGCCGGGCCCACGGCCCCTGCCGCCGGCCTCTACTTGGTCGGCGTGCGTTATCCCGGCGACTGAATTCGTTCGATCATCTGACCGCCGAGGAGATTCAGAACGATATCGAGAACAACGAGACCGAAAGCTGTAGCCGTCGACACACGCAGGCCGGTGCGGGCCAGAAACGTGGTGTAGGTCAGCAAGACGCCCAACACCAAGAGGCTCAAGAACGAAAAGGCCTCTGTCGCGATCAATTCCAGGTCGCCGATGATCGTTAGCGGCAGCACGACAAGCCCCAGCGGCAGCTGAAACCAATTGTAAGGAACCATATAGGCGAAGTAGCGCTCCTCGCGGTGCAACAACCGCGCCACATAGATCATCACCAACGGAAAAAGCGTCCACGTCATCACATACGCAATAACCTCGGTGATGGCGTAGACGCCGACATGGGGCAGCATATCTTGCTTGCCGTAAGCCAGTGCGATATGGGCAAAGTGAAGCGGCGCGAGGATGAGAGCGGGCAAGAACGAGCGAACAAATCCGTCGTAAGTGCGCTCGAAGTGCTCGACGTAGTCCACGTCGAGACGCAGCAAAACGCGCAGGCCGTGAATCACCGACGCAAGGCGGTTGGCGCTGATCATTTGCCGATAAAATAACGCTCGAGCATGCGGCGGTAGATCGCGGTCAGGCTGTCCAAGTCTTTCAACGCGCAGCGCTCGTCGGCTTTGTGCATGGTCAGGCCCACCAGGCCAAACTCGCAAACCGGGCACATATCTTTGATAAAGCGCGCATCGGACGTGCCGCCCGTTGTCGAGAGTTCGGGCGTCAATCCCGTCACATCGCGGACGGCGCCGACGACAAGGTCGCTGAGATCTCCGGGCGGGGTCAAGAAAGACTCGCCGGACACGCGGACCTTCAGGTCGTAGTGGCCGCCATCGGCCGTCTTGTCGAAAGTGCGCTTCAGCCAATCCTGGAGCGATGCCCCCGAATGGTGGTCATTGAAGCGGATATTGAAGGCTGCCCTGGCCGAGCCAGGAATAACGTTAGCTGCTGCGTTTCCGACATCGATCGTGGTGATGGCCACCGTCGAGGCTTGAAAGTGCGCTGAGCCCTTGTCCAACGGCGTTTCGGTGATGGCACGCAGCATGTGCATCAATCGCATGATGGGATTGTCGGCGAGGTGGGGATAGGCCGAATGCCCTTGCGTGCCGAAGACTTCCAGCTTGGCCGTCAGGCTGCCGCGCCGGCCGATCTTGACCATGTCGCCTAGGGTCTTGGCGGACGTCGGCTCGCCGACCACACAGACGTCGATCTTCTCGCCGTGGGCGCGCATCCAATCGAGCACTTTCCTGGTGCCGTTGATGGCATCGCCCTCTTCATCCCCGGTGATGAGCAGGCTAATGGAGCCCTTGGGCGGCCGATGCGCGGCAAGAAATTGCGCCGTGGCGCCGACGAAGGCGGCGATGGCGCTTTTCATGTCCGCAGCGCCACGGCCGTAAAGGTAACCGTCGATCACATCGCCCGCGAAGGGTTCAGCCGTCCAACCATTGCCCACCGGCACGACGTCGGTATGCCCGGCAAAGCAAAAATTCGGATGGCCCGTCCCGAGTCGCGCATAAAGATTGTCGACCGCCGGCGCGCCTTCGTCGGCGTAAGTCAGCCGGTGGCAGTTGAAACCTAAGTCCGTGAGCGCAGTCTGGAGCACATCCAATGCGCCTTCGTCGCGCGGCGTCACGCTCGGGCGGCGGATGAGCGCGCGCGCAAGCTCGAGGGGGTGGCTCAACGCCGCGGGCGTGGCGGATGAAGGCGGGGGCGTGTTCAATCGCGCAGCAGTTCGTTGATGGACACTTTGGCGCGGGTCTTGGCGTCGACGCGCTTGACGATGACCGCGCAATAGAGACTGGGCCCTGGCGTGCCATCGGGCAAGGGCTTGCCGGGCAACGAGCCGGGGACCACGACCGAGTGAGGCGGCACACGGCCCATGAAAACCTCGCCGGTGGCGCGGTCAATGATCTTGGTCGACGCCCCGATGAATACGCCCATGGACAGCACTGCGCCTTCTTCAACGATGACACCCTCGGCCACTTCCGAACGCGCGCCGATGAAGCAGTTATCTTCGATAATCACCGGGCTTGCTTGGAGCGGCTCCAGCACGCCGCCGATCCCTGCGCCGCCCGAGATATGGACGTTCTTGCCGATTTGCGCGCAGCTGCCCACCGTCGCCCATGTATCGACCATCGTGCCGCTATCGACATAGGCGCCGACGTTGACGAAGCTCGGCATCAGGATCACGCCCGGCGCAATAAACGCCGAGCGGCGCGCCACGGCCCCGGGCACGGCGCGAAATCCGGCTTGTTTGAAATGTCCCTGACCCCAACCCGCGAACTTCGAGGGTACCTTGTCCCACCAAGAAGCCCCGGCCGGGGCACCGCTCATCATCGTGTTGTCGTTGAGCCGGAACGACAGCAAGACAGCCTTCTTGAGCCATTCATTCACATGCCAGCGCCCGTCGCGCTTTTCGGCGACTCGCGCCGTCCCGCCGTCCAATAAGTTGAGCGCCGCATCCACGGCGTCGCGCACAGCACCCTGGGTTGTGGCGTGGATACCGTCGCGCTGTTCCCAGGCGGCAGCGATAGTCTGCTCTAATTGCTTGATTTCCATATCTATTTTCATCCCGAGGCGGCGTGGCTGGCCGCGTGAACATAGCCAGCAAGGCTGGGGTGTCAACGTCGCAAAGACCACCCAATGACCGAAGTGCACGGAATCTTTACGACATAGTTTTTGACTCAAAACCTTCGAATCGGCATACCTAAAACGTTGTAACCACAAGAGAAAACAACATGGTCCGGTCCGTCACGTCGGCCGAGGCCGACGTTCAGTCCAGGGGGAATCCGTCGGCGCGGGCGTCGGTGATTTCGCGCGCTGCGCTGGAGCGCTACGAAGAAGCGACATTTGAAGTTGCGCGCAACAAAGCGCTCGCGCCGGTCAACCCGCTGGCCAAGGCCTTGCTCGAACGTTTTGATGCCAGCGACCGCGACAAGATCGTGGGCCTTGCCTTGCGAGCGCTCGAGAACGACCGCGCTCTGGTCGACATGGTCGATGTCGGCGCCGGTCCCGCCATTCAGCACCTGCAAGTCACCATCGTTCCTGTCAACGACGGCAAAGCGGCATTCTGCTTTCTGAGGGATTTGACGCTCGACTACAGCTTGCGGCGTGCACTGGTCGATAGCCGTCGCCGCTATCGCGATTTCGTCGAAATCTCCAGCGACTTCACGTGGGAAACCGGCCCTGACCGGAAATTTTCCTATGTCACGCCCCATGGCGCCTTGGGCTACGGCGCCGAAGAATTGCTTGCGCTTGATCCTGCGGCGCTGACGGCGGCCGAGGCGAGCGATCCCAACCCATTTCTGACGCACGACCGCTTGGAATATCACGAAGTGTGGCTCAAGCGCCGCGACGGCCGTATGGCGTGCATGGTGGTCAGCGCCTTGCCGCTCATTGACGGCGAGGGGGCCTGGCAAGGCGCGCGTGGTGTGTGCCGCGATGTCTCCGAACTGCGCGAGCGCGAGGCGGCCCTGGTGCGCGTCAACAATCGTGAACGCGTCTTGACCCGCATCGTGCGGGCTTTCCGCGACGAGGTGAACCCCGAGGCTATGCTCAACGTGGCGGCGGAGGCCTTGGCCAAGGGGTTGGGCGCCGATTACGCGCAAATTTTCCGCGCCACGCAAACGCCCGAACCGAATCTGATTGAAGGCCGTACCGATTACGTCCCCGCAGCTAAGTTCGGTAACGCGGCCGCACCTGATCCTTCAGCGATTCTTACGCTTTTTGCGGGGGGGGCGGGCGCGGCCGAAGTGTTGCGCGACTCCTGGCAGGTTCTCGCGGCTCCGGCGCGCTATCAAGCGGCCACCAATGGGGTTGTTGTTCTGTGGCGCGACATCGAGCGCGGCCCCTGGACCGACGATGATCGCTTGCTCATCGCCGATATCGCCAATCAGATCGGCGTGACCATCGAGCAGCTCGCCCACCACGAACACATCCTGCGCATCTCGCGCACCGACGCGCTCACCGGCCTGCTCAATCGCGGGGCGTTTCTCGATGCCCTGGGCCGCCATGTCTCGCGCCTGCGCTCCGACGCGGGAACCTCGGTGCTGATGTATGTCGATCTCGACAACTTCAAATACGTGAACGATATTCGCGGGCATCAAGCGGGCGACGAATTGTTGGTGAAGGTACGCGACATTCTGCTGCAAAGCACGCGGCCAACGGACGTCGTGGCGCGTCTGGGAGGTGACGAATTTGCCGTGTGGCTGGTGGGCGCTGACCAATCCGCCGGTGAAATGCGCGCCAAGCAAATTCTCGAGCGCAGCAAGGCTTTGGCGCCCTATTCCGGCAGTGCCGCGCGTCCTTTGGGTATGTCCATCGGCATCGCCCTGTGGCAACCCAGCGGCGCGGAATCCGTCGACGGCGTCATGGCCCGGGCTGACGAAGCCAAGTACGAGGCCAAGCGCGGAGGGAAGGGCGCTTTTGCTATCGCGCCCGCGGCGGCGGCCAACGGAATCGAGTCATGACGCCCAGCAAGGCACGCTTGGTGCATCTCTTGGGGTTGCCGGGGCACAAGATCACCTACGAGCAAGCACGCGATCTCCTCGACCATCCCGATGTGGAGGTGCGCAAGGCGCTCGCCGCGCGCGGCGATTTGGAGCCCGAGATATTGTTCTTCTTGGCCCGCGACCCTGATACCTCGGTGCGCCGCTTGATCGCGACCAACACTGTCACTCCGGGAAAGGCATCGTTGGTGCTGGCCGCCGACGACGATGCCGACGTTCGGAGCGATCTCGCCGAGCGTCTCGGGCGAATCCTGCCGGAACTTGCCAAGGACCAGGCGAACAAGGCATCGCGAACGGTCCATCAAGTCTTGACGTTGCTCGCGCGCGACCAGCTTCCGCGGGTTCGGCGCGCCCTCTCCGAGGCCCTTAAGTGTCTGCCCGAGGCGCCCCACGACATTATCTCGAAGCTGGCCCGCGATCCCGAGATTTCGGTGGCGGCACCGGTCCTGCAGTTTTCGCCGGTCCTGACGGACGAAGATCTCATCGAGATCATCCAAAGCAGCCCCTTGACGGCGTCCTTGGTGGCCATCTCGCGGCGCATCAATGTCGGCGAAGACGTCTCCAACGCCATTGTCGGCACCGGAGACATCGACGCCATCGCCGCGTTGCTCCGCAATCAAAGCGCTCAGATCCGCGAAGCCACGCTCGATGCCATCGTCGATGCGGCGCCGGTCTATCAGTCTTGGCACGATCCGCTGGCTCACCGGCGCCAATTGCCCGCGCGGGCGGCCTTGCGTATCGCAGAGTTTGTCGCCGACTCGTTGCTGCAAGCCATGGCGGCGCGCGAAGATTTCGACGCTGCCACGACCGCCGCGCTCGGTCACATGGTGCGGCAAAAGCTGAAGCGCGCCGAAGACGGCACGGCGACCGTGCCCGACCCGCTGGCCCAGGCGCTGGATGCCGCGGCCTTGCGCCGCGCCGAGAAACACGCCGCCGACCTGGCCACCGCCGGCAAGCTGACCACGTCCGCCGTCATGAAGGTGGCGCAAGAAGGCCTTTCGACCCTCGCCGTGGCCGCCCTGGCCGTGAAGTCCAACATGCCGGTCCAGGCCGTGGCCGACGTGATCCGCTCCTCCAGCGCCAAGGGCATGTTGGCGGTTGCCTGGGCCGGTGACTTCACCGCCAGCGAGGCCGAAGTTCTTCAGTTGAAGATTGCCCGCGTCACGCCCGAACAGGTTATTAAGCCGCGGGCCGGCGGATGGTTCGATGCCAGCGAGTCCGAACTCGAATGGCAACTCAGCATGTTCCGAGACGGTGCGCGCCTCAGCACGGCGGGGTGACGGGCTGGTGGGGAGCATTGTCCTGTCCGGTCGCCGCCGCACGTAGCCAGCGCGGCAGGTCGTCGATCACGAAGTCGCAGTGCGCAGCGCCGGGCTCGGGGTGCGGTCCGCTGGCGTCATGCACGAGAACCGTGGTCATGCCAAGGTCGGCGGCAGGCTTTAAATTGGCCTGGGAGTCCTCGATCATCACGGCGCGCTTGGGCGCGATGCCATGGCGGACCAAGAGATCGTGATAAGGCTGATGGTTGGGCTTGGGCATGTAACGCGCCGCGCGGATGTCGAAAATGTCGTCGATATGAGCGGAACAGCCCAGGCGTTCGATCACGCGTTCGGCATGAAACGCAGTTCCATTGGTAAATATGATTTTGCGGCCGGGCAGTTGCTCTATCGCCCGGGAAAGTTCCCCGTCCTGCGTCAAGACGGAATGGTCGATGTCGTGCACGAAATCGAGGAACGCATCCGGCGATGTGCCGTGATTGTTCATGAGTCCGCGCAACGTCGTGCCGAATTCGCGAAAGTACTTCTTCTGCAACACGAAGGCCTCGGCGAGGCTCAAACCCAATTCACGCGCGATGAAGGCTTTCATCCGCGCGTCGATCTGATCGAACAGCCGCGACGTCGGCCGATAGAACGTGTTGTCGAGGTCGAAAATCCAAGTCTCGGTCCGTGCGCCGAGGTGACGATGGTCGGGTCGCTCCCGGTTCATTTCGACTTGATCAACGTGCCCGCGCCCGAGGGCGTGAAGAGTTCCAGCAGCACCGCGTGCGGCACGCGCCCATCCATGATCACCGCGGCCTTCACGCCTTGCTCAACGGCATCGAGGCAGGTTTCCACCTTGGGAATCATGCCGCCGTTGATGGTTCCGGCCAGCATCAGGGTTTTGGCGCGCTCGACGGTCATTTCCTTGATCAGGCGGCTGGTGTCGTCGAGCACGCCCGCCACGTCGGTGAGCATCAGCAGGCGCGTGGCGCCGACGGCGCCCGCGACGGCGCCCGCCACGGTGTCGGCGTTGATGTTGTAGGTTTCACCGTTGGGCCCCACGCCGATGGGCGCGATCACGGGGATAATGTCGGACTTTTCGAGCGTGTCGAGAATATGGGGATTGATCGCCGTCGGTTCGCCGACGAAACCCAAGTCGAGAATTTTCTCGATGTTGGAGCCTGGATCCTTCTTGGTGCGGCGAATCTTCTGCGCCTTGATCAGGTTGCCGTCCTTGCCAGACATGCCGATGGCGAAGCCGCCGGCGCGGTTGATGGCCGAGACGATCTGCTTGTTGATCGACCCGCTGAGGACCATCTCGACGATGTCCACGGTATCGGCGTCGGTCACGCGCAGACCGTCGATGAATGAACTTTTGATCTTCAGACGATCGAGCATGGCCCCGATCTGCGGCCCGCCGCCGTGCACCACAATAGGATTGATGCCGACTTGCTTCAGCAACACGATGTCGCGCGCGAAGTTCTCGGCCACGGTCTCGTCGCCCATGGCGTGCCCGCCGTACTTGACGACGACGGTCTCGCCGGAATGCTCGCGCATGAACGGCAAGGCGTCGGCCAAAACGCCCGCCTTCGCCAACCAATCGTCTTTGTTCGCCGGTCCGTTCATGATGCGCGAGAGTCCCTATGGTGAAATATGGGGCATGGCCGAGTGAGCAGATTACACCTACTCCGGCAGCGCCAGTTCTGACAAGGCGGCTCGCAACTCGGGGATGCCCGTCCCCTCGGCGGCGCTGGTGATCAAAACCTCGGGGTGGGCGGCGACATGCTTGGCCGCCGCCGCCGTAACGGCGGCATGGATGTCTTTGAGTTCAGCCGGCTTGACCTTGTCGGCCTTGGTCATGACGATCTGATAGTTGACGGCTGAGTCATCAAATGACGTCATCGACGCTTCGTCGGTGTCCTTCAGCCCGTGGCGGCTATCGACCAAGAGCACGACGCGGCGCAAGGTTGGCCGGCCCTTGAGATAGCGTTGCGTCAGTGCCGACCAGGCGGCCTTCTTGTCTTTCGGCGCCACGGCATAGCCGTAGCCGGGCAGATCAGCGATCATCAGGCGCCCGCCGAGATCGAAGAAATTGATTTCCTGCGTCCGCCCCGGCGTGTTGGAGGCCCGCGCCAGATCGCGCCGCCCGGCCAGCGCATTAATCAGGCTCGACTTGCCGACGTTGGAGCGCCCGGCAAACGCGATTTCGGGCAGTTTGGTGGCGGGAATCCCGGCCTCGCTGGCGGCGCCAGCGACGAAGACCGCGGGCCTATTGAAAAGCCTCACTCCGGCCTCGATGGCGGCTGCTCGGTCGGTCACGGCCGTGCGCCGTTAGACCGAAACGCCCATGCGGCGCATGATCACCCATTGTTGCAGGATACCGAGCACGTTGCTCCAGGCCCAGTAAATCACGAGGCCCGCCGGGAAAGAGGCCAGCAAGAAGGTGAACATGAACGGCAGCACCATGAACACCTTGGCCTGAATCGGGTCGGCCGGCTGCGGGTTCAGCTTCTGCTGCAGGTACATGGTGATGCCCATGATCACCGGCCAAGCGCCGATCATCAGGAACGAGGGCACGCCAAAGGGCAGCAATCCGAACAGGTTGAACAGGCTGGTGGGGTCTGGGGCCGAGAGATCATGAATCCAGCCGTAAAACGGCGCATGACGCATTTCGATGGTCACGAACAGCACTTTGTAAAGCGCGAAGAAAATCGGAATCTGAATCAGGATCGGTAGGCACCCAGCCAATGGGTTGGCCTTCTCACGCTTATAAAGATCCATCATCTCCTGGTTCAGCTTCACGCGATCATCGGCGTGGCGCTGCTGCAGCTTTTGCATCTCGGGCTGCAGCTTTTTCAGCTTGCTCATGGCCGCGAATTGCTTATTGGCCAAGGGGAACATCAACAGGCGCAGCAGCACCGTCAGGCCCAGGATGGCCAGGCCGAAATTGCCCAGCGTCTCCTTCATCCAGATCAGGATGTAGAAGAACGGTTTGGTGAGGAAATAGAACCATCCGAAATCGATGGCGAGATCGAACTGCGCGATGCCCAAGGTCTCGGCGTAGCTGTCGAGCAGTTGAACTTCCTTGGCGCCAGCAAAGACGAACGATTTGATCGTCTTGGTCTCCTGGGGCGCGATCGTGATCGCCGCGCCGCGCAGGTCGGTTTGGTAACGATCGCGGCCATTGACGACCGCATGATTGAAGCTGGCGTCAACCTTCATCGACTGATCGAAGGCCAAGGCCGTCAGCCAATATTTGTCGGTGAACCCGGCCCATCCGCCGGTGGACGGCGTGGTGAAACGCTGCTCCTTCTGCAGTTCGCTATAATCCATCTCCTTCAATACGCCGTCGAACACGCCAAGCGGCCCTTCATGGAGGATGAAGAAATCCTGGATCGGCGGCGTATCGACACGCGCGGTCAATCCGTAGGGATAAATTGTTGCGGCCTGCGTGCCGTAGTTTTCAACGGACTGCTCGATCGAGAACATGTAGTCCTTATCGGCACGGATGGTTTTGGTGAAGCGCAGGCCCGCGCCGTTATCCCAGGTGAGCACGACCGGTTGCGTGTCGGTCAATGATGCGTCGGGATCGCGCGGCGTCCAGGTGGTCGTGGCACTCGGCAATGCAAGCGCGGCGTCGCCCGACAACCAGCCGAGTTCCACGTAATAGGGTTTGGCCGCGCTTGCGGGCGACAGCAAATCGATGGGCGGGCTCTTGGGGTCAATGGTCTCGCGGTACTTCAGCAGCGTGATGTCGTCGAAGCGCGAGCCCGTGAGGGACAAAGATCCCTTGATGTGCGGCGTCTCGATCGACACACGAGGGCTCTCGATGGCGGGTACAGGAGTGGGTACCGCTGAGACGTCGCCTGTCGCCGGCACTGAGCCGTCCGACAGGCTGCCAGGCGCAGCAGGCATCGCGGCCGTGACGGCAGCAACGTCTGCGGGCGCTTGTGGCACCGGCTTGGGGGCGAAGAAGACCTCCCAGCCGATCAAGATGATCAGCGACAAGACCACCGCCAACACGATGTTTTTCTGATCGGCCATAATGTCACGAACCCTTGGTGCTGAGAGCGCCGGTGGACTGAGATGATGCCGCGTGGCTATGGGTGCAACCCGCATGATCGGGAACCGGGTCGTGCCCGGCCCCGCCCCACGGGTGGCAGCGGCCAATGCGTTTGAGCGCGAGCCAAGTTCCCGTCCAGGGGCCGAAACGCCCGATGGCCTCCGCGGCATAACGAGAACAGGATGGCGTGAACCGGCAGGCGGGTCCGATCAGCGGTGAGAGCAGCGCCTGATAAAGCCAGATCAGAGCCCGCAGCATCGTACCGACAACAGATGCCATCATGACGGCTTGCGCCTCGCCGCTGACGCGAGATCGCGCGCGGCTTGATCGACGGTGCGTCGCAGGTCCGCGCTCAATTGCTCAAAGTCACGCGTAATGGCCGCGCGCCGAGCGATCACCACAACGTCGATTTCGCGCGTCTCGGCGTTCAGCACGCGGTCCGCGGCCGCGCGCAGCCGGCGCTTGGCCCGATTGCGTTCAACCGCGTTGCCGACTTTGCGGCTGACGGTGAGGCCCAGGCGGAAGCCGCTTGGCCGGCGTTCATCGCTTGGATTCTTGGCCGCAGCCTGGAGCGTAAAGGCGGGGGTGTTGCGTCGCAGCCCTTCCCCCGCGACACGCAGGAACTCGCTTCGGCGCAAAAGGCGACCCCAGGACCGGCGCATGGTGTTGGCTCCCGGCGGTGGCCGGGGGATCAAGCCGACAGGCGCTTCCGGCCCTTGGCGCGGCGGTTGGCAAGGACCTTGCGTCCGCCTACCGTGGCCATGCGGGACCGGAAACCGTGGCGACGTTTACGCACCAGCTTGCTCGGTTGATACGTGCGTTTCACGTTAAAAACTCCGGATTTTCAATGAGTTAGGATTGCAGTCGGGTTTCGACCGGGCAACCCCGTCGAAGGCTGCCGGTGTATAAGGGGTGGGGGGGGCCGGAGTCAAATAGTGTGTGGGCGCTCAACGAATTAACCCCGGCGGTCTGGGGCGTCCGCCGCCCCGGCGTGAAAACCCGGCGGCAGCGGGCCGATCGTCCTCTCGCTGACTGTGGTCATGGTGGCCGGGCGTGCCGGCGCCGGTCACGCACTGCTGACTCGCGCCGTCGATGCGGTAATGCTACCGCGTCAACGGATGGCCTGTGACTGCCTGGGCCACATACGATCTAAAAAAGCCAAGACCCATGTCGTCGGTGACCGAACAACAGCCCGTGCCATCACGCCCGCTCTGGCGGCGGGCGGCCGCGGCGCTTGCGTTCTTCGCGATTCTTGCCGCGGTTGTTTTCTCGGGCATTGCCGAGGACCTAAGTTGGGATGGACTGCGCGCCCGTCACGGAGCGCTCAAGCAGCTTGTGGAAAGTCATTATTTATTGTCCGCCGGAGGGTTTGTGCTGATCTATGTCTTGGCCGTGTCCTTCTCCGTGCCGGGCGCCGTATGGTTGACCATAGCGGGGGGGTTGCTGTTCTCGGCCGTGCCCGCAACACTCATGGTGGTGATGGCGGCGACTCTCGGCGCTTGTGCGATCTTCCTGCTCGCGCGTTATGTCATGGGTGACGTCTTGCGCGCCAAGGCCGGTTCGGCCATCGCGCGCATGGAAGAGGGGTTTCGCCGCGATGCCTTCAATTACATGTTGGTGCTGCGGTTGGTGCCGCTATTCCCGTTTTTCCTGGTCAATCTCGTGCCGGCGTTTCTCGGCGTGCGGCTGCGGACGTTCGCGGCCGCGACTTTCATCGGCATTATCCCGGGAACGTTTGTCTTTGCGGCCCTGGGTGCCGGGCTCGGCGACGCCATCGAATCCGGTAGCAGTGCCGATCCGGCGCGGGCCTTGATGCAGCCCGGCGTGATCGGGGCCTTGGTCGGCCTCGCGATTCTGGCGCTTGTCCCGGTTGTTTATCGGCGTTGGAAGGCATGACATGGCCGACATCTTGACCCCAGATCTATGCGTGATCGGCGCGGGCTCGGCCGGACTGTCGGTCGCGGCCGGTGCCGTGCAGATGGGCGCGAGCGTGGTGCTGATCGAAAAGGGCAAGATGGGTGGGGATTGCCTCAACACCGGGTGCGTGCCGTCGAAGTCTCTGCTCGCGGCCGGTCATCTGGCGGCGCGCGCGCGGCAGTCGCAGGTCTTCGGTCTCTCGATGTCGGTCAACGTCGATTTCGCCGCCGTGCAACGCCATGTCCAGGCCGTCATTGCCGACATCGCGCCGCATGACTCCGTCGAACGCTTCGAGAAGCTCGGCGTCACCGTCATTCAAGGCGCAGCCAGCTTCGCCGATGGCAAGTCAGTGCGAGCGAACGGCCGGCTCATTCGTGCGCGGCGCTTCGTCATTGCCACCGGGTCGCAGGCGTTTGTGCCGCAGATTCCTGGCTTGTCGGAAGTGCCGCATCTCACCAACGAGAATGTGTTCGAGCTGACAACGCTGCCGCGCCATCTGATTGTGCTCGGCGGCGGGCCCATTGGTTGTGAACTGGCGCAGGCTTTTCGCAATCTCGGATCCGACGTCACCCTGGTCGAGATGGCGCGTATCTTGCCGAAGGACGACCCCGACTTGGTCGATGTCGTGCGCAAGCAGCTGAGCGCTGACGGCGTTCGCATTCTCGAGGGTATGCGGGCTGCGGCCGTCAGCCGAATCGGCGACACCATCACCGTGAATTGCTTGCGCGAAAGCGAGGCCCTGGCCGTCTCGGGAAGCCACCTGCTTGTCGCGGTCGGGCGCCGCCCCACGGTGGCGGGCCTCAATCTTGCCGCGGCGGGAATCGCGGCCACACCGCAGGGGATCACGGTCGATGCGCGCTTGCGCACGACCAACAAGAAAATCTTCGCCATCGGCGATTGTTGCGGCGGCCCGCAGTTCACCCACGTGGCGGGTTACCATGCCGGCATCGTCGTTCGTCAAGCCCTGTTTCGGCTGCCGGCGCGCGCCGATCACGACGGGATTCCATGGGTCACCTACACGTCGCCTGAATTGGCGCAGGCTGGCCTGACCGAGGTGGAAGCGCGTGCGCGGCACGGCGAGCATATCCGGGTGCTGACGTCGTCTTTTGCCGATAATGACCGTGCACGCGCCGAGCGCGAGGACCGCGGCATGATTAAGGTTATCGTGACCCCGCGTGGCAAGATTCTCGGCGCCGGCATTTCCGGACCCCGCGCGGGGGAGCTGATCCAGCCCTGGGTGCTGGCCATGAGCAATGGCCTAAAGGTCGGCGCGCTCGCCACCATGGTGGCGCCCTATCCGACACTGGGCGAGATTTCGAAACGCGCCGCCGGCTCGTTCTACACGCCCACGCTGTTTGGCCCACGCACCAAGGTTTTGGTGCGCGCATTGCGGATCTTTGGTTAAAATCAACGCCGTCCTATGGAAACCCTCGCCCAACCGTCCACGACAGCCTTGCCCGCGCGGCCGGCCAAGGCCGTGCCGCGAGCAGGGTTCGGCTTGTCCTGGCGCCTGCTGGTGCTGACCATCGGCTTCGTCATGCTCGCCGAGGTGCTGATCTTGGTGCCCTCGCTGGCGCGTTTCCGCGTCGATTATCTCCAGGAGAAAATCGGATCTGCCCATTTGGTCATGACCGCGCTGGAGGCCTCGCCCGGGCGCATCGATGCCGCCCTGCGCGACCGGCTGCTGGCGCAAGCCGGCATGCTGGGCATGACGGTGCTGCGCCCCAACATGCCGCCGCGCACTCTTGGCCCGCGCGTCCCGCCGCGCATCCCCAAGGTCTATGACCTGCGCGGAGCCATGGTTTGGACACTCATTCTTGACACCGCCGTGACGATGGCTGACCGCACGCCCGAGGTCATGGCGGTCACGGGCCTCAGCCCTTTCGACACGCGCGTCGTGGTCGACGTCGTCATGGACGAGGGGCCGCTATGCGAGGCGTTGTGGGAGTATTTTCGACGCATTCTGGTGCTGAGCATCTTCATCTCGTTCATGACAGCGGCGCTGGTTTACGCCACCATCCAATGGCTGGCGGTGCGGCCCTTGCGCCGCCTCACCGCGCACATCACGGCGTTTCAGGAGGATCCAGAGGATCCGCGCCGTGTCATCACGCCCTCCAATCGCGCCGACGAAGTTGGCACGGCCGAACTCGCGCTCGCCGACATGCAGAAGCAAATCCGAGCGTCACTGTTGGAACAGGAGCGTCTGGCCGGCGTGGGCGCGGCGGTCACCAAAATCTCGCACGACCTGAAAAACATTCTTGCCACCGCCATGCTCGAGTCCGACCGGCTTGAGGCGGCCGCCACCGTCGATCCCGAGATCAAGCACATCACCGGCGGAATCGTGCGCGCCATCGACCGCGCGGTGAAGCTGTCCAACAACACGCTGCGTTTTGCGAAAGAAGGCCTGCCGTCCGTGCGCAAGCAGCCGCTCGATTTACGGACCATGATCGACGACGTCGTGGGTTCGCTGAAAGCTGTTTTTCCGGCGCTCGCCATTGCCGTCGAGGCGCCCGCCGGGCGCACGATCGTCGCCGATCAGGAATTGCTGCAACGCGCCTTGGAAAATCTCATCCGCAACGCGGGCGAAGCCGGAGCCACGCGGGTGACGCTGACGCTGGAACGCGACGGCGAATATGACTGCTTGGTGATCGCCGACAACGGCCCGGGCCTGCCCAAGAAGGCCCTCGACAATCTCTTTGTGGCGTTTACGGGTTCGGCGCGCGCGGGCGGGTCGGGGCTGGGTCTGCCCATTGCACGCGAGGGGTTGCGGGTCCAAGGCGGCGAGATCGTCTTACGCGAATCCGGCTCGACCGGGACTGTCTTTGCCATGCGCCTGCCCCTGTCATCCTCGACATAGACCCATGACCCTCTCGGCCGTGTTGGGAGTGGTATTGTTATTGGCGGCCATTGCTGCGGTGCTGTGGCTATATCGCTCGCGAAACTGAGGCCGCAACGGCAAGTGGCCTGTATCCAAAGCGAGAAATCGGCTAGAACGCGCCGGCGCCGATCATCCCGACACTTTCGGACGAAACGTACGTGAGCACGACGCCACATCCCGCTGCAAAAACCAAACGCACGACGGTGCGCGACATCGCCGCCATGAAAGGCCGCCAGCCCATCGTCTGTGTGACCGCCTACAGCGCGCCCATGGCCGGCTTCATGGACGACGCGGTCGACCTGCTGTTGGTGGGCGATTCGCTCGGCATGGTGCTCTACGGCATGGACACCACGCTCGGCGTGACGCTGGACATGATGATCGCCCATGGCCAGGCGGTCATGCGCGGCGCGCGGCGCGCCTGCGTCATCGTCGACATGCCCTTTGGGTCCTATCAGGCCTCGCCCGCCGATGCGTTCAGGTCGTGCGCGCGCGTCATGGCCGAGACCGGCTGCTCCGGCGTCAAGATCGAGGGCGGACGCGAGTTGGCCGAGACCATCAAGTTTCTGACGGCGCGCGGCATTCCGGTCATGGGGCATGTGGGGCTCAAACCGCAGTCCGTGCACCAGTTGGGGGGCTATAAAACGCAAGGCAAGTCTGCCGCCGACGCCGAGGCCATCGCGGCCGATGCCGAGGCCGTGGCCGACGCCGGCGCGTTTGCCATGGTCATCGAGGGCACGCTCGAGACTCTGGCGCGCGAGATCACGGCGGATGTCGCGATTCCCACCATCGGCATCGGCGCTTCGCCGGCCTGCGACGGTCAGGTGCTGGTGGCGGAAGACTTGCTTGGGCTGTTCAGCGACTTCACACCGAGGTTCGTCAAGCGCTACGCCGACTTGGGCGTCGAAGTGACGCGCGCGATCGAGAGTTATGCCGCCGACGTTCGTGCCCGGCGCTTTCCGGGGCCCGATCATGTCACCGCGCCGAAAAAGTGATTGGGCCGATCAGCGCCGCATATGAGCACCCATTCCGACGATACCCTCGTCACGCTGCGCGATGTGGCCGCCTTGCGCGGTCGCGTGCAGGCGTGGAAACGATCCGGCCTGTCGGTCGCCCTGGTCCCCACCATGGGCGCGCTGCATCGCGGTCACGTGACGCTGATGGAACGCGCCCATGCCATGGCTGATCGTGTGGTCGCGACGATTTTCGTCAATCCCACGCAATTTGCGCCCGGCGAGGACTTTGCTGCTTATCCCCGCGATGAGGGCCGCGATTTCGAAATGCTGAAATCCGCCGGTGTGCATGTGCTGTTCGCGCCGGACGCCGCGGCCATGTATCCAGAGGGCTTTGCCACATCGGTGCGTGTCGGGGGCCTGACCGATGTATTATGTGGGCCCTTGCGTCCGGGGCATTTCGAGGGCGTGGCGACGGTCGTGACCAAGCTGCTCAATCAGGCGGCACCGGACATCGCGCTGTTCGGCGAGAAAGACTACCAACAACTGGCCGTCATCAAGCGTTTCGTCGCCGATCTTGACCTGCCGGTCGATATCATCGGCGTGCCGACCGTGCGTGAAGCCGACGGCCTCGCTCTCTCCTCGCGCAATGCGTATTTGACGCCGGAGGAGCGCGCGACGGCGCCCGCGCTTTACCGCGCCATCACAAAAGCGGCGGCCGCAATTTCGGCGGGGCAAGATCCGCGCCGCGCGGAATCAACGGCGCGCGCCGAGATTCTGTCCGCGGGGTTTCGCGCGGTGGATTACGTCGAGGCGCGTCATGCGGCGACCCTGGTATCAGTGTCGTCGCGCGCCGATCCCGGGCGCGTGTTCGCCGCGGCCCATCTCGGCCGCGCGCGGCTCATCGATAATGTCGAGGTGAAATAGACGGCCAGCTTATCGGACGTAGACGTGGACTTCCGGCGAGGTGGCCGAGGGGCTGCTCATGGAGGCCATGATCACGCGGTCCGTCGGCAGGCCCATGGTCGTCATGGAGCGCATCACGCTGTCGGCATTGCGCCGGGCCACGGCCGAATTGCCGCTGGCGGGCGAGACCGCGACCAGATCAAACACGGCATCGGGGCGGCGTTCCAGGGCGCGGCTGAGCGCTTGATAGAGCGCGGGCTCGTAGGCCACGTCGGCCTTGTCGAAGCGGATCACGACCAACGGGCGTCGATCCGCGAAACTCGCCGGCGTGCTGCGGGCGGGGCTGGCCGCGCGGGTCGTCGCGGCGCGCATGCCGCCGGTGTAAAGCCCGCCGACGTTGATGCCGGCGGCCAAGTCCACCAAGCCGCTGCGCTCGCTCGCGACGAATTGCTGCTGGCGGGCGATGTCCGTATTGAGGCTTTGCAGCAGACGGTCGATGACGATGTTGGTCTGCGACAACTCGTCTTCGAGAATGCGCAACTGGCGGTGATCCTCGTCGACGGCGCCCGAGAGCGTGTAGGCCCCGCGCACGTTATCCAGCAAGTAACCGACCGACGCGGCGTCCGAGGCCACTTGGGCGGAGAGTTGGTTCATGT
This sequence comes from Rhodospirillaceae bacterium, assembly GCA_033763995.1. Lineage (GTDB taxonomy): Bacteria > Pseudomonadota > Alphaproteobacteria > Rhodospirillales > Rhodospirillaceae. The sequence goes on along the minus strand of JANRJL010000083.1, from coordinate 93,873 downwards.
TGGCCAAATCGCCGTCGCTGGCGGTCAAGCGCGCCTGGGCGTCTTGCCATTGGGCCAACAGCTCCGGATTGCCGGGCGTGGTGCCCACTTGCAGACGCGAGCGGATCGCACCCACGGTGGCGTTATAAGCATTGGCGTTGGCGACGGTTTGCGAGCGTACGGCATCGAATTGCTGGCCGCGCGAGCCGGCGTTGCTCTTCAGCGTTTCAAACTCACTCCGGAATTGCGCCACGCGCTGGCCCACGACCGTCGTGCCCGTATAGGTGCCCGAACTCGGGGCCGGGCTTAGGGCGGCGGTATCGATGGCGGGCGCCGGCAGGCTTGATGCCGGGCTTGCCGCCGACGGCTCCTCGCCGCCGAAGGAGGGGAAAAAGGCGTCGCTGGCGAAGGAACACCCGCCCAAGGCCGCTGCCGCCGCCAACACTGTCAAACGGCGCCGGATAGCCCCGCAGGTCATTGAAAAACCATCACGCTTCATCAGCCGAATCCTAACGTGTCCACGACCCCATTGATGCCCGCCTGCCTGTGAGCCAACGGTCCGGCCCCGCACGAAGAGTCTCGGCGGGCGCCAAGATTCCCCAAGGTTGATCCCCAGAATAAGCTGTTAAGAGCTTGAGTTCAAAATGGATTCCGCCCCCAACCCGAGTTCGCTTTGGCACTTTACTCAAAGCCCCTGTTTGGAACAACAGGCATAAGTGACCGGAGCGGGGTTTTGGCCTCGCGACTGACGTCTCGATTCCTCGGTTCAGAGATGCGCAAGCGCCTGATCCGTCAACGCTGCGAAGGGTTTAGGCCACGCGGGCGGCGCCGTCGGCGAAGCCCTTCAGACCCAGGTTTTGCTTGCAAGCCCTAGGCAATCTGAGTATCCCCACTGCTCCCCGGATGGAGGGAAGGAGCCCCAAAGGGCTCCTCTTCGCTTTCCGGGGGTCCCGTCAGCGCGGCGGCAGGTCAACTGGCACGTACTTGGCTTGTCGGACGGCCGCCTCGCACGACGTGCGCGCCCGTAGCTCAACTGGATAGAGCACCAGACTACGGATCTGGGGGTTAGGAGTTCGAATCTCTTCGGGCGCGCCATTTTTTGTCGGCGAGTATAGCGAGCGCTTAAGACGCATAAGAAATGAGCGTGCTTCGAGCGTCGCCGGGCCGCCGCCGCTCTGTTCTCTCGTTTTACCTCCGCCCGGCCCGACACCGGCAACAGGCACCCTTCTGGCGCATCGGTGCAATTTGGCCTCTTGTCCTAGTGCACTGTGAGGATTCCGCCACATTGGGCTGGAACTTCAGGAATCCGCGCGCTGTAACTTGAGCCTGTCAAAAATCGGGGCTTACAATCGTCCTATGACGGTTCGTCCTGGTACATTGTTTGTCGTTCTTGCGGCGCTGACCGCTGCGCCGGTCGGCATGGCGCAAGAAGCCGTCGCTCCTGAAAAATCCAGCGTGCTCAAGACCGCTCCGCGCATGGCAAGTTTTGCCTTCACGAGCGCGCCCATCGCGCCGGCGAGCGACTTCGCGCCATGGGTGGCTCAGGACGCGCAAGAGAGCGCCGATGACGTCAGGTTGGGTCGATGCCTCGCCGACAAAGAACAGTGCGAGACCGTCGATCTTGCGCGCTTTCGTCGCGTGCTGGAGGTTGCGGCAACCTTGCCGCCCCGCGAGCAACTGGGTCTGGTCCATCACTATTTCAACAAAGTCACCTGGACGAGCGAGAGCCGCGATTCGTGGTCGTCGCTCACCCAGACTGCGGCGCAATCTCGCGGCGATTGCGAGGATATCGCGCTCGCGAAGTACCGCACCCTGCGCCGCCTAGGCTGGGGCCCCGAGAATCTGCGGGTGGTGATCGGCTGGGATAACGAGGAGAAGGACTGGCATGCCTGGCTCGCCGCGCGCGACGGCGAGGCGGTGTTCGTGCTCGACAGCATTCTCGGCCTGCAACGCGCCTCGGCTTATCCCCACGCGCGCGTCGTCTATTCGATTTCGGAATTGGGAGTTTGGGACCACGCCCCGGATTATGTGCCGCCCGATCGCGCAGGCGACCAGGTCACGGCCGAGGCCGACGTCCCCAAGCGCGCGGCGCGCCTCGCCGCAAACGGCTACGTAAGCAACAAAGGGAACCTCAAATGAAGAAACTTGTTTTCGCGTCGGTGATGGTCGCCATCGCGGCACCGGCCTTGGCTCAAGGCGACAAGGAACAGACCCGTTTGGCGAAGTTGGAAGAAATCGTCGTCACCGCCGAGAAGGCGCAACCGACAGGCTATCAGCCCGACGCCAAGACGGCCGCATTGCTGGCCGAAATCGAGAAGTCCAAGTAAGTCAGCCCCGATTGACGGCGGTGTGGGGGCGCTAGTGGTCCGATTCCAGCATTCGCATCCCAGTTCCTTGGGCTGGCTTGCGAATGCTGGAATCATAGGACCACTAGAAAATATACGGTTTTGAGTGGAGCTTTGGATTTGACATTCGCTTCGTCGCCCGGAGGCTGTCGGGGGTGCGAATGTCAAATCCGCTCCACTCCGGCCCCCACCACCGTTGTCAGTCGTTGATCTCTGCGCATTGATCAATTCGCCATTTGCATCAACTGGCGGCTTGTTCTGGAGTGTCTTTTCTCGCCAATATCCGTCCTGTGTGACGACCAGCAGGACGGTGGCGATGGCCTTGAACATTTATGAGCGCGACCTACCGCGCAGCCCGGCGAATTTCGAGGCGCTGACGCCGCTTGCGTTCCTCAAGCGGAGCGCCGCGACCTATCCCGACCATGTGGCCGTGATTCACGGGCCCAAGCGTTTCACGTACCGGCAACTGGCCGAACGCTGCCGCAGGCTGGGATCGGCCTTGGCGGGCAAAGGCGTCGGCCTGGGCGATACGGTGGCGGTGTTGGCTCCGAACATCCCCGCCCATCTCGAGACCCATTTCGGCGTGGCCATGACCGGCGCGGTGTTGAACGCCATCAACACGCGGCTCGATGCGCGCACCATCGCGTTCATTCTCGACCATGGCGAGGCCAAGGTCTTTTTGGTCGACACTGAATTCGCGGCCGTGGCCGCGGAGGCATTGAAACTGTGCCAGGCCAAGCCCTTGATCGTCGACATTGTCGACGCCCTGGGCCCCGTCGCGCCCCGTCTGGGGGCGCTCGACTACGAGGCCTTCATCGCCGGCGGCGATCTGGCTTACGAGGGCCATTGGCCCGCCGACGAATGGCAGGCCATCGCGCTGAATTACACCTCGGGCACCACCGGCAATCCCAAGGGCGTGGTCTATCACCATCGCGGCGCGGCCTTGAACGCCATCGGCAACCTACTGGCCTGGGACATGCGGATGCATCCGGTCTATCTCTGGACCTTGCCGATGTTTCACTGCAACGGCTGGTGTTTCCCCTGGACCGTGACCGCTCTGGCCGGCACCCACGTCTGTCTGCGCAAGGTCGACCCCGCGCTCATTTTTGCAGCCATGAAGGATCATGGCGTGACACATTTCTGCGGCGCGCCGACGGTGCTCAATATGCTCGTCAATGCCACGCCCGAATTGAAGGCTCTGGCACCCAAGGGCGTCAACGTCATGACGGCCGGGGCGGCGCCGCCGGCGGCCGTGCTCGCGGCCATGGATACGATGGGTTTCGACGTCGCCCATGGCTACGGCCTCACGGAAACCTACGGACCCTCGGTGATTTGCGCCTGGCATCGCGATTGGAGCAGCAAGTCCTTGCCCGACCGCGCCGCGCTGAAGGCGCGCCAAGGCGTGCCCTATCACGTGTTGGGCGGGCTCACGGTCATGGACCCGGCGACGATGAAACCCGTGCCGGCCGATGGGGCCACCATGGGCGAAGTGATGTTCCGCGGCAACGTGGTGATGCGCGGGTACCTCAAAAATCCCAAGGCCACCGACGAGGCGCTCAAACACGGCTGGTTTCACTCCGGCGACTTGGGCGTCATGCACCCCGACGGCTACATCGAACTCAAGGACCGCTCCAAGGACATCATCATCTCCGGCGGCGAGAACATCTCGACCATCGAAGTGGAAAGCGTGCTCTACCGCCACCCCGCCGTGCTCGAGGCCGCCGTGGTGGCGCGCCCCGATGCCCATTGGGGCGAGACGCCTTGCGCCTTCGTGACGCTCAAGTCGGGCCAGACCGCCACGGCCGAGGGCATCATCGCCTTCTGCCGCGATAATCTCGCTCACTTCAAGGCGCCCAAGACCGTGGTCTTTTCCGATTTGCCGAAAACCTCCACCGGCAAGATCCAGAAGTTCGTGCTGCGCGAGCGGGCCAAGGCGTTGTGACCCTGCCTGAGCGCGTCGCGGAGCTGCCGACCACGCCGCTGCGCTTCATGTGGCATTATGTGCGTCGCGGCAGCCTCGCGGCGGTGCTGGCCACGGCGGTCGTCAGCATGGTCATCGCCGGCATCGAGACAAGCGGAACTTTCGTGTTTGGCGCGTTGATCAATGCGCTGGCGGATGAACCCGGGGGCGAAGCACTGCCGCTCCTGCCGGTCGATCCCACGTCACTCTTTCTGATGCTGATCTGTCTTTGGATTCTGCCGGCGCTGATGATGCGCCTGCTGGGTGCTTATCTCGGCCGCTTCCAGTCCTATTTGCGCGCCCGCATGCACGACGAGATCCTCGGCTATGTGCTGGGCCACGCGCCGCGCTTTTTTCTGGACGAGGGCAGCGGATCGGTCGGGCACCGTATCCGCACCGTCGCATTGACGTCCTATTACATGATGGAGTTTCTGTTTTTCCGGCTGGCGCGATTCATCACCTTGATGCTGCTGGCCTTGGCCATGGCGGTCTTGCAGACCCCTGCCTTGGCTCCGATCTATGCGGGCTTTGTGGTGGCCTTCGGGGCCTTGGCCTTCTGGGCCGCGCGGCTGTGCTGGCCTTACGGCCGGGCGCTGTCGGCGGCGTCCTCCGCGCAATCGGGGCGCAAGGTCGATATTGTCGCCAACTGGGACGCGGTCTTGAGCTTCTCGCGCGCGGCTTTTGAGCGGCTCTTGCTGCGCCCCATCAGCCAACGCGAGGTCACGGCCAAGATTCGCTGGGTCTATTCCACCTCGGCCATGGGCGCCGCCTTGCACGTGCTCGCCATGGCCTTGGTGGTTGCCATCGGTTGGCAGGGCCTGCTCGAGGCCCGCGCGGGCGAGATGACCGTCGGGCTCTTCGCCACCGTCATGACCCTGTCGCTGCTCATCGCCGGTCAACTGTCCAATCTCGGCGATCAGTTTTTGCAATTCTCCGAGCATTACACCCAACTGAGCGAATGTTTGGACGTGATCGCCAAGCCCCATGAGATCGTCGATGTGCCCGGCGCGCAAGATCTGCGGGTCACGGCCGGCGCCGTAGAAATCCAAGATCTGCATTTCGGTTACGGCGACACCGCGCCCGTTTTTGACGGGTTGTCGTTGGCCATTCGCGGTGGCGAGCGCGTGGGATTGGTGGGCCCCTCGGGGGCCGGCAAGAGCACCTTGATCAAGCTGCTGCGCCGGCAATTCCCGCTGCAAGGCGGGCGCATCCGCATCGACGGGCAGGATATATCGCACGTCACGTGGCAGTCGCTCCATCACGCCGTCGCCGAGGTGCCGCAGTCGCCCACGCTCTTTCACCGCAGCGTGCGCGACAACATTCTTTATGGGCGGCCGGAGGCCACCGAGGCCGCCGTGATCGATGCCGCCCAGCGCGCCCATTGCCACGAGTTCATCATCGCGCGCGACAAGGGCTACGATGCCGTGGTGGGCGAGAAGGGCATGAAACTCTCGGGCGGCGAGCGCCAGCGTGTCGCCATCGCGCGGGCCTTTCTCAAGGACGCGCCGATCCTGGTGCTCGACGAAGCGACCTCATCGCTCGACAGCGAGGCCGAGAACCTGATTCAAGACGCGCTGCTCAAGCTCATGGCCGGGCGCACGGTCATCGCCATCGCGCACCGGCTGTCGACCATCATGCATCTCGACCGCATCGTCGTGTTGGATCGCGGGCGCATCGTGGAACAGGGCAGCCACGCGGAATTGCTGGCCCACGGCGGCGTTTACGCGCGGCTCTGGAAACATCAGGCCGGTGGGTTTATCTGATATCTCGTCGATAAACCGGAGCGCCCATGTCCATCGTTCTTCATCAGTTCGCGCCCATGTTCGGGTTGCCCAATCCCAGTCCGTTCTGCATCAAGCTCGAGACCTATCTGCGCATGGCTGGGCTGAACTACACGATTGCTGTTGTCAAAGGCGCGCCGAAGTCGCCGACGGGAAAGGCGCCATATATCGAACTCGACGGCAAGATGCTGTGCGATTCCGGGCTGATCATCGAGCATCTCGAAAAAACCAACGGCCATCCCGTCGACGGCAAATTGACGTTGGCCGAGCGCGCCGTCTCGCTCGCCTTCCAGCGCATGATGGAGGAGCACCTCTATTGGGTGGCGGGTTACGCGCGCTGGCAGGATCCCGATCACCCGAAGGAAACAGCCGGTTATGTGAGCGACGTCATCGGCCTCAAGGGCCTGGCGGCCAAACTTTTACTGCCGGTGATTCGCCGCGCCGCGAGCAAGACTTTTCGCGGCATGGGGATGGGGCGGCATCCGGCCGCGACGATCTGGAAGCTGGGCATCGATGACGTCAACGCGCTGGGCCACTGGCTGGGAAGCCGAACGTGGTGTTTCGGCGACAAACCCACGGTGCTCGACGCCGTGTTGTTCGCGTTTGTTGCCTCGATCGTGCGCACGCCGTGGGACTTTCCGCTCAAGGCCGCGACCCTCAAACATCGGAACCTAGTCGATCATTCCGACCGCATGTTGACGGCATATTTTCCGGAGCTGGCCAAATCATGAAATCAAGGGCTCACCGTGTATTCACCTGGCTGATCGTCGCCCTCAGCGTGGTTCATATCGCCGCGACACCCGCGATCTTCTCCGAGCTCAAGTCCTCGTTGGCGTGGTTCGTCGGTGTCGGCCTGATGGGGCTGTTCCTGGCGTTCTTGAACTTTATTGCCGCGCGCCACTCTGGCGACCGCGCGATTACTCGCTTCTGTCTCGCGGCCAATGTTCTCGGGGCGCTCTTTGCCGGCGGCAATATCATCACCGACCCCGCCCCCCAGAGCTATGTCGCAGCCCTGCTGTTCATCGGGCTTGCGCTCAGCGCGCCACGGCCTTCAAGAAACGCATCCGTCACTTGAGATCGATATCGGAACCCTGCATGCTGGCGTGGGGTTGGAGCAAATCCGGAAAATGGCTCGGTCGCGTACCTTTAAGGCTCTTCAAGTCGCGGGCATGTGCATCTTGTTCGCGTTGATGCTGTTTCATGCCGCCCTGGCGCCGGTCATGTTCAAGGAGTTGTCCGGCCGCTTGGTCTGGTACGTCTCCACCGACCTGTCCGTGGTGTTTCTGATTTTTCTCAATCTCGCGGTCGCTTACGGCGCCGCCGAATCACGCACGCCGTGGCGGTTGTGCCACACCGCCAATGGGTTGGGTGTTGCGCTCGGGATCCTTAACTTGGCCGCTGTCCCCGAGCCCATCAACATTCCGGTCCTGATCGGCTTTCTCGCGCTCGCGATCGGCACCTTTGGCCGCGATCGTGGCACGGGGAACGCAAGTTTGCTTTGGGTTCGCGGCGATCCCAAAAAATAGGAGCGGTCATCATGGCGCGTGCAAGGGTCAAGCGAGCAACATCCAAGGCCAAGAGAACAAAGTCGAGTTCCCCACGCCGCATGACAAAGCGCCCAGCAGCGAGCGGTTACGCCAACGCGCGCATCCTGGTGGACAGCGCGTGGCTCGAGAAACACCTGGGCGATCCCGATGTGCGCATCATCGATTGCAACGTGCGCATGACACCCAAACCCGAGGGCGGCTACGCCATCGAAAAGGGACTTGCCGATTGGCAAATCGCGCATATTCCGGGGTCGTGTTTCATCGACCTGGTCGACGAATTGGCCGCGCCGCAACCGAAGCTGCGCTTCATGATGACCCCGCCGGCGCAATTCGAGCGCGTGATGTCGGCGCACGGGATCGGCAACCAGCACCGCGTGATCGTTTATAGCCGCGGCGCCAACTATTGGGCGACGCGGTTGTTCCTCATGTTCCGCGCCATGGGCCACGCCAAAGTGCAGGTGCTCAATGGCGGCTGGGATAAATGGGTGGCCGAGCGTCGTCCGGTCACCATCGCGGCGCCGCGCTGGCCGGCGAGCACGTTCAAGGCCAAGCCGAAACGCGGGCAGATCATCGGCAAGGACGAGGTGGTGGCGGCCTTGGGCCGCAAGGACACCTGCATCATCAATGCGCTCGCGCCCGACGTTCATTCCGGCGCCAAGATGCAATATGGCCGCCCGGGACATATCGCCGGCTCGGTCAATGTCTATGCGCTCGATCTGATCGACCCCATGACCAAGACGTTCCTGCCGGCCGCCGCCCTGCGCAAGAAGTTCGCGCCCGTGAAGGCCATGAAGGCCAAGCGCGTGATCACCTATTGCGGCGGCGGCATTTCCGCCACCACCGATTCCTTCGCGCTCATGTTGTTGGGTCACAAGAACGTGGCGCTTTACGACGGCTCCATGACCGAGTGGGGGCCCGATCCGTCACTGCCCATGGAGACGGGGCCTTAACTGACGCCACGCGCGAGAAACGCCTCCCATGCCGCGCGAAACGTTTTACGCAATTCGTTCTTCTGAACCTTGCCCATGGCGTTGCGCGGCAAGGTTTCGGCTACAATGACGAGCTTGGGCACTTTGTAGTTGGCGAGTTTATCTTTCAGGGCCGAGATAATCTGTTCCGCCGCGACCGTGCTCCCCGGCTTTGTTGTGATCACGGCCAATCCCGCCTCGCCGAAATCCGGATGCGGCATGCCGACCACGGCGGATTCCTCCACGCCCGGCAGGGCGTCGATGAGGCCCTCGACTTCCTTCGGGTACACATTGAAGCCGCCGGAAATCATCATGTCCTTGGCGCGTCCGACGATGGAGATCATGCCGTCGGGCTCGATGCGCGCCAAATCGCCGGTCTTGAAATAGCCGTCGGCCGTGAAGTCCTCGGCGGTCTTGTCGGGCTTGCGCCAGTAGCCGGAGAAGACGTTGGGCCCCTTGATCTCGATTTCGCCGGTCTCGCCGCGCGCGGCTTCGGCGCCCGACTCGGCGCGCAAACGAAGGCTTACATCGGGCAGCGGCCAGCCCACCGTGTTGGCGCGCCGAGATTTGTCGACATGGGCGCTGGTGATCATGCCGGCCTCGGTCATGCCGTAACGCTCGAGGATCGCATGGCCGGCGCGTTCGGCGAAGGCCGTGAAGGTTTCCTCGAGCAAGGGTGCCGAGCCGGAGATGAACAAGCGCATGTGGACGCACAGCGCGCGGGTCAACTTGGGCGACGCCAACAGCCGCACGTAATGGGTGGGCACGCCCATGAACACGCTGGCGCGCGGCAGGTCGGCCAGGACGTCCTCGGCCGCGAACTTGGCGTGAAACAGAATGCTGGTGCCGTTCAGCATCGAGGTGTTCAGCGCCACGAACAGGCCGTGGGTATGAAAGATCGGCAGCGCATGGAGCAGCACATCATTGGGCGTGAACCGCCATAGTGTATGTAGAGTGAGCGCATTGGCCGCCAGGTTGCCGTGGCTCAGCATCACGCCCTTGGGCTGGCCCGTTGTGCCCGACGAATAGAGGATCGCCGCAAGGTCGCTGTCGGAGCACGGAAAAACGTCTGTCAGCGGCGCGCTGCCGCGCGCCCGATCCGGCAATGACCCACCGCCGTCTTGGCCCAGCGTCAAAAACGCCGGAACTTGGCATCGCCGCGCAATGCTTTCGATCTGTGCCGAGGCCGGATCGCCCACCACCACGCGGGGCTCGGCATCGCGCAGGAAATACTCCAGCTCGTCGTCGCGATAGGCCGTGTTGAGCGGCAGATACACCAACCCGGCGCGCAAGCACGCCAGATAGAGCGCGATGGCCTCGGCACTTTTCTCCACCTGCACGGCGACGCGGTCGCCGGGCGTCGCGCCGGCGTCGCGCAGAACCCGGGCCATGCGCGCCGAGAGGGTATCGATCTCGCCGTAGCTGATCCTACGGCCGTCGCGCAGGATCAGAAACGGCTTGGCGGCCTCGGTCGGGAAGCGCGACCGCAGCAGCGCGAACAGATTGCCGCTCATGCCGCCAAATCTTTGAGAGAGACCGTGGCGTCGGCCAACCGCGCGGTCTCGATCTTGACCTTCGTCGCGATGAGCTTCTTGGACTGCAGGAAGTCCTTGGCCATGTTGACGGCGTTGCAGGCGACGAACACACCCTCGCGCAAATAACACGCGCTGAACTTGCGCTCGGCCATGGAGCCACGAATCACGACGTGGTCGCCCGGATCGGAAATGCCCGTCATCTGCAGCTTCAGGTCGTACTGGTCCGACCAGAACCACGGCACCTCGTCATAGGGTTCGGGCTTGCCGAGAATGTGCAGGGCCGCAGCCTTGCCTTGGCCCAGGGCATTGGGCACGGACTCCAGCCGCAAGCGCCGGCCCAGCCTCGGATTGGGATGATTGCTGCAATCGCCCACGGCGTAGATGTCGGGGTCGGCGGTCTGGGTGAACTCGTTCACCACAATGCCGTTGTCGACATTCAAGCCAGCGGCGCTCGCCAATTCGACGTTGGGCACGATGCCGATGCCCACGATGACCAGATCGGCCGCGTGGGCGCTGCCGTCATTGCAGAGAACGCGCTCAATGCGCCCATGACCTTCAAAGGCCGTGACCATGGTGTCGGTGTGAATCCGCACGCCCGCCGCGCGATGCACATCGGTATAGAAGGCCGACATCTCGGGGGCGACGACGCGGGCCAGCACGCGGGGCAGGGTTTCCAGCACCGTCACGGCGCAGCCCCGCTTCACGGCCACGGCGGCCACTTCCAAGCCGATATAGCCGCCGCCGACCACCACCAGCTTCGCGCCCGCGATCAGGCGGTCCCGGTAACCCAAGACGTCGGCGATGGAGCGCAGGTAGCACACGCCATCCAGGTCGGCGCCGGGGCACGTGAGCTTGCGCACGCGTCCGCCGGTGGCCAGGATCAGCTTGCCGTAGGTCATCGTCTCGCCGCCGTCGAGCGTGACGGTTTTTGCGCCGCGCTGGATCGCCTCGACGCGCCGCGACGGCACCAGTTCGATGCGGTTCTGCGGGTAGAACTCGGGCGCGCGCATGAACATGCGCTCAAGCTCGGTTTCGCCCGCCAGGAACGACTTCGACAGCGGCGGGCGCTCGTAGGGCACGTAGGCCTCGTCGCCGATGACGATGATGCGTCCATCATGGCCGCCCTGGCGCAAGGAGATGGCGGCCTGACCTCCGGCCTCGCCCGCGCCGACAATGATGACGGTTTCAGTCACGATGCACTCACGACATGGGGCGTGGACCAGAACTCAGCGCAAGCCGAAGTCTTTGATTTCCTCGCCCGCGACCAAGCGGTCGATTTGCTCTTGCGTCAGGCCCTCCTTGCCCTCGGCTTCCACGGGCCGCGGACGGTCGCTCATGCCGCGGCGGTCTTCGCCCTGATTCATCACCTCGGTGCGCCGGCGCCGATCGGGGCCGAAATAGACGCTGGTGTCGACGAAGGGCCGCGGGCGCTCGACGATTTCACGGATGCGCAGGAACAGGCCCTTGGCGGTGATGGGCTTGGCGACGTATTCGGTCACGCCCGCGTTGCGCGCGCCGATGACGCGCTCGCGGCGGGTCTCGGAGGTGACCATGATCACCGGTGTGAAGCGCACCGGGCCCTTCTCGGCGCGCACCACGCGCAGCAACTCAAGACCGCTCAGGGGCGCGATCCACCATTCGCTGAGCACGATGTCGGGCGGCCACTGGCGGATGATGTTGAGCGCCTCGCGGCCGTTGCTGGCCTCCTCGATATGCTTGGCGCCCAAGGTTTCCAACACGCCCTTGACGACACGGCGCATGTACGATTTGTCGTCGACCACGAGAAAGGAGATCGGCTTGAGATAGTCGGTCGTGACCAAGGCCATGGCGCGGTTGTCCTGTCCCTAGCCTGGTCCGACCGAATGGATGGCGTCTCTCAGCACGTGCCGACAGCCCCTTGAGTCCCCAGCGAGCCGGCCTTGATCAAGCTTCGACGCCGGACGTGATTTGGAATATAACGTATTCAGTTTATTGGAAAATTCAATGCCGCACCGGTCGTCGCCTACACCAACTACGAGATAATCCGAACCCGTTTCCAACCGATGGTTTCTTCCTCTCATTCCACCCAGGCGGCCCGCTTGGCCGCGCAGGCGCCGCGCACCTGGCAACGCATGTTGTCGGGTCGCCGGCTCAACTTGATCGATCCCTCGCCGCTGGACATCGAAATCGAGGACATCGCGCTCGGCCTCGCGCGCAACACGCGCTGGAACGGCCAAACCAAGGGCCCCCATGCCTGGAGCGTGGCGCAGCACACGGATTTTGTCGTCGATATTGTTCGAAAACTGAAGCCCCGCGCCTCGGCCAGGCTGCTGATGGCGGCCAAGCTGCATGACGCCTCGGAGTACGTCACGCACGACCTCGTCACCCCCCTGAAGGCCGCCGTGGGCGACGTGTTCAAGGAGCTGGAAACCCGCCTGACCCGGGCGATTCACATTCGATTCGGCCTGCCGGCGGTATTGGCCCCCGCCGACAAGGCCTTGATCAAACGGGCCGATATCATCGCGGCGGCCACCGAAGCGGTGCAGTTGGCCGGTTTCAGCGAACAGGAGTGCCGCACGGCGCTGAACTTCAAGGAAAAGCCCCTGAAACATGTTAAGCTTGTGCCGGTGCCGGTGGCCGAGGCGGAAAAGCGATTCCTGGAGGGGTTCCGCCAACTCGAGCGCGCCATGACGCTCGAGGCGCGTTGACCGGCGTTGAACATGGGAGGACGGATCATGACATTGCGTCGTTCGACGATTGCGTTTTTCATCTTCGGGTCCCTGGCCGCCGGCTCGTCGGTCGGTCTGGGGGCTTTCGGTGTTCACGGCCTCGGCCAGGTGATGAAATATCCGGCCGACGCGGTGCGCACGTTTCTGGACGCGACGATGTTCCAGGCCGACCAAGGCATCGCCGTGTTGCTCGTCGCCGTGGTGTGCCAACTGATGGCCGACGGCTGGCCGCGCCGCGTCATGCAGACCTCGGGCGTTCTGCTGGCGGCTTCGGTGCTGCTGTTTTCGGGCAGCGTCTATTCGATCACCTTCGGCGGCTTCGGCGGCCTGGCGCCGGTCGGCGGCTTCTCCGCCATGATCGGCTGGCTGCTGTTCGCCGTGGGCGCGGGACTTGGCCTGGTCAAGGGCGACATTCGCCTTCCGGCCGGTGCGCAACCTCACCCCGCCGAGTAAGCGCGGGAGTTCGCCATGATCCTGCAAGGCGTGAACTGGGTTGGCGTTGTCGCCGCCATGGTCGCGGCCATGGTGGTGGGCTCGCTGTGGTATTCGCCGCTGCTGTTCATGAAGCGGTGGATCAAGGAGATCGGCAAGACGCCCGAGCAGTTGGGCAAGCCGATGCTGGCCGTGGGCAATTCCGTGGCGATGTATCTGATCGCCGCCATCGGCCTGTCGGTGGTGTTCGACTGGAAAGGCGTTGCGACCCTGGGCGATGCGCTGGTCACGGCGGCGGCGATCTGGTTCGCCTTCGTCGGCTCCATGGAGTTGATGCACGACCGCTACAACGGCGCCTCGGCCATGCTGTCGGTCATCAACTGCGGCAATACCTTCGTGTCGTTCCTGGCCATGGGCGCTGTGATTCACGGACTGGGGTAAGCGCCCGCGCACGTCAGCGCTCTCGCCACACGGGATGGCGTTTGGCCAGGAAGGCGTCGATGCCCTCGTGGGCGTCGGGCTCCAGCATGTTCTTGGCCATGACGGCGCTGGCGTAGGTGTAGGCGTCCGCCATGCCGGTTTCGATCTGCTCGTAGAAAGCGCGCTTGCCGATGGCGAGCACCTTGCCCGACTTCGCGGCGATGACGCGCGCGAGGCCGTTGACGGTCTCGTCAAGCTTGTCGGGCGCCACCGCGCTGTTGATCAGCCCCGCCGCCTCGGCCTCGGCCGCGGTGATGGGCCGCCCCGTCAGCAGCATCTCCAAGGCTTTCTTGCGCCCCAGGTTGCGCGACAGCGCCACCAGGGGGGTGGAGCAGAACAGGCCGATGTTCACGCCCGGCGTGGCGAAGCTGGCGGCGGTGGAGGCCACCGCCAGATCGGCGGTCGCCACCAACTGGCATCCGGCGGCGGTGGCGATGCCGTGCACGCGGGCGATGACGGGCTGCGGAATGCGCGTCATGGCCAGCATGAGCGCGCTGCACTCGTCGAACAACAGTTGCAGCCACGTCGGATCGTTATGGCCGCGCATCTCCTTCAAGTCGTGGCCGGCGCAGAACGCCGGTCCCGCGCCCGCCAGGATCACGGCCCTGACGGCGCGGTCCTCGCCCGCCGCCCGCAGTTCCGCGATGAGCGCGCCGATCATGGCGCGCGACAGCGCGTTGCGCGCCTCGGGGCGGTTGAGGGTGAGCGTGCGCACGCCCCCGTCGTCGGATCGCAGTATCAGGGGTGCGCCGCTCATGAATGTTGCCTCTCTCGGTTAGGGCCGGGCTTCTTCGATCAGCTCGGTCAGCTCGCCCGCCGGGCCGATGAAGGTGGCCGCGCGCTTGTCGGCATAGAGCTTCGCCGGCGGTTGAATGAAGTTCACCTTCAAGCCGTCGAGCGAGTTGACGTTGAAGCTGGTCATGGCCACGCCCGGCGGCAGTTGGCCTTCGGCGCGTTTGCGCGGGCCGGCCGAGGGCGGATAGCCGTCGATCTCGATGTTGTTGCCCTTTTCGGCGGCGCGCACCAGGCCCAAGGGAAACTGATGATCGGCGGGCAAACCCTGCGCCTTGGCGATGATGTCGATGGTGGTGGGGTTCGGCGGCCCGCCGCGCATCAGGAACGTCTCCATGTAGAACTTGGTCATGGCGTTGGCATCGGGCCCCGCGAGCACCATGATGAACGGCCGGTCGATGAAGGACTTGGCCGGCGGCAACGGCGACTTGGCGTGGTCGCCCTGCTCGGCGGTGAAGTACAGAATTTCCTCGGCCGGGCCCTTGAACTGCGTGGCGCGGATCGAATTGAACGGCGGGTTCAGGTTCTTGGGCCCGCCGACGTGGACGAAGGGCGACTTGCTCAGGCGCTCGTAAACCTTGTCGGGGTCTTCCACCAGAATCTCGATGGCGTTCCAGCCGTGCGTGGTCATGGCCTTGTAGCCCGGCACCATGTCGGTCTGCACGGCGCGGATGAGCACGTCGGGCGAGCCGGACGAGCTCATCACGACGAAGGGTTTGCCCGCGGCCTTGGGCGCGCCCCAGCTTTTGGCCATGCCCTCGGAGACCTTGCCCTTCTCCAAGACCTTGAGGTCCAGCCATTCGGTGTAGAGCTTCTCGACCTGCGCCACGTCGGGCGCGCCCACGGTGGCGATCTTGATGCGGCTGAGCAGCGGCGTGACGGCCGGGGCCGGGGCTGCCGCCGGGGCGGCGGGCGCCGGCGCCGGGGCTTGCGCGAACGTCGCGGGCGCGCTGCCCAGCAAACTCAACGATGCGGCGGTGGCGATCAACCAGCGGCGCTGGATATTCAAACTCATGATGGGTCCTTTCTTGCAGAAATAATCTTGAATAATCTTGAAAAATCCCACGGCCGTCATTCGGCGACCGCCGCCGTGACGTTGATCTCGAGTTTCAACGCCGGGATCGCCAACGCCGAAACCCCGATCACCATGGACACGGGCTTGGCGCCGGCCGGAAAGTACTCGCGGATGGCCTTGTACACCGGCTCGGGGTCGACCTTGTCGAGGTCGACGATGAACACCTGAATCTCCACCACGTCCTTGGGCTCGGCACCCGCCTCTTTCAAGGCCAGCGTGATGTTCTCGAAGGTGAGCTTGGCCTGCTCGGCCAAGCTTTCGGGCATGGTCTGGTCGGCGTACAGCCCTGCCTTGCCGCCCAAGCGGATCAGCTTGTGATCGCCCTTGACCGTGACGATCTGCGAATAGCCCTTGGGCTGGTGCATGCTGGCCGGATTCCAGCGCTTGATCTCGAGTTTGTCGGCCATGGCGGCGGCGGGCAGTAAAATCACGATCGGCGCGAAGATGGCTAGGGCGCGCATTGTCTTACTCCTCGATCAGTTCGATCAACTCGCCGGCGGGGCCCGCCAGGCAGGCGGCGCGCCGGCCCTCGTAGCCCTTGCCCTTCATCATGGCGGGTGGGCTGAGCCAAGGCAACGTGAAGGCATCGAGCGTTTTCACGCCGAAACTGGTCATGGCCACGCCCGGCGGCAGTTGCCCATGGTGGCGCGGGCGCGGGCCGGTGCCCGCCGGATAGCCGTCCATCTCGATCAGGTTGCCGTGCTCGGCCAAGGCCGTGACGGTCAGCGGGAAGGGGTGATCGGGCGGTAGGGCTTGCGCGTGTTGGATGATGTCGACGGGATTGCCGGCAATGGCATTGCGCGGCAGTTTGAACGTGCTGCAATACCAGTTGCGGACTTTTTCGGCCGAACCCGAGGCCACCACCATGATGAAGGGCCGGCCCACGGGCGCGCCCGCCTTCGGCAGCAAGCCCGTGCCGGGATTGCCGGTGTCGGCGGTGAGATACAAAATCTCGTTGCCCACGCCTTTCACCTGACAGGCGCAGATGGTGGGATAGCCGCTGAGGAAGCGCGGCTTGCCGACGATATGAAACGGCGACGGGCTCAGCTTGTCGTGCAGCTTGATGGGATCGGTCACCAGAATTTCCACCGCGTTCCAGCCCCAGGTCGTCAGCGGCCGGTAGTTGGCGACGCGGTCGATCTCCACCGCGCGGATGTAAACGTCGGTCTTGGTGGCCGGGCGCATCACCGCGTAGGCGCGCCCGACCATGGCGGGGGTGCCCCACAGCATGGCCTGCGCGGCACTCACTTTGCCCCGCTCGACGGTGTCATAGCCCAGCCACTGTTTGTAATGGCCCGCGGTTTCCTCCACCGAGGGGACGGCGATGGTGGCGATCTTGATGCGTTTCAACAGCGGCATGGGCGGCGAAGGCTTCTTGGGCACGGGTTAACTCCGGATATGAATCGTGTGGAAAAGGGGTCGTGGTCTCTGCCCCGCCATCGCGCAAATCATTTGCGCGGGAGCAAAAATTTCCATTCCGGCCCCGCCTGTTCCGCCTGTTATTTCAGGCTCGGGAAAACGCAAACAGGGGCCCCGGAAAACGCCGAATCGGCGTTTTTTAGAAAATTTTTGCGGCCGCATTTTGCGCGCCGCCGTGGCGAGTTCCATGCGCATGGACCAAGTCTATCACGGGCCGACCCCGCGCGCTCTTCGAAGTGCGAACGGCGGGATGTGAATTGCGTGGATTCGGGTGCCGTGTGAATTGTGGGGAAAACGTTCACCGCGGTGCGTTGACCAACGCGCGCCACGGCGGCCATTCATCCAGCGCCTCGGCCATCTCGGCATAGCCGCCCGCACCGGGATGCGCGCCGTCGTAGGCTGATGCTTCTCGCGGCCAAGCCTTGAATGACGGAAAAATACTCAGCGTGTCGAAGTAGGGCACGTTGATCTCTCGGCAAATCGACGCCACCGTATCGCAGCGTGCGCGATGGTCGGCCTCGCGCATGGTGTTTTCGGCATAGGTGGGCAAGCCCGGCGGGCCGATCATCAGCGTCGGCCAGCGCGCGTTGGCATCGGTCAGGATGGCGCGGACATTGGCCATGTGCTCGGCCTCGCCTGCCTGCGCGGTGCCGTTCTCGATCCAGCAGTCATTTGTGCCGAAGCTGAACACCACGGCGGTTTTATCAATGCCCGCAAGGCGCGTGTCGGCTTCTTGCCGCCACGTCCGTGCAATCAACTTGCTGGTGGCGCCGCGAATGCCGCAGTTGTAGGCGGTGAGGTCGGCGCCGCGCGCGCGGGCCTTGGCGCATAGGCGGCCCGCCCAGCCCTGGTAGGCGGGGTCGCCGACGCCGTTGACGTAGGACTCGCCGAAAAAACAGATGCGCATGCGCTATGTTATGCCGCCTTCTTCACCTCGGCCGCGATGCGCTTTCCTGTCTGTTTTTCGGCCTTAAAGAGATCGTACTGAGTCTGCAAATTCATCCAAAACTGAGCCGAGTTACCGAAATAAGCAGCCAGTCTCAACGCCGTATCGGCGGTGATTCCGCGCTTTTCATTCAAGATGTCAGTAACTCGGCCAGATGGCACGCGCAGCGCCAAGGCGAGCCGATTTGCGCTCAGCTCACGTGCCTTCAGCTCGCGCTTCAAGATACGACCTGGGTGTACAAATATCACGGCGGCCTCCTAGTGATAGTCAACGATCTCAACATCGAAAGCATCTCCCTCTTTTAGACGAAAGCAGATTCTCCAACCGGCATTGACCTTAATTGCCCACTGACCTTTGCGGTTGCCTTTCAGCGCGTGCAAGCCGACGCCCGCCAGTGGGCTGATGTCCTTCAATGACTGTGCAGCATTGATCATTGATATCAGTTCGCGGGCGTCTTCGACATCTAGGCCAGGAAACTTGTCTGACCGGAACTCCTCGACAAACTTTCGTGTCGCAGAATTGGCAAACGATCGGATCATACGTTTATCGTACTACGATCATCGTACAATATCAACTCAAATGAAACCTGCCGGGAGTGTTAGGCCACCGGTTGTCGCTTGATGTCTTCGACTACTGCCCCTTGAACGCCGCCAGAATTTCCGCGCCGGTGGCGGGCCACACGTGCTTCTGTTTCATCAGCCAGCCCAGGATCTGGTCGAGGTACTTCACGCGGTAGTGCAAGCCCATGATGTAGGGCACCAATGAGATGGATAATATGCGCCCGCCATGCTTGGCGGACTCCTTATAGAGCACGTTGAACTGATCCTTGATCTGCTCGACGAACTCGTCCTCGCTGTGTTTATTGTCGATGATGATCTTGCGGTCGGCGATTTCGCTGGTGTGGGGCAGGGACCACAGCTTGCCGGCGCCATCGGGTGCGGTCAGCTCAAAGGGCATGTCGTCGGCCACCCAGTCGCAGACGTAGTCGATGCCGTGGGCCTTGACGTGCTTCAGGGTCTTCCAGCTTTCCGATTTGGCCGGGCTCATCCAGCCCGTCACGGGTTGCCCCGAGAGCCTGCGCAGCGTGCCGATGCTCTCGGCCACCCAGGCGGCCTCCGTCGCGTCGTCCATGCCGCCGTAGTGAATTTTGCCCTGGTCCACGCCCATGGCGATGATTTCGTCGCCGCGCTCGTTGATCTTTTTCACCAGGTAGGGGTAGCGCTCGGCCACCTTGGAGTTGATCGCGACCGAACTCTTGATCTTGTGCTTATCGAGCAAGCGCCAGATGCGCTGGATGCCGACACGGTTGCCGTAGTCGCGCGTGGTGAAGTGGCGCAGGTCGGGATAGGGCGTGACCATGCCGCCCGGCGCCTTGAAGGGCTTGGCCGGCTGATCGAGCGGGAAGAACTCCAATTCGGTCGTGATCCACAGCGCGACGCGCGCGCCGTTCGGCCACTTCACCTTCTTGCGGTTGAACAGGATGGACCACTCGTAGAAATCCTGATCCATGCCGTAACGGCGCAGCGGATATTCCAAATATTCCTTGGCGACGGGCATGGGTTAGAGCTCCTTCCGTTGCGCCAAACACACTGCTGTCATCCTGGGGCTTGTCCCAGAGCTTGCCCTTGGGCCGCGCGATGCGCGGACCCGGGGGATCCAGGGCAAAACGTCGTGCTGAAATTGTGGCTCTGGGTCCTGGGAATAAATCCCAGGACGACAGTTGAGATTGTTGCGCGAGACGAGGCTCATCACTCAGCCTCCCTTCCGCGCCGCGATGTCGGCCGCGCAGGTGTCGTAACAATTCTCGTAGTAGTACTCGGCGATCTCGCGCGCGGTGGTCACCCACACGCCCTCTTTCGACGTGATGTAATCCAGCGCTTCCTCGAAGGCGGCGATGCGGTGCGGATGGCCCACGGCATAGGCGTGCAGCGGAATGCACATCACCGTGCCCGACTCCTTGCCCTCTTCGTACAGTTGATCGAACTGGTCCTTGATCATCTGGCCGTAGCGCCGCGGCGTGGCGAGGTAGCTGTTGTAAACGATGATGTCGTTGATCTCGAGCGAGTACGGCATGGAGATCAAACGGCCCGATTTCACCTTCACCGGCTGGGGCTGGTCGTCCTGGAACAGGTCGCAGGTGTAGAGGAACTGATACTCCGCCAGCAGGTCCATGGTGCGCTCGGTGTGCGTCAGCGCCGGCGCCAGCCAGCCGACGATGCGCTGGCCCGTGGCCTTCTGCACCGTGTTGATACTGTCTTCCATGATGGCGCGTTCCTGCGCCTCGTCCATGTCGTAGGAATAGCGCGTGTTGTAAATGCCGTGGGAGAAGAACTCCCAATTGCGGTCGACGCACTCCTTGATAATTTCCGGGTGATGCTCGATCAGGGCGACGGACAGCGAGATGGACCCGCGCACGCCGTACTTGTCCATCACCTCCATCATGCGCCAGTGGCCGACGCGGTTGCCATAGTCGCGGTTGGAGTACAGGTTCACGTCCGGGTGCGGGCGCGGCCACGGCGTGCGCTTGGGATTGATCGGCGGGTTGAGTTCATAGAACTCGATGTTGGGCGCCACCCAAAAGGCCACGCGCGCGCCGCCGGGCCAGGTGATCTTGGGGCGGTTCTCGTAGGGCCAATAATCGTAAAGTTCGAGATCGGGTTTCAAGGGAAGGAACTCCTCAGTCGAAAATGATTCCGGTGTCATCCTGGGATTTATTCCCAGGATCCAGGGCAACACGTTGACTGGTGCGGGTGGCCCTGGGTCCTGGGGACAAGCCCCGGGACGACAACGATGTGTGTTGCGTCGTCAATTCTTCCCGCGCAGCCAGGCCTTCACCGTCTCCACCGATTCCACGTCGGCGTATTTGAGCGCCAAGTCGGTCAGGTTGGCGAAGTGATAGCTCTCGTGCTTGTCGGCGACGCATTCCTCGATGATGGTGGTGCGGTAGCCGTGCGACAGGCTGTCGACGCCGCACGCGCGCACGCAGCCCGAGGTGGACCCGCCGGTGATCAGCACCGTGTCGACCTTGTGGAACGTGAGCAGGCTCACCAGCGCGGTGTCGTGGAAGGGGCTCGGCATTTTTTTGCAATAGATCGTGTCCTTGACGTAATCGACCTGGCAACGCTCGTCGATGCGCGCGCGGTCGGAGCCGAACTTGATGTTCTGCAGGCTGTCGGGCGTGTTGGTGCGCGTGCCCCACACGCCGCAGTCCTCGCCCGATTCCATGTAGGCCACGTAGGTCCAGATCACCGGCCAGCCACGGCCACGCATCAGGGCCGAAACCTCGTTGATATACTGGATCTGGTTGGGATCGGTCTCGTAAGCGGTCTTGTACAAATCGGTGCGGGTGTAAGCCTTCTGCACGTCGATGTTGATCAGCGCGGCCTTTTCGCCGAAGCCGAACTTGGCGCGCGCCGGGTTGGCCTTGACCTCTTGATAGAGCTGCCGCGCAGTCTTGTTGGAAAGTTCCATCCTCGCATCCCCTTGATTCTTTTTGGTCGCATTTTCGCCGATTGTTTCTTGGGCCAAGCGGAAGGCCACTTCTCGGGAAAATGCTCCAGTCTTACTCCGCCGCCTTCGCCAGCTTCTCGTCGTAGCGTTGGCCGCGGGCCATGACGTCGTTCAATCCCAGAATAGCGTTGACCTGCCCGAAATCAAACATGCGGTCGCGCATGCGCGCGGTGGCGCCGTCGGCCTTGAGAATCTTCAAATATTCGTCGGCGGCCTTGGTGATCACGCGCACCATGGTGCCGGGATAGATCGCAATCTTGAAGCCCAGCGCCGCGAGTTCGGAGGCCGGTTTCAAGGGCGTTTTGCCGCCCTCGACCATGTTCGCGAGCAGCGGCACCTTGCCCTTGAAGGCGGCGCACAGACGCGTCATCTGCTCGTCGGTTTGCGGGGCTTCCACGAACAGCATGTCGGCACCCGCGTTCATGTAGGCCTGCGCGCGCTCCAGGGCGCGGTCGAAGCCCTCCACGGCGATGGCATCGGTGCGCGCGACGATGACGGTGTCGGCATCAAGGCGGGCATCAAGCGCCGCCTTGATTTTGCCGACCATCTCGGCGGTGGATACCAAGCTTTTGCCCGCCAAATGCCCGCAGCGTTTCGGGAACGTCTGATCCTCGATCTGCAGGCCCGAGGCGCCGGCGCGCTCCAGCGTGCGCACCGTGCGCTGGGTGTTGAGCGCGTTGCCGAAGCCGGTGTCGATATCGACGATGAAGGGGATGGCGACGCGTTCCCGGATGTGAGCCGCCACTTGCGCCACTTCGGTGACGGACGTGAGGCCGATGTCGGGCATGCCGATGCGCGTATAGGCGATGCTGGCACCGCCCAAATAGGCGCAGGCGAACCCGTGCTGCTCGATCATCAGCGCGGTGAGGGCGTCGTACATGCCCGGTGCGACGATGAACTCGGGCGCCTTCAGCAAGGCGCGCAGGGTTTGAGCGTGGGTCATGGGAAAACTCCGAAAGACTCAAAAATTTGTTAGTTTCTTAACGCTGAATCCCGCGACTTCTAGCTCACGACTAAGCTTATGTTTCCACGCTCCTGCTTGATCCATTGGTTCGTAGACTACGCCAATGTAGTCTGTCGGTAACTCAACATCACTAACCAGCAGACAGAAGACTCGGTCACGACCTAGTCTGCCTATGAAATAGCCGAGCTCCAAGACCACATTCTGACGAGCTCGTTGGCGTTGATAATCTTGGCCATCTTGAAGTGCGTAACCCACGTCGTCGCCACTGATTATTACGACAGCAAAGCCTACATCCGAGTATCGTTCAAATTTCTCGATAAGAGTTTTTCCTTGATTGGGTTGTTCATGAAGGATGACAGCTACACAGCCAAGCTGTTCAAGTGTTCTCGCCACCTTCTCTTTAGCGCCATCATCGTGGCCATGAACCACGAAAACAGCGCTGGCTTGTCGTTGCGGCGCTATTGAAGGACCCGTAGTGGGCTGGGCGCCTTTAACGGGAAGACTGCTATCAAACGGCCGCAACTCTTGCTCAAGAGCTTGAGCAAATGACGACATAAGCGACGATCGATCAACTAGGATGCCCCGAATTGCGGCTCTTGATCTATAAGATCCGATGTATGGGTACAGCGAGTAAGTGCGCTTCAAACTCTCGGCGGCAGTCTCTTGTATGATTCTTCTATTTGTTTCATCCCACTCATATGCGTCGTTATAAAACTCCCTATCATCAAGCTCTTTGTTATTTGCTATCTGTAAACCGGTGCTGGCTCGTGCCTTTAGCACTGCAATTGTCTGTAAGGAGTTCATCGACGGAAAATTCCTACGCCAATCGCTTCGCAAGTTTCTTCTGCAAGTGCGGCATGAGGCCGCCGTCGGCGATCATGGTCATGAGGTGCGCGGGGATGGGGTCGACGGTGTAATTCTTTCCGCTGGTCACGTTCTCGATTTTCCCCGCCACGGCGTCCACGCGCAGTTGGTCGCCGGGCTTGATCTCGTTGTAATGCGGAAAGAACAGGCACGGCACGCCGAAATTCAGCGCATTGCGATAGAAGATGCGCGCGAAGCTCTCGGCCAGGATGGCGCCCACCTTGAGCGTGGCGAAGTTGAGCGCGGCCTGCTCGCGCGCCGAGCCCACGCCCCAGTTATGCCCGCCCACGACGATGTCGCCGGGCTGTATCTCCTTGGCGAATTTGGGATCGACGGTTTCCAGGCAGTGGCGCGCCATGACGTCGTTGGCGGCCTTCATATAAAGCCCCGGCGCCATGAGATCGGTGTTGATCTCGTCGCCGAACACCCACGCTTTGCCGGTGATGACGGTCATGCGACCCACTCCATTGTCATCCTGGGGCTTGTCCCCAGGATCCAGGGACACAACGTCCATTCGGCCATGTGGCCCTGGGTCCTGGCAATAAATGCCAGGACGACATCTGTGTGTGATGCAGGTCTCACGACACAAACTCCCGCGGGTCGGTGATGTGTCCGGCCACGGCCGCTGCCGCCACGGTGTAGGGCGAGCCCAGGTACACCGAGGCCGAGGTGGCGCCCATGCGGCCCTGGAAGTTGCGGTTTGTGGAGGCAATGCACACCTCGTTCTCGGCCAGGATCCCCGCGCCCATGGCCGCGCAGGCGCCGCAGCCCGAGGCCAGCATGGTGGCCCCGGCCTCGACCAGCGTGGCCAGCGTGCCGTCGGCGGCGGCCTTGGCGTAGATTTTTTTCGAGGCCGGTGCCACCAGCAGCCGCGTGGTCGCCGCGATCTTGCGGCCCTTCAAGACGGCCGCGACCATGTGAAGGTCTTCCAGCTTCGCGCCGACGCAAGCGCCGATGTAGGCCTGATCGATCTTCACATTCTTATAGTCGCCCACGGGCCCGCTGTTGGAGGGCGCATGGGGCGCGGCCACCTGCGGCGACAGCGCGTTCGCATCGAACTTATGCACGCTCGCGTATTGCGCGTCAGTGTCGCTGCGCCACGACAGCGCGTCTTTGTCCGGCGTGCGACCGCCGGCGCGCATGGCATTCAACGTGATCTCGTCGGGCTCGATCACGCCGGTCTCGGCGCCCAGCTCGGCGGCCATGTTGGTCAGCACCATCCGCTCGGGCATGGCCATGGCGCGCACCGTGTCGCCACCGTACTCGATGGCCTTGAAGGCGTTGTCCATGCCGAGTTCGCGGCACAGCGTGAGGGCGATATCCTTCGCCGTCACCGCCGTGCCGAATGTGCCCGACCATTCGACGCGGATGGTCTCGGGCGCGCGGGTCCAGATGTCGCCGGTGATGACCACGCCGGTCATCTCGATGCCGCCGAAGCCCGCCATGTAGCAGCCGAAGGCGCCGCCCATGGGCGAGTGGGAATCCCCGCCGCAGGCGAACATCCCCGGGGCCAGGTGGCCGTGCTCGGCCAGGACGATGTGGCCGATGCCGACCATGTCGTAGAAATGCTTGATGTTGAATTCGCGCGCGAAATCGCGCGTGAGTTTCAGAATCGCCGCCGTCTCGGCGTCCACGGCGGGCACGAAGTGATCGGCGCAGAGCACAATTTTCTCGGGGTCCCACACGCCCACGCCCAGTTCCTTCAGGCGCGGCCAGATGCGCCGGGGCCCGCCGGAGTCGAGGATCATCGCCAGATCGACCTTGCAGGTGACGATCTCGCCGGGGCGCACCCGCGCCTGGCCCGAGGCCCGCGCGATGATCTTTTCCACCAGTGTCTTGCCGGTCTTTGCCTCGGCCATGGGCACGCTCAAACCCCCTCTAAACCCTTGGAAATCCTATCGGGACGGGCCCCGCCGCTCAACCAATTTGGGACTCGCCAAACAGAGCATGTTACAACTTTCAACCGGGCCAAAGAGCCCGGGTTAGCAGGGGAGAGGATAGATGCCCGAGGCGGGTGCCGCACAGAAGAAAACACCGTCCGGTCATGCGACGAAGTGGGGAAAGTTCAACTGGCAGGATCCGCTGGGCTTCGAGGCGCTGCTGACCGAGGACGAGCGCCTGATTCGCGACTCCGCGCGCGGCTATGCCCAGGGCAAGCTGCTGCCGCGCATCGTCCAAGCCTTCCGCCACGAGACCTATGACCCGGCGATTTACCCCGAGATGGGCGCGCTTGGCCTGTTGGGGGCGACCATTCCGGCCGAGTATGGCGGGCCCGGCGTCAGCCACGTGGCCTACGGCTTGATCGCGCGCGAGATCGAGCGCGTGGACTCGGGTTACCGCTCAATGGTTTCGGTGCAGTCCTCCCTCGTGATGTATCCGATTTATGCCTACGGCTCCGAGGCGCAGCGGCGCAAGTATCTGCCCAAGCTCGCCAAGGGCGAATGGATCGGCAGCTTCGGGCTGACGGAACCCAATTCCGGCTCCGATCCCGGCAGCATGACCACGCGCGCCAAAAAGGTCGACGGCGGCCATGCGCTGTCGGGCGCGAAAATGTGGATTTCCAATTCGCCCGTCGCCGATGTGTTCGTGGTGTGGGCCAAGACGGACGACGACGTCATTCGCGGCTTTATTCTCGAGCGCGGCATGAAGGGCCTCGCCACGCCCAAGACCGAGGGCAAGTTCAGCCTGCGCGCCTCCATCACCGGCGAGATCGTGATGGATAACGTGTTCGTGCCCGACGACAACAAACTTCCCCATGCCGAGGGCCTCAAGGCGCCCTTCGGCTGCTTGAACAAGGCGCGCTTCGGCATCGCCTGGGGCACCATGGGGGCGGCTGAATTCTGCTGGCATGCGGCGCGGCAGTACACGCTTGACCGTCAGCAATTCGGGCGGCCCTTGGCGGCCAATCAATTGGTGCAGAAAAAACTCGCCGACATGCAAACCGAAATCGCCCTGGGCCTGCAGGCGGCCCTGCAGGCCGGGCGCATGATCGACGCCGGCACCTGCGCGCCCGAGACGATCTCGCTGATCAAGCGCAACAACTGCGGCAAGGCGCTGGAGATCGCAAGGACTGCGCGCGACATGCACGGCGCCAACGGCATCGTCGACGAGTTCCACGTCATCCGCCACTTGCTCAACCTCGAAACCGTGAACACCTACGAAGGCACGCACGATGTGCACGCGCTCATCCTGGGCCGTGCGCAAACCGGCCTGCAGGCGTTTTTCTAATCGAACCCTCGAAAATCAGAGTCTGTCATGAATGCCGATGCCCAACGCCGCAACGACCGTTTGATCGAACGCCTGGCCGATATTCTCGGCAAGGACAGCGTGATCACCGACGCCGCCGAACGGCGGTATTACTCGGCCGACGTCTATTCCGAGGGCGAGCACTGCGCCGCGGCCATCAAGCCCAAGGACGTGGCCTCGCTGGCCAAGGCCGTGGCGGCCACGACCAGCGCCGGGTACGCCGTTATCGGTCGCGGCGGCGGCATGTCCTACACCAATGGATATACGCCTATTCGGTCCGACACCGTCACCGTCGACGTCGGTTCCATGAACCGTATTTTGGAGATCAACGAGCCCGACATGTACATCACGGTCGAGGCCGGAGTGACGTGGAAACAAATTTACGACGCGCTGAAACCAAAAGGATTACGTCTTCCGTTTTTCGGCACCTTCTCGGGCATGGTCGCCACCGTCGGCGGCGGCTTGTCGCAGGGCGCGCTGTTCATGGGCACGGCGCGCCATGGCCAGGCGGCCGACATCGTGCTGGGCCTCGAGGTCGTGTTGGCCGACGGCACGGTGGTCACCACGGGCCAGGGCGGCTTCAAGAACGCCAAGCCGTTTTATCGCACTTACGGACCCGATCTCACGGGCTTGTTCATTCACGACGGCGGCGCCTTCGGCGTCAAGACCAAGGCCACGCTCAAGCTCATGCGCGCGCCGAGTGCCATCGGCTTTGCGTCCTTCGCCTTTCCCAGCATCGATCTTGCGTCTCAGGCCATGTCGGACGTGGCGCGTTCCGGCATCGCGGAAGAGGCATATATTTTTGACCCTGAATCCACCGACAAGAACCTGGCCGGGGCGGACATCGTGCAGGACTTGAAAACGCTGGCGGGCGTGGTGAAGGGGCAGGGCTCCTTCGCCAAGGGCCTGATCGAGGGCGCGAAACTGGTGCTGGCCGGGCGCAGCTTCGCCAAGGACGGCATGTTCTCGCTGCACATGGTGGCGGCCGGGCGTTGCGACGCCGCCGTGGAGGCCGACTTGGCGGCGGCGCGCGCCATCGCGCTACGCTTCAAGGGCGAAGAGATGCCCAACTCCATCCCGAAGGCCGTGCGCGCCGATCCCTTCAAGCCCATGAACGGCGTGCTCGGCCCCAAGGGCGACCGCTGGGCCGCCATGAACGCCAAGGTGGCGCACTCCGATGCCATGAAGATCATCTCCGCCGGCGACAAGCTGCTCGACCCCTACCGCGCGCGCATGAAGGAGATGGGCATCTGGGTGTCGCGGCTGTTCATCGCCATCGACTCCCATGCCTTCAGCTACGAGCCGGTGCTGCACTGGAACGACGCCTGGCTGCCGGTGCATGTGCGCACGCCGGAACCCAGCCACTTGGCCAAGTTCAAGGAACCCGCCGCCAACCCGGCCGCCGCCGCGCTGGTGCACGAAATCCGGCTCAAGTTCGCCGCCCTGTTCGCCGAGTTCGGCGCCTCGTCCAACCAGATCGGCAAGACCTATCCCTATCTCGACGCCCTCAAGCCGGAAACACGGGCCTTGGTCGACAAGATCAAGTCGCTGCTTGATCCCGGCCGCCACCTCAATCCCGGAGTTCTTGGTTTCAAATAAGCGCGTCACGCGCCATCGCCGTTCATCACAGGAGGTCCGCATGGACCAGCGCATCAGTGCCATCACCTTGGGCGTCGCCGACGTCAATCGCGCCCGCGCGTTCTACGAGCGCCTGGGGTGGAAGGCCACCAGCGCCAGCGACGACAACGTCGCCTTCTTCCAGATGAACGGCTGCGCGCTGTGCCTGTTTCCCACCAAGGCGCTGGCGAAGGACGCGGGCGTGGAGCGCCCCGGGGCCGGCTTCGACAACGTCACGCTCAGCTTCAACGTCGACACCCAGGCGCAAGTGAAGGCGACGCTGGCCAAGGCCAAGAAGGCGGGCGGCACCATCCTGCGCGACGCCGGCGCGGTGTTCTGGGGCGGCTTCACCGGCTACTTCGCCGATCCCGACGGCCACGCCTGGGAAGTGGCGCACAATCCCTTCTGGAAGCTCGACAAGAAGGGCAACGTCAAGCTGCCGAAGTAGATCGACCCGCGCATGTCCGACACCCACATCAAACGCACGACTCTGATCGTCGAGGATGCCGCGCGTTCCATCGCGTTCTATCGCGACGTCATGGGCATGAAGCTCTATTACGACCAGCCGATGAACGTCGGCGGCAAGATCATTCCCGCCGGTGTGCCGGGCGCCAAGGTTCGCCTCGGCATCATGGAGGGCAACCACAAGGACGTGGCGAAAATCGGCCTGCTGCAGTGGACCGATCCGCCGCTGGCCGCACCCAAGGCCCCGTACCGCACGCGCATGGGCATCGGCGACATCGTCGTGGTCACGGAAACGCCCGATATCAAATCACTGCACGAGCGGCTGCAAAAATCGCCCGCCTGCCGCATCCACTGCCCGCCGCACGACTGGTCCGTGCCCACGCCCGACGGCAAGGGCCAGATCGAGATGACCACGTTGTCGTTCTTCGATCCCGACGGCTTCTTCTACGAGGTCAATCACAAGCGGAATATGCCCAATGTTCCGCAATTCGGTGTGCGCCGGACGACCCTGATCGTGCGTGATCTCGATCGTTCGCTGAAATTCTACCGCACCGTCATGGGCATGGACCTGTGGTACGACCAAAGCATGACCGTGGGCGGCCAGGTGCTGCCGGCGGGCGCGCCCGGCGCCAAGGTGCGCGTGGCGATCTTGAGGGGCGCCGATGAGACCGTGGGCATGCTGGGCCTCATGGCGTTTTTAGATCCGCCCATCGAACATCCGCCGCTGCCCAAGCGCCCGCTGCAAATCCGCGATACGATTTTTGTCGCCCACGCCAACGACGTGCGCGAGATTCACCGCCGCATGCAGGGCGCCGAGGCTTACATTTCATGCCCGCCCATCGACGACACGGTCACGGCCGCCGACGGCTCGACGCTCAAGCTCACCACCATGAGCTTCTTCGACCCCGACGGATACTTCTTCGAACTCAACACGCGGCAAGTGGTGAAGTAGCCAGTTGGGTCGTCCGCGCGGTCGTGCTAAAATTAGCCCATGAATATTGTTCTCAAACCCAACGCCCGGAAAATCATCAAGCGGCTCATCGCCGAGGGGCGCTTTGCCTCCGAGCAGGAGGCGGTTGATGCCGCCGTTCGTCAACTCGACGATGACTTGAGCTGGGTCGATTGGGAACGAGTTCAGAAAATGGCTGCCGTGGGTTTCGCTGGGCTTGATCGCGGCGAGGGGATTAGGCTAGATCGTCAGGGCCTCAAGATGCTGGGCGAGAAAATCAAACGCGAAGGCCGCGAGAATTTGCGCCGAGCGAAAAGAGTCAAGTGACCAACGAGTTCGCTGTCGTTCTTTCACAGGACGCGGTCCAGGATCTGGCCGATATCTGGAACTTCATCGCCTTGGACAATCCGGTCGCGGCTGACGGCGTGGTTGCCGGGCTGCTGAGGTCTCTCGATCTGTTGAGTTCGACACCAAAAATGGGTCGACCCGAAAGCCGCTTCGGCCGTCAAGCGCGACTCTTCGTTCACGGCAATTATCTCGTCATCTATCGAATCGGCGGGGATGAGGTCGAAGTCTCTCGTATCGCCGATGGCCGCCGTGATCTGTCGAAGATCAAAGTGACGAAGCCTGACGCGGCACGCTAGACTGCGGGTTCATCCCCGGAGAACCCCATGTCGTCCGTCATTCTCAAGCGCACCACCCTTATCGTCCGCGATGCCGAGCGCATGATGCGCTTTTACCGCGACGTGCTGGGCTGGCGCGTCGACTACCAATCCCACATGAAGCTTTCGGGCGGCATCATTCCCGGCGGCAAGCCCGGTGACGAGGTCAAGCTGTTCATCATGGAGGGGGCCGACAAGGACATCGCCAAGATCGGCCTGCTGGAGTGGGTCAATCCGCGCTTGCCGGAACCGCCGGTGCGCACGCGTCTCGGCATCGGCGACGCGGTGCTGGTGGCCGACGTGCCCGACATGACCGCGCTCGTGAAAAAAATCGAGGCTTCTCCGGGCGCCGTGATTTGCTCACCGCCCAAGGACGGCACGTTCCCCGATCCGCGCGGGGCGGGCACGATTGAGTACTCGTCCATGGCGTTCTTCGACCCCGAGGGGTTCTTCTACGAAACCTATTTCCGCTACAACCGCCCCAATCCGGACAAATTTCTCATTCGCCGCACCACCTGCATCGTGCGCGACGTGGAGCGCACCATCGGCTTCTTCACCGCGGGCCTGGGCCTGACCAAGGTCCAGGACTCCACCATGCAAATCGAGGGCATGCTGGCGGCGGGCAAGGCGGGCGATACCGTGCGCTTCGCCGTGTGCAAATGCCGGCACGACTACATCGGCATGGCGGCGGCGCTTCAGTTCATCAAGGACCCGCTGCCCGACCCAGGCCCCAGCACCTGGGACTACGGCATCGGCCGGGCGCTGTTCGTGGCCGGTACCGACGATGCCGACGGCTTGTTCGCGCAAGTGTCCAAGTGCAGCGTGAAGGTGACGCGCGAGCCCTTCGACCGCGCCGTGCCGAAAACCGGCGGCGCGGGCGAGACGAAAATGCGCTCCATGGGCTTCCACGACCCCGACGGCTTCGTGTGGGAAGTCAACCAGCGGCTCTAATTTTCACCGGGTTTCGTCGGTCCCTGCGGGTTGCGGATGAACAAGGTCGCGGCGGCCAAGGCCGCGGTGATGGTGCCGGCCGCGAACAAGGGGCCCTCGAAGCCGTACTTGTTGGCCAGCGTGCCGAGCCCCAAGGCGCCCAGGGCCGGCCCCGCGCGGGTGATGGTGTACCAGACACTCAAGGAGCGCCCGCGCATGGCATCGTCCACCACGGTTTGCGTGAGCGACTGCGAGCCCACGCCCACCATGACGCCGAAAAACGCCATCACCACGATGATGCCCAGCCCGACGACATAAAGGCTCGCGTCGGTGAGGGAAAACAGCGCCAGGCAAATGCCGTTCATGGTCATGGCGCCGATGACGATGCGCGTCAGGCCCTCGGCATTGGAGCGCTGCGCCAGGATCAGCCCGCCCATGATCGCGCCGGTGCCTTGGGCGGCCGTGAGGCCGGCCAAGCCAGCGGCCCCCCGCTGAAACATCTCGTCGGCGATCCCGGCCATGAGGTCGCCCAAGGGCCAGGTCATGACGCTGGCGAGGCCCACGGTGGGAATCATCCAGCCCAGCAGCGGGTGCTTGAAGGTGTAGCGCCAGCCCGCCGTCATGTCGGTCAGCAGCCCGCCCCACGCCGTGCGGCCCTTGCTGGGCACGACGTTGCCGGGCAATTGCAGCGCGGCCAGCGAGGCGATGACGCCGACGTAGCTGACGGCATTGACGGCGAAACTCCAGCCCACGCCGACGGTGGTGATGATCACGCCGCCGATGACCGGGCCCAGGATGCGCGCCGTGTTGAACACCAGCGAGGTGATGGCGATGGCGTTGCCCACGCGCTCGCGGCCGACCATCATCGGCACCAGCACCAGACGCGCGGTTTGGATCAAGGGCTGCACGAAGCCCGCGAACAACTGCAGGAAGAAAATCAACAGCGCAGTGATGTGCCCACTGATGGTCAGGGCCGCCAGCACCGAGGCCTGCACCAGGGCCAGCACCTGGCCGACGATGGCGATCTTGCGCCGGTCGTAGCGGTCGACGATCACGCCAGTGATGGGGGCGAGGATCAGCACGGGCAGGAACTCGGCCATGGCCACCGCGCCCAGCCACGCGCCCGACTTGGTCAGCTCCCAGGTGAGGTAGCCCACCGCCATGCGCTGCACCCACGTGCCCAGCAGCGAGGCGGCGTTCCCGGCGGTGAAGATGCGGAAATTGCGGTTGGCGAGAGTTTCGCCGAAGGCGGAGAAATCGAAGCGAGCCATGCCGCCTTATAGCGCGGAACCTCAGTTGCAACAGCGTGAACTTTCACGCGCCCGGGTGCCGAACTCCGGTCATGCGCCCGGCGCTTTGATGACGCCGCGCGCCACCAAATCGGCGATCGCCTGGGCCTTGATGGGGTCGTAATCCCTTGGGCTTTCCATGGGGGCTTTAGCAAAACTATCCATGGGGAAGAACCTGGCCGACTGGTAGCTCGGCAGATGCAGCGGCGCCTGAATTTCGGCCAGCCAATTTTGCGCGCTGGGCGTGGTGCGCGCCTTGCGCAAGGCGTCGATGTCGATCATGGCCGTGACGAACCCCTCGCCGCCATCTGCAGCCGTGGCCAGGGGCTTGCCGAGATAATCGACGATCTCCGACGGTACGCGCGGTTGCAGCGGCGCGCTTTCGTCCTCGCCCACGGGGCCCAGGTTCGACAGCAGCACGTAGGCCATGTTCTCGAAGGCCCGCACCCGGCGGATCTGATTGCGGATGTCGGGCGTGGCCGCGCCCGGCGGCAGCGGCGAGGCGGTGGGGTTCAGCAGAACTTCCGCGCCGTTGAACACGAAGCCGCGCGCCATCTCGGGCCAGTTGACGTCCAGCGCCACGATGGACGCAAGCCGCCCGATCTCGGTGTCGGCCACGGGAAAAACCGAGTCCGGTCCCATTTTGTCCCGCCACGCCGTCCACACATCGCCAGGGCGGGTCTTGGTGGTGAGGTCGTAGTGCTTACGATAGGTGAGCACGATGTCGCCCGAGGGCCCGAAGATGACTCCCGACAGGAAATAGCGGCCGGGAAAGGCGTCGATGACTTCGGTGGTGTTGATGCCGACAAAAGCCTTGGCCTTCTGCGCGGCTTTGGCGATGCGGTCGGTCTCCGGGCCCGGGATGCGCAGCGAGGCATTCATCCAATCCTTGATCGTGGTGGGGTTCTCGGCGGCTTGCAGGCAAAATTCCGAGAAGGAATAGAGCTTGGACCCCACCTCGTCGGCCCCGCGCTCGATGAAGTGGGTGACGCGCTTCAGGTTCATCTCCAGCGCCTCGGCGCGGAATTTGCCCGCCGTGTCGAAAGTCGGCACCACCCGCGTTTGCACGCAGCTGGCCCGATAGGGTTGGATCTTCCGGCCGGTCCCGGTCATGGACTTGACCACCTTGGGCGCGCCGATCTCCTCGGCGTGGGCCGATGGGATCAGGCTCGCGGCCGCGGCGGCCGCCAAGGCCGAACGGCGATCCGTCGTGGTCATGGCGTGGGTCCTTGTGATTGCGTCTTCGCGGCGAAGGCGCGTTTGCCGTCCATGGCTCTGTCGTAGATCTCCTGCGCGCGGCCGCCGGCTTGCGCGATCAGGCGGGCATGCACGGGCAGCGTGGCTTGCTTCCAGCGGGCGCGGGCCTCGGGCGACACCGCGTGGGGAACAACACCCTTGGTTCTCACCGCAAGGTCGAGTTCACGCAAGCCGTCGGCGCGAATACCGGCGCGGGCCGTGGCGGCGTCGACATAGCTGCTGCGCACCAAGGTCTGTTGATCGGGCGTGAGCCGGTTCCACCACGTCTTATTGGCGATGACGCCCAGCATGGAGGGCGTGTGCTGCGTCAGCGTGTAGTGGGGCGCGTCGGCGCCGAAGCCGCTCATGAGGTAGATCAAATCGTTGGTCTCGCCGCCGTCGATCAGGCCCGTTTGCAGTCCGGTGACGACCTCGGTGGACGCGATCTGAATCATGTCGCCACCGAGAATCTCCGCCATGAACTGCGACGCGGGATCGACGAGCGCGCGAAAGCGCACCTTCTTGACGTCGCTGGGTTCGATGATGGGCCGGCGCCCATAGACGCCGTGCCACACCATGCCGTAGTGGCGAATGCCGATGATGTCGTTGGCCGCCATCAATT
Source organism: Rhodospirillaceae bacterium (assembly GCA_033763995.1). Classification (GTDB taxonomy): domain Bacteria; phylum Pseudomonadota; class Alphaproteobacteria; order Rhodospirillales; family Rhodospirillaceae. Next base: position 59,552 of record JANRJL010000083.1, on the reverse strand, counting down.
CATTGAGCAGGGGGATCAGGTAGTTGTCGTAAACGAAATCCACTTCTTCCCAACTGTCGAACAGGAATGGCGCGTTGAGCACGGTGAATTCGGGGATGGCGGTGGAAATGGAGGCATAGCCCACGCCCACCAGTTGCACGCGGTCGCGGCGCAGGGCGTTGAAGATGGCCTCGTCGGGTCCCGCCTCGCCCAGGATCAGCAACTTGACGTCGAAGGGCGTGCCGGGCGCCTCGGCCAACGCGCGGCCCCAGCGCTTGTAGTAGCCGTCGGAGGCCAGTTGCGGCATGGAGAAGGCCGCGATGGTGGTGGGAATTTTGTCGGCGGCGCGCGCCGGAGTGAGGCCCGCATACATGAGGGCCGCCATGGCGATGATGGCTCGTGTCACGCGATTCACTGCGGCCCACTCGACATTCTAAAGACTAAAGACCCAACGATCCTGGATTCATCCGGTGCGAGGGGTCAAGCAGACGTTTCAAGGACTGCAGCATATCGCGTGTCGTCGTGGCGCGGCTGGCCAGGAACGGATAACTTCGCCCGGCCTGGAAATGCACCGCGCCCAGGCGGCGAAAGACGTCGGCCACGTCCTGGCGCAAGGCGTGAACCACGGCGCGGGCCTCGGGGTTCGGGGCGAAGGCATCGTTCTTCCTGGCGAACTCCGGCGGCAAGGTGGCGTCCTGCATGGGGCTGCGCCGGTCATGCCAATAGAGCGTGGGCTCGATGAGGATGGCCGAGCGGCCCACGGGCAGCGAGACCCAGCACCATGAAATGTTGTGGCGTTCGATGTCGGCTGCACGCGCATTCATGGCCGTCGTGACCCCGTCAAGCGCCGCCCGCGCGCGGGAGTGTGGCACGATGCCGTGCACGGGGATCCAGCGCTCGCCGCGCGGGCCCAGCATCAGCGTCGGCGGCGGAAAGGGCGAACCGCGCATGATCTTGGGGATGCTCGCGGGAATCTCCTTGCCGCCCGCCGCGAGGCACATCCGAATCAGTTCGGCCATGCCGTGCTGGGCGTTGGTCTCGTCGCGGCCGTCGACGGTCATGTGCAGCGTGTAGCCCGCATCGGCGAGATAGCGCCGTCCGGCGGCGGCGACCTTGATGGCTTCCGTAATGCCCTTGATCACCGAGCCCTGGCTTTTGGCCACGCCCGCCAGTCGCTGCAAATCCTCACCGACGGCGGCGTGGGTGTTGCGGAACGACATGTAGGCGGGATCGAAGCCGAAGCATTCGGCATGAATGCCCGCCCGCCCCACGGCGGACATGGCGACTAGGAAATTCTCAACCTCGGCGAACTCGAAGGCGCCATGGGCCGTGGCGGCGGGACGGGGAATGAGTTGCAAGGCGATGTCGGTCTTGATGCCGAAGGCCCCGCAATCGCCGATGAACAGTCCCGTCAGGTCGGGGCCGTAGTGGCGCACGAAGGGCGAGGGGTTGTCGGCCGCCGCCCATGATCCCGTCGCGAGCGTGCTACCGTCGGCCAGGACCACGCGCAGGCCCAGCGCGCTGTCGGCGGCCATGCCGTATTGTCCCGTGCCGTAGTTGGCGGCGTTGTTGGACAGCGTCGCGCCCACGGTGGCATGAAGCCCCGAGCCGGTGCCCCAGAAGGGCGTGCGCAAATTGTGCTTGGCCAAGGCGGCATCGAGCGCGGCCCATGTGACGCCCGCCTCCACATGCACCACCATGTCCTCGGCGTTGATCTCGACGATGCGGTTCATCCGCCGCGTGTCGATGCACAGCGTGTCGGCGCGGTCCGTCAAGTAGGCCGCCGAGTAGGAAAGCCCGCCGCCACGCGGGGCGAGGGTCAGGCCGTGCTTGGCCGCCACCATGACGACGCGGCGCACCTCGTCGGCCGTCGCGGGCGAGACCACGGCCAGCGGCGGCGCGTGCTCAAAGAACACGTCGGAACCCGCGGCAATACGTGTCGTGTCATCGACGGCGACGTGGGCAGCACCCACGACGGCGCGCAATTCAGCCAAAGCAGCGCCGGAGATGGTCGCAGAGATCACGCCGCCGCGATGCCGCACAGATAGGACAAGCCCCGCGCGCCGCGCGAGGCGCCCATCACCTTGTCGGCGTCCACTTCGGGTTTGATGTTGTGGGCCTCGGCGGGGCCATAGCCGATTTCGCTCCACACTTCGTTGCCGGCCCAACCCTGCTTGCGCGCCTCGGCGGCCAGATCCATGTCCAGCACCGTGCCCCAGAAGGGCTCGTTGTTGTTGAGGCTGTCCCAGTCGCGCGTGAAGTCGATCCAGGGATCTTCCTTGCGATAGGGCTGGATTTCCGAATGCACCATCATGCCGCCCGGACGCACCAGGCGGCGGCTTTCCTTGAGGATGTTGAGCGTCGCGCGATGCGCGGTTTCGTGCAGCATGGCCGCCGAGCAGACGAGATCGAAGGAGCCGTCCGTGAAATCCGTGTGCTCGCCGTTCTGTTGGCTGAAGTGCACCCTTACGCCCATGTGCTCGGCCCGGGCATGGGCGTAGCGCAGCACCGGCGCCCCGACGTCGACGGCGAACACTTCGGCCTCGGGGAACTGCTGGGCCAGGGCCACCGACGACCCGCCGACGGTGCAGCCGATATCGAGAATGCGCTTGGGTTTGAAGTCGGGAAAGCGCACGCGCGCGAATTTGGCGAGGGCCACGCCCAAGCCGTCGTTCCAAGGCCCGAAGTTGCCGTCGACGTAGATGAACGAGCCGCGGTCGTAGAGCGCGCCCTGGAACACGTCGTCGGCCGCGTGCTCGGCGTGATAACCCCCCGCCATGCAATGGTGGTGGCACTCGGCCGCGTAATTGGGGATCGGCAAATCGGGGTCGAGCCGCAGGCTGCCTAGCTTGGGGGCCTTGGCGATGTCGCGGAAATTATCCACGAGGCGCGGCAAGTCGCGGCCCACCGTCTCGGCCACGGCGGCCCACATCATCTCCTGGCTGCAGCGCTGCAGGGCGCTCGACATTTTATAGGCTGGGCTGGGCTCCATGGCCTTGCGCACTTCCTGGCGGGTGCGCGGGGGCCGGCCATGGGCGCTTTCGAAGGCCGGTCGGACCTCGCGTTCATAAACCGTCTTGTTGCGCGGCGTGATATCGCTGCGGATATAATTGGCGATATGGTACGCGAAGGTCTGGCGCGAGTCCTCGTCGTGCAGCGCCGTGGGGCTGATGGGGTGGCGGGCTTGCTCGCGCATGGTTTCGGCCGGAGATGGTTGGTTGACAATGAAGTCTAGGCGTCGCCCCGCGCGGGGTAAAGTATCTTCCAATAAAGATATCTCGAAAAAGGCGGCTCCCGGCGACCTCGTCGACAGCATGGTCGAGGCCTGGACGCGCCAGCATCCCGCCTTGGACGGTCTCGCGCGCGGCTTGGTTTATCGAGTGCTCTACATCAACGAACGCTTTGTCGCGGCCCAGGCCAAGCGGCTGAGGCGTTTTCACCTGACGCTCGGCTCCTATGGCGTGCTGGCGGCCCTGCGGCGCATCGGGCCGCCCTTCGCCCTGACCCCCAGCGCCTTGGTGCGGGCGCTGGCGCTGAGTTCCGGCGGCATTTCCAACTTGCTGGTGGGCATGGAACGGCGCGGGCTCATCACCCGCACGCGCGCGGCGCACGACGGGCGCGGCGTGGTGGTCAAGCTGACCGCCAAAGGCAAAACCATCGTCGACGCCGCCGCCGCCGAAGAAGCCAAGGCCGAGGTTGCCTTGGCGCGGGCCTTGCCGCCCAAACAGCGCAAAGCGCTATCGGACTTATTGCGCACCGTGCTGCTTTTTATCGACGCCGCGCCGAGACGGGGTAAATTACACGCATGACCATGCCTCAACCCGACAAACCCCAGCCCATCACGCCCGAAGAGATTTCGCCCATGCTGCTCGACATCGTCGAGGGCACGGTGGAATCCTCCATGAAGGAGATCGAGGCCCAGGTGGAACGCACCGCGCGCTCCACCAACATCCGCGAGGCCAACGATCACGTGCCCGCCATCTACGACGCGCGCGGGCGCTCCATCGCGTCGGTGTCCTTCACGGCCAACGTCGATCCGATCCTCAAGCGCTGGACGCGCGCGGACATCAAACCCGGCGATGTGTTTCTGTGGAACCATCCTTATCAGTCCGACGGCGGCATTGGGCACTTGCCCGATCTGTGTTTCACCATTCCCGTCATCGTCGACGGCGAGCTGGTGGCCTTCGTGCAGGAGCTGGGCCACGTGCAGGACATCGGCGGCGGCGTGCCGGGCAGCCTGTCGCAAACCGCCAAGGATATTTTCTCCGAAGGGCTGATCGTGCCGCCGGTGAAATACTACGACGCGGGCGTGCGCAACGAGGCGGTGTTCGAGATTCTCAAGTCCAACACGCGCTTTCCCGACGATCTCGAAGGCGACGTGGACGCCATGATCGGCGGCGCCAAGCTGGGCGTGGAGCGCATGGAATGGCTGTGCCGCCAGTATGGCACCAAGGTCGTCGTCTCGGCCTTCGACACCCTCATCGCGCGCTGCGAACGCACGTTGAAGCAAGACGTGCTACCGCGCATTCCCGACGGCACCTATACCTACGAGGATTTCGTCGAATACGTGGACGTGGTACCGCAAGAACCGCGCCAGTTCATCCGCATCGCTTTGACGATGCACAAGACCGCCGACAAAATCCGCTTCGACTTCACCGGCACCGACAAGCAAGTAATCGGCTCCATCAATTTCCCCGCCGATGAACGCTTCTACGCCCGCGCCCTGGTCACCACCTTCAAGGCCTTCTTCCGCGACCGCTTCGTCATCAACGACGGCGTGCTCAAGATCGTGGAGGTAACGGTGCCCGAGGGCACGGTGCTCAATCCGAAGTTCCCAGCCGCCTGCAGCTATCGCCACTATCCGTTGATCCGCTGCTTCAGCGTGGTTCTGGGCGTGTTGGCCCGCGCCATGAAGGGCCAGGTGCCGCAAGGGGCCGACAACATGAGCGGACTGTCGCTGAGCGGCATTCACCCCAAGACCGGCGAGCCCTGGTACGTTTCCATGCCCCTGGGCGGCGGTTCCTGCGGGCGGCCCTTCGCCGACGGCACGGACACGGTGCTGATGACGCCGGGTAAGAACGTGCCCAGCGAATACGGCGAGCATTTTTATCCCTTTACGATTCTCGAATTCGGCCTCAACCCGGATTCGGGCGGTGCGGGCCATAGCCGCGGCGGCTTGGGCTACCGCATTCTCATGCGCTTCGATGCGCCGGCCACCGTGCGCGTGCGCACCGACCGCTACTACATGGAACCCGCAGGCGTGAACGGCGGCAAGGCGGGCAAGGCGGCCGAGTTCGTGTTCAATCCGGGTGCGGTCAACCAGCGCATCCTGCCGGGCAAGACCGACGACGGCTGGGCGGTCACGGGCGACGTGCTGTTGATTACCAGCCCCGGCGGCGGCGGTTGGGGCGATCCCTTGTTGCGGCCCTTCGACGACGTCTCCCGCGACGTGGCCAACGGCTTGATCTCGCCCGAGGTCGCCCAGCGCGACTATGGCGTGGTGCCGGGCGATGCGTCGGCCAGCGCGGCATTGCGGGCGAAATTCAAGGCCGCACGGGGCCCCCTGCCGATGTTCGACCGCGGGCCCAAGTTCAAGGCGCTGCTGGAAAAAGGCGTCGTCAGTCTGTCGGTGCCCGACGATCAACCCCACGCCAGCATCGAGGCGGCATAACGTCATGGCCGCGCGTTGGCATTTGGGAATCGATTCCGGCGGCACCTTCACCGACGTCATGGCGGTGGACGACGCCGGTCGCATGCGCGTACTCAAGGTTCCCTCCACGCCCAAGCACCCGCCCGACGGACCCCTCAACGGCATCGCCAAGCTGCAAAGCCAGCTCAAGGGCGAGGCGATCGCCGACGTGTCCCACGGCACCACGGTGGGGCTGAACGCGCTGCTGCAGCGCAAGTTTCCCGCCGTGGGGCTGATCACCACGCGCGGGTTCCGCCATGTGCTCGAAATCGCGCGGCACACGGTGCCGGGCGAATGGGGCACCATCTACGCCTGGATCAAACCGCCGCGGGTGGTGCCGTTGGAGAACGTGGCCGAGGTGGACGAGCGCATCGACAAGGACGGCGCCATCGTCACGGCGCTTGACGAGGCGAATATGCGCGCCGTCGCCGATGACTTTGCCGCCAAGGGCATCGTCACCATCGCCGTGTGCTTGATGCACGCCTATCGTAATCCGGTTCATGAACAGCGCGTGCGCGACATTCTGCTGGCGAAAAATCCCAAATGGCTGATCTCGCTGTCGAGCGAGGTCATGCCGGAATTCCGCGAATACGAGCGTATGGTCACCACCGCCACCAATGCGGTGCTGGCGCCTTTGTTGGGCCGTTACTTCGCCGAATTCGGCGAGCGGGTGAAACAATCGCTCGGGCCCGCGGCGGGTGTGTTCGTGATGCGCTCGGCGGGCGGCGTGGTGAACGCCGAGGAGGCCGCGGCTCAACCCTTGCGCACGGCGCTGTCGGGCCCGGCGGCGGGCGTGCTGGGCATGGCCAAGGCCGCGCTCAAGGCGGGCATCGACAAGGTCATCACCTTCGACATGGGCGGCACCAGCGCCGACATCGCGGCGGTCGACGGCGGCGAGCCGCACCTCACCACCGATGCCGCCATCGACATTTACCCGCTGCGTACGCCCACCATCGACTTGGTCACCATCGGTGCCGGCGGCGGTTCGCTGATCACGATTGGTACGGGCGGACGCATTCAAGTGGGGCCCACCAGCGCCGGGGCCGATCCGGGGCCCGCCTGCTACCGCAAGGGCGGCACCGAACCGACGGTGACGGACGCCAACTTGGTCCTGGGGCGCATCGGGCAGAAATTGCTGGACGGCGATGTCACGCTCGATCCCGAAGCGGCGCGCCAAGCGTTGCAGCAGCGCGGCGAGAAGTTGGGCTTGAGTGCGTTGCAGCTTGCGTTCTCGGCCATCGAGATCGTCTGCAACAACATGGCCGGCGCCGTGCGCCAGGTGTCCATCAAGCGCGGACTCGATCCGCGGGTCTATAGCCTGGTGGCGTTCGGCGGCGCCGGGCCCCTGCACGCGGCACGCATGGCCGAATTGTTGGGAATTTCGCGCGTGCTGGTGCCGCCCTATCCGGGGCTCGGCTCGTGCGTCGGCCTGTTGATGGCCGATGTGCGGCTGGATGCCTCGAGCACCTTCATTCAGAAGGAAAACGAGTTTGACGCCGCGGCGGCGGCCGAAATCTTCCAATCCATGAGCACAAAGCTCGCGCGGCGGATCGAAGCGCACGGCCTGCGCGCCAGCACGTTTCTGCTCAGCGCCGACATGCGCTACGTCGGCATGGGAACGGAACTCAATGTCGCGCTCGGGGCCGAGCGGGCCACAGCGGCCAACGTGAGCGAGCTGTTCGAGGGCTTTCACCGCCAGCATCAGTCGGTGTTCGGCTATGCCTATCGCGGGCGGCATCTGATCGAAACGGTGGCCCTGCGCGTCACCGCCGTGGCGCGGCGCGGCATCGCCATGCCGGCCTATGCCTTCGACCGCGCCCAGCCCAAGCCGCTGCCGGTGGGCGAGCGCGCGGCGGTGATGGATGCCGCCATGGCCGCCACGGCGGTTCCCGTGTACCGTCGCGAGGACCTGCCGCAAGGATGGTCCATGACGGGCCCGGTATTGATCGATCAATACGACTCCACCACCGTGATTCCCGCCGGTCACGATGCCGCCGTGGACACCCACGGCAATCTCATTCTGACGCGGCGGTAACGGGACCATGCGCGGGCCGTTGGTCGCCGCCTTGATGTTCGCTTCAACGGTTCCCGTCGGTGTCGGGACAGCCGCCGCCGAGCCGCTGGTGTTCACCGCCGGCGGCCTCTCGCCCGCGGGCACCGTGGCCGACGACTACTGGCAAGCTTTCGGCCGCGACGTTGTCGCGTCATCGAAAGGAGCCATCGCGCCCAAGCTGCTCACGCGCGGCGAGATCGGCTCCGAGGATCAAATTCTCACCGGCGTGCGGCGCAACCGCATTCAGGTGGCCATCAACGGCTTTCTGGCCTTGTCCTCGGTGATGCCCGAACTCGCCGTGCTCTCCGCGCCTTATCTGTTTCATTCCAAAGACGAGATGCATTACGTCACCGAACGGCATCTCACGCCGCTGCTCACGCGACTGTTCGACGAGAAGGACCTGGTGCTGCTGCGCGTGCTGCCCATGGGCTGGATGCATGTTTACAGCAAGACGCCGGCCGTGACGCCCGCCGACCTCAAGGGCCGCAAGGTGCGTGTGCCCGCCGATGTCGCCTCGCGCTACTACCTCGAAGCACTGGGTTACGATCTGATTCCGCTCGCCTCGGTGGACGTGGTGCAATCGCTGCAGACGGGTCTCACGGAGGCGGGCACGACGGTGACGCTCAATTATCTGTGGAGCGGCATGGCGGTGGAGGCCAAACATCTGACATTGACGGCGCATTCGTTTCTCTACACCGCCTTCTACGCCGGCAAGGGATGGTGGCGGGGCTTGAGCGACAGCGACCGCGCGCTGATCGAAGCGGCGGCGGGCTCGGGACGCGTCTTCGCCGACAGCATGGACCGCGCCGAGGCCGAGGCGCTTGCTCAGTCGGCGGCCAAGGGCTTCACGGTCCACGACCTCACGCCCGCAGAGCGGGCGCTGTGGGCCGAGCCCACCGCCGCCGTGACCACGCGCCTGGTGCGCGAGATCGGCGGCCGTTCGCAAGAGGTGGTGGATGCCGTCAACGCCGGCGCGGCGGCCTTCGCGGCGCGCGGCAACAATTGAGAACTATTTCTTGATCCGGGCGTAGCGAATCGGCTCGGGCGTGCCGAACAGAAATTTGCCGTCGGCATCGAAGCCTTGCTCGAACATGGTGAAGGCATCGTCGCGAATCACGAATTTCAATGTAACGTAGCGCGGCTCGCCCGATTGGCGCGTGACGATGCGGCACAGCTCCTTGTGCGCGGTCAGCGTGAAGGCGCCGTCCTCGGCGAAGGCGTTGAGCTCGCAGCCTGCGGGGAACAACCGCATTTCCTGGGGCGTGAGCTTCGCCAGCACGGCCGGAGCCTTGTGAGCCCCGGCGTAAGGCGCGCCGTCGGGGAAATCGTAAGACAGCGCCCAATTGCGCTCGCGATCGGCATCGTCGCTGAAGGCAAAAATGCGTTGGCGCGCGATCTTGCCCTGCGGGTCGTCGCGGCGCATTTCCATGTAAACGGCGCGGCTGGAGAAATTGGGCACGTCGACGCGCTTGACCACCGCCCACATCTTGACGCTGGGGGTGTTGGGCTCGCCCGCGAACAGGCCCGGGAACGTGCCGGTGTATTCGCCCTCGAACCGCGCGATGATGAAATCCACCTTGGCGTCCAGGTCCTCCGCGCGGACCTGCGTCGCGAGCAAGCACGCAACCATCGCGAGCCACAACCGCATCATCGAGCCTAACCTAAGAATTCCAAAAAGAACTTTGCCCGATCATTGACCACGCGCGGTCGGTCGCCGGTCGTGCCTCGCTTCAGCAATTTTGCCGCGCTTTCGGCGACGGCATAGCGCGCATCCTCGGGGGTGGTCGTCACCAGCGTCGGCGCCGTCACGGCGGGCAGCAGCCCCGCCACGTCGATGTCCAGCGCCGCGACGATGGGCTCGGCGTAATGATCAAACTGCTTGAGCGTATCGACCACGCGGCCATGCAGGCGCGCACCCCCCATGCGCGGCTTGATCTTGCGGATGGCCTTCACGCCGCCGTCATACCAGGGCCATTGCACCTCCTGGTCGCGGATCATGTGGAAGGCGCGATGCAAATGCGAGCCTTCGCGCGTGGGCCGCAGGTCGGGGCAATAGTTGACGCGCATTTCGGTGCGTTGGTCGCGGTCGGCCACCACGACCGCGTCCAGCACCAGCTTGTTCACCAAGGCGGCATGGGAGGCGGCGAAACACACCGCGTGGGCCGTGCTCATGCCCTCGGCAATGACGTCGACCTGGCCGAGCTTGAGCGATTCCACCACCCGCGCGATGGTGTCGGCGTAGGCTTGGGGGGTGGGCTGCGATAGCGGGCTCGATTCACAGCAGCCCGGCAGATCGATGCCGTAAACGGGCCGATCTTGCGCCAAGGCCAGCAGCAAATGCTCATCCTGGCGCGCCGAGCCCGGCAGATCGGGCAGAAAGATGATCGGCCGCTTGGCGCCGCCGCCGGCGCGGCGCACCAGAACCTGACCATGCGGAAAATTCACGTAGGCGTTGGTCGCACGGTCCTTCAGCGGCGGCGACTTGAGCGGATCGGGCGGCGTGAAGTTGGCGGCACCCTTGAAGTCGGCGTATTCGTTGAAGATCGCGCGCAGGCGCTTTTTCCAGTTATCGCGGTCGGGCGGAAGGCTCTCTTTCGTGACGCCGGCGGGCAACGGATTGGGCAGCGCGGCCAAGTAGGCGTGCAGCACGTCGTCCTGGCGCGCCATGACGATGGTGCGGGCCTTCAACGTGTTGATGACCGGCAGGGCGACGTAACGCATGGCGCCAGAATAGGCATCGGAGAAGTGGGGCCCGGCCATGAACAAGTCCATGCTGTACTCGTGCAGCGCGTGCAGATCCTTGCCCGGCAAGGGCAGGCGGGTTTCCTTGGCCTTCGCAAACCATGGGAACCAGCGTTGGAAATCGAGCACGCGCGTCCATTCCTCCGCCAGATGCCCGCCGTGGTCGGTGATGGTGAAGGGCTTCATGTAGCTGGCGATGAAAGCGGGTTCCGCGCCACCCGGCGGCAGCGACAGGCCGTCGAGGATGGCCACGGCCACGCGCTCGGGGTGCTTGGCGGCAAAGGCCAGCGTGATCTTGGAGCTGGTGTGAAAGCCGTAAACCGGGCAGCGCTCGATGCCCAGCGCCACGATGGTTTCAGCCAGGGCCGTGCCGAAATCGGGCAGTTCCAATTGGCGGCCCAGCTCCAGCGGCGTGGAATTGCCGTAGCCCGGGGTGTCGATGGCGATGACGGTGAACTGGTCGGCGAACTCCTTCAGCAGCGGCACATGCAACACCGAGGAACGCGGCGAATCGTGCAGCAGGATGATCGGCGGGCCGGACCCGGCCATACGGTAATGAACCTGACCTGTCCCGACGTTGACGAAGCCTTTTTTGATGGTCGCGTCCTTGGCCGCCATGCGTGTCCTGCACTCTCAGTGTTGTTGGCAGTGTTGTTGGGGTTGTAATGCCCGAACCCTGGATAGCGCGCCATGGCGCACTCTGACAACAGAGTCTGGTGCGTCTAGTAACGCAAGGCCGGGTCGTAGGTGGCGGATTTGAGCGCCGCCATCTGCGGTGGCAGATAGGGTTCGTAAACCGGATGCCAGGTGATGGGAATTTCCTCATCCGACCACTTCGTCGTCAACGGCCCACCCTTGCAGCGAAAAATGCCGAACAGACCTTTCAGCGTGCCCACGGGCCCATGGGGGATATCGGCGGGCCGCCAGAAGTAGGCCCCGGGCTTGAGCGTGCCCATGGGCATGGAAATCTCGCCCTCCATCAGAAACACTTCTTCCACCACGGGGTGCGTCTCGGTGCGGCCGTGGGTCATTTTCTTGGGGTCGTCGGGGCCGAAACGCAGCAACCACGTGCGCTCTCCGGTCTTGGGGTCCTCACGCAGCAACTTCCGTCCCGCGTCGTTGGCGGTGGCGGCCACCACCGGATCGCTGGGATCGCCCCAGGCCATTTGCTCGCTCTCGATTTTGGCGATCAGCCGCGCCGGATCGTACAGGCCCACCGGTGCTTCGCCCAACACGGTGCGATGCGTGCCTTCATGATAGGTCATCACGTCGGCGCCCGTGTCGCTATGCATCCCGGGCCGCGGCATGCCCGCGGGCAGATAGGCGTAATCGCCCTTGCGATAACAAACATTGCCGACCCACAAGTCGCCGTCGAGCACGTAGAACTCCTCGTCGCTGTCGAGGTAATGGGCGTCAGGCAGCGCCCAGCCAGGCGGATAGCGCATGATCGCGCTGACGGCCTTGGTGTCGGGATCGTAAGACAAGGCCTTGGCCAGCGCGCCCGGGCGCGACGATCCCGCGCCCAAGGTCTTCCACGGCAGAACTTGGCTTTGAATAAACTCGATGTGCGGTCGGGCCATGCTCGCAGTGTTTCCCGCCGTTTGCCGGGCGTCAACTCCTGGCGGGTTCCCCCCACAACGCCAACGCCAGGGCGCCGAGCGCCATCACGACCGCGATCATCACCGCCAAGGCCCCGACGAACGGGATCGCCGCGACGATCATGAACATGATCACGCCGACGACGGCCCATCCCAGCCGCAAACCGTAGGTGCCGGCCACGCCGGGCCGTCCCAAGCGATGGCGGACACCTAATCCGGCCCAGAGACACACCACCACAACCGCGAAGCCGAAGCCCACGGCATAGAGAGCAAGCCCGGTCGCGGCCAGGGGGATGCCCGCGAGGATCGTCACCAGGATCGCCACCGCCACCGGTGCGGCGACCGCGATCGCGAATCCCAACCCCAACGACGCCAAGGGACGCGCCTGGAACTGACTGACTGCCCCGCCGATGGCGACGGGAAACGCGGCGAGCGCAGCCGCGGCCAACACAACCAACGAAATGCCGAGACCAATCCAGGCGATCAGGCCCGCGGCGATCATGCGCGTGCGCATCTCGCCGCGATCTCGGCCGAAACGGCCCAACGCCGCGCCGCGCTCGACCTTGCCGCCGATGGTGACGCCTTCGGGAATCTTCAACTCCTCGCGCGAGCGATAAGTCAGGTTTCCGGTGATGGACGCGCCCGGAACCAATTCGATCTCTCCGGCGATGAGCTCGACGTTGCCGCGGATGGAGCCCGCGAGGCGGAATTCGCCGGTGGCAATGCGCGCATCGCCGCCAATCGCGCCCGCGATGTCGACCTCACCGCCCGACATCACGGCGTCACCGCCGACGGTGGCGCCGGACCGCAGCGTGACTTGCCCCCCGGCCGCGATCAGGTCGTCGGCAATGGCGCCGCCCACATCGACGTCGCCGCCGGCGAGAATCGCGTCGGTCGCCGTCAGGTCGATCAGCGACAGATTGCCCCCCGCCGCGATCAGGTTGTTCGCTTGGGCCGAAATCACCGAGACGTTGCCGCCGGCGACGAAGATGTCCTCGGCCGTGGTCTTGGCGAGGGTCACATTGCCGCCCGCCGCGAACAGGTCGTCGGCCGTGACGTCGCTGACGCTGGTGTTGGGACCGGCATAGAAATGCAAACCGGATGGGGTCGTGAGCTGGCGCATCTTGTCGTTGTCGTCGTCGTCCGCCCATCCCGGCGCGATCCCAAAGGCGACCGCCATCATCACCGCAATCGCGGTCCTGGTCAGTGATCCTGCGCGCTGCATGTGGGCCTCCATCAGGTGTGGAATTCCGAAACCTCAAATAGACGCCGCCGATCTGTTGGGTGCATTGACCCCCGTCAGATTGACCAACGCTTCCCTCGCGGGCTGGTCAGGCCGCGGTGGCGGCTTTCGACGCCTTGCGCGCCGCCCATGCGGTCGAGAGCGCAGCGCCCGCGCCGGTCATGACCGCGAGGATTTGAATCCACCGCCCGACGATGGGAATGGCGCCGACCAAGGCCAACGCCAGAAAGCCCATCAAGGTCCAGCCCACCAATTTCGCCAATCGCGTTTCCTGGCCGGGCTGATTGGCCAGCGTGCGTACCATCAGGCCCGCCCACAGGCACAGCGCGATCAAGCCCAACCCCATGCCGATGGCGTAAGCGGCCGCGCCCAGCACGGCCAAGGGAATGCCGATGATGGTCATGCCGACCAGGGCCAACACCACCGGCACGGCGACAAGACTGCCCAGACCGACGCCCAAGCTGGCGAGCGGGTCCTTCGACACACGTTCCGCCGCACGGGCGACAAACTGGGGTGCGACCGCCAAGGCCAGCGCTCCGCACACGGCCAAGGTCGCCAGCACCGTGAACCACGCGCTCATGCCCATGGGCTCGGGCGAGATCAGGCCGCTGCCGCGGTCTTCCTTGTCGGCGTTCTTCATGGCGTCCTTGATCGCGGAGTCGACTTTGTCGTCCATGTCGATCGTGACCTTCACGCCGTCCCTCTCGATCGACTGGGTCATGCCCGCCGCCGTGCCGATGGCGGTCTTGCCGGCGACCGTCACGCCCTCGGGCAGGGCGCTCAAGTTGGGGGCCTTCAGGTTTCCGCCGATGGTGGTGCCCGAGGCGATTGAGATTTTGCGCGCCATGACCCAAACATCGCCGCCGTAAGTCCCCGCGAGCGAGGCCGTCTCCGCCTCGATCTCAGTGTCGCCTCCATAATTGCCGGACATGACCACGCTGCCGGCGCGAAGGGTCGCATCGCCGCTGACGTTCATCGGCGCGTTCAGCGTCACTTGGCCCCCGGCGAGTTCCAGGTCGCCGCTCACATTCGTCGTCAGATTGATTTTGCCGGCGGCGGCGCGAAAGTCCCCCGTGGAGCCGCCGGTGACATCGAGAGTCCCGGCCGCGACGTAAACCTTACCCAACTTCGAGTTCTCCACCATGATCTCGCCGGCCGCGCCCGCGATCGTGTCCGCGGTCGAATCCTTCACGCTGACCCGCCCGCCGAAGGCGAGAATCTGCTTCACGTCCTTGGCGATGACCACGTCGCCGCCCACGCGCGGCGTCGACAGCAAGGCGGAGATTTCGCTCGGGCTCAAGTTGTCGTCGGCCGTCGCCGGCAGGGCCGCCAGCACGCCGAGACCGAGCACAAGCGGTTTCAGGAGATTCGTCATGGGCTCAACCTTTCCCCGGTTGGGTATTCTCGAGCTTTGCGCGGGCATCATGGACGGAGCGAAACAGACGGCGGATCAATGCATCGCGCTTGGCCTTGCGCTCCTCATGGGCCGCTTCATCGGGCTGCCAGCTTTCAAGATCGGCGCGGCTCAAGGTGCCCTTGGCGTCGAGAATGCGCTCCATGGCGTCGAACCGGTCGAACAGCACGGACACTTCGGCCGCCAGCGCCAAGATCATGGCGTGCATTTGATCCATGTTGGGGTCGGCGAAATACTGCGGCCGCACGCCTCGCGCCGGCCGGGGCGTTGGCACGCGCCGTGAAGTGTCGTTGCCGGGGCTCATCGCGCTATTTCGACACGCCCGCGTACCAGGCCTGGCCGCCGCCGCGGGTGGAGCCGATGAATTTCTTGTTCTCCACTTCCACCGCGCTGGTCAGTTGATTGGCCGCCGCCACGCCGGGGCCGAAGCCCTCGAAGTATTTCGCGACATCGAATCCGGCTTCGGCGGCAACGTCTTTCAGGTCCAGTTCATGCACCGCGCCCCAGAAGGGCTCGTTGTTGTTGTAGGTGTCCCAATCGCGGGTGAATTGCGTCCACGGATCGACGCCCTTGTAGGGCGGCAGCTCCGAGCACAGGAACAAGCCGCCGGGCTTGAGCACCCGGAAGGCCTCCTTGAAAATATTGAACGTGGCGCTGCGAGACGTTTCATGCAGCGAGGCGAGGCAGCAGACGAGATCGAAGCTCGCGTCCGCGAAGGTCATCTTCTCGGCGTTCATTTGATGGAAGTGAATCGCAACACCCCATGATTCCGCGCGGGCATGGGCATAGCGCAGCAAGGCGGCGCCCACGTCGATGGCGTGAATCTCCGCATCGGGGAACATCAAGGCCAGGCCCGTGGTGGAGCCGCCGGCGGTGCAGCCGATCTCGAGAATCTTTTTGGGCTTCAGATCGGGCCGCGTTTGCCGGATCATCATGGCGGCGGCCTTGCCGATGCCGTCCATGCGGGCCCCGAACAGGCCTTGCGTGTAGATGAACGCGCCGCGGTCATAGAGCGCGCCGGCCGTCACGTCGTCGGGCATCAAGTCGGCGGAATACCCGCCGGGGGTGGCGTGATGGTCGTTGTGCTTCACGTAGCCGGGAATTTCGAAGCCTTCGGCCAGCGTCAACGAGCCCTTGGTCGGCCCCGCCGCGATTTTCTTGGCGGTGTCGATCAGCTCGGGTAATTGGCGCTGAATGCTCTCGTCCACCGAGTTCCACATCATCTCTTGAATCGTGCGCTGGAACGAGCTGGTCATCTGGTAATAGGGCTGGCGCACCATTTCCTTGCGGATTTCATGGCGGTCCTGCGGCGCGCGGCCATGGGCGCGCTTGAACGCGGGGACCACAAGGGTGTCGTAAACGGCTTTGTTGCCGGGCGTGATCTCGTTGAGGACGTGCTTGCCCACCTGGTTCATGAATTCCTGGCGCGCGCCCTCATCAAGCGTCGCCGAAGGCAGCACGGCATGAGGTTCCTGCTTGAGCATGGTCATGGGTGTCGCTCCCGCCACATTGGCGTAAATCCTAGAGCATTTCCCCGACAAGTGGGGACCGGTTGGCGTGGGAAATGCGACCAAAAAGAACGAGTTACAAAGGCTACGTGCTTCGGTTCGATCGAATTTGACTCTAACGCCCGCGCCCCGAGGGGTAAAGCTGAACCGTCACTTGTTCTAGGACATGACCCCTGGAATCAGGCCGGATTTAAGTCTCGATGAGGTGATGAATCACGCCGTGGGGCGCGCGAATGGTCAGCGACTGGATCTTGCCGTAGGGCGACAAGGCCGTCTCGGTGATGGGCGATAAAATCTCCACGCCGAAGGCCTTGGCTTCACGCGCGTGGTCCTGGATGTGGTCGACGAACAGCGTCGCCCCGGCCAGGCCGCGATTGGGAAACACGGCGTTTTGACGCAAGGACTTATAGGCCTCGGGCGGCAGGCCGTAATGAATGATTCCGAAGTAGGGCTCGGTGCGCTTGAGCCCGATGTTCTTGGCCTTCAATTGCAGCTTGTGCGGCGTGCCGACCAATTTTGAAAAGCTGGGATCGTCGATGAAGTACTCGTGCACCACCGGCAACCCTAACACTTTGTCATAAAAGTCGACCACCTGGGGCTGGTCATGGACCGGCGCGGAAATGCTCTGGGGTTCGGAGAACAGCTTGTCGGTGGTGGTGGCGAATCCGCGGAAAAAGTCCTTGGGTCCGCTGATGAGCGCCGTGACCACTTCGTCGGGACCCCACAGGTGGCCCTCGATAAAGCGGCCGTTGGGCAAATCATAAACCGAGACGTCGTCCTTGAGCTTGAAACCCTTGGATTGCAGATGGGCGTTGGCCGCCTCGAAATCGGGGGCGTAAAAGTCGATCACCTTCAGTGCGTCGCAGTCAAAACCCGAGGTGCGGTTGCGGATGACGATGTCCGAGACCGGATCGAATTGCACCAGCCGCACGCCGAAGTGCGTGCCCGGCGTTTCCAGCAGCATGGTTTTTGCGCCATGCCCTTCCAGCCCCCACAGGGCCTTCACGCCCGCGCGGTCGAGCACCTGTTCGGCGACGGGCTTGAGGCCAAAGACGCCCTCGAACAACGCGCGCTGGGCCGCCAGGTCCGCGCAGGAGACGATGGGGCCGTGAATCAAACGCACGCTCATGTTTCGTCCTCAGCTTGATTAGGCGATTGCTTCCGACCGTCGGTAGGAGTTAATCAACGCATTGTCCATCAGGAACGCGCGGTGCCGGTCGCGGTCCGCCGCAATGGCCTGTAACTCCGCCAGCATTTCGCGACGCTTGGCTGGATCACTTTCACGATGCCGGCGGTAGTTGGCGTCGGAGGTGGATTGAATGTCGTCGACGGCCGCGCTGCGCCGTTGCCGGGTATAGCGGGCGAGCAAGGGCTCCGCCGCCGCGCCGTTGAAAATCGCCGTCAGCTTGTCGGTCAAATTGAAGGCATCGTGCACGCCGCCGTTCATGCCGAAGCCGCCGGCAGGGCTGTTCAAGTGCGCGGCATCGCCCACCAAGAGAACGCGCCCCTGGTGAAACGTCTCGGCCACGCGCTTGTGCACCCGATAGACGCGCGCGGTCATGAGCTGAAACGGCGCCCCGGCGGGGCAAATCCTGGCCATCTTCGCCTGCACGGTGGCCTCCGACAGCGTGTCCTCGTCGCGGCTTTCGGGCGGCGGCGACCAGCCCACGCGCCACATGAACTTGGTGTGAAACATGCTGAAGGGCCCGAAGTCGGACCAATAGTAATTCACGCCCAAGATGCCCGGCATGTGCGCATCGAAGGGAAAGGGCGTGCCGACGGTAAACGACACTGCCGGGTAGGTCTCGCCCGTGAACGGAATGTTGAGCGCCGTGCGCACGCTGGAGGCCGCACCATCGGCGGCGATCAACCACGGTGTCGCGAGCGTTTCCACCTTGCCGTCGCGCGAAAACGAAACCGTTGCTTCGTTTGCCGATTGGTGAACGCCCGTCACGTCGGCGCCGAAGATCAGCGAGCCGGGGGCTTCGGTCTCCAGGGCGGCGGCGGCCACGCGCACCAAGTTGAACTGCTCGCACTGCAGCCGGTAGGGATAACGGGTTTCGTCGGCGATGACGCCGAAGTCGAAAATCGCCGCTTCGTTGGTCTCGTAAATGCGGTACTGCCACTGCGGCGCGGGTCGTCCCAACCCCAGCAGTCGCGCCGTGAGACCCAGCGTGTTCAGCAGCTCAAGCGTGGGCGCATGAAAGGTCGAAGCGCGCGGTTCGGCGTGGAGCGCATCGGCCTTCTCCAGCACCGTCACTGGAATTCCCGCGCGGGTGAGGCGCAGCGCCGTCACCAGGCCCACGGGCCCGGCGCCGACGATGACGACGCGCCGCGGGTCGGTCATGGAAATCCAGCCGCCTACCAGGGCAGCGTGGTGCCGTCGAAGTTGAAGAAGGTGGCCGTCTGCTCCAACGTCAATTTGTCCATGATGGCGCTGAGTTCGCGCACGGTCAGCTCGGTGGTGCGCAGCGGCATGCGGCCGCGCGCGGCGGCCATCATGTCCGTGTCCACGGGGCCGGGGTTGATCAACGCCACGCTGATGCCCTTGTCCTTGAGGGCAAAGGCGATGTTCTTGAACACCATGTTCACGGCGGCCTTGCTCGCGCGATAGAACGGCTGGCGGTTGGACGTGACCCCGGCGATGGACCCCTCGCTGGAGGTCACCACCATGACTTTCTTCTGTTTTCCTGCGGCCAAATGCGGCGTGAAGGCCTCGGTCATCTTCAAGGGCCCGCGCACGTTGGTTTCCATCACGGCGTTGAAACTGCCGTAATCGATGGTGCCGAAGCGTTGCTTTTCGGGAAACCCGGTGATGCCGGCGTTGTTGATGAGAATGTCAATGGGCTTGCCGGCATATTTGGCGGCGAGGGCGTCGATGGCGGCGAGGTCTGTGACGTCCAGGGCCTCCACCGTCACGTCCTTGTCGGCGGCGGCCAGCGCATTGAGTTCTTTCGCCTCGCCAGGTTTGCGCGCCGTGGCGATCACTTTGTAACCCTTGGCGGTGTATTGCTTGGCGAATTCCAATCCGATGCCGCGATTGGCTCCCGTGACTAGCACGGTGTCGCCTTCCGCCGCTTGAGCGCCCAAAGCAAGGGCACTGACGGCCATGAAAACAGCGAGGGTCTTCAGCATGTGCGATGTCATCGAAAGCCTCCGGATGCAGATTTTGAACATGTCCGGCAGGTAGCATGGCCCGGGCCCGCTGCCCAGGCCCCGACCGCCCGACGGCCGCGTTTTTGCGCGAAAGCGCGGCGGGACTCCCGCCCTGCAACACACTTATCTATAGTGCGCCGGTTCTATCGTGCGAGCTTCGCATTTGCCCCGGGGGAGACCTTTGCCGATGACCACCGCCCAGCCGACCTTTTTTCAACGCCAGCTCGCTCGTGTCGCCAAGGTCGAGCCGCAAGAAGCCACGGCCGTCATCGCGGCATTTTGTTTGTTCTTCTTTGTGTTGGGCAGCTACTTCGCCGTGCGCCCCGTGCGCGAGACCATCGGCACGATTCTCGGGCGGCCTTATGTCGCGGACTTGTGGCTCTATACGGCCATCTTTTCCATCGCCATCGTGCCGGTCTACGGCTGGCTGGTGGCGCGCGTCCGCCGCAGCATTCTCCTGCCGTGCATTTACGGTTTCGTCGCCGTGGTGATGGTTGCCATCGGCATCTCGCTTAGCGCCGACGAGGCCAACAAGCCCGTGGGCGCTTTCTTCTACGTGTTCATCAGCGTTCTCAACCTGATGCTGGTCTCGGTGTTCTGGAGCTTCCTGCTGGAAATGTTCTCCAGCGAGCAGACCAAGCGGTTGTTCGGCTTTATCGCCGCCGGCGGCACACTCGGCGCCCTCGTGGGCCCGTTGACCACGCGGCTCCTGGCCGAATCCATCGGCAGTTCGGGCATTCTTTATGTGGGGGCGGCAGGTTTCGTCGGCGCGATCGTGTGCCAGCGAATTCTGCTGGGGATTTGGCATCCCAAGGAGACGGCTGCCGCCGTGCAAGCATCCGACAAGGGCGTGGGCGGCAATCCCTTCGCCGGCATCACCATCGTCCTCAAGTCACCCTATCTGCTGGGCATCGCGCTGTTCGTGACCCTGCTGTCCTCGGCCAACACCATCTTGTATTTCGAGCAATTGCGCATCGTCGAGGAAACCTTCACCGAAACGTCGCGCCGCACCGAGGTATTCGCCAATATCGACTTCATCGTGCAGTCGCTGACCATCTTCACGCAATTCTTCCTGACCGGGCGAATCGCCGCGACGTTCGGCGTGCGCGCGCTCCTCACCTTCTTGCCGCTTGCCATGGTCGTCGGCTTCCTGGTGTTGGCGGTCTCGCCCGTCTTCGCGGTTCTGGCGGTGGTGTTCGTGATGCGACGCTGGGGTGAGTACGCCTTCATTCGCCCCGGCCGCGAGATGCTGTTCAGCCGGCTCGACACCGAGACAAAGTACAAGGCCAAGAACTTCATCGACGTGCCGGTCTATCGCGCCGCCGATTATGTCGGGGCCCAGGCCAAGACCGCCATCGACGCCGTGAGCACTTCGCCGGCGGTCTCCATCACCATCGGCGCGGTGCTGGCCGCCGGCTGGGCCTTGAACGGCTGGATTCTCGGGCGCAAACTCGACAACAGCCCGAAGACTTAAGCCCGCCCCCTCGCGCGATAAAACGGAGACCCGTCATGTTCAACCGTCGCACACTCGTCGCCGCCGTCGCGTCGCTCGGCTTCATGGCCCATTGCGGCAACGTGACCATCAACAAGGCCGTTGCCCAAGAGGGCGCGCCGAAGCCGGCCCCCGTGCTGCCCTCCATGAAGGGCGAAACCGTGGTGGTGGCGGGCGCCACAGGGCGCACCGGCAAGGTGGTGGTCGAGTTGCTGAAAGAACAGGGCGTGAAGGTGCGGGCTTTCTCGCGCAACATCGAAAAGGCGAAGGCGGAAGTTCAGGGCGTCGAATGGATCGCCGCCGACGTGAAGGACCCCGCCAGCATCAAGGGCATCGCCAAGGGGGCCGACCGCATGGTCATCGCGCTCGGCTCCAACAGCTTCCGCGATCCCAACAACAAGCCCGAGTTGGTCGACAACAAGGGCGTGGCCTTGCTGACCGACGAGGCCAAGGCGGCAGGCGTGAAGCACATCGTGCTGGTGTCATCGGCGGGCGTCACCAAGGCCAAGCCCGGCGGCAGCGACTTCGAGAAAATCATGTACAACGTGATGAGCAGCAAATTGGAAGGCGAGAATTACCTGCGCAAAAGCGGCGTGGGCTACACCATCCTGCGCCCCGTGGGCCTGTGGGACAAACCCGCCGCGCAACACGGCATCGCCTTCCTGCAAGGCGACGTGCCGGTGGCCGCCATGATCGCGCGCGCCGACGTGGCGGCGGTGGCGGTCAACGCGCTCAACAACCCCGACGCCAGGAACAAGACCTTCACGTTGTTCAATGTATCGCAGCGCCAGGTCGACGAATGGAAGTCGGCGCTCGGCGCCGTGACGGCGGATTAGAGCATTTTCCCGATCCTCCTTCGCTGCTCCGCAGCTTCGGAGGACTGACATCGGAACCCGCCGAAACCTTGGCGAAGGCGGGCAAGTGGGAACCGGTTGGCGTGGAAAATGCGACCAAATAAAATGGGCTTCTGAGAACCGATGAAGCAGTCCAAACGGATTTGACTCTAAACCGGCGCGCTTGCGTCCACGAACAGCAGCAAGGCGCCACAGGCCTGTTCGGGCTTCAGCCAAATGCTTTTTTCGCCGGCGCTTTGAAAGGGCACATGGCGCGACGTCAAGAAAGCCCGCGTCGCGGCGATATCCTTCACCTTGATGGCGAACGCGGCAAAGCACGGCGGCGGCGGGCAATGGGCGCCGGGCGCCAACGCCTTCAATCCCTTGGGCGTCATGGCGACAAAGCGCTGGTTCTTGAGGATGATGAAGCGGCCAAAGGCGAAGGGCTTCAGTTTGGCGCCCGGCAGCCGCTCATAGCGCGCCACGGCCTCGTCGAGATCGTCCACCAGGGCGCCCACGCCGCGCAAGCCGCTGGCGCCGTTGGCGTGCGACGTCATGGACGGGATGAACACCAGCTCCGGCGTGAGATGTTGCACCACGCAGCCGAAGCCCTCGGCCGAGATCGACTCGGGGATTTGAAACCACTTGAAATCGGCCATGCCTTTCACGCCGCCGGCGTCGACGGCCCGCGAGGCATGGCGCATGGGCGGCATGACGACACCGTATTGCGCGAAATTGTCCCAGCTCTGCTCGGCGTCCTCGCTGCGAAAGGCGATGATGTGCAGCCCCTCGTGCTTGGCCAGCCAATTGTCCAGATGATTGCCCTGGCCGGGTTTCTCCACCGCAGTCAGTTCCAGGTAGGTGTCGGGGAAAATGACGTGAGCCGAGAGCTGCCCCAGGGGCACGGGGTTGCCCTCCGGGTCGGGCTGGGTCAGCGGCGTCGGCTCGGTCACGGCAAAGCCCAGGCCCCGGAATGTCGCCACCATGGCGGCGATGTCACGGCCCACCAGGCCGATGTGATCAATCGTCGTTTCGCTTGCTTGGACAGGCGTTGTCATGGCCAACTCATGCCAGATTTGGCCGATCACGGCCACTATTACCCGGTATCCGAAATTCGTGACTTTTGGCAACGAACCGCGATACGAATTTCGGATACCAAAGGGTAATAGCAAACATTTGAATCTAGTACCGCTTTTCGATCAGAAATTCCTGACGCGTTGACGCGGCACCCAGCCTAGGAATTTCTGATCGGCGGTACTAGGGATCGAACAATTGGGGATCGAACGAAGGGGCGCGCAGTTGGGGGATCCATCGCATCAAAACGTGGGTGAAGTTTCGACTGAAGACTACCCCAGCGAAACCTATGCCTGGTACGTCGTCGGCGTGTTGGTGCTGGCCTACACCGTCTCCTATGTCGATCGCACCATCCTCACGCTGATGGTCAAGCCCATCCGCGAAACCTTGGGTATCTCCGACGTTCAGATCAGTCTGCTGCACGGTTTGGCCTTCGCGATTTTCTACACGGTGTTGGGCGTGCCCTTGGGCTGGCTGGCCGACCGCGCCAACCGCACCAAGATCATCGCCGTGGGAATTTTCGTGTGGAGCCTGATGACCGCCCTATGCGGCATCTCGCGCACCTTCTGGCAGATGTTCCTGGCGCGCATCGGCGTCGGCGTGGGCGAGGCGGCGCTGTCGCCGGCGGCCTATTCCATGATCAACGATTATTTCCGCCCGCAACGGCGCACGTTGGCGATCAGCGTTTATGCCACGGGCGTGTACATCGGCTCGGGGCTGGCGCTCATCGTCGGCGGCGGCGTCATCGCCATCACTCCGGCGCTGGACCTTCCCGTCGTGGGCCACCTCGAGCCCTGGCAGGTAGTGTTCCTGGCCGTGGGCCTGCCGGGCCTGTTGGTGGCGGCGTTGATGATCACAGTACGTGAGCCCAAACGCCGCGGACTGATGAAGCGCACGGGGGCCGCCAGCGGCACGCAGCCCACGTTGCGCGAAACCGTCGCCTTCGTCGTGGCGCGCAGGTCCATTTACGGCTTTCACTTTCTTGGCTTCTCCATGCTGACGATGCTGTGGAGCGGGTGCGCGGCGTGGATTCCCACGTTCTTCGCGCGCACCTTCGCGTGGACACCGGGCGAGATCGGACCGATCTTCGGCACCATCGTCGCGGTCTTCGGCACCGTTGGCTTGTCGATGGGCGGTCTGCTCGCGGAAACACTCAAAGCTCGCGGCCAGAGCGACGGCAACATGCGCACGGGCATCATCTCCGCACTGGCGCTGCTGCCCCTGGGCGTGGTGGCCCCGCTGATGCCCTCGGCCACGCTGGCCATGGCCGTCTATGCCGGGTTTGTGTTTTTCTCCAGCCTGCCCTTCGGTGCGGCGGCCGCGGCCCTGCAGGAAGTGACCCCCAACCAAATGCGCGGCCAAATCTCGGCGCTTTATTTGTTCGTCGTCAACCTCACTGGTATCGGCATCGGGCCCACCATCGTCGCCGCGATCACGCAATATGGCTTTGGCGACGACAATGCCGTGCGCTATTCCTTGTCCATCACCGCCGGCTTGGCCGCCGTTCTGGCGATGGCTTTGCTGGCCCTGTCATTGAAACCTTACCGTGCGGCGGTGATCGACGCCGCCAACGGTTGGTCCGGGAGCAAATAAACCATGACCCGCTGCCTTCGCATTCTCGCCGCCTCCCTTCTGAGCGTGCTGAGCCTCCCGGTCTGGGCTGTCACTCAGCGCGGCGGCACGGCCGCCGACTATGCCGAGATTCAGGCGTTCCACGATCGCTCCATCGAGAAATTCAATGCCGGCGACCTGGAAGGCTCGCTCGCCGACTATTTGCCCGGCCTGCGTGTGTTGCACACCAAATCGACCACCATCACCGGGCGCGACAAGATGCGCGAGATCTGGTCGAAGTCTTTCGCCACGTCGAAGCCCAAATTGATCTCCGAGATCGAGGAGATGGAAGTCAACGGCGCTGGCGTGGGCGCGTGGGCTTATATCGTCTGCCGCTACGCCGCCGTGAGCCTGGAAAAAGACGGCAAGACGCCCAAGTCCGAGATCAGCAACGGCCGCTATATCGCCCTGCTCAGCAAGACCGCCGAGGGCTGGAAGGTGTTGCTCGATATCGACAACGGCGCGGCTGGCGCAGCTCCCGACCTGGCCGAGAAGTTGAAAAAAGAAATCGGTCAATAGCGCGCAAACGCGAATCGCACAGAGGATCGCACCATGAAGGAAAACGTCACCTATCCCGGATACATCGGCATTTCCGACGTCACCACCAAGTCCTTCGAGCAAATGCGGGTGGAGGCCTTCTTCGAAGGCCAGCCCTCGTTGATGTTCGACGAGCCGGCGGGCTTCGATATCGGCGATCCGCCGGACCTGCAGGGCCGCTCGCGCGGCTGGACGCCGGTGCATGCCCAGTTGGCGGCGCTGGCGGGCTGCACGTCGATCACGTGCGCCGTGGTCGCGCGCGATCAGAAGTTCAAATACAAGGGCATGCGCACCAAGATCCGCTCGCTGATCGACATTCGCGGATTTTTCTTCGATCTGCACCTGCAGCCACAATATGAGCAAATCAACTTCGACTTGATTTTCGACACCAAGGAGTCGGCCGCGCGCATCAAGGCCTTCGCCAAGGAGGTGGACCGCCGTTGTCCACAGATTGGGCTGTTCCACAAGGCGCAGATCCCGTTGGTCATGTCGTGGTACCGCGAGGGCGAGGCCAAGCCCATCCACGAGGATCGTTTCCATCTGCCCAAGGGCCCCGCGCCGGAGGAGAAATTGATCGCCCAGGCCAAGGCCCAGGAAGCGGCCAAGGCAAAATCCAAGAAGAAAAAGTAAGCGGGTGCCCGCGCGCGCATCAGAGTTTCACTTATATGTCTAAACCCACCGTCTTCATGGACCGCGAAGGTCCCGTCGCCATGATCCGCTTGAATCGCCCGGACAAGCGCAACGCCTTGTCCATGGATATGTGGCGCCGGCTGATGGAGTTGGTCGAAGAAGCAGATGCGGACGCGGCCATCAAGGTTGTGGTGGTGACGGGCGAGGGCCAGTCCTTCGCGGCCGGGGCCGACATCGACGAGTTCAAAGGGGTGTTCACCGACCCCAAGACCGCCGAGGCCGTGGCCGACATCACCTATCGATCTCAGAAGCGCCTTCAACGCAATGTCAAGCCAACGATTGCCAAAATTCGCGGCGCCTGCGTGGGCGGCGGCTGCGGCCTGGCCCTGTGCTGCGATCTGCGCTTCGCCGACACCACGGCCAAACTCGGCATCACGCCGGGCAAGCTGGGGTTGATTTACACGCTGTCCGACACCAAGCGCCTGGTGGACGCCGTCGGCCCGTCGGCAGCAAAAGATATTCTCTATACCGGCCGCATCCTCAACGCCGAGGAGGCCAAATCCATGGGCCTCATTGATCGTCTCCTGGCGCCGAACGATTTGGACGGCGCCGTGGCGGCCTTCGCCAATGAAATCTGCAGCGCGTCACAGTTCTCGGCGCGCGGCACCAAGCACATCGTGCAGATGATCCTCGACGGCGCCGCCGACGATACGCCAGAGACCCGCCGCATGTTTGTGGATGCCTTCGCCGGGCCCGATTTCAAGGAAGGCTTCACGGCCTTCGGCGATAAGCGCAAGCCGAAATTCACCGCGTGACGTCATGGCCGATGCCTCGTTCAAGGATTACGTGATCGATCAGCTCCGGGTGGTTTCGGGCGTCGCCGCGCGTGCCATGTTCGGGGGCTTCGGCATCTACAAGAACGGCGTCATGTTCGGCCTGATCGCCGACGACGAGCTTTATTTCAAGGTCGACGACAGCAACCGCGCCGACTACGAGGCGCGCAAGTCGCATCCCTTTGTCTATGACGGCAAGGGTAAACCTCTAACCATGTCCTACTGGCGCATT
Organism: Rhodospirillaceae bacterium; assembly: GCA_033763995.1. Lineage (GTDB taxonomy): Bacteria > Pseudomonadota > Alphaproteobacteria > Rhodospirillales > Rhodospirillaceae. Next base: position 32,928 of record JANRJL010000083.1, on the reverse strand, counting down.
CCCGACGATGTCTTGGAAGACCCCGACGAACTCAAGACCTGGGCCATGAAGGCCTACGACGTGGCGCTCAAAAAACGCAAAGCCTCGGCCGAAAAGCCCAAGCCGCGACGGCGCTTTCACGCCGCCCGCCGCACTCGGCGTTAATTCAGGTTACCCCCACCACTTGATCCATTCGCCGTGGTAGTGCGCTTGCGCGAGGTGGCGCGCCTCGCCGCTGCCCGGCCACAAGCGCAGCGTGATGTCGGGGAACGACTTCATGTCGACGGGCTCCATGGCGAGATGCGCCAAGGGCGCTTCCGTTGTCGCCCGCCGCGCCGCATCGTCAAGCACGCGCGTGAGGACGGCATCGGCCTCCGGGCCGATGTATTGCCGAAACACCGAATGAAACACCACCGTCACCTGACCTCGCGGCAGGTCGCGCAGTTTTTCGTCTAGCCACACTGCGGCATCGGCGCGCTCGACGCGAACATCGTTGGCCAAGGCGATGTCGCAGGCCTGACGGATGCGTTTCAACCGATGGGCCTGGTCGGTCCAAATATAGGACTCGAGCCGGGCGCGGTCGTCGGGGTCGCGGATATCGACGGGGTCCTTGTCGCAGGCGGCACGGCTCGCGATGCTCACCGGCGCGTCGCGCGCGGGCAGGGGGCCGTCCCAGCGGCAGTTTAGTTCCAGCATACTGTTGGGCGGACCCCAGCTAAAGTTGGGCGTCACGACGCGGTAGCGGTCCCAAAACGAATTCAAGCCAGCGCTGGCGCCGATCTCCAGCAAGCGAAGGGGCAAGCGCGTGGCGGCGGCGATGGCGAGAAAGCCACCCAGCAACATGGCCGAACGCCCGCTCTCGTTGGTTTGTGGCGCCCGCTGCAAATAACCGGCGATGAACGGCAAACTGCGGTTGATCACATCGCGCACGGCAGGCCATATCCGCGCGGCATCGAAAGTGCCGCCGACCGAGGGGAAGTAAGCATTCAACTCCGACGCCGCGCCGTCCAAGACCAGGCGGTGAACCGCGCCCAGCACACGCAGGGGCACGGCGGCCTCGGGGCGGTGGTCGGACCACTGCGCCAAGAGATCTTTCAATGGGCCGTTGTGGACGATTTCATCGGCACAGCCTTCGAGCACGGCCGCCGATACCGGCGCATGGTTGCCGGTGCACACTTTGGCCTGCATGCGGAAACTCTTGGCCACATTTTCGGCGAGTGCAACGTCCACGGTATGTCCTTGGCAGTGTCCGGGCGACAAGTCGTGCGGGCATAGACCGCGCGCCATGGCCTGCAAAACGAAATGATTCGCGGCGGGTGATCGGCGATACCGATACGCCTCCGCTGCGTTACTTATTGGCCGCTTGATCCAGCTGATAGACCAACACCAGATGACCATCGGGGTCGAGGAAAGCGAGTTCGCGGCCCTTATCGCCGGCTGCGGTGAGCAGATCGACAAAGTCAATGATGCGGTATCCACCGGCCTTCAGCTTGGCGTGAATATCGTCGATGCGGTCGACGCGAAAGACGACGCCATGATCATGCACGCCGCTGGAGCCCTTGCCCTTGTAGTCCTTGACCTCGAACAGCCCCAGCGCGCGGATCTGATCGGGCCGGATATTGAACTTGACCGAACGCGTGAGCCCGCCCGGCGGCACGTTGAACACGCGTTCGTCATGGGCGTTGGGCTTCATCATGTTGTCGGACTCGACCGTCAGGCCGAGAATATCGCGGTAAACTTTCAGCGACTTTTCCATGTCGCTGACCACGATGGGCACGCGCTTGAGCGCCAGCGAAGTATCGAGGCTCAACGCTTGCATCATCGGCCATAGACCGCACAGCGCGGCTACCACTGTGCCCGCGGCTATCCGGCGTCCAAAAATCAGTGCCATGGCGATGCCCTCGGAGGTCTTACGGCTTGGCTTTCTCGGCGGCGGGCAGGGGTTCCGTGCGCAGCACCTGGCTCATCTCGATCACCCAGCCGTCGGGATCGCGGAAGAACATGTTCTTGACGGTCTTGATCGAATCCGCGCTCTTGGTGGTGGCTTCCTTGGGCAATTGCAGCATGGGCGTGCCCATGGCCTGGAGGTTCTTGTACACGCCGTCGATGTCGTCGGTTTCGATCATCAGCACGGCGTCGCTCACGCCGATGGGGTCGGTGATGCCGCGCGTGCGGGTAGGCACGGGCTTGTCGTATTGCAGCAGGCCGATCATGGCGATCCAGGGATCGCGTCCGGCCATGATGGTGAAATCGGAGCGCGCAGGCTTGACGTTGAGCGGCAGCGAGGTCTGCACATTGGGGTCGCGGTCGCCGCCGGTCTTGAGCCACACCTTGAAGCCGATCTTCTCGTAGAAGGCCACCGAGGTCTTCACGTCGCTGACCAACAGCGTCGTGCGCCGCACCACCGAGGTGGCGGCTTCGACCGTGCTCGTCATGGCCAGGGCCGCGAGCATCGCAAAGCAGGCAAATCGCTTCATGTGATCCTCCCCAGATCGGAATTTAGTTCTTTGCCTTGCCGGCAGCGTAGGCTTTCTTGCCCTCTTGCGCCACGTCCCAGATCATCTGCGCGTTGCCACCGACGCGCTCGATCAGCTTTCGCGTCACGTCGGCCGTGGCCGCGCGCCATCTGTCGCGCTGCTCGGGGCTGATCTTGTGGGCCGTGAACCCCAACTCCTGCGCGCGCGCCAGGTCATCCGTCACTTCCTCGCGCGTCCATTGCCGCGACGTGGCGATGGGAATCCAAGACTCCAAGAGGATCTTGCGCTGGTCCTCGGACAAGCCGTCCAGCCAGCCCTTGCGCAGCACGATCACCGAGGTGGCGAAGGAATGATCGGTCAGCGTGATGTGTTTAGCGTCCCCGGCGATTCCTGTGCGCACATACATCACCGTGCCCGTCTCGCCAGCCTCGATCAGGCCGGTTTGCAGCGATGAGATGATGTCGCTGAAGGGCAGCGGAATCACGTCGGCCCCCAGGGCTTGGGCGAACAACTGCGCGGCGTCGCTGGAGGCCACCCGGAAGCGCTTTCCCTTGGCGTCCTCGGGCGTCAGAATCGGCGTCTTGGACCACACTTGACTGAAGCCGATTTCGTCCCACGATAGAAAGTGAATGTCCTTTTCGGCGAATAGCTTGGCGTAGGCCGGAAAGAGGAATCGATCCATGACGAAGTCGGCTTCGTCGTAATCGTCGAACAGGAACGGCGCGTAGAGCAGGGCCATCTCCGGCACGACGGTGGTGGTCACCGCGCCAGACCAATTGGCGATATTCACGCGCCCACGCCGAATGCCCGCCACCAGATTCTCCTCCGCGCCCAGTTCGCCGTAGATCAGCATCTTCATGGCGATCTGGCCGCCGGACTTCCGCTGAACGGTGTCGCGGTAGGTCAGCCACTTCTGCTCGCCCTTGGTGTTGCGGATGCCCGTGCCGCCGGCGGTGACGTCCAGGGCGAGGGCGCCTTGGCCCATGACAACCGCGAGGACACAGGCGAACACAAGGCGCGGCAGGTTGAGGAAACGATTCATAATAACTCCAAATGGGACAAGTCGGCTCAAGTGGCCTGGACGACGGCCCAAGCATAGCCGTCCGGCGCGGTGAACGAAAAGCCCGCCTCGCCGAATTCGTTGGCCATGATGGGCGTGATCTGGCTGGCCCCGCCGTGTTTGGCATAGGCCGCCACCGCGGCCCGGGCGGCGCCCACGTCGCGTACGCGGCAGGTATAAAGGCAATTGCCCAGGTGGCCGGGGCGTGAGATCGGCCTTAAATCGGGCTGGGGCCGTGAATGATGGATCATGAACACCCGCAGCCGGCCCGGAAGTTGGGTCTCGGGCGTGGTGCCGCTGGCGGGGTCCTCCAGGTCGCATTCGGTGAAGGACTCGCCCGGCATGAGGTCGAAAAAATCCGAGGGCGTGTAGCCCGGCTCGCAGTCGATCACCACGCGCTTGCCGAACTTGAAGCCCAAGGCATCGCGGTAGAAATCGAACAGAGAAAAATCCTCGCGCGTGACCACCAGACCCATGTGGCAGCCTTCGCTGGTGCGCAAAACCGAGTCTGCGGCGATGGTGCCGTACTTCGTGATGTCGATGTGGAAGCGCTGCATCGCCACGACGCGCGCTTCGGGGAACAGCATCTCGAAGTTATGGGAGGCGCGGATCGACTTCTCGAAGGGGCGTTGCTCATAGCCACGCGCGGTGGAGCGCACGTTGATCATGGGTCCGCGCAGACGGATGGCTTGGCCTTGTTGGCGCGCGGTTTCGGCGTGATTGAACACGCTCATGATGTCGTCGGTCTTGTGCACCGACCAGCGCGAACCGGTGGACCGCAACGGCGCGAAGCCCAGCCCAGGTCCGGTCGGCTCCGTCCACTTGAACAGGCGCACCAGCCCATGAACCGCCGTTTGATGATGCAGCCGGATCGACTGAAGACCCGACGACACGCCATAGAGCTTGTGCGCTTCCGTGGACGCGAGATGCCCCATGGGGCCAGGTCGGTAACCCCAGGCGCTCCAGAACGCGACAGCGCGATCAAGGTCGGTCACCCCGACGCCGATTTCGTAAATCCCGCCGATCAAGTTGGAACGCGAATCCACCGTCATGTCGCCAACATTAACCTATTCTTCAAGCCCCGGACGCATTAACAACGCAAGGATAGTGAGGGCCGCGCCACATGACGTTTCCCGTTCTGCAATCCGTGCTTGATGCCGGGGCCTTGGCCCAGGAAGCCGCCGTGCGCTACGGCCTGGCCGCGCCCCTGCGCTGCCGCCTCATCAGCCGCGGCATGAACGACATCTACGAACTTCGCGGCGGCTCGCAGCGCTATGCGCTCAAGGTCGCCCGCGCGGGCAAAAGTTCCAGCGCCGAATTCGGTTTCGAGCAGGCCTTTGCCGTGCACTTGGCGCGCGCCGGCTTCGCCGTGTCCACGCCCGTGCCGCTCAAGGACGGCGCGTTGTTCTTTACCCTCGATGCCCCCGAGGGTCCGCGTCATGTGGTGCTCATGCGCTGGCTCGAGGGCGTGCCCTGCGCCAAGACCATGACGCTCGACGATGCCCGCCGTTTGGGCGCGCATTTGGCACGCATTCACGAGGCCTCGCTGGGCTTCAACTATCCTGTCCGCCGCGCCGTCAATACCGAAATAAAGATTCGCGAGCGCATGCCGGTGTTGCACGAGATGATCGGCGAGGATCGCGATATGTCGGCTTTCCTGCAGCGTGCGACGGCGGGGGTGATCGCGCGCGCCGAGGCCATCGATCCGCGTTTCGTGCCGCGCGGCGCCGTGCACGGCGATTTTCAGTACGCCAACATCATGACCCAGGCCGACGGCAGCTTGGCGGTGTTCGACTTCAGCGACTGCGGTGAGGATTTTCTGGCGCGGGACCTGGCATCATTCTTCTGGCGTGCGGACTTCGACGGCGTAGGCGACAAGCTCAACGGGCCGTTTGTGGCGGGCTACGAATCGATCCGCCGCTTAAGTCCCGGCGAGCGCGCAGCACTTCCGCTGTTCAGGGCCGCGCGCCATTTGCTGATCACCGCCAGCTTTGCGTTTTACGTCAATCGCGTCGGACCCATACCTGGTTTCGACGGCAACTTGCGCTATTACCTCAGCATGATCCGCCTCTACTGCGCCGAGGCGGGGCTAGGCTAGAGTTTGTCACTCAGTTCCACCAGCTCATACTGCGTCATCATGTAGCCGCCGACGGTGCCCTTGAGGAACGTGTAATTGCCGTCGGCCGTCACCCACACCTCGTAGATCGGGTGCTCCACCGGCAGGCCATGGACCTCGCCGAAGCGGAAATGCAAGGCATCGAAGGTTCCGGCCTTCACGGTGATCGTGGGCCGGCCCATCAGCGACACCGCCGCCGAGACCATTGAAATTGTCGGCCCCGTGGCGCCGCGATGATCGGTGGACGACACCACGAAACGCGGCAAGGTCTGCGTTTGTGGACCTTTCAGGTCGAACAGCTTGGTCACCCAGCCGTCGTTGGTGATGGCGTGGCCGCCGAACATGGGCGTGGGTCCGCTCAAGGGCCAGCGTTGGCTGACGCGGCCCTCGGTGGCGGTCAACGTCTCGCACTCGGCCTCGGTGGCGGTGAAGCGGAACCAGCCGGAACCTCGAAACGCATCGCCCACGGTGATGCGGATGAAGGCGTCCGTGGGCCGCCATTGTGCGTCGAGATTGAGCTGCTCGAACCGCAATACGCTGGGCCGGTCGTCGATCTCCGCATGGGCAATGAGCGAGCGACGGCCGTCGTTGTGCACCGTGACGGCGAACACTTCGCGCCCGCGCTCCTGGCCCAGGCGATCGGGCTTGTTGGACGTGTAGGCGACACGACCACGAATGATCTTGTGATCGCGTTGCAGATAGTCGGGCAGGGCCATGGCGCCCTCCTAAACTTTGGGCGGCGTTACGTCCTTGAAGTCGATGAGTTCGTAATAGGTCTGCATGTATCCCGCCACGCCACCCTTCAGGAAGGTGTACTCGCCGTCGGCCGTGGTCCAAATGTCGTAAGGCGGGTGCTCTTGCGGCAGTTCTTTGTTGCCGGGGAATTCGAAGTGATAGGCATCGAAGGTGCCGGCCTTCACCGTGACCTTTTCCTTGCCCACGTAACCCAGCTGCATGCTGATGGCATAGAACAGCGGCCCCGTGGCGCCGCGATGGTCGGGCGAGGACAACAGAATTTGCCCGATGTTCTGAATGCCGCCCTTGGCGATGTCGTAATGCTTGAAGTGCCAACTATCGCAGGCGATGGCGTGGTTCTGGAAGGTCTTGAGCGGCGCCTTGAGCGCGTACTTCTGCGACACACGACCTTCCGTGGCCGTGAAGGTCTCGCACTCGGCGTAGGTGTCGTAAAATTTCATCCAGCCGGTGCCCATGAACTTGTCGCCCACCGTGAGGCGCATCATGCAGTCGAGCGGCAGCCAGTTCTTGTCGAGCGAATAGACGGCATCGCGGTGCACGCTGGGCCGGTCGTCGATTTCCGTGTGCACGGTGATGGTGCGCGAGCCGTCGCCGTGAACGACCAGCGTGTAATACTCGCGGCCGCGCTCCTGGCCTTTGCGCTCGGGCTTGTTGGAGATGTAGGCGATCACACCGGTGTAAACCTTGTGATCGCGTTGCAGTATGGATTGCCCGGCGGCCGGCGCGGCGGTGCTCATGAACGTCCCTCCCAGAAACTGTTTGTCGTTGGCGCCCGCGCATCATACGTTTTGGCGGAGCGGAGGCAACGATTTCGCATGGTTTACATCGCCCACTTCCAGGACGGCCCCGACGCCTCCCGTCTCAAGCGCATCCACGCCGAGGCCCACGGCGCTTTCCTGATCCGCCATGCCGGCATTATCTTCGGCGAATCCTCGCGCTTCGTGGACGATCTGGGTCGGGCCACGGGCGCCATGTGGTTAATCAACACAACGGATCGTGCGGCGGCTTTGGCGTTATGTCATGAAGATCCTTACTGGCAATGCGGCGTGCGCAAGGACGTGAGTCTCGTGGCCTGGGTGCCGGGGCCCTACGATTTGCGCGTGGCCCACGCCTAAACAACGGGCTTAAACAAGATGTGGGACGAACCATGAGGTCTTTGCTGTCGATTTTGGCCGTTGTGGTGTGTTTGACCGCCCCCGCCCATGCTCAGAATGCCTTGGTGGGCCGCGTCGCCGGGACCGTGCCCAAGGGCTCGGTGTGGGAGGCCCAATGGCAGCATCGCATGGAGGTTTTGAAAGCCAGCCCTGCGGTGAACTTCGAATATTACATCTACGGCGAACTCGGCAACGAAGAGACGGTGCTGGGCAATTTGCGGCGCAATCGCGTCCAGATCGCCTCGGGCTCGTTGTGGGGTCTCGCGGCCTTGGTGCCGGAAGTGGCGGTGCTGAGCCTGCCTTATCTGTTCGAAACGCCCGAGGAAGCGGACTTCGTTTACGACTGCTGTGCGGCACGGGCGGTTGAGTCTTATCTCAGTGCCACGGGCTATCAATTTCTCAGTTGGTCCGAAGCGGGCTGGACGAACTTCTACAGCAAGTCGCCGATCCTCACGCCCGACGACGTCAAGGGCCGAAAATTACGCACCCCCTCCACGGCGTCGGTGTCGGTGTTCTTCCGCGATCTCGGCATCGACACGGTGTTCATCCCCATCAACGATATCGTGCCCTCGCTGCAGACCGGCCTGGTGGAAGGTGGTGCCTCAAGCCTGCCCTGGTACTTCAACGCCTTTCGCAGCCAGGCACCGCATTACACGCTCACGCAGCATCACTATGAATCCACCGTGCTGATGGCCAACGCCGACTGGCATGCCAAGGCAACGCCTGAGCAAAAGGCGCTGTTGAGCCAAGCTTTCGGCGGTTTCGCCGAGCAGCGGCAGTTGGTGCGCAAGGATTTCGCCGCCAAGATCGATCAGATGAGGAGCGAAGGGACAGGGATTCATTCGCCCTCGACCGAACAACTGGCGCGTTGGATGGCCGCCGCTCAGGCGAGCCATGCGCACATACTGCGTGAGATCGGCGGCAACGCCGAGCAGGTCTATGCAGAAATCCTAAAGGCCAAGGCCGAATTCAAAGCGCGCCGCGAGCCGGGCTGAGCAATGCTAGAAACCCGCCGGGCGCAGGTTCCACTGTGCCACGCGTTCATAGGCGCCCGCGATGCGCAGCGCCGTCATGTCGTGCCAGGGCCGGGCAATAATCTGCAGGCCCATGGGCAGTTTGTCCCGGGTCAAGCCCATGGGCACAGAGGCGGCCGGAGCCCCGGCATAATTGGCGAAAGCCGTGAAAGCCGTGAGCGTTTTCGGCATTGCTTCTTTGAACGAGAACGCCGTGCAGGGTGTGGTGGGTGTGACCAAGGCATCAACCTTCGAAAAAAGTTCGTTTGCGATGGGCTTGACGGCACGAATGGTTTCGAGCGCCGCCGCCAGCTTCGGCGCGCTTTGCTGCCGCCCGAACGCAACCCCGTCGCGGAAAATCGTGCTGAAACCCGCCGGATTTTTTTCCAGTTCTTCGGCATAGATCACGGCCAGATCGGCCTCGATCATCAGCATGGCTTTGGGCCGGATGGCGTTGTGGCGATAGCCCACGAGTTCCACGTCGACGATGGTTGCGCCCAACTCGCGCAGAACATTGAGTGCGGCTTCATAGCCTTGCGCGATGTCGGGATTGACCGTATCGGCCGCGAAGGCATCGAGATTGGGGAGCCGCCCTAAACGCAGGCCCTTCAGGCTGCGAGGCGTTGCATCGACAGCGTGCAGCGCGCGCGGCGCCATGGCGCTGACGGGATCGCGCGCATCGGGTGCCGCGAGAACTTCCAGCATGATCGCAAGATCAGCCGCGCAGCGGCCCATGGGGCCCACGTGATCCAGCGCGAAGGCCAGCGGCACGACGCCGTGCGTGCTCACCGCGCCGTGGGTGGGTTTGATGCCCGCGCTGCCGCAAAAGGACGATGGGATTCGGATGGAGCCCAAGGTATCGCTGCCGAGCGCGCCCGCGCACAGGCCCGCCGCCAGAGCGGCGCCGGAGCCACCCGACGATCCGCCGGGCGTAAAGCCTTCCCGATGTGGGTTATAGCAAAACCCATAGGCCTCGTTGGCGGTGGTGGCGCCGTGGGCGCCCTCGTGCATGTTGAGCTTGCCGAGAATGACGGCCCCTGCCGCCTTGAGCCGTGCCGTCACCGTGGCATCGGTCGTGGCGATATGATTGCGTCGCGCCTCAATGCCCGCCGTGGTGGGCACGTCCGATAAATCGATGTTGTCCTTGAGCGCAATGGGAATGCCATCCAACGGTCCGAGGGTCTTGCCGGACCTGCGCCGGCCATCGGAGGCTTCAGCGGCGGCGAGTGCATGATCGGCAAGCACAGAAATGTAAGAATTGATCTTGGGGTCGTGCAGCGCGATGCGCTGCAAATAAAGTTCGGTCAGTCCGCGCGACGAGATGGCGCCTGCCGCCAATTGCTCGCCCAGGGTTGCGATGCCTTGGAAGGCCAGGTCAGCGGAATGTGTGTCGGCGTTCATGACTTGGTGAATCGCTCGTCCGAAAGGCGCTTGGGCTTCTGGCGCTTGTCGACCTCGGTCAAATCGGCCAGGGCGCCGGGCCTATGCAATTCCACGGTCATTTCAACGCCGATGCGGGTTTTGAGCAAGGCCTGAAACGCCTGTTTCAGTTCTTCGGTGGGGGCGGCGTCGGTTTCGATCATCACCGTCATCTCGTCGCGGCCCGTCGTATCGCGCGTGGCGCGGCAGAAAAACTCGCCCTTGAACTCCGGTCTGGCGTTCAACACGCCGCCGATGCCGTGGGGAAAGACGTTGATGCCGCGCAGCTTCACCATGCTGTCGGAGCGGCCGAAGATGCCTTGCAACCGCTTGAAGTTCAACGCCGTGCCGGTATTGTCGGCATAGAACGCCGACACGTCGTGCGTGTTGAAGCGGATCATGGGGTAGATGTCGTCTTTGAAAAGGACGGTCGTTACGATGTCGCCGGACTCGCCGTCCGTGACCGGCTTGCCCGTGTCGACGTCGAGAATTTCCACGTAGTGCGCGTCTTCCCACACGTACATGCCGTTGTGGTCGGGCCCCTCGCTGGAAATAATGCCGGTGTCGCCCACGCCGTACCAATCGAAGCATTCCGCCCCGCCCCACATCGCCGAGATCTCTGGCTTGTTTTCGCGCCCGAAGTGGCCCGAGATCATGCGGATCTTGATGTCCTTGCCGGGAACCAAGCCCTCCTCGCGGGCCACCTGGGCGAGGCGCTTCACGTAGTCGATGAAACCGACGATGACGGTGGCACCGAAGCGCTTCATCAACTGCACCTGCTGGACCGAGCGCGTTTCCACGCCCGTGCCCGCCGACATGAAGGTGGCGTTGGTGAAATGCAGCACGGCTTCGCGCATGTAGTGCCCGGCGTTGACCATGCCGTGCCCATAGACCGAGTGCACGACGTCGGCGCCCGTCATGCCCTGCCAAAGATAGGCCCGTGCCACGAGCAAATTTTGCATCTCGCGCGTCTTGGGCCCGAACAACAGGACTTGAGGCAAGCCCGTCGTGCCCGAGGTGGTGTGCATCACGGCCGGCGCGTGGTGCGGGTCGGCGAAGTCCAGGCCGCCGAAATCGCCGAAAGGCGGCTTCTCGTCCAAGCTCTCCATGATGTCGGACTTGGAGAACACCGGAAGTTTTTCGATGTCGTCCAGGGACTTGATATCGCCCGGCTTGGCGCCCGCGCTGCCCCACAGGCGCTGATAAAACGGAATCTGCCAGGCCCGACGCACGCAGTTCATGAACAGACGGTTTTGCTGGGCGCGCAACTCGTCGCGGCTGATCCTTGAAAAGCGCGCGACGAAGTCATCCCCGATCGGGTGATCGGTGAGCATCTGATGGAGGTCAAGCGCGGCGAAGTAGGGCGGTAGCTTCGGCATAATGATTACTCAACTGTCATCGCCCGGTTTATCCGGGCGATCCATTCATCAGCGTGCATTGGCTTAAAATTCTGCATGGCGGCTCGATGGATTGCCCGCATGAAGCGGGCAATGACAGACAGAGTTAATACGAACGCGGCAGGCCGAGGATATTCTGGCCGATGTAGGCCAGGATCAAATTGGTGGAGATGGGAGCCACTTGGTACAGGCGCGTTTCGCGGAATTTGCGCTCGATGTCGAATTCCTCGGCGAAGGCGAAGCCGCCGTGCACCTGCACGCAAATCTCGGCGGCGGCCCAGCTCGCTTCCGAGGCCAACATTTTCCCGATGTTGGCCTCCTCGCCCATGGCCTCGCCAGCGTCGAACTTCTCCGCCGCCCGCTCGACCATCAAGGCGGCGGCTTTGTACTGGGCATAAGCCCGCGCGATGGGGAACTGAATGCCCTGGTTCTGACCGATGGCGCGCCCGAACACTTTGCGTTCGTTCGCGTAATCAACCGCCTTCTTGATGAACCATTGCGCATCGCCCAGGCATTCCGAGGCGATCAAGGTGCGCTCGGCGTTCATGCCGTCAAGAATGTACTTGAAGCCCTTGCCTTCCTCGCCGATCAAATTGGCGGCGGGCACTTTCACGTTGTCGAAGAATACTTCCGTGGTGGCATGGTTCATCATGGTGCGGATGGGCCGGATGGTCAGGCCCGCTTTCAGCGCCTCGCGCATGTCCAGCATGAACACGCTCAAGCCCTCGCCCTTTTTGGCTACTTTGTCCTTGGGCGTGGTGCGCGCCAGCAAGACCATAAAATCGGAATGTTCGGCGCGGCTGGTCCAGATTTTCTGGCCGTTGACAATGTAGTGATCGCCCTGCTTCACCGCGGTGGTTTGCAGCGCCAGGGTGTCGGAGCCCGACGTGGGCTCCGTGACGCCGAAGGCCTGGAGGCGAATATCGCCCTTGGCGATTTTCGGCAGCCAATCCTTTTTCTGCGTCGGGCTGCCGTGTTTCAACACCGTACCCATGGTGTACATCTGCGCGTGGATGGCCCCGGCGTTGCAGCCGCTCTTGTGTGTTTCTTCCAAAATCGCGCAGGCCGCGCGCAGGCCGAGGCCCGAGCCGCCGTATTCCTCGGGGATCAGCGCCGCCAGAAACCCCGCCTTGGTCATGGCGTTGACGAACTTGGTCGGGTACTCGCGATTGCGGTCGGTCTCGCGCCAATACTCGTTGGGGAATTCCGCGCACAGTGCGCGCACGGAATCGCGGATGGCTTCAAGCTCGGCGGCGGAAATCGCGGTCATGGGTAACTCAGTTTAAGGCGCAAGCGAGGGGGCAATCTAACGAACTTGCCTTAGGCTTCAATGACCCTAGTGTCATGCCTGCGGACCAAGGCCGCAATGTCCGATATGCGGACGCGCGCGCCTAAAAGGGCGGCAGCGGACTCACGCCGATGACGCTGTGGTGCAGGGCCAGGGCGCCCACATAAAGCGCCAGCCCCAGCCATGTAGGCCACGCCCCCAGCGCACGCCAGGGCATGGCTGCGCGTCCGTTCAAGATACTGGCGAAGGGAACCGATGACGTTTGCCACGTCATTTGCCGCCAAGTCGCATCGCCCAACTCGCGGCGGCGGCGCGCATCGAGAATGAACGTGCCGAGCAACCCAAACCCGCCCAGCAAGCCGAACAATATCGCCGTGCCGGCATCGCCGTTGGAGGCCAAATGGCCGAGGCCCCAGAACACGAAGGACCACAGGATCGGATGGCGCGTGACGGCGATGAGGCCGGGCCGGGCAGGGTCGAAGGCGCCGGCGCGAATCCTGATCGACAGCGCATTGGGTGTGGTCAGGCCCCAGACGAGAAACACGGCGGCGAAAATCATGGAGATCGCCGTGACCCACATGCCGACGACGGTCATGGGCCACAGTTCGTAAGGCGGCGCGGCCAGCGCCGCAGCAATCAACCAGATCGTCACACCGGCGCTGATCAGCGAATACCCGAGAAGAAATCCGCGCTCGCCGACCGCCGCGACGCAGCGCCTTCGCACGGGGCCGACGGACGGCAGGCTGTGGCTCGCGAAAAACACCGCCAGCGCCGCTCCCAACTCGCCGAAACCGCCCGTCATGTCAGCCGGAGTTCTTGGCGTCCTGGCGGCGTTTCATCTTGTCGGCGAACCAGTCCGGCACGCGATTGTACGACCCATCGAGCTTGTACATGTCCACGCGCTCGACCTCGATGCTGCCGAATAGGCCGTTGACGGCGAAGGGATCGTCGTTGATGTAGCGCTCGACGGCCGCGCGGTCGTCGGTGTCGTTGATTGTCAAGCTGCCGATGCGGTTGTTCCTCTCGTCCAGAATTGCCGCGGACACCACGGTTTGAGAATATTTCAACAAGTGCTCTCGGTGCGCGGGCGCGAACGTCGCGAGGATCTTCTCGACGTCGCGATCGGTGGCGTACATGCGGCGCACCAGGAACATGGTCTTGGCGCCCACATCGCCCGTGGGCAGCACCGGCACGTTGTATCCGTTGACTTGCTGGCGGCGCTGCAGTTCGGGCGCGAACCAGGCCGGCGCGCGATTGTAGCTGCCATCGACCTTGTACAAATCCACTGGCGTGATCGTGATGGAGCCGTAGATGCCCGCCTTGGTGAAAGGATCATCGTACACATAGCGCTCGACATCGGCGCGGGTGTTGATGTCGCTGATGGAGATGCTGCCGATACGCTTGTTGCCCTCGCCGATGATGGCTGAGGACACCACGCTTTGCCCGAATTTCAGCAGATGCTGTTGGTGAGCGGGTTCCTGCGGCGTGCGCAGGGCGGCGATGTTCTTGTCGGTGGCGTAGATGCGCCGGACCATGAAGAACAGCTTGCCGTCCAGAAGTTCCGGTGGCGTGTTCGCTGCGTGTGACGCCTTCGCGATCATCGCTCCCGTGCCCAGGGCCCCCATCACCGCCATGCGTCGTGACAATGCCATGCCGCCCTCCGCTATCGCCGATGCTATTAGTATCCCGCCTTGGCCTCGATGTCGTTATCTCGGCCCATGACCAAGATCGTGCGGAAGTACGAGCACACGACTTGGCCGCGTTGGTTCTTGGCCGTGGTCTTGAACTTGACGATGCCTTGGCCCGGACGGCTCTTGGACGGGCGCTTTTCCAATACTTCGGACTCGGCGTAGATCGTGTCGCCGGCGAACACCGGGTTCGGCAACAGAATGTCGGTCCAGCCGAGGTTGGCGATGGCCTTCTGGCTCATGTCCGACACGCTCATGCCGGTGACGATGGACACCGTCAGCGTGGAGACTACCAGCCGCTGGCCGAACTCCGTGTGCTTGGCGTACTCGGCGTCATAGTGAATCGGGTGCGTGTTGTTGGTCAGCAACGTGAACCAGGTGTTGTCCGTCTCGGTGATGGTGCGCCCGGGGCGATGCTCGTAGGTGGCGCCCACCTCGAACTCCTCGAAATAACGCCCACCGCGCTCCCGATAGCGCTTCTCCCCGACTTTGACTGCGACTGCGACCATGTTCGTCTCCTTTGAATCTTATCTCGGCGGCTTCACTTGGGCCGCGAATGTATCGGCGATTTCCTTGCGCGTGGCGAACCACACGCCGGGCTTGCGCGCCGCGTGCTCGATGAAGGCGCGCAACTGCCCGATGCGACCAGGCCGGCCGATGATGCGCAGGTGCACGCCCACCGACATCATCTTGGGGCCTGGTGCGCTCTCGGCATAGAGCTCATCGAAAGTATCGCACACGTACTTCAGCCATTGATCGGGCGTGTAGGCGGGCGCCATCCATAGCTTCATGTCGTTGGTGTCCAGCGCATAGGGCACGATGACGATGGGCTTGCCGGTGGAGACATCCCAAAACGGCACGTCGTCGGAGTAGTCGTCCATGTGATAGGTGAAGCCCTGTTCGATCAGCAGGCGGCGGGTGTTGTCGGTGAGCAGATAGCGCGAGAGCCAGCCATAGGGCCGCTGGCCGCACGTGCGCTGAATGGTGTCCACGGCCTTGGCAATGAACTCGCGCTCGGCAGCCTCGTCCAGACGGTGCTGGTGGCTCCAGCGATAGCCATGGGCGCATACCTCATGCCCGCCCTTGACGATGGCCTTGGCCACATCTGGCGCGCGCTCCAAGGCGAGTGCGGCTGCGGTGAACGTCGACTTGATCTTGTGTTGCCCCAGCAATTTCAGCACGCGCGGCGCGCCGGCGGTGATGCCGTAGCGGTAATTGCTCTCGTTGCCGTAATTGCGCACGGGTTTGGACAACACGACCTGCAGTTCGTCGACGGGCTCTGGGCCGCGGTCGCCGTCGAGGATGTTTTCCTCGGCGCCCTCCTCGACATTCACCACCAACGACACCGCCAAGCGCGCGCCGTTGGGCCACTGAAACGCACTCATGAAAGACTCCTTTACTTGCGCATGTTCCGGGCGGCGAACCGGTGTCCACTTCGCCTGAACATGCGCTGTCTCCTTAATGATACTCTTCGCCGCCAGAGACGTTCATGGCCTCGGCGGTGATGTAGTCGGCCTGGTCCGAGCACAGGAACGCGCAGGCCTTGGCGATGTCGTCGACCAAACCCGGCCGGCCCAAGGGAATGCGCGCGCGCATGTCGGCGAGATATTTGTCGACGGTCTTGCCTTGCGCCTTGCTCATGAAATCGTTCTGCCAGGCCCCCAGCCCAGTGGTGACATGGTTGGGGCAGATGGCGTTGACCGTGATCTTGTGGGGCGCCAGTTCAAGTGCTGCGGCGCGTGTGAGGCCGACGAGGCCATGCTTGCTGGCCGAGTACGCAGCCGCTTGCGCGAAGCCCGACTTCGCCGCCTGGCTCGCGATGCTGATGATGCGCCCGCCAGTTCCTTGTCCCATTTGGCCTTGCTTGATCATCTGCTTGGCCGCGTGCTTGATGCCGAAAAAGCAGCCGCGCAGGTTTACACCCAACACCGCGTCCCAGTGCTCCTGGGTCATATCCACCAAAGGTCCGAACAAGTAGCCGATGCCCGCATTATTCACGAGGATGTCGAGCCGGCCGAAGGTCTTGACGGCGAAGTCCACCAGGGCGGCCACATCTTTTTCCACCAGCATATCGCCCGTGAAACCTGCCGCCTGGCCGCCGGCGGCTTTGATCTCATCGACGATCTGGTCCAGCTCGGCCTTTTGACCGACACCGTGGGCCGGCGCGATGTCGCCCTTCAGCACGCCGATGTCGTGCACCAACACCTTGGCGCCGTCCTTGGCGAGGCGTTTGGCCATGGCTTCGCCCAGGCCCCTGTGGCGGCCGGCTCCGGTGACAATGGCGACCTTGCCCGTGAGATTGTACATGGCGCTCTCCCTCGCCTATCGCGCACTGTCCGGCTTAGGCCATGCTCGGCATGCGAATCAACCCGGATTCGCGCATGGCGCGGGGCTTTGTTCTTGCTACGACCGTCTTGAGGAAGTGCGCGCGGCGCGGTCAAATGGCCGCCGCAGCAAAAAGGTGAGCGCATGGCCAAGCCATCCGCGAAGGACATCGACGTCGTCAAACTCGCCAATGCCCGGGCCAAGGGCAAGCGGCCGTGGTTCTTCGACAACCCCGAGGCCGAAAAGGTGTTGGCCATGACCATGGCGGTGGCGAGCGAGTTGGCGGTGACGCGCGAACGGCTCGATACCGTCGAGCGTCTGCTGGAAGGCCTAGGTCTGTTGAAGCGCCAAGCGGTGGAAACCTTCAAGCCCGACGCAGCGGCCAACGCTGAGCGCAACCAGTGGCGGCAGGCCTATATCGCGCGCGTCTTGCGGGTCGTGACCCAGGAGCTGGAAGCTATCGGCGAGGAGCGCGCCAAGAAATCCGCCAAGGCGCGGCCCAAGAAATAGTTCCCCACCTAATCGCATGTCCTCACCGTCCATGAGCGCTATGCCACTGTCGCGCTGGCAATTGGCGGCCTCCAGCGCGCTGTCGCCCTTCGCCCTGGTGGTGGTTTCGCCGATGTTGCCGGAGCTGCGCAGGCTTTACGACGCCACCGAAGCCGATGTGCAATTCGTCATCTCGTCCTACTTGTTCGGATTGTGCATCGCCCAACTGGTGTTGGGCGCGTTGTCGGACCGGTTTGGGCGCCGCATCGTGATGTTGGCGTCATTGTTCGTCTATATCGTCATGACGGTCGTGTGTGCCATGGCCCCGACCCTGGAGTTGCTGATCGCGGCGCGCTTCGTGCAAGCCTGCGGCGCGGCGGGCACGGCGGCCATCTGCCGCGCCAGCGTGCACGACGTGGCCCACGGCGATCATGCCGCCTACTACATGTCTTATATCGCCGCGGCGCACTCCATCGCCCACACCTTGGCCCCCGTGGTGGGCGGTTATGCCGGCGATGTCGTGGGCGTTAGCGGCGTGTTTTTGGGTCTCGCGGTTGTCGGCGTGGGCATGTGGGCATGGTCCTGGCGGGCCATGCCGGAAACGCGCGCGCATGCACCCGGCGCAAAGCAATTGGGCCTCGCGCACCTGCTCATGGTCAACGCCATGCTGCTGCGCTCGCCCGTGTTCATGTGCTACGCCATGATTTATGGACTTACGGGCGCGCCCTTCTTCGCTTTCCTCGCTGCCGCCCCCGCGTACTTCGCCGATACCTTCAACATTTCCGGCGGGGCTTTCGGCGCCTATTGGTCGTTCATGTCCGTGGCATTTCTCACCGGCGCCATGA
The DNA here is from genome assembly GCA_033763995.1 of Rhodospirillaceae bacterium. Classification (GTDB taxonomy): domain Bacteria; phylum Pseudomonadota; class Alphaproteobacteria; order Rhodospirillales; family Rhodospirillaceae. The sequence continues at coordinate 14,922 of JANRJL010000083.1, read as the reverse complement.
CCAGCGCGCGCTTGGTGCGGCGATGGGGCAGCCGCCGACTCATCGCGTGGATGGTCGCCGCTTCCGGTTTGATCGGTTTGGCCTGGCCCCTTGCGGTTTTTGTGTTGGGCGCCACGCCGTTTCTGCTGATCGCGCCCTTGGTCTTGCTGTCGTTGGGGCTGGGCCTGATCACGCCCTTGACCCTGTCGGGCGCCATCGCGGCCCACCCGCAGCACGCGGGCGCGGCCTCGGGGCTCTGCGGCGCGCTCACCATGGCGGCCTCGGCCGTCCTCACGATTGCCGCCGGCGCGACCTACGACGGCACGGGCCTTGGGCTCACGTGGCCGATGACCGCCAGCATGGTGGGTATGGTTGCGTTTTATCTCGGACTGCGATTCGCCGAAGGGCGGCGCGTTTCGCAAGGCGTGGAGACCGGCTGACCATGGCGCAGAGTCCTCATCCCGACGTAGAAATTACCGAGTGCGACCGGCTGGCCGCCAATCCGCCGGACCCCGACCGCATCGCACCCGGCGTGCCGCGCGAGGCGGTGGACCTGCCGCGCGCCATCGCCGCGTGCCGTGCCGCCGTGGCGGCGGCGCCCGAGACCGGGCGGCTGGCCTATCAACTGGGCCGCTGCCTGTTTTATGCGGGCCAGCGGCAGGAAGCCTTCTCGTGCTTCGAGCAGGCGGCTGTCCTGGGCTACCGGCAGGCGCATTTTATCCTGGGCCTGGTCATGACCCGCCGTTTCGAGGGCCTGCCGCACGACATCGCGCGCATCGAGCACCACTGGCGCCAGGCCGCGCGTCTCGGCCACGCCTCGGCCCAGGTCAGTTACGTGCGCGACGCGGTCAAGGGGCGGTACGACCACATCCCGGAGCGTTCAACCCGCGAGGAAATGCTGCGATTTCTCGCCCACGCCAAGGAGAAAGTGGACTATCTTGGCGGTCTGCTGATTGAGGACCTGACGGCGGCGCTTAAATAGTGGCGGCCGATTGTTCTTGGAGGGAACCATGATGAAATCGATTTTGCTGGCGGGCGCGACGATGTTGGCCTTGTCGACAACGGCGCTGGCCGCCGAGGAGATCACCGAGTGCGACCGCTTGGCCGCCCACGGCTCAGACCCGGAGCGCATCGCGCCGGCGGTGTCGGAATCGGGCATGAACAAGGCCGCCGCCCAGGCCGCTTGCGAAGCCGCCGTGGCCAAGGACCCCAACAACCGCCGCCTGCGCTATCAACTGGGCCGCGCTTATTTCTACGACGGGAAATTCGACAAGGGCATGCCGCATCTGGAATTCGCGGCTAGCGCGGGCTCGCAACAAGCGCAATTCGTGCTGGGCTACATCATCGACACCGGCCAGGGCGGCCAGACGAAAGAGCCCTGCAAGGTCGAGGATCTGTGGGTGAAGTCCGCGCGCCAAGGCCGCTTCGCGGCGCAAACCAGTTATCCGCATCATGTCATGCGCGGCCTGTTCAAGGGCTGCACGCAGCAAGCCTCGACCGAGGAGATGCAGGGCTTTCTCGACGCAGCCAAGAAACAAGCCGACGACTATTATCAGCGCCTGCTGGTCTCGATGCTGCAGGAAGAGCTCACCGCCTATAAGGCCAGGAAATAAGGAGACGACGATGAAAGCCCGCATCGCTCTTGTCACCGCCGCCGCTTTGGCCTTGCCGTTTGCCGCGGCGGCACAAACGCCGAAAGTCACGCAGTGCGATCTCTTGGTGTCGCATCCCGAGGATCCCGAGCGCGTAGCGCCGGGCATTGACGACGTGAAGGACAAGGCTGCCGCGATTGCGGCCTGCGAAGCCGACGTGAAGGCCGATCCCAACAATCGCCGCCTGCATTATCAGTTGGGCCGCGTGCTGTTCTATGACGGCCAAACCGCCAAGGCGATCCCGCACCTCGAGGCGGCGGCCAGCGCCGGCTCGCAGCAAGCGCAATTCGTTTTGGGTTACATCATCGACGAAGCCCTGCAGGGCTTGAAGCGCGAGCCGTGCAAGACCGAAGATCTGTGGTTCAAGTCCGCCAAGCAGGGCCGCTTCGCCGCGCAGGTGAGCTATCCGCATCACGTCATGAACGCCAGGTTCGAGGGCTGCAAACTGCAGGCCACGCCCGCCGATGTCGACGGATTTCTGGACAAGGCCAAGGCGCAAGCGGACGGCTACTATCAGCAGCTCTTGGTCAAGACGCTCGCGGCCGATTACGCGCGATTCAAGTCCACCAAGTAGATCCGCGCGATGCGCAATATTCAGGTCCAGCTCGCGCATCAACCCGACGGCGTTCCGCGCGCCGAGGACTTTCAGCTGAGCGAAGCGGAAGTGCCCAAGCTCGCAGACGGGCAGTTCCTGGCGCGCAACGTTTATCTCTCGCTCGATCCCTACATGCGCGGCGCCATCGCCGGGCGGCACATGGGCCATCAGCGGCTCAATCAAGGCGACGTGATTTACGGCCGCTGCGTCGCCGAGGTGATGGAGTCCAAGCACGCGGACTATACCGCCGGCGAATACGTGGTGCTGGAATCGGGCTGGCAGCAGTTCTACGTCTCCGATGCCGCCGCCGCCGATCAGGTGCGCAAGGTCGATGCCGCCGCAGCACCCTTGTCGGCCTATTTGGGCGCGCTCGGCATGCCGGGGCTCACGGCCTGGGGCGGCGTGGAAAAACTCGCCAATCCCGCGTTGGGGTCCACGTTTGTCGTCACGGCCGCCGCCGGGCCCGTGGGCGGCACGGCGGGCCAACTGGCCAAGGCCAAGGGCTGCCGCGCCGTGGGCATCGCCGGCTCCGATGAAAAGTGCCGCATTGTCACGCAGGAATACGGCTTCGATGCCTGTGTCAATTACAAGAACAAGCACTGGACGGAAGACCTGAAAGCCGCCTGCCCGCAAGGCATCGACACCTATTTCGACAACGTCGGCGGCGCGGTGCTTGATGCCGTCACGCAACAGCTCAATTTCCACGGCAAGATCGTGCTGTGCGGCTTGGTGTCGCAATACAATCGCGGCGCCGACAACGCCGTGCACGGCCATAACTTGGGCGTGTTTGTTTCCAAGCGCGCCGAGCTGTTGGGCCTCGTGGTCTATGATTATTATGCGCGCATGGCCGAATTCATGAAGGCGGCTTTGCCTTTGGTTGCTTCGGGTCGGCTGAAATTTCACGAGGATCGCGTCGAGGGGCTGGCGGCGGCACCGGCGCACTTCGTCAAGCTGATGTCGGGACTCAACGCCGGCAAGGCCTTGGTCGCCATCGGCCCCGAAAAGGCCTGACGCGCCATGAACCCCATCGAACGCAATCAGCAGGTCCAGCTTCGCCGCCAGCGCGACGGCATGCCCGAGGTCGCCGACTTCCAGATGGCCGACACGCCCATGCCGCAGCCGAACGACGGCGAGGCCTTGGTGCGCAGTATTTATCTCTCGCTCGATCCCTACATCCGCAAGGCCATTCGCGGCGACCATCCCGGCCACCGCGCGTTGCAGCCGGGCGAGGTTATCTACGGGCGCTCCGTGTGCCGCGTGGTGCGCAGCCGCCATGCCGACTTGAAGCCGGGCGATTGCCTGGTTGCCGAGACGGGCTGGCAAACCTATGCCTGCATCACGCCCAAGAAAATTGTTCAGCGCATCGACCCGGCCTTGGGCCCGTTGTCGACCGCCGTGGGCGTGCTCGGCATGCCGGGACTCACGGCCTGGGGCAGCGTCACCCATGCGGCGGCACCCAAGATCGGCGACACCTATGTCGTCTCGGCCGCCGCCGGGCCCGTGGGCGGCACGGTGGGCCAACTCGCCAAGCTGGCCGGAGCGCGCGTCGTGGGAATCGCCGGCGGCAAGGAGAAGTGCGACGTGGCGCTACGCACTTATGGCTTTGATGCTTGCGTCGACTACAAGAAGGACGGTTGGGAGCAGGCGTTGCAGGCGGCCTGCCCCAACGGCATCGACATCTATCACGACAATGTCGGCGCGCCCTTGCTTTCGGCCTTGGTGAAGTACTTCAATCTCTACGCCCAGGTCGTGCTGTGCGGCCGGCCAGGCGACTATCATTCCAGCGAATATCAGGGCCTCGGGCTGGGCCCCATCATCGGCAAGCGCGCGCGCATGAAAGGCCTCGTGGTCTATGACTTCGAGAATGACCTGCCGCGCTATCTGCGCGTTGCTTCAGGGTTGGTGCGCGAGGGCAAGCTGAAATTCAAAGAGGATCACGCCGAGGGCATCGACAAGACGCCAGCCCATTTCATGCGTTTGATGAAGGGCGAGAACGTCGGCAAGGCGATCGTCGTCGTGGGTCCTGAGAAGGGCTAACTACGCCCGTCGTCGCGCAATAGGCCTTGCAGATACCTCACCATTTGCTCCCGTACGTCTGGATTGTCGATGGCCTTGCCTAATTTCTCGCGCAAGACTTTGAGCCGAGCGTTGGCGCGATTGACGTCGATGTCGTCCAGAGAGCGCGGCGGAGGTTCGAGCTCCGGAGGGTTCGGCTTGGCCGGAGCCTTGGGTTTTCCTTTGGCGGGGGGTTTCGCCTTCACTTGATCAGGAACAAACTGAGCGGCGGGTAGAGCGCCACCACCCACAGCACGATGATCATCAGCCCGATGAACGGCAGCACTCCCCGACATACGGTCAGGAAGTCTTCCTTGAACGCGCCCATGGCGACGATGAGATTGAGGCCCATGGGCGGCGTCAGGTAGCCGATCTCGAGGTTGACGGTCATCATGATGCCGAAATGCACCAAATCCATGCCGTAGCTTTGCGCCATGGGCGGCAACAACGGCGAGAGGATGAGGATGGCCGAGCCCGCGTCGAGGAAACACCCCACCACGAGCAAGAACAGGTTCACCAACAGCAGGAACATGACCTTGGAGTCGATGTAGCCCGTGAGCCACTCGACGATCTGGTTGGGCACCTGCTCGTAGGTCATGAACACGTTGAGCGACAGGGCGATGGCGAGGATGGGAAACAGCCCGCCCATCATCACCGAGGTTTCGCCCACCGTGCGCCAAATCAATTGGCCCATGTTTTTGGCCGACAGGCCGAAGCGGCTCGTGTCGCCGCGCACCAGATGCATGAACCCGTGCTTGTGGGCGAGCAGCTCGACGAGGATCGCCGTCAACACCGCCACGGCCGCGGATTCGGTGGGCGTGAAGTAACCGGAATAAATGCCGCCCAGGATCACGAAGGGCGTCAGCAACGCCCAGATCGAGTCCACGAGAGCCGTGGTGATTTCCTTCAGTGACCACCAGGTTCCGCGGTCGCGGTTGAAGTTCACGATCATCGAATAGAGCATGAAGACGCCGAGCAAGGTCAGCCCCGGCCCGACGCCGGCGATGAACAGGTCGGCGATGGAGGCCTGGGTCATGATGCCGTAAAGAATCAGCGGAATGCTGGGCGGAATGATGATGCCCAAGGTGCCGCCGGCGCACAGCATGCCGATGGCGAACGTGCGCGGATATCCGGCCTTGATCAGCGCCGGATACATGATCGAGCCCACGGCCAGTAGCGTGACGATGGACGAGCCCGAGATGGCCGCGAAAATCGCGCAGGCCAGCAGCGAGGCCAGCGCCAGGCCGCCGGGGATGGGCTTCATGAACGCCTTCATCAGGTTGATCAGCCGCTCGGCGATGGAGCCCTGCGACATGATCGCGCCGGCCAAGATATACAGCGGCACCGACAACAGGACGTCGCGGTTGGACGCGTCCCACATGTCGTAAACGACGTTCATGATTTCGCCGCCGCCCCAGAAGTAATAGGCCGCGAAGGTGGCCACGCCCAACAGGACGACGATGTTCTGGCGCAGGATGACCAGCGCGATCAGAACGATGGGCAGCGCAATGCCGGCGACCGCGGTCAAGGTGTGTGTCCTTTGCGGGCGGCGGCCTTTTCGCGGTCGTAGTCGTCGTGGCCGTGGATGATTTCCTGAGCTTGCTGCTCGCTCGCCAGCTCCGCGCCCTCGCCGGAGGGCTTGGGTTTCAATTCCAGGAAGATGCCGTAGAGAACATGGCGAATGGCGACCGAGCCGAAGCCCAGCGCGATGGTCATTTGCACCGGCCAAATCGGGTTGCGCAACACGGGGGCCACGTCTTTGAGTTCGTAGCTCTCGATGGCAACCTTGGTGGCGACGAAGGCCAGGAAGGCGCAAAAGGCGGCAAAGCCGAATTCTTCGATTCGCTTCAAAAGCGGATCGAAGCGGGGCGGGAAAACCTTGTCGGCGAAGCGCGGGCGGTAGTGGGTTCCAGCCGCCGAGGCGAGTCCAATGCCGATGTAGGACACGACGATCATGCCGATGACGCCCACTTGCGGCGCGCCGAAGGCGCCCGAGCCGGTGATTTCGCGTTTGAGCACGTCGTAAATCAGCGCCCCGGCCATGACCATGAAGGCCGTGAAACACAAAAACTGCTCGGCGATGCGCAGGCGATTCAAGAACGTTTTGGCGATTTCCATGCCTTCCCCTCGGGCGCGTGTTCGGTTTCCGGGCGGTATTGTAACGAGCGCCGCGCGCGGCTCAAACGGAATCGGACGAAATCGGCTAGCCGATCACCCGCGTTGGGCAAACGCACGTTTGCCGTCCTGAATCAGGTCATAGACGTTTTGCGCCTTTCCACCGATCTCTTTCAAGATCGCGCCGTGCGTGGGCCGTGCGGCGGCGACCCATTGCGCGCGCTGGTCCGGCGATAAGGCGTGTATCTTCAGGCCCTCGGTCCGCAGGTTCCGCTCGATTTCGGCCCCATGAGCGCGCAAGTCGCGCCGCGCGCGCTCGATCGGCACGAAGGCGGTGCGAAACGCCGTTTGCTGGGCTGGCGTCAGGCTGTTCCACCAGTCGAGATTGGCCACCTGCACGCCTTGATCGTAGCACTGGTGGAGTGCCGTCAGATCGGTCGCGAAGGATTTCAGGCCGTAATAGAAGAACGTCAGGCTCGACAGGCCGCCGTCCACCAGGCCCGTCTGCAAGGCCGGCGCGATATCGGCGATGCCCAGCGCCACGGGGTTGGCGCCCACCGCCATCAGAAACGCCTGCGCGGCATAGTTGGGCGAGCCGCGAATCTTCATGCCCTTTATGTCGGCAGGGATCAGCACCGGCTTTTTCGTATAAAGGTTGTTCCACCCCACCTCGGACCAGTGCAGGAACTTGAGGCCTTTCTCGTTGAGGAAGGCATCGAAGCGCTGTTCCAGAAAGTCGTCGAAGACGAAGTCGACTTCTTCGGTCGTGTCGAACAGGTAGGGCATCATCGGCACGGCCGCCTCGGGAATGATGCCGGCCAAGCCCCACATGGTGATGCCGCCGATCTGCACCCGGTTGCGCCGCAGCGCTGTCAGCATTTGCTCTTCGCTGCCGGTTTCGCCGCGCAGGTAATATTCCACCGTGATGTCGGGATGAGCCGCTATCGTCGCCTTGAACTCGTCCCAATGCTTGTCCCAGGGCGAGTCCACCAAAGCCTGCGCCGTGACCTTCGCCGTCACGTTCTGCGCTGCGCTGTGTCGCGCGAGCGTCGCGCCTGCCAGCACGGCGGCGCCCGCCAGGACCTCTCGTCGTCTCATCGCCGGGCTCCTTGAGATGGATCAGTGTCGGCCGCAGATGTCATGCTTACAAGCTAGATTTCAGCCTCGGGGCCGCTACATTCAAACCACATGACAGGAGACAACATGGCGGGCGCGTTGGACGGCATTCGGGTGGTGGATTTGTCGCGGGTTCTGGCGGGGCCCTGGGCCACGCAGATTCTGGCCGATCTCGGCGCCGAGGTGATCAAGATCGAAAAGCCCGGCGCCGGCGACGACACGCGCGGCTGGGGCCCGCCCTTTGCCAAGGACGCCCAAGGTCACGACGAGGTCGCGGCTTACTTCCTCATGGCCAATCGCAACAAGAAATCCATCGCCATCGACCTTGCGACCAATGACGGCCAGGACCTGGTGCGTAAGCTCATCGCGCAGTCGGATGTGGTGGTGGAGAACTACAAGTTCGGCGGGCTCGACAAGTACGGCCTCGACTACGCCGCCATCAAGAAATTGCACCCCGGCATCGTCTATTGCTCCATCACCGGCTTCGGCCACACCGGTCCCTACGCCCACCGCCCCGGTTACGATCTGATCGCCCAGGCCATGAGTGGGCTCATGAGCGTGACCGGTAATCCGGCGGGCACGCCGGGCGACGAGCCCATGAAGGTGGGCGTCGGCGTGTCGGACTTGTTCACCGGCGTCTATGCCGCCGTGGGCGTGCTGGCCGCGCTGCGTCACCGCGACAAAACCGGCCAGGGCCAGCACGTGGACTTGGCGCTGCTCGACACCACCATCGCCATGATGAGCAACATGGCGCAGAATTATCTGGTCTCGGGCCAGGTGCCCAGCCGCATCGGCAACACGCACATCAACATCGTGCCCTTCGGCGCCTTCGCCGTGGCCGACGGCCACATCATCGTCACCGTGGGCAACGACGGGCAGTTCAAACGGCTATGCCATGTACTGGGCGCGCCGGAGCTGGCCGACGATCCGCGCTTTCGCACGAATGAACTGCGGGTGCGCCACCGCGCCGAGGCCAATGCCGCGCTGAAACCGCTGTTCGCCAAACGCCATCAGGCCGAGTTACTGGCCGCCTTGGAAGCCGAGACGGTGCCGGTGGGGCCCATCTACACCGTCGATCAGGTTTTTGCCGATCCGCAAGTGCAGGCGCGCGGCGTGAAGGTTCACACCGAGCCCGGTGCGGGCATTCAAGCCGACCTGGTGCGCAATCCCATCGTGTTGTCCGAAACGCCGGTGGAGCACATCAAGGCGCCGCCGCATTTGGGCGAGCACACGCGCGAGGTGCTGATGCGCCATCTTGGCCTCGCGCCCGCCGCCATCGACGATCTCATCAAACGCGGCATCGTCGGGGCGCGGGATTAAGGCTTGTCCCAATCTTTGACTTGGGGCTCCGCCAAAGTGGCGACATAGGGTCCGCGGAAGGGGCGTACCCGCACGATCACCGCGCAGAAGAACACGTGGCTGGCCACGAACCACAACAGCACCGGCCACGGCGGCAGGCCGCCGAAGACGGCAATCATCAGCCAGCCCAGCATCATGCACACCGCGATGGTCATCAGCACGATGACGCGCGTGCGGTTCATGGTGGGGCCGACACGGCGGCCATTCTCGGGATCACGGGTGTCGGGGTCGCGGGCGATCATGGCGCAAGCTTAAGGACTTCGCGGGCCGCCGCCAATGTGCTTTCTTTTGTGCGGTCAACGATCGAGGTTAAGATCGCGCTTTCTCAGTAACCACCGGGACCTGCTCATGATCGACCTGTATTACTGGCCCACGCCCAACGGCCACAAGATTCCCATCATGCTGGAGGAGTGCGGGCTGGCCTACACCACCCATCCCATCAACATGCTCAAGGGCGATCAGTTCAGCCCCGACTACCTCAAGCTCAATCCCAACAACAAGATTCCCACCATCGTCGACCGCGACGGCCCGGGCGGCAAGCCCACCACGGTGTTCGAGTCGGGCGCGATCTTGATGTATCTGGCCGAGAAGACCGGCAAGTTCATGCCGCGCGACATGGCCCAGCGCTACGAGGTGATCCAGTGGACCATCTTCCAGGTCGCCAACGTCGGGCCCATGTTCGGCCAGTGCGGGCATTTCCTGCAATACGCGCCGGAGAAAATCCAATACGGCATCGACCGCTATCAGAACGAAACCAAGCGGCTGTACCGCGTCATGGATAAGCGCCTGGCCAACGTGCCCTATTTGGCGGGCGAATATTCCATCGCCGACATGGCGACCTACCCGTGGGTGAAGATCAACCACTTCCACCAGATCGACATCGACGACTATCCCAACGTGAAGCGCTGGCGGGAAGCCGTGGGCGCGCGCCCCGCCGTCATCAAGGGCTGCGCGCTTTTGGAAGACGTCATGAAGCTCGGCAACCCCGACAAGGAAGCCTTCGATAATTTGTTCAACAAGCAGAAGACGATCTAACCCGTCATGCTTCTGGACCGTGCCCGTTCCCAACTGTTGATCGTCGACGTGCAAGAGCGGCTTTTGCCCGCCATGCACGAGGGCGAGCGCATGGTCGAGCGCTGCGCGGTGCTGCTGCAGGCCGCGCAGCGTCTCCGCGTTCCGGTCACCCTCTCCGAGCAGTACCGCAAGGGCCTTGGCGCCACGGTGGAACGGCTGCACAATCTCAAGGGCGACGCGCCGGTGCTGGAGAAAATGCATTTTTCCTGTGCCGCCGACGGTGCCATCACGGCGCGCCTGCAAGGGCTCGCTGCCCATGGTCGCCGCCAGGTCGTCATCGGCGGCATCGAATCTCACGTTTGCGTGCTGCAAAGCGCGCTCGGCTTCAAGGCCATGGGCTTGGATGTATTCGTGGTGGCCGACGCCGTGACCTCGCGCCGGCCCGACAGCGTGGCCTTGGCGCTGGATCGCTTTCGTGCGAACGGCGTGGGCGTCATCAACACCGAGATGGCGCTGTTCGAATGGCTCCATGTCTCCGGCACGGCGGAGTTCAAGGAGCTGAGCAAGCTGATCAAGTGAGCCAGCCGTCGGCGACGCGCACCACGCCTGTTTCCGCTCCCGCCCAGGCCTTGTGCGGCACACTCAACAATTTTGCCACGGCGTCGCCAGCGGCGGGCTTGAAGGCGCCCAGTCGATTTAAGATCGCGGCCAGGGCCACCGAGGCCGCGCGCGCGGCGCCGTCGTCGATTTTCACCGCGATGCCCAGGCCTCGCTCGGGCTCGCACGCGGCATAAATGCCTTCCGCGCCGACCTTGGCCACGCCGCGCCCGGCCAGGGATTGCGTTAACGCCAGGCAGGGGCGGTCGGTGCCGGAAAACAAGAATCCATGGGTCTTCATGGCATCGACGATGCGCCTGGCTGCCGCCGCGCGGGCCTTGGCAAGTTTCGCTGGCTGGCCCATCCGTGCCCAGGCCAGCGCCAGGTTCTTCAGCGGCATGAATAAATTGGGCGCGCTGCATCCGTCGCGCACGATAGGCAGCGCCTTGGGTTCCACGTCGGCCATGGTGCCGATCGCGGCGAAGGCCTCACGCTGTACCGCATGCGCGGGCTCGGTATAGCCCTTGGTCGGTGCGTTCAAATGCACGGCGAGGCAGAGGAATCCCGTGTGCTTGCCCGAGCAATTATTGTGAATCGGGCAGGGGCGTCCACCCGCTCGCATCAGGGCTTCGGCGGCGGGAGCATGCATGGGCACATGGGCGCCGCATTCGAGGTCGCGCACGGAGAATCCCGCGCGCGCGAGCCAGGCCTCGACCCGGCGCACGTGCTCGGGCTCGCCGTTGTGCGAGGCACAGGCCAGCGCCAGCTCCTCATCCGTCAGGACGAAGCGCGCGGCCGCACCCGTTTCGATCAACGGCAGCGCCTGCATGGGCTTCAAGGCCGAGCGCGGGCAGGTGAGCGCATCAACATCGCCCCACGAGTCCACTACCTTGCCGTCGAGGTCGACCACGCAGGCGGCCCCGCGATGGATACTCTCCACCGTGGTGCCGCGCGTGACCTCGACCAAGATCGGATTGGTCATCGCCGCGTCTCAGGGTTCGTTGGGGTCGCGGATACTCAATTTGAATCCCGACATTCGAATCCGGTCCATGACCTGTTTGGCATGCTCCTCGTCGCGGGTTTCGATGGTGATGCCGAGGCGCGCCGAACTGGCCGACAAATCCATGGCGAAGCGGCTGTGGATCACTTCCAGCACGTTGGCGCCTTCTTCAGCGCAAATGCCGCTGACGGCATGCAACTGGCCCGGCTTGTCGGGCATTTCGATGTTGAGCGTCAGCACTTTTTTTTCGCGCACGAGGTCGCGCATCAGCACGGACGAGAGCATGCGCGCGTCCACGTTGGCGCCCGAGATGACCAGGCCCACGGTCTTGCCCGCGAACATGTCGGGATACTCGAGCAACGCGGCCAAGGGGGCGGCGCCCGCGCCCTCGGTCACGGTCTTGCCGCGCGTGGCCAACATGGCGACCGCGCGCTCGATGCTGGTTTCGTTCACCGTCACCACGGCGCGCACATGTTCGCGCACGATCGGCAGTGCCGTGGCGCCCGCCGTGGTCACCGCGATGCCCTCGGCCAAGGTCGAGCCGCCGCACGGACGGTTGCGGCCCTGCAGCGCGTTACTCATGGAGGGGTATAGTTCCGGCTCCACGCCGATGATGTCGATGCTCGGCTTCAGCGATTTGGCCGCCAACGCGATGCCCGAGATCAAACCGCCGCCGCCCACGGGCACGACGATGGTATTCAGCTCCGGCACGGCCTCCAACATTTCCAGGCCGATGGTGCCTTGGCCGGCGATGACCTCGGGGTCGTTGTAGGGGTGAATGAAAACCAAGCCGCGCTCCGCCGCCAGCTTCTCGGCATAGGCCGATGCCTCCACCAAGGACTCGCCCTCCAGCAGCACGGTCGCGCCGTAGTCGCGCGTCTTGCGGATTTTCATGAAGGGCGTGCCCTTGGGCATGACGATGGTGGCCGGAATCCCCAGCCGTCCGGCGTGATAGGCCACCCCTTGCGCGTGATTGCCCGCCGACATGGCGATGACGCCGGCTTTCTTTTGCGCTTGCGTGAGCGTGGTGAGCTTGGCCAGGGCTCCGCGCGCCTTGAAGGCGCCGGTGTGCTGCAGGTTCTCGAGTTTGAGGTACACCTTGGCGCCGGTGGCTTGGCTCAGGGCCTCGCTGAACACGGTGGGCGTGAGCAAGACCTGGCCCGCGATGCGCTCGCGCGCGGCGCGCACGGAGGCGGCGGTGACTGTGGATACGGCAAGAGACGGGGACGACATGACGGCGGATTCCTGAAGGGATTGAAAATAACAAGCGGCGGCGAAATAGCGGCGGGGCCGATTCTCGGATCAGAGAATCGGGCTGCTAATTCGCATGCTTGTCATTCGCCGTGTCATGAAAGGGGGATTAGCAGGTTGCCGTCGGCCGGGCAAGGCTTGGGAGGCGGTCAGAGGCGCTGGCCGTGTCCTTTTTTGCCCGCCGATTGTCGTTTCTTGGCGCTGTTTTGCGCGCACCGAACGCACCAAAATAGACGTCCGACAACCCTTGGAGCGTCCCATGCCCAACACCAGAATCGAGGGTCACTGCCTCTGTCGCGGCGTTGTTTACGAGTATGGCGGCGAGCCCAACTGGACCGTGCATTGTCATTGCGACAGTTGCCGGCGTGCGACGTCCTCGCCCTTCACGACCTGGATTTCCGTGCCGCGCGCCTCGTTCCGCTTCAAGGCCGGCGTACCACGATACTTTCAATCCTCGCCGGGTGTGCGGCGCGGCTTTTGCGAAGCCTGCGGCTCGCCGTTGACCTATGAAAATGAAATCATTCCCGACGAGGTGCACCTCTACGCCGTGTCGTTAGCCGACCCGTCCCACGTTAGGCCGACGGCGCATGTGTTCGTGGCCGAGCAGTTGCCGTGGTTTGAAACGCAGGACGATCTGCCGCGCTATGCCGCCACGCGCCGCGGCGGCGCTGCGCCCATTCGTGTCGGCCCGAGAGTCAGGCCCTTGGCCTAAACACAAAATTCTGCGCGTAGCCCGGCTTGCCGCGTCGGCCGCGGTGGTGGACGTCCGGATCGAACTCGGCAATGGGCCGTAGCGCGCCGCCGAGAATGAAATAAACATCGGCGTTCAGCACGTCCATTTCGCGCAAACATTCTTCGATGGGGCGCTTGCGGTGCCATTCCTCGATCTCGATCATGAGTGTGGGCTTCTCGCGCCGCACGGTCCCCAGCATGCCCTTCACCACGGCCGCCTCGAAACCCTCCACGTCGATCTTGATGAATCCCACGTCGGTGAAGTTGTAGGAATCGAGCGTGCGCGCCGCGACGGGCACGGTGGTAAATCCAAAAGGCGCGGACTTCTTGCTGGGGTCCAGCGAGGCGCCCTGGTTGGTGAACCCGGCCTTGTTGTAACTGGGGATCACCAGCTCGGCCGTGCCGTCGGTATCGGAAATCGCCACATGATGGGCGCGGGCGTTGTTCGACAGCGCTTGGGCCAGCAGGGGAAACATCTTCGGGTGGGGCTCGAAAGCGTGCACCTCGCGGCACAGTCTCGCCAGCGCGTGGGTGTACACGCCCTTGTTGGCGCCGATGTCGATGGCGATTTTGCCAGGCGTCACCAACTGCGGCAGCAGGCTCAACTCGCGTTCGCCCTTGCGCGCGTGCTTGCGCATGAGCCGCCACATATAAAGCCGCCGCGGAATCACATTGTATTTGATCCACTCTTCGAGCGTGTAATGCGGCTGAAAAACTTCGGCGGTCATAGTGTTTGATAACACGCTTGATCGAGGGCGCGAAACACCGCACAAGGGCGCCATGACCGCACCCGCTTCCTCACCCGCCGCGTCGTTCCATCGCGACAACCGGCCCCTCGGCATCGTGCTGATGCTGCTGGGCGCCTTGGTCATGTCGGCCACGGACGCCGGCGGCAAATGGGTGATGGTCCAGGACTATCACGTGGCGCAGCTCAACTTCGTGCGCGGATTTTTCGCGCTGGCCATTCTCGCGCCAATCGCCCTCAAGGAGGGCGGCCTCGCCTCCTTGCGGACCAGGCGCCCCATCGCGCATGGCTTGCGTTCGCTGTTGCTGGTGGTCTTGGCGTACTCGTGGTTTTTCAGCCTGACCACCGTGCCGCTCTCGGAGGCCACGGCCATCGCCTTGTGCGCGCCCTTGTGCATGACCGCGCTGTCGGTGGTGCTGCTGGGCGACAGGGTCGGGCTCATGGGTTGGGGTGCGGTGGTGCTGGGCTTTGTCGGCATGCTGTTCATCATCAAGCCCGGCACGGCGATGTTCGATCCCATGTTCCTGCTGCCGGCCGTCGCGGCCGTGGGCTATGCCACCTACATGGTCACCAACCGGATTCTCAGCTCCACCGAGTCCGTCACCGCCATCACGCTCTATCCGCAACTGGCCATCATGGCGGTTTCGGCGGTGTGGGCGCCGCTTGTCTGGAACGATCTGACCTGGCCGGCGTTCCTCGGCATGGCCTTCAC
>JANRJL010000066.1:0-87320 GCA_033763995.1 Rhodospirillaceae bacterium | reverse complement strand
GTTGCAAAGATAGACCGAATCGCCGCCGGTGCCCGACGTGATCAGGTCCTGGTGATAGTAATTGACGCCCGCGAGCCAGCGCAGGTCTTGATCCTGCGGCGAGGCGACGCGCGCCTCGAGCGAGTAGTCCTCCATGTCCTGCGGATCGCGCGAATAGGCGTTCTCGCGCGGCGTGAAGGTGTAATCGCGCGCCCACGATGCCTGCTGTTCGTTGTAGCCGCCCTGGGCCGTGGCTGTCATGCCGCCCGCGAACTCGTATTCCATCTGGCCCGAGACGCGCAGCATGCGCCGCTCGAGGCCGATATTGTCGAGCTCGGGCACCGACAGCGCCGCCGGATGGGGCTTCTTGATGAGGTTCTTGATGAGGAAGTCGGGATCGCCGGTGGAGAGAAGCGCCTGGGCCGGGCGGATGCTGGTATTGCTGTCGATGATCTGGCGGCCGCCCAGCGCGTTGATGGCCTGGCCGATCTTGGGCACGATGCCGCAAATGAATCGAATGGGCTGCACCGTCTCGCCGGCCTTGGTGGTGACGGTTTTGCCCGTGCAGGAATCGTTGAGCCGCCCGGCGACATAGCCGCCCGCCGGCGCGCCGTCGGAATCGCTGGCGATGAACACGCGGGCACGCGCGCTGAACTGTTCGGTCGGCGTGACATAGACGGTGGCTTGGCCGCTCTTGGATTGCTCCTCGCCCAGGCCGCCGCCGTCGGAGGCGGTGAACATCGCGCCCTTGGTGTAGAACCGTCCGCCGGCGCGCACCGCGACCTTGTCCTGCACCAGCGGGCCGTCGATGGAGGCCGAGACGTCGTATTCGTTGTAGGTGGCGCCGGTGGCGCTGACCTGGCCGGAGAACTCGGTGGTCGAGGGCGTCTTCATGATGTAGTTGATGGCACCGCCGAAGGTGTTGCGGCCGAAGTAGGCGGCTTGCGGCCCCTTCACCACCTCGACCCGTTCGACGTCGTCGAAGGGAACCGATTCGGTGTTGCCCAGCACGTAGATGCCGTCGACGAACAGCGTGGCCAGTTGGAAGGTCGGCACCTGGCTGTTGACGTCCATGCCGCGGAAGCGGATGGAGGAGTTGACGCGGCCGGGAATGGCGAGGCCGAGGGAGTGGTACTGCAGGCCCGCGACGTTCAAGGACAGCTCATGCAGGTCCTTGAAGCCCGCGCGCTGCAACTGGTCGGCCGAGAAGGCCGTGATGGCGATGGGAATTTCCTGCAGGGATTCCTCGCGCTTGCGCGCGGTCACCACGATTTCCTCAAGCGCCACCTGCGCGCTCACCGGCGCGGCCAAGGCCGCCGACAACGCGATCACGGACACGCTCAGCGTCCAGCGAGTCTTTGACGTCATGATCTTCCCCCTCGGAAAAAACGGCCACGTCGCCGCCCCTCCCGGAGGCTACAACCCCCATGGGAGCCTCACAATCGGCAAATTATTGTCGGTGCGCTCGTCAACCGCGCACCCGCGTCGCGCGCGGGCCGGCCGAGTGGTATCGGTTGCGATCCTCGCTCTTAGGTTTTGCGCCGGCAAAAAACCCCCGACCGTCGCCGGCCGGGGGTTTGAAGGCGTCGTGATCGGCTGACGTTTAGAACTTCAGCGAGGTCTTGATGCCGAACTGGCGCTTGAGCTGCGGCGCCACGATCACGCTTTGGTAAACGTTCGGGTTGGCGTCGTTGGGCAGGTCGAACTCGAGGAAGCGCGAGCACGCCGTCCAGCTGTCGTCGTTGAGCAAGTTCTTGACGAACGCTTCAAGCCGGAACCCGTCTTTCTCGACGCCGATGCGGCTGTTGGCGAGGAAGTAGCTGTCGCAGAACGCGAGGTTATCCAACTCGACGAAGGCCTTGCCGAAATAGCTCAAGTCGCCGCGGATGAACCACTCCCAGTCCTGGGTCAGCTGCGCCGTGTAGGTGCCGTTGACCGAGCCCGACCACTTCGGAAAGCGGGGGTTGGCCGCGCCCTTGATGCTGGTGGAGCCGGCGATCGGGCCGATGGTGCTGAAGAAACCCGACTTCACTTCGCTGCGGGCATAGGTCAGCGAGCCGCCCATGACGAACTGCTCGGTGATGGCGGCGTTGCCCTCGAACTCGGCGCCCCAGATTTTCACGTCGAAAGCCGAGACGACGTTGGTGTTGTTGAGCACCGGCGTGCCGTCGGAGAAACGCGCCGGCTGGCCGACGTTGCCCTCGCCCAGGTTCGGCCGGCAGCCGGTGGTGCCGATGGTGACGGGGAAGTCGCCGCAGGTGAAGTTGATCTGGACGATGTTGCGGATTTTCTTGTTCGCCCAATCGCCGTAGTAGGCGGCCGTGTTGATCGAGACACGGTTGTCCATGAATTGCTGCTTCCAGCCGATTTCATAGCTGTCGAGGATTTCCTCCGGCACGGACCCCGGCGAATTGAGCGCGTCGAACTGCGCCCGCTCGCGGGCGTCGGAGTCGATCACCAGCTGGTTGAGTTCTCCTTGCAGCAGTCCTTTCGCATACGAGACGTAGAGATTGGTGTCGTCGTTGGGTTTGAACTGCAGAATCGCGCGCGGCAGGAACTTGTCGCCCTTGATGGTCTGGAAGGTGGTGAGGCCGCGTTGGAAGCTGTCGTCTTGGTAGCGGCCCTCCAGGTTCAAGGTCAGCTGATCGGTGAAGTCGTAGGACACGGCCGCGAACACGCCCAGCGTCTCGACGTGGTCGGTGTTGGCGAGCGCGTTGGGGAAAAACGCGAAGGTGTTGGCCGCCGGCGGCACGCGGCAATTACCGATGGTCAGACCGGGCGTGTCGTCGATGCACAGGAACACGGCGTCGCCGCCGGTGCCCGCCGAGACGAAATCCTGCTCGTAGTAATTGACGCCGGCGAGCCAGCGCAGCTTCTGGTCCTGCGCCGAGGAGACGCGCGCCTCGACCGAGAAGTCCTGCGTGTCCTGCGGGTCGCGCGAGTAGGCGTTGTCGAAGGCGGTGAAGTTGAAGTCGCGCACCCAGTTGGCCTTGAGCGTGTTGTAGCCGCCCTGGGCCTCGGCGACGATGCCGCTCGCGAATTCGTAGCTCAGGTTGCCCGACACGCGGAAGACTTCGCGTTCCAGTTCGATGCCCTCCAGCGTCGGCACCTTGCCCTGAAGGCGTGCGGGCTGCGGGCGCTGAATGACGTTGGTCAAGAGCCAGTTGGGATCGCCGGTCGAGATGAGCGCGCGCGGGCTGCGAACGGTGGTGTTGCTGTCGATGATCTTGTTGTTGCGCAAGGTCGAGATGGCTTGGCCCTCTTCCGGGACCTTGCCGCAGAACCACAACGCCGGGCGCACCGAGGCGCCCGCGGGGTTGGTGACGGTCTTGCCCGAGCAGGAATCGTTGAGGCGGCCGGGAATGGCGCCGCCCGCGGCGGGACCGTCCTCGTCGCGGCCGAAGAACACGCGCGCCTTGGCCGTGAAGGCGTCGTTGGGGGTGACCTTGACCGACGCCTGCACCGTCTTGGTGCTTTGCTCGCCCAGCTTGCCGCCGTCGGAGGCGGTCCACATGCCGCCGGTGCTGAACAGCCGCCCGCCAACGCGGAAGGCGACCTTGTCCTCGACCAGGGGGCCCGAGAAGGCGCCCGAGACGTCGTATTCGTCGTAGGTCGCGCCCAAGGCGTTCAGTTCCGCCGCATACTCGGTCATCGACGGCTCTTTGGAGATGTAGTTGATGGCGCCGCCGAAGGTGTTGCGGCCGAAGTAGGCCGACTGCGGACCCTTCACCACCTCGACGCGGGCCACGTCGTCGAGCGGAATGGAGTGGGTGCCGCCCAACACATAAATGCCGTCGACGAACAGCGTGCCCAGCTGGAAGGTCGGCACCTGGCTGTTGACGTCCATGCCGCGGAAACGGATCGAGGAATTGACGCGGCCGGGAATGGCGAGGCCGAGGGAGTGGTACTGCACGCCGGCGACCTGCAGCGTGAGGTCTTCCAGCTTGGTGATGCCGGCGCGGTCCAACTGATCGGCGCTGAAGGCCGAGATCGCGATCGGGATCTCCTGCAGGCTTTCCTCGCGTTTACGCGCGGTGACGACGATTTCCTCCAGCACCGGCTGCGCCACGGTCGGCATCGCCAGAGCGACGGACAAGGCGGCCGCGGATACGCCAACAGCCAATCGAGATTTCCGGGTCATTGAATCCCCCTTCGGTGCAAAAATGAAAAACCCTCACGGCGCAAGCGCTTGCGCCCGATTCCCGCAGCAGGAGTACCGGCAAGCATCGGCAAACTCAACGGGCAACGCTTCTGACGGTCAATAAACGGCCGGGATGTGGCATGAGGGCAACGTTTCAATTAAATAAAACGGAACATTTTTCTAGTATTAGCCTCTTTTTCAGAACGGTCTTCATGCGCGCGCTTTAAGCTCGCGACCTTGCCGCAACGACAAAGGCCCCGGATCGCTCCGGGGCCTTTGTCGGCAGCGGGTGCGCCTGGTTTTAGAAATCAACCGACGTGCGCAGGCCGAACTGACGCTTGTTCTGCGGGGTCACGGCGATGCCCTGCACGCGGGTCAAGAACGCCAAGTTGACCGAGTTGTCGAAGTCGGTCCAGCGGTTGCAGGCCGCCCAGTTGTCGTCGTTGAACAGGTTCTTGACGAACAACTCGACGCGGAAGCCTTCCTTCTCGACGCCGGCGCGGCTGTTGACGAGCCAGTAGTCGTTGCAGAAGGCCAGGTTACTTTCGTCGACCATGGTCTTGCCGAAGTAGATCAGGTCGCCGTTGACGTACCAATCCCAATCCTGATTGAGGTCGCCGGTGTAGCCCGAGTTGAGCGTTCCGGTCCATTTCGGGAAGCGAGGATTGGAGTTGCCCTTCATCTGCGAGTAGCCGGTGTTGAAGGCGAAGAAGTTGAACAGGAAGTCCTTATACTTCGAGCGCGCGTAGGTCAGGTTGCCGTTCACCGTCCAGGCCTCCGTCACGGCGATGGCGCTTTCCAATTCCACGCCCCAAATCTTGGACGTGCCCGGGGCGTTGACGTTGCGGGAATTCAGGAACGGCGTGCCGTCCAGGTTCCGCGCCGGTTGGCCGGGGAGACCCAGGCCCACGGGCGTGCCGGTGGTGCAGCCGCCCGAGAAGCCGTGGCTGGGGCTGCCGCAATCTTCCTGCAACACCACCAGACCGCGGCCTTTTTGCCCCTTCCATTCGCCGTAGTAGCCGGCGAGGTTGAGGTTGGCGCGGTTCTCCATGAACGTCTGCTTCCAGCCCACTTCATACATGTCGAGAATTTCGGCGGGCAGCGTCGGGCCGGCCGAGGGCAACTGCGCGACGTACTGACGCAGTTCGTTCGGCGTGGCCGTGGCCACCTGCGCGTTGGGCTGGCCCTGGATCACGCCCTTGGCGTAGCTGGCGTAAACGTTGGTCTCGTCCGTCGGCTGCCAGCGCAAGATCGCGCGCGGCAGGAAGTTCTTGTCGATCTTCTTGAGCGGCGCCGGGGTCAAGACGGCGGTGGCCGCGTCGTTGTGCTGATAGCGGCCTTCGAAGGTGAAGGTCAGCTCGTCGGTGATGTCGTATTCGGCCGAGCCGAAAATGCCCCACGCCTTGATCTTGTCGGTATTTTGCAACAGCGAGTTGGCCGTGAAGAAGGGGATGCGCGGGCAACGCTCGCCCGGCAGCGGCTGGGCCGCGATGGCCGTGCACAGCGAGATCGCGTCGCCGCCCGAGCCCGATTGAATGAAGCTTTGCTTGTAGTAGTTGGCGCCGGCCAACCACGTCAGGCGCTGATCCTGCGGCGAGGTGATGCGGAATTCGATGCTCTTGTCGGAGGCATCCTGGGGATCGCGCGAATACCAGTTCTCGATGGCCGAGAGGCCGAAGTCGCGAATCCAGTTGGCGCGCAGCTTGTTGTAGCCGCCCTGCAGGGCCGCGCTGTAGCCCGAGGCGAACTCGTAATCGAAGCTGGCCGAGAAGCGGAAGATGTCGCGTTCCAAGCCCATGTGATCGATGAACGGCACGTTGACTTGCGGCGGATTGGCGCGCGTCACGAGGTTGTCGACCAGGTATGTCGGGCGGCCGATGAGCGCGGCTTGGCCCGGGAACAAGCTGGTGTTGCTGTCGATGATCTTGAGGTTGCCGAGCGAGGAAATCGCCTGGCCTTGCTTGGGCACTTGGCCGCAGATGTATTGCTGCGGGCGGGCGATAGGGGTGACGGGATCCTGCGTCGTGACGGTCTTGCCCGTGCAACTGTCGTTGCGGATGCCTTGGATCTGGCCGCCGGCGGGCGCGCTGTCGTCGTCCTTGTTGTAGAAAACGCGCAGCTTGGCCGTGAAGTTGTCGGTCGGCGTGGCGTAAATCGTGCCGTTGACCGCCTTCGACGATTCCGCGCCCAAGTCGCCGCCGTCGCTGGCGGTGAACATGGCGCCGCGCGAATACAGCCGCGTGCCGATGCGATAGGCGAGCTTGCCTTCCACCAGCGGGCCTTCGTGGTCGGCCGAGACGTCGAATTCTTCATAGGTCGCGCCCGAGGCGCTGATCTTGCCCTTGTATTCGGACGTCGAGGGGGTCTTGGTGATGTAATTGATGGCGCCGCCGAAGGTGTTGCGGCCGAAGTAGGCCGACTGCGGGCCCTTGATGACTTCGATGCGTTCCAGATCGCTGAGCGGGATCGATTGCGTGCCGCCCAAGACGTAAATGCCGTCGATGAACAACGAGCCCAGCTGCAACGACGGGGTTTCGGAGTTCACGTTCATGCCGCGGAAGCGGATGGCCGAGTTGTAGCGGCCGGGAATCTGTCCGGCTTGGTTGGAGTACTGCACGCCGGGCGCGGCGAAGGCGATGTCTTCGAGGCCCTTGAAGCCCTTGCGTTCGATGTCCCGCGCCGAGAACGCCGTGATCGACAGCGGAATTTCCTTGAGCGACTCCTCGCGTTTACGCGCGGTGACGACGATTTCTTCCAGCAGCGGCTGAGCCATCGCCGGCATCGCCAACGCGATGGACAATGCAACCGCAGAAACGCCAACGGCCAAACGAGATTTCCGGGTCATGAGTCCCCCTTCGGTGAAAATAAAAAAAACCTACGGCGCAAGAGCTTGCGCCAGATTCCCACGGCAGGAGTACCGGCAAGCCGTGGCAAACTCAACCGGCAACGCCTTCCACGGTCAATAAATGACCAGGATGTGGCATGAGAGCAACGGCGGAATCTCGTTTAAGTGGAGATTTTTCCCAGAAACGCCGTTTTTTGAGAATGCCCTGATTTTCAGCGGCCGCGTCAATCCCGCGGCAAACTGAACGACAAAGGCCCCGGATCGCTCCGGGGCCCTCCTTATTAAGGTCTGCAGGATGAACGATGATCTCTAGAAGTCCATCACCGTCTTCAAGCCAAAGGAACGCTTCTGCGGCGGCGTGACCGCGAGGCCTTGGCTGGTCAGGAAGTCGAACAACGAGCGGCCCGAAAAATCCGACCAGCGCGCGGCGGCGAGATAGTTGTCGTCGTCGAACAGATTTTTCACATAGGCCTCGACGCGGATTCCTTCTTTCTCGAAGCCGGCGCGGGCGTTGAAGCGCCAGAATTTGCCAATCCAGGAGAAATTGTGTTCTTCGTTCCAGGCTTTGCCGAAGTATTCGCCGTCGAGACGGACGCTGTAGTCCCAATCGCCCGAGAAATCGTCGGTCCAGACGGTGGAGAACGAACCCGACCATTTCGGGAAGCGCGCGGTGTCGTTGTTGGAGCAATCCGCCGATGGCGGCGGCTTGAAGGGACCGAACCCGCAGGTGAGGCGCCCGTACTGCGCATCGCTGTAGTTGACGGACACGGTGCCTGACAGGTTGTCGGTGGCGGTGAACGCGCCTTCGAACTCCACGCCCTTGATCTTGGCGTTACCCGCGTTGAATTGAAGGTTCAGAACGCGCCGCACACCGAGCTGGTCGACGATGTCGACCGGCGAGCGCGTCTTCAGGTTCGTCCAATCCATCTTGTAGCCGACCAGCGAGAAATTGGCCCGGTTGTCCCAGAGTTGCTGCTTCCACCCGAGTTCGTAGTTCTTGAGCGACTCTTCGTCGTTGAACAGGCTGAGGTTCTGGCCCGCGACCGTCGGCGAGGCGCGCACGGCCGCCAAGTCGGCGGGCGATAGCGCCGCCAGGTCGGAATTGAAGAAGCCGGGCAGGTTACCCTTCGAGTATGTCGCCCACAGATTGGTCTCGTCCGTGGGCCGGAACGACAATGTCGCGCGCGGCAGGAAGGTTTTGAACTTGTCGGAGAAGTCCGTGCCCGGCCGCGTGCGGTCGTCCTGCGTGACGCGGTCCGACTGGTAGCGCCACTCGAAATCGAGCGTCAGGTTGTCGGTGATGTCGTAGCCGATCGAGCCGAACACGCCCAAGGTCTTGCCGCCCTCCAGCGGGAAGTTGGTCTGCATGAAGGGATGCGGGCCGGGCAGCACGATCGTGGCGGGGGGTGGGTTGGGATTGAGGACCGCCTGAGTCACGCCGCCGTCCGAGCCCCAGATATTGAGGCCGCCGTTGCCTTGTTGGATGAATTCGGCCTTGAAGTAACTCAGGCCGACCGAATACGTGAGGGCTTGGTCCTGGGGCGAGGTGAGCCGCAGCTCCTGCGTGATGTCCTCGTGTTTCTGCGGGTCCTGCGACAAGAAGTTCTGCGAGCGCGTCAGGTCGAAGTCGCGTACCCAGCTCGCGCGCATGTCGCTGAAGCCGGTGAGCGACGAGATCGTGTGGCCGTCGGAGAAATCGTAGTCGAGGTTGAGCGCCGCGCGGAATTGATTGCGCTTGAGGCCGACGAAGTCCACGAGGGGCACGCCGGGAATCTTCGGGCGTGTGATGCCGTCGCGCGGGTCCCGGATTTGGGTCGCCCGGAAGAACGCGATGTCGGCCGGCGTCAGGCGCGTGTTCGGCGCGATGAAGCTGTCGACATTCACTTTCGGCAGCTTACCGCAGTAGTAGTCCGCGGTGGCGCCGCGCAGATTGGTCTGGAATTGGCTGAAGCAGTTGGTGCCGGCGTTGGCGCTGCCGTCGCCGCGCGAGGACAAGCGCGAGCCGAGCAGCATGCCGGCCGCGGGGCCGTCCTTGTCGCGGGAATAGAACATGCGCGCCTTGGCGGTGAAATTGTCCGTGGGCGACAGGAAAAGTATCGCCGTACCGGAGTTGGTGCGTTCCTTGCCGAGGGCGCCGCCGTCGGCGTTCGACGTATACTGGCCGTCGGTGCCATAGCCGCGCATGCCCAACAAGTAAGACGCCTTGCCCTCCACCAGCGGGCCCTCGTGATTGAGCGCCACGTCGTAGGTGCCGAACTTTCCGTATTCGGCGCTCATGCGGCTCTTGTATTCGAAGCCGGGCGTCTTGGTGACGTAGTTGACCGCGCCGGCGAACGTCGAACGTCCGTATGTCGCCGATTGCGGGCCCTTGATGATCTCGACGCGCTCAATCGTCGAGAAGTCGATGCCGGCGACGCCCTGGCTGACGTAGACGCCGTCCATGAAGACCGTGCCGACTTGTTGCGACGCCGCAGACTGATTGGTGTCCATGCCGCGGAAGCGCACCGCGGTGTTGAAGCGGCCGGGAATTTGTCCGCCCTGCTTATTGTAGTGCAGGCCGGCGGTCTTGAAGGAGATGTCCTCGAGGCTGGTGAAACCGCCGCGATCCAGTTGATCCGCCGAGAACGCGGTCACGGCCACCGGCACCTCGAGAAGACTCTCGTTTCGCTTGCGCGCCGTGACGACGATTTCCTCCAAGGCCGGCTGCGCCAACGCCACACCGTCGAGGACAGTCAACGACGCGCTTATCGCCAAAGCCGACGCGCCCAACGCCAATTTGGAACGAAGTGTCATTTTTTTCTCCCCCCAAGACGATTTTGCCGCACGCCGACCCCTCACCGCGCGAACAATCGTGATCGCGCTCCGGCGATCCTGCGGGAGGACTAGATCAAAACCTCGATGGGGAAACAATCGTCATCAACGCCGCGGCGTTCGATGCTCCCGGCGGGGCGGTCACGTGTCGTGTTTTCCCGTTTTATTCCAGTTGGTTAGATTGTGTTGCCCAATGGATACAGATACCAACTCTTTTGCCGTCGGAACCGTGTAGGCTGAAATCGGGCGGAAGCCCGCAGTCAGCGCGCGCCAAGATAAATTGAACTCCATGCACCTCGCGATACTCAGGGTCGTGATCGCCGGCATTCTCGCGTTAATGCTGTTGCGCCTTGGCGCCGTCGCCGACGCCGCCACGCTGCGCGTCGGCACCACGACCATGCCGCCCTCGCAGGGCAACCCCTATCGCAACACCGGCACGCCGCACATTTTCACCTGGTCGTCGATCTTCGACGGTCTGACCCGCATCGACGAAACCGGCCAACTCCGGCCATGGCTGGCGGTGGGGTGGGAGAACCTCGACCCCCTGACTTGGCGACTCACGTTGCGGCCGGGGGTGACGTTCTCGAACGGCGAGCGTTTGACCTCGGCGGCCGTGGTGAACGCCGCCGCCTTTTTCAATTCTCCGGCGGCGGCGCGGGAAGTCGTGGCGCGCGAACTGGGGTTCATCAAATCCGCGCGGATTGTCGACGAGCTGACGGTTGATTTGATCACCGACGTGCCCACGCCGCATCTGCCGCGCGCCTTGCCCGTCTTTTATATGGTCGCGCCGGATCATTGGACGAAGCTGGGGCCGGACGAGTTCGCCCGCGCGCCGGTGGGAACCGGGCCCTTCAAGATCGACCGCTTGGATGTGGCGGGCTGGAAAATGTCGGCCTTCGCGGGGTCTTGGCGCGCGCCGAAGACCGAGCGCCTGGATTGGATCGTGGCCCCCGACGCCTCGGCCCGCGTGCAAGCCGTCCTGGCTGATCGCATGGACATCGCGCTGGGTTTGGGGCCCGACGAAGTCGCCGCTATCGAAGCCAACGGCGGCCAGGGTCAACACTGGCTCACCGCCAATGTCTGGTCGATCCAGTTTCATCAGAATCAGGACTCGCCGCTGCGTGATGTGCGCGTGCGCGAGGCGCTCAATCTTGCCGTGGATCGTGACGCCTTGGTGAACGGGCTCCTCGCCGGCACGACGGTGGCGGCATCGCAGCCGGGCACCCGCGCCACCTTCGGCTTTGATCCCTCCATCCCGCCGATCCCCTTCGATCCGCACCGCGCCAAGCAACTGCTCACCGAGGCGGGTTACCCCAAGGGTTTTTCATTTGTGCTCCAGGGCGTCATCGGCGCGGGGCCCGCCGACGCCGCCATGTTTCAAAAGATCGCGCAGGATCTGGCGGCCATCGGCGTGACCATGGAAATTCGCCCCTTTCCGCCCAACGAACTGATTCGCGCGGTGGTGGAAGGCGGTTGGAACGGCGATGCCTTTGGGCTGACCTATGCGTCCGAGCCCACCATCGACGTGCTGCGCACCATGCAGAACCATTCGTGTCTGTGGAGCAAGCCGTGGTATTGCGACCAGCGCATCATGCCTGCGATTCGCGCCGCGCTGACGGAGTTCGACGCGGCCAAGGGGTTAAGCTTGCGCCACGACATCATGCGGTTTTACCGCGATGAATACGCCGCGCTGTTTCTTTATGAATTGCCGCGCTTCGCCGGCTTGCGCGCGGGCGTGAGCGGCTTCAAAGAGGTCCACGGCTTCATTTCCTTCGAGACCATCGCGGTCGACGGCACGGGCAAAAGCAACCGATGAACAAATTTCTTCTCATGATATGGATCTGTTGCGTTGCTCCTGCCGCCGGTGCCGCGACCTTGCGCGTGGCGGTGGACGCCCTGCCGCCGTCCATGGGCAACCCGTTCCGCAGTTCGCTGGCGCCGACGGTCTATGCGACGGGCGCGATCTTCGACGCGCTCACCAAGTTCGACACGGACGCCAAGCTGCAGCCGGCCCTGGCCGAGCGCTGGGAAAACATCGACCCGCTGACATGGCGGTTTCATCTGCGCGCGGGCGTGCGGTTTTCCAACGGCGCGCCGTTCACGTCTGACGCCGTGGTGAACGCGGTCGATTACCTCATCAACGGCGCCAGCGCCTCGCTGGAGGGCCTGAAGCGCGAGCTGAACATCCTCAAGTCGGCGCGCGCCGTCGACGAACTCACCGTCGACATCGTCACGCTTGAGCCCGTGCCGCTGTTCCCGCGTTACGCCAGCGCCTTGATGATCCCCGAGCCCGCGCAATGGCGCGCGCTGGGCCGCGACGGCTTCGCCAAGCAGCCCGTGGGAACCGGACCGTTCAAGGCCGAGGCCATCACCGCCAGTCGCTGGAAATTGTCGGCCTATCGAGAGTCATGGCGCGCGCCCAAGGTCGATGCGCTGGAAATTCTCATGCTGCCCGATACCGCCACGCGCGTGCAGGCGCTGGAAGCGGGCCGCGTCGACATCGCCCTGGTGCTGGGCGCCGACAACATCGGCAGCGTGGAGGCCGCGGGCGGGCGCATGGAAAGCGGCATGGTGTCGTCGGTCTATGGCCTGACGCTGATCACCACCCGCGGCGGACCCTTGGCCGACGTGCGCGTGCGCCGCGCCATCAACATGGGCGTGAACCGCGAGCGCATCGTGTCCGGCCTCATGGCCGGGCGCACCACGCCCGCCAGCCAACCGGCGGCGCGCGCCGCGCTGGGCTATGACCCCACCATTCCGCAGTACCCTTACGATCCAGCGGCGGCCAAGAAGCTTCTGGCGGAGGCGGGCTATCCGGCCGGATTGAAGTTTGTGCTTGATGCGCCGCTGGGTGCGTCGGCGGGCGACACCTCGGTGTTTCAACAGGTGCAGTCGGATCTGCGCGCGATCGGCGTGGACATGCAGATCAACACGCTGGCGCCGACGATGTACCTCAACAAGATCGCGCAAACCGACTTCGACGGCGACGCCTTTCCCATCGCCTGGCCGTCATGGCCGATCCTCGATGTCTGGCGGGCCTTTCAAATTCACTCGTGCTTGCGGCCCGTGCCGTGGTTTTGCGATCAATCCCTCATGCCCAAGCTGACGGCGGCGCTGTCGGAGTGGGACGAAGCCAAGGCCATCGCGCTGCGCCAGGAGGTCGGCCGGGCTTATCATGAGGCCGCGCCGGCCATTTTTCTTTATGAGCTGCCGCTGTTCGTAGGACTGGGCAAGAACGTGCGCACCTACGGCATGTTCAGCAACCTCATCGCCTACGACAAGATCGAGCTGGATCCATGAAGAACCGAGTCATCGCGCTGGCGGCGTGGTTGATGGCGGGCGCGGCCGGCGCCGAGCCGCTGCGGATCGCCGTCGACATCTTGCCGCCGTCCTTGGGCAATCCCTATCGCACGGCCTTGCCGCCGACGGTGTGGACCAACGCGGCGATGTTCGACGCGCTGACGCGCTTCGACGACCAGGGCGCCATTCAACCTTCGCTCGCGACCAGTTGGGAGAAGATCGATCCGACCACCTGGCGCTTCAAGCTGCGCGAGGGCGTGGTCTTTCACAACGGCGAACCCCTGACGGCCGAAGCGGTGGCGGTGGCGGTGAACTACATCGCCTCGGAGGCGGCGCTGCGCGAAGGCATCAAGCGCGAGATCGGCATTCTCAAGTCGGCGCGCGTGGTCGATGCGCTCACCGTCGACATCGCGACCACCGAGCCCGCGCCGCAGATGGCGCGCTACATGACCGGCCTCATGGTCGGCGAGCCCAAGGCGTGGCGCGAACTGGGGCGCGACGAGTTCGCAAAAAAACCCGTGGGCACGGGACCCTTCGCCATGCTGGACCTGGGCAACAATGTGTGGAAACTGACGGCCGCCAAGAATGCTTGGCGCCCCACCAAGCTCGAGGGGTTGGAGGTCATTGCCGCTCCGGAAGCCGCCACCCGCGTTTCGGGCGTGATGGCCGGGCGCATTCACATCGCCCTCGCGCTCAATCCCGACAATCTCCAGGCCCTGGAGGCCGCCGGACAACGCGGCGTCGCCACCGTCGATCCGGCGATTTTCGGTATTTCGTTTCTGCTCAACAAGCCGGGCCCCTTGCAGGACGTGCGCGTGCGCCGCGCGCTCAACATGGCGGTGAACCGCGAGCGCATCATCGCCGCACTGCTGGGCGGGGCCACGCGGCCCACGGGCCAGCCGGCGGCACAGGGCGTTTACGGCCACGATCCGTCCATCGCGCCCTATCCCTATGACCCCGTGGCCGCGAAGAAGCTCCTGGCCGACGCGGGCTTGGCCGACGGGTTTTCCTTCGCGCTGGATGCCGCCATCGGCGTCGATGCCAACGACGCCGCCATCTATCAGCAAATCCAGGCCGACCTGCGCGAGGTCGGCGTGACCGTGACCATCCGCACCATGCCGGCGATGCAGTATTATAATGCGCTGGGACGCACGGACTTTTCCGGCGACGGATTCCCCGTCGACTGGCAAAGCTGGCCCACCATCGACGTGACGCGCTCGGTATTGGCGCACTCCTGCCAGCGGCCGATCCCCTGGTACTGCGACGAAGCCATCATGCCGACGCTGGTGGCCGCGCGCACCGAGTTCGACGACGCCAAGGCGCTGGAACTGCGCCGCCGATTGGCGCGGCACTATCACGATCAGGCGCCCGCGTTGTTTTTGTATGAGTCGCCCACGTTCACCGGCGTGTCGGCGCGGGTGAAGAACTACAAGCTCATCACCGGCACTCACTTTGCCTTCGACGAAATGGAGTTGCTGCCGTGAGATTGACTCACGCGCTGTATGTGCTGGCAGCGCTCAGCCTTGGCAGTGCGGCAAGTGCTCAGACCCCGATCAAGCCCGGCACGGCGCGCGTCGGCTTGGATAGCCTGCCCCTGTCCTTCGGCAATCCGTTCCGCACGGCGCAAATTCCCAGCATCTATACGACCTCGGCGATCTTCGACGGCCTGACACGGATTGAGTTGGACGGCACGCTCCAGCCGTGGCTGGCCACAAGTTGGGAGTCGGTTGACGGCGTAACCTGGCGGTTCATGTTGCGCGAGGGAGTGACTTTTTCCAACGGCACGCCACTGACGGCCGGGGCCGTGGTGACGGCGGTGGAGTACCTGGCGAGCGAAGAGGCCACGCGCGAAAGCCTCACCCGCGAGATGCCGAAACTCAAATCCGCGCGCGCCATCGATGAGCGCGTGGTGGAGATCATTCTGGCCGAGACCGATACCTTGTTCCCGCGCTCGGCGGCGGCCTTGCCGGTGGCCGAGCCGCATGAGTGGAAACGTCTCGGCCGCGAGGGGTTCTCCAAGCAGCCGGTCGGCACGGGGCCCTATAAGGTCGTTGACTGGCAGGCCAATCGCGTGGTGCTGACGGCGCACGACACCTCGTGGCGGCGGCCCAAGCTGCGCGACCTGGAGATCATCGCCATCCCCGATTCCTCCGCCCGGGCCCAGGCCTTGTCGGCGGGGCGCATCGACGCGGCCGTGGGCCTGGCACCGGAAGCGCTGAGCGTGATTGAAGCGGAAGGCGGGCAGGCCCTTCGCATTCCCACGGCGCAGGTGTTCGGCTGGGCCTTCATGCTGATGCGCGAGGGCAAGCCCGTGACCGGCCCCTTGGCCGATGCCCGCGTGCGCCGCGCCATGACCATGGCCGTGAACCGCCAACTGATTGTCGACATGCTGCTCAGCGGTGCCGCGCGGGTGCCGAGCCAAGGCGCCACGCCGGCAGTCTATGGCTACAACCCCGACCTCAAGCCCTTGCCTTACGATCCGGCGGCGGCGAAAAAGCTGCTGGCCGAAGCGGGCTATGCGGACGGCTTTGCCATGAGCCTGATGTCGACGGCGGCGGCGGTGGGCGCGGACACTGAGATTCACCAGCGCGTGGCGGCCGACCTGGCCGAGGTCGGCATCCGCGTCGAGATTCGCACCACGCCCATGCAGCAGTATTTGCAATACTTGGGACGCTCGAGTTTTCCCACCGATGCCTTCGGGATGTCCTACCCGGCCGACCCCAACATCGACGCCATCCGGCCGTTGCGCATTCATTCGTGCCTGCGCCGCGAGCCGTTCTATTGCGATGAGCGCATCATGCCGAAGATCAACGCGGCGCTCACCGCGACCGACGAGGCCGAGCGCCTGAAACTGCGCCGGGACATTCTCGCGTGGTACGCCGAGGAAGCGCCGGCGCTGTTCATCTATGAAGGCGTGCGCTTCGTGGGATTGGGCCCGAAGGTGCGCGGCTTCGCCGAAGCCCACGGCGTGATCGCCTACGACCGGATCGATTTTGCGGATTAGGCGTTACGACTTGCGCTGGTAGGCCGCGAGGAAAATGCGCACCATCTCGTCGATGCGCTGTTCGATTTCGGCGGGCGACCACTGCGGCGCGAGACCGCATGCCGAGCGCGGGGCAATGTCGCCTTCGACCATGTTGCAAAACAGATCGCTGGCCAGATCGGGGTCGGCGATCTCCAAGTGCCCCGCCGCGACTTGACCGCGCAGATAGTCAGCGACGATTCGCCGTCCCCGGATCGGGCCCGACTCGTAGAAGCCGCGCGCCATGTCGGGAAACCGAACGCCCTCCGAGATGATGATTCGGGTGCCCACCGCCGCATCCGGATTGAGGTTGAGCGCCAGCAGACGCCCGGCAAACGCGCGCAAGACAACGTCCGGCGGGCCGTCCTTCAACTGGGCGTCCTCGAAGGGCTCGGTCACGCGATTGCCGTAGGTCAGGATCAGCTCGCGCCAGAGGCCCTCTTTGTTTCCAAAAAGCTGGTAGAGGGTGGCCAGGGAACCGCCGGATTTGGCGACAATTTCGTCCAAGCTGGTGGCAGCATAGCCTTTAGCGATGAACACCTCGCGGGCGGCCTTGAGAATGGCCTCTTTCCGCGCATCACAGCTAAGTCTCTGTTTTATTTTAACTTTCATCGTCAGATTTCGACATCGTTTGGGCGGTTTGGCGATGCGCAGATTGCGCATAGCACATATTCAACAATACCGATTGCACCGAAGTGTAAGCACGGCTACATTATTTGTGTAACGTAGGTTACATTACAGTCTATCGCAAGATCGGAGACCGCGTCATGCCAAGAAAATTCAACCAATCGCCTGATGGCCAACCCGCCCCGGCCCAAGCCGTAGGCCAAGCCCTGATCCCCATGGGCCGCAAGCTGCGGGACCGCCTGACGCAAACGACGATCTCGCTCGCTCCGATCCTGGTGGGTTTCACCTTGCTGTGCACCGCCATCGCGCTGACGGGCTGTGGTGTCGAATCGGCCACGCCAGCCGATTCGATCCGCCCCGTGAAGACCGCCGTGGTCTCCTTGAGCGACCGGGCCGCCACCGCCAGCTACCCCGGCACGATTCAGCCCCGGCGCGAAAGCCAATTGGGCTTCCGCGTCGGCGGCAAGGTCGCCAAGCGCTACGTGCAGTTGGGCGACATCGTTGCCCCGGGCACGGTGCTGGCGACACTGGAGCAGGACGACACGACCTTGCGTCTCAAGGCCGCCGAGGCGCAAATGCGCGCGGCCGCCGCCGATGCCGAGCAGGCCCGGCTTGACCTGCAGCGCTACGAACAGATCAAGACCAGCCCGGCCTTCTCGCAAGCGGCCTATGACAAGCGCGTCAATTCGCACGACGCGGCGATAGCGCGGCTGAAGGATGCCGAGAGCCAAGTGAAGCTCGCGCGCAACCAGCTTGATTACACCACGCTGATCGCCGACGACTTCGGCGTGGTGACGGCGGCCAACATCGAGCCGGGTCAAGTGGTGACCCAGGGTCAAACCGCCATCGTGATCGCGCGCTCGACCGATCTCGAGGTGGCCGTGAGCGTTCCGGAAACACGCCTGGCCGATCTGCAGCGCGCGGAGGCCCGCGTGTCGGTGTGGTCGCAACCGGGCGAATCGATCCCCGCCCGCCTGCGCGAAGTGGCCGCCAGCGCCGACCCGACGACCCGCACCTATGCCGTCCGCTTCGCCTTGGACGAGATCCCCGAGAATCTGCAGATCGGCATGAGCGCGACGCTGAGCCTCGCCGCCAAGACCGAAGGCGCCGTGGCGGAAATTCCGCTGAGCGCGGTGTTTGAACACCAAGGCCAGGCCAGCGTGTGGACGGTGAGCTCCGAGGGCAAACTCAACTTGGTGCCCGTGACGGTGGCCGGTTTCCGCAACGTCAGCGCCCTGATCGGCGATGGCTTGAAGCAGGGCGACATGGTGGTCACCGCGGGCGTGCACAAGCTCGACCTCGGCCAAAAGGTGCGCCCGCTTTAAACGGCAACGACTCCTGAGATAACCGGCACCCGCTCCGTTCATTCCCCCTCCCCCCGACGGAGCGGACTGCCCTCCCGGCCGCGGCCCTCAACACGCCGCGGCCGGTTCCACTCCCCCAGAGACCGACAAAGACCGGCAGAGCCCGACCATGACATCACTCAATCTGTCCGCCCTGGCATTGAGACATCGTGCCCTGGTGCTGTTCGCCATGATTGCGCTGATCCTGGCCGGAGCCCGCGCCTTCACGACGCTGGGCCGCGCCGAGGATCCGTCGTTCCTGGTGCGCGCCATGGTCATCAGCGCCGAATGGCCCGGCGCCACGGCGCGCGAAGTGCAGGAGCAAGTCACCGACGAAATCGAGAAGACGCTGCAGGAAGTGCCGTGGTTCGATCACGTCACCAGCATCTCGCGGCCGGGGGCGGCGATCATCACGCTCAACCTGCGCGAGGACGCGCCCAAGGCGGCCGTCAAGGACGGCTGGTATCAGGTGCGCAAGCGCGTCACCGACATGAAGCATCGCCTGCCCGAGGGCGTGCGCGGGCCGGCGTTCAATGACGACTTCGGCGACACCTTCGGCACCATCTTCGCGTTTTCCGCCGACGGGTTCACGCCGGCCGAGCTGAAGCAATACGTCGAGACAGCACGTCAACGGCTGCTGGGCATTCGCGACGTCGCCAAGGTCAATCTCGTGGGCGCCCAAGACGAGCGCATCTATGTGGAGTTTTCGCATCAGCGCATCGCGACCTTGGGCATGTCCACCAACAGCCTGATCAGCACCCTGCGCAAGCAGACCGCCGTGGTGCCCTTCGGCACCGTCGAGACTCCCAGCGACCGCGTGGTTCTGCGCCTGGAAACCCGCGGCCTCAAGCGTGAGGACGCCATCGCCGCCCTGCCCATCGTGGTGGACGGCAAGACACTGCGGTTGGGCGACATCGCCGAGGTCAAGCGCGGCTACGAAGACCCGCCGCAGTTCCTGATGCGCTTTAACGGCAAGCCCGTCATCGGGTTGGCGGTGGCCATGGCCGAGGGCGGCGACGTGCTGGCCTTGGGCGAGAAAATCCAGGCCGAGATGAAAGCCATCAAGGCCGCGCTGCCGGCCGGGATCGAGGTGGAGCAGGTGGCCGATCAGCCGCGCGTGGTCGATGAGTCGATCGGCGAATTCCTGCGCTCGCTCACCGAGGCCCTGATCATCGTCTTGGCCGTGAGCCTGCTGTCGCTGGGTATGCGCACCGGCGTGGTGGTGGCCTTGTCGGTGCCCCTCGTCCTGGCCATCACCTTCGTGGTCATGGATGTGATGAATATCGACCTGCACCGCATCTCGCTGGGCGCGTTGATCATCGCGCTCGGCTTGCTGGTGGACGACGCCATCATCGCCGTCGAAATGATGTCCGTGAAACTCGAAGAAGGCATGGACCGCATGGCGGCTGCCAGCTTCGCTTATACCTCCACCGCCTTTCCCATGTTGACGGGCACGCTCGTAACGGCGGCAGGGTTCATTCCCGTGGGCTTCGCCAAGTCGAGCGCGGGCGAATACACCAACGAGATGTTCTGGGTGGTGGGAATCGCGCTGATCGTGTCGTGGTTCACGGCCGTGATCTTCACGCCGTTTCTGGGCCACGCCCTGCTGCCGGAAAAACCCGCTGGGCATGGCGCGCACGGCAACCCCTACGACAAGCCCATTTACGTCAAGTTCCGCGCCGTCGTGGCCTGGACCGTCGGCAACGCGCGCAAGGTCATCGCCGCGACCGTCGTGGCTTTCATTCTCTCGGTGGCCGGTTTCGGGCTGGTGCAGCAGCAGTTCTTCCCGTCGTCGTCGCGCCCCGAGCTAGTCGTCGACCTGCGCCTGGCCGGAGGCTCGTCCATCGCCGCCACCGATGCCGCCGTCCAGCGGCTGGAGGACAAACTCGCCAAGGACCCCGATGTCGCCCATGCCGCCGTCTATATCGGCGCCGGGGGGCCGCGCTTTTATTTGCCCATCAACCCGGAA
Source organism: Rhodospirillaceae bacterium (assembly GCA_033763995.1). Classification (GTDB taxonomy): domain Bacteria; phylum Pseudomonadota; class Alphaproteobacteria; order Rhodospirillales; family Rhodospirillaceae. Next base: position 67,283 of record JANRJL010000066.1, on the reverse strand, counting down.
CAACGCGACGCCGCCTATGCCCAGGCCGTGATCATGACGCGCGGCATCGAGGCCCGCGAGCGCGTGGTGGCACGGCTACAAAAGGCCTTCGACGAGGAATGGACCGACCTGACGGGCCGCGCCGCGCGGCTCGAAAACGGCCCGCCCATCGGCTTTCCGGTGCAGTTCCGCGTGCGCGGCGGCGACCCCACCACCATCCGCGCGACCGCCGAGAAGGTGCGCGAGGTGTTCCGCGCCAACCCCCACGTGCGCGACATCAACTTCGAGTGGTTCGAGCAGTCCAAGAAGATCGGCCTGCAGATCGATCGCGACCGCGCCCAAGCCCTGGGGCTGACGGCGGAAGATCTGGCCGAGCCCATCAACACGATTCTGTCGGGCCAAACCGTCGCCGAAGTGATGGACGGCACGGAATTGATCCAGGTGGTCACCCGCGCCCGGCCCGAGGAGCGCCTCAAGCTCGACAACCTCGGCACCATGAATATCTCGGTGCCGTCGCCCGACGGCGGCGCGCGGTCGCTGACGCTCGATCAAGTGGCGACCCTGCGGCCGGGGTTCGAGGACCCCGTGCTCTACCGCCGGGACCGTGAGTTGTTGCTGACGGTGCGCGCCGACATCGGCGACGGCACGCAAGCCCCCGTCGTCGCCGCCAAGATCGACGCGGCGCTCGCCCCCTTGCGCGCCCAACTGCCCGACGGCCTCTCCATCGAAATGGCCGGCGCCGGCGCGGAAAGTGCCAAGTCGCAGGCCTCCATCGCGGCCGTGGTTCCCACCATGATCTTCATCATGTTGACGATTCTCATGATTCAGCTTCAGAACTTCGCGAAGTTGGCGCTGGTGGTGCTGACCGCGCCCCTGGGCCTGATCGGCATGACGGCGGCCTTGCTGATCTTTCAGCAGCCCTTCGGTTTCGTCGCCATGCTCGGCGCCATCGCGCTGGCCGGCATGATCATGCGCAACTCGGTGATCCTGGTGGAGCAAATCGACGTCAATATCGCCGGCGGCATGGACGCCACGGCGGCCATCATCGACGCCACCGTGCACCGCGCCCGGCCCGTGATCCTGACGGCGCTGGCCGCCATGCTCGCCATGATCCCGCTGGCCCGCAGCGACTTCTGGGGACCCATGGCGGTCACCATCATCGGCGGCCTGGCGGGGGCCACCGTGTTAACCCTGGTGGTCGTGCCGGCCCTTTATGCGGCGTGGCTGAAGCCCAAAGCCGCTTAAGATTCGGCGAAAACGTAAAATTAACCTGGAGTCTCACGGGCTTGTGGCCGGCGCGGCGGTTGCGCGCGCGCGCGGTCTGAGAAATGATGCGCCTCGGGGACGCGGAGGTCGCGTGACGACGAGGCGACGACCATGGACTTAAACGACAAATCATTTGAACGGCGCAGTTATGACGCCGGGGCGACGATTTTCCAGGCGGGCGATCGGGCCAAGGACGCCTACGTGGTCTTGCGCGGCGACGTCGACATCGTCGGCGTCAACGAAAAGGGCGAGATGATCACCTATACCAAGGTCAAGCGCGGCGAGATGTTCGGCGAGCTGGCCCTGATGCAGGACGACGCCAAGCGCTCGGCCTCGGCCATCACCCGCGAGGGCTGCGAGCTGATGACCGTGACCCAGGAGAAGGTGAAAGATAAGCTGAAGATCGCCGATCCGTTTCTCAAGTATTGGATCAAGTATCTGAGCGAGCGCGTGATCGATTTGTCCAAGCGCGTCCAGAAGTAACCCGCCGCCAACCCCAGCGCACCGCACCGAACATGTCAGCCCGGCGGCGAACCTTTTCGTTGTTGGCGGCGTTGCTGGCCGTGCTGGTGCCGCTGGTGGTGGTCGTGGTCGGCAGCGTCATTTGGCAGGGTTACCGCAACAGCCGCGCGGCGGCCATGGATGCGGGCAATCAGCTTTTTCAAAATCTTCAGACCGAAGTGGCGGTGCAACAGCAGAGCCTGTTCGAGCCGCTGCGGTTTCTGATCTCCACCTTCGCCGACGATCCCGGCATCGCCATGGGCGAGCCCAACCGTTACTTGCAGCCCTTCATCACGGTTTTGGCGCGCTATCCGCATGTCTCGGGTTTTCGTGTCGGCTATGCCACCGGCGAGTTGTTCGAGGTCATCGCCTTTCGCGCCACGGACCCCGTCGTGCGCGCCGCCGCCGGGGCGCCCGAGACCGCGCTCTACGCGGCCCATGCCATCGTCATGGCCGACGGGAACTTGCGCGAGAGCTGGCGGTTTTTTGACCGCGATCGCGCCGAGGTGGCGCGGCGCGAAGACCCTCACGTCGGTTACGATCCGCCCACCCGGCCCTGGTATAGCGCCGCCACGGCCACGCCGGGCGAACTGGTCGAGACCGCGCCTTACGTCTTTCACGTTATTCGCGAACCGGGGCTGTCGGTCGCCAAGGCGTTCTCGGGCGACAAGCCGGGCGTTTTGTCGGCCGACGTGACCTTGCAACAGCTCTCGTTCACCGTCGGCGGGCTGGCGAGCGAGAACAACGAGCAGCTCTTTCTGTTTCTCGGCAACGGCAAGCTGCTGGCCCACGCCGACCTCGGCACGATGATCGGCCCGGGCCCCTTCGATCCGCAGCAAGCCTTCGACTTGCCCGACGTCGCCAGGCTCGACAACCCCGTGGCGGCCGCCATGATGGACCGCTTCGCTCGGCAGGGTCCCTTCAGCGCCGATACAATGGTGATCGAAGGCGTTCCTTTCCTCGCGGGCATCATTCGCCTCGGGATCGAGGGCGACGTGAAAAGTCCGTCGCCGAGTCATTTGGCTCTGGCGCTGCCGGAATCGAACTTCACCGAGACCTTCAACGCCATCGCCCGCAACGCCGTTGCCATTTCACTCGCGATTCTGGTGCTGTCGATCCCCGTGGTCGTGTTCGTGGCGCGGCGCTTCTCGAAGCCCCTGGAGGCCCTGGCGCTGGAGACCGAGCGCATCGCCCAACTGGACCTGGCCACGCCCGTGGCCGTGGCGAGCCGCATCCGCGAGATCGCGCGGCTGGGCGATTCGCTGGACCGCACCAAGTCCGCGCTCGCGCAAGTGGCCAAGTTCGTCCCCCGCACGCTGGTGCAGGACCTGGTGCGCTCGGGCACGCGCATGGAGGTGGGCGGCGAACGGCGGGTGCTGAGCGTGTTGTTCACCGACGTGAAGGACTTCACGACCATCGCCGAGACCCTGCCGGCCGAAACCTTGATGGCGCAGATGTCGGAGTATTTCGAGGCGGTGGTTCAAGTCGTGCTGGCGCAAGGCGGCACCGTGGACAAATACGTCGGCGACGCCGTGTTTGCGTTCTGGAACGCGCCGCTGAAACAGCTCGATCATGAATTGCTGGCCTGCCAAGCGGCCCTGGCGGCACGGGATGCGTCCAATGCCCTCAACGCGCGCTGGACAGCCGCCGGCAAACCCGTCTGGTACACGCGCCTCGCGGTTCACGCGGGCGACGCGGTGGTGGGCAATGTCGGCTCCGCCGAGCGGCTCGATTACACGGCCGTGGGCGACACCATCAACATGGGCTCGCGGCTGGAGGGCCTCAACAAGGTTTACGGCACCCAAGTCATCGCGAGCGGTGCCGTGGTGGACAAAGCCAAGGACCGCTTTCTGTTTCGGCCGCTGGACACCGTCGTGCCCAAGGGCGCGGTGCATCCCGTGGATATCGCCGAACTGCTCGGCCCCGCGGACGCATCGCGCGAGCCGGAGGTCGCCGCCTTGTGTGAGTCATGGCTGAAGGTCATGGCCGCGTATCGCGCGCGCGAATGGAAAAAGGCCTACGCCGCCGTCATCGCCCACGCCGAGCGGTTCCCCAACGATGGACCGGGCGCGCTGTTCTCGCAGCGCATCTCCGGCTTTCTCTCGGCCCCGCCGCCGGGCGATTGGGACGGCGCGACGCGCTTCGAAAGCAAATAAATTCTACGAATCGCTTGGTCGATTGCCTTGGATTCGCGCGCGGCCCGCCCTAACGTGAGCCGGCTCTGTTCAAGGGGAGGGCATCATGAAAAATTCGAGTCTGGTGACCGCGGCGATTGCCGTGTCGGTGGCATTGGGCGCGCCCGCGTCGGCGCAACAAGCCAAGCCCGAGGCCAAGACGCTCTACCGCCCGCCCAACGCGGTCAAGGTGCTGCCCGCCGAAAAATCGGAGAACCTGCGGTTTCTCGATCTCGACCTCAACTACGTCATGATGCTGTGGCAGGGCGATTTCGACAACCGCGAGCAACTGCAGTTCGACAGCGATGTCGGCAAGCGCAGCATGGACACCGGCGGGCATCTCAGGGTGCATTCAGCCATCCGCAAGGTCGATCTGCCGCAGTTCGGCAAGAACGTGCTCTATGTCGAGGAATACAAGAACAACGACCCCACAGCGATTTTCCGGCAACGCATCTATGTGCTCGACAAGGACGAGCAGGAAAAGGCCATCAAGGTCACCATGCACTTCTTCAAGGACCGCAAGAAGTGGCTGGGGGCCCATCATAATGCCGATGTGCTGAAGGGCATCACCGCCAACGACACGCAAGTCTTGCCGGGCTGCGAAGTCTTCATTCGCCGCGACGTCGACGCCTTCCAGGGCGGCATGAAGACCAAGACCTGCGTGTTCGGCGAGGACGGCAAGAAGCGCCATTCCGACTACCAGGTGCGTCTGTCGAAAGACGCCTATTGGTTTCGCGACCGCATCATGGATTTCAATACCGACCAGCCGCTGGAACAGGTCGCCGATTTTTCATGGCACCAGTTGGAGCGGGCGCGCATGTTCGCCTGCATGATCGATTTCCCGAAAACGCCGGGCAAGCCGATGATGTACACCGACAAGTACATCGTCATGCACGATCAGGGCGGCACCTATTTCTTCGATCACCCCGACGGCCGCAAGATGGTGCTGACATTGCGCAACAACTGGTCCTACGGCATGTACCGCGAAACCCTGGTGGCCGTGATCCAGGAAGGCGACGAGGGCGGCCCGACGCTCACCTACGGCTGGGCCGCGCCCGATGCCGAGTGGATCGGCGTCAACCCCGGCTGGATGCGCGTGCAGTGCGACCTCGACAGCGCCAAGACGCGCAAGGAACAGCAGGAGCTGCGCTCGGATTCGTGAATGCGCGGGTTAAGCCGCGGCTGAAAGAATGCCCTCGGCTGGCATGAGCCCGCGCGCCTCAAGTTTCGCCAAATACTCGACGAAATGCCGCTGGGTGTGAGGCCGGTCGGGAAGCTCCAGCCAGTTCTGCTCGGCGAAGGCGAGAACGGCGGGCTCGTCGTGCGCCGTTTCCCACAGAATGCCCAGCAGCGAGGCCAGATTTTCTTCGTCCTCTTTGCTCGCGGCGTCGACGCAAGCCGCCGCGTTGGCCTCGGCCACGCGGCCGGTCTCGGGCCCGGCGCCGAGGCCGAAGTCATAAAGCACGCGGCGGGCCGGCGAGGCGATCTGCCAGTGGGCGATCTCGTGAAACACCACGCTGGTCTCCGAGCGGGTGCGGATCGCTTGCCCGTCCCAACTGAAGGCCGAGGCCGGGTCCTCATCGAGCGTGCCGATCCCCAACCGTTGCGCCAGGGCCACGGCCTTGGTGCACCCGCGATGCAGATCGGCCGGCGCGCCCGTGACAAAACGCCCGGTCGCCGCGATACGGCCGAACACCGCGCGGGCCTGCGGATAGGCCGCGAGGCCGCGGTCGAAGGCGTCAAGAATCTGCGGCAAGTCGGCCGGGTCGAGGGGTGTCAGAATCATGACGCGCGTCCTACACCGGCTCGGCGGAACAGTCTAGGATCGGCGTGAGCGGGAGGAATTCATGTCCATCATCAAGCAACGCATGCCGCTGCTGGCGCGCCACGAGGGCACCTGGGCGGGAACCTATCGCTTCATCACGCCGCAGATGAAGGTGCTCGATCAGTACGACTTTCGCATAAATGTAAAATTCCCCGACGACGGTCAGGGCGGCCTGACCTACCGGCAGGAGAGTTTCTACACCTGGCCCGACGGCCGCACGCGCGAATTGGTGTTCGATGCCACCTATGACGGCGGCCAGGCGGTGTTCGCGGGCCGCATCTCGGGTTCGGTGCGCGAGTTGGACGAACGCACGCTCTATGTCCACTTCTGGTTCGACGACCAGCCGGGCGTGGACGTGTGTGAAATGATTCAACTGGCGCCCAACAACAAGGACCGCGGCCGCACCTGGCATTGGTTCAAGGACGGCAAGCTGTTTCAACTGACCTTGGTCGACGAAATGCGCGTGGCGTAAGTATTCGTGGCGTAAGTTTTACGGTGCGATCTTTACGATTTGCTCCGGGTGCGTGACGTCGATGCTGGGCCCGTTGCGCGATTCGATCCAGCCGCGCACCTCGACGGTCTGATTTTCGAATTCCACTAAATCGATCCCGAGATCGCGGAAGCGTGCCTCGTCGCGCCGCGACACGGACGCGGTAAAGTCGGTGCGATAATCGTCGCCGAAGTTGAGAAAAGTGCGGTCCTTGGTGCGGGCCGCCGCGCGCACCGTGCCGCGCACGATCTGGAAGCTGCCGGTGTCTTTCGACAACGCCTCCGCATTGGCCGCATCACGCACGGCGTAAAAGGCGTGAGCCCAAATCCCGCGCGGCGCGGCGCGCGCCTCGGCCTCGAGCGCCAGCATGTCGGCGGCCAGCAACCGATTGTCGGGGAAGGTGTAAACCCGCGCCCAGCCCAAGCGCAGCATCTCGCCCTGGATCCATAACCCATCGTCACGCACGACATGGGCCAGCGTGCGCCCATTGCGATCGGTCGCCGTCGTGCCCAGGCGCAAGGTCACGGCGCGGTCCTGCACGAGACCGGCCAAGGCGGCGCGGGCCTCCTCCGCCAGGGGCCAGGCCTTGAAACCCTTGCGGCCCAGCGGCAGCTTGGGTCCCTGCAGGCCGATCAAGCGCACATCGACGGCGGCGTTCTGCAGACGCACCGTGTCGGCATCGATCACGCCCGCGACCACGCCGCTTTCACCGGCCCGCAGCGCGCCCAGGTCGGCGGCGGGCGCAGCCGCGATCCACAGCAGCGCCAGCCCGAGGCCAATGATCGGTCGTAAACTCGTCATGAGATGTGCGATATGGTACTGCGTTTGCCCGTTCAATCGATGCAGATTTTGCCATGCACCTGTGCAATCGCCATCATCCCCACGCGTCGCGGCGGACTTTTTTGTCGCTCGCCTCGGGCACGGCCCTGGCCTGCGGCTGTATGACGTTGGCCGGATGCGCCGCCAACCCCGCCACCGGCGAGCAGGGCTTGCTGGGCCTGAGTTCCGTCACCGACGACGTCCGGCTGGGCTCGTCGCAGTACCCGGAACTCATCAAGGCCTTCGGCGGAGCTTATAACCAAGACCGCGTGCAAAACTATGTCACCGCCATCGGCCGGCGCGTGGCGGCGACAACGGAACTGCCCGATCTGCCCTACGAGTTCACGGTGCTGAACTCGCCCATCATCAACGCGCTCGCCCTGCCCGGCGGCAAGATCGCCATCACGCGCGGCCTGCTGGCGCTCGCCAGTTCCGAGGCCGAGGTGGCCGGCGTGCTGGCCCACGAGGCCGGGCACGTCAACGCCCGCCACGGCGCGCAAGGCCAAAACCGCGCGCTGTTGGCGAACGTGGGCCTCGCCATCCTCGGCATCGCCACCGGATCGAGCGAGTTGATGCAGCTGGGCCAGACGGTGGCGCAAGGATTCCTGCAAGGCTATTCGCGCGATCAGGAGTTCGAGGCCGATACCCTGGGCGTGCGGTATTTGGCGCGCGCCGGGTACGACCCCGCCGCCATGCCCGCCTTCTTGGCCTCCATGCGCGAGCAGTCGCAAGTGGAAGCGCAGATGCACGGTCTTCCGCCGGGCGAAGTGGATAAGTTCAACATCATGGCTTCCCATCCGCGCACGGTGGAGCGCGTACAGCAGGCCAATGCCGCCGCCCAGGCCAGCGTGGTGCCCAATCCCGTCGTGGGACGGGCAGCGTACCTCGAGGCCATCAACGGACTGATGTTCGCCGACGACCCCGAGCAGGGCCTGGTGCGCGGACGGCGATTCATTCATCCCGTTTTGCGCATCACGTTCACGGCCCCCGCGGGGTTCCTGCTGCGCAATTCCACCGAGAACGTGACCGCGCAACACCGCGACGGCGCGGCCATCGTTTTTGACGCGGCGCCGGTTCAGCGCGCGCGGAATTTGCGTGAGTATCTGCAATACGAATGGGCCGGCGACACGCCGCTCAGCCAAGTGGAGGACATCACCGTCAACGGCCTCGCGGCGGCGACGGGCGTAGTCAGGCTGAACGGACAAAGCGGGCCGGTGGACGTGCGGCTGGTCGCTTATGCGGTCGAACGCGATCAGGTTTATCGTTTTACCTTCATCACGCCCGCGAACTTCTCGCGCGCGCTAAGCACCGGTTTGCGCGAAACGACTTACAGTTTCCGGCGCATCGATGAAACCGAAGCGGCGGCGGTGAAGCCCCTGCGGGTGGTCATCGCGCCGGTCAACGCCGGCGACACGGTGGCGAGCCTCGCGCGCAGCCTGCCCTATGAGGGTTTCAACGAGGCCTGGTTCAGGCTGCTCAACGACCTCCAGCCGGGCCAGGAGCTGACCCTGGGCCAGAGCGTGAAAATCGTCGTCAGCTGATCAGTCGACCGTGCAAAGCAAAACGGCCCCGGATCGCTCCGGGGCCGTTCGATTATTCGTTGCTCAATCTGCTTAGGCGGCGTTCAGCAGCTTTTCCAGCTTGGCCGTGGCGGCCTCGGGCTTGATCTTTTCCACGGCGGCCATTTCGTGAGCCAAGCGCTCGAGCGCTTGCTCGTAAATCTGGCGTTCGCTGTAGGACTGCTCGGGCTGGGTGGCGCCGCGGTGCAGATCGCGCACCACTTCGGCGATCGACACCGGATCGCCCGAGTTGATCTTGGCTTCGTATTCCTGGGCGCGGCGGCTCCACATGGCGCGCTTGACCCGCGCGCGGCCCTTGAGCGTCAGCAGCGCGCTTTCCATGACCTTGCGTGTGGAGAGCTTGCGCAAGCCCGCACCTTCGGCCTTCATCACCGGCACGCGCAGCGTCATGCGGTCGCGCTCGAAGCTGATGACGAACAATTCGATCTTTTGGCCCGCGATGTGTTGATTCTCGACCGTGGTCACCTTGCCCACGCCGTGGGCGGGATAGACCACGAAGTCACCGGCCGTGAACGGCATGGCGTCGCGCTTGCCGTTACGGGTCGGCTTTTTGGCGACAAGGGCGCTCTTGGGCGGGGCGACGACGGCCTTGGCGAGAACGGCCTTGGCGGCAATCTTGGAGGCCATCACCTTGGCGGGAACAACTTTGGCGGAAACAGCTTTACTCGGCATGGTCGGTCTCTCTCCTTGTTGTTGTTGCCGACCGCCGTCAGTCCCCCAGCCCGCCGCAAACGATCGGCGGACATCAACAACTGCGACGGTCTGGTAACCAAGCCCGGACGGGTTGCGCCCCATCTCGCGCTTGGTCGATCCCGGCCTGTTAAAAATCATATTTCTCAAAGACTTGCGGTGATTTCCGCAAATCTTAGGGCCGAGAAAAAATAATCCGCCGGTTCCCCGACGGATCGGTAATTTTATACCACAGCCCTGTGGAAAAGAACAGATGAAAACCCTTAACGGGCGACTTCAGACGTTACTTTAACGTGAGCCTGAAGCTTACGACCCACTTCCAGGATTTACGCTAAACAATTGTTTTTTATTGGGTTTATCTTTCCAATCGTCGGCGTCGGCGGGGCTTTCGCCCTTGGCCGTGATGTTGGGCCACTTGTCGGCATACTCTTTATTGAGGTCGGTCCAGGCTGCGGCCGTCTCGTCCGAATCGGGCACGATGGCCTCGGCCGGGCATTCGGGCTCGCAGACCCCGCAATCGATGCATTCGTCGGGGTGGATGACCAGCATGTTTTCGCCTTCGTAGAAGCAGTCCACCGGACACACTTCGACGCAGTCCATGAACTTGCACTTGATGCAGTTCTCGGTCACCACGTAGGTCATGCACGTTATCTCCCACCAACCCGGGATTGTCCGTCCCTTGCGAGGACGCCGGGATCACGCGACAAAGCCGCTGGAAATCGGGTACTCGATTTGCGCGCCGGGCGTCAAGTCAGGTGAGCGTGCTGACCACGCCACGAGGCGACACCGCGGGCGGCCATGACCCCCACGCCCCATCCGGCCTCGGTGCGCAATGCCGAGCCCATCCTCCGAGTGCTGCGCCGCGTCTTGCCGCCCAACGGCACGGTCTTGGAACTCGCCAGCGGATCGGGATATCACGCCGCCACATTTGCCGCAGCCCTGCCGCGGCTGACGTGGCAACCCAGCGATCTTGACCCGGTCAATCTTGAGAGCATCCGCGCCACCGCTTCAGACGCGCGACTGGCCAATTTGCGCATGCCTCTCGTTCTCGACGCGACGCAGCGGCCATGGCCCCAAGCCCGAGCCGACGCGGTGGTGTGCATCAACATGATTCACATCTCGCCCTGGGCCGCGACCGAGGGCTTGTTCGCCGGCGCGGCCGACATTCTGGCCCCTGGCGCGGCGTTGTTCACCTATGGGCCTTACATTCTTCACGGCGACTATTTGGGCGAGGGCAACGTGGCCTTTGACGCATCGCTCAAGGCGCGCAATCCGGCGTGGGGATTGCGCGAGGTGGACGACGTGACGGCGGTGGCGAAAGCCAACAACTTTTTGTTGGAAGAAATCGTGACAATGCCCGCCAACAATCTGTCGCTGGTGTTTCGCAAAAGATGATTGCGCAGCATTACTCACCGTCCAGAAGTTGATCGATCGCCCGGCGGTCACGTTTGGTGGGCCGGCCGGCGCCCTTGGGGCGGATCAACAGCGGTTTGCGCAACGGCATGGCCGCATCGTCGCGGTCCAAGCGTTCCGGCGGCGTGGGTTGGACATACAAAGCTTGAGCCTCGCTCGGCGGACCACGGTGCGCACCCATCGCCACGACCGTGACCTGACGGCGCCAAGCCCCAAGAGTGAGAATCAACTTGTCGTTGGGACGTACCGAAGCGCTGGGCTTTCGAATCCGAGCGCCGTTGAGCGTGACCTGTCCGCGTTCGATGAGTTTCTGCGCCAGGGCGCGGGTTTTGCAAAAGCGCGCGAACCACAGCCACTTGTCGAGTCGGAGACTCGCGCACTTATCATGGCGCAGGCTCGGTTCCGTCATGAGGCGGCGACATCGGCAACGGGTTCTGGTTCAGGCTCCGCAGCAGGCGACGGTGGTTCGGCTTTCGCGGCCATCAAATCGCGCAGCTTGGCGAAGGGCGAGTTGGGGTCGACCTTGGTCGGCTCAGGCGCGGATTGCGCGGGGCCTTTGCGGTGCTTGTCCTTGCCCTTTTTCTTGGCGTAGCCGAAAGCGAGGCCCGTTTCCTCTTTATATTGGGCATGAAAGCCCAGCGCCTTGAGCACCGCCACGGCGCCCTCGGCGGTGATGCCGAGCAATGATAATGTGGCGGGCGGAAACACCTTGGTGCCCTCGCGCGCGATCTTGCGCACCTCGGCGGCGAAGCGCTCCAGCATGTCGATGCGGTAGCCCACGCCGGCGATGGGGCGGAAACCGCAAGCCGCATAGAAGGCCCCGGGCACGCCGGCCACCACGGGGATCGACACGCGCCCCGGCGCGGGCAACGCCGGCGGCTCCAGGTCGGGATGGGCCGCGATCCACAACAGCCCGCGCAGCCGAATGGGTGCCGCCTTCAGCAAGGCCGGATAAAACACGCTGTCGAGGCCGAAGCGAATGCCGAGCTTGGCCAGCACCTTGCGGTGATCCTCGGTCAGCGCGCGCAGTTGTTCGTTCACTTGATCGCGGCCGATGGCGCCCAGGCCTTCGGACAACTGAAAGACGATGCCACGCACGTAGCCCGGCACCTGGGCCACGTCGCCGGCGGCTTCGGCGGCCTTGACCATGGGCTCGAGCGTGCGCGCGATATGATCGGCCAGCCACTTTTTCAGCCGCTCGTCCACGCGCAGGCGCAAGGGCGCGTCGACGCGCTCGTCGGTGAAGATCTGGATATGCGGCTTGAGCCGTTCCGAGCCCGGCACCAGGCGCGCGATGGCATCGCCGTCCCAGATGATGCGGGCGTGATCATCCAGCGAAATGGCCGCGTCCTCGGCGGCGCAAATGGCATCGACGCGCGCGGTGACGATGGGCTTGAGGGCGGCGTTGGCGGCGTTGATCACGGCGCGGTCCGCCACGCGCTGGCCGGTGTGCTCGGCCTTGAAGCGCAGGCCCTTGAGCTGGCCCAGCTTGTGGCCGTCGACATGCACCGCGCCGTCATGGGCCACGTCGGCGAACAGGGCCTCGTCGGCGCGCAGGCGGCGGACCAGGTGCGCCGTGCGCCGGTCGACGAATTGATGGGTAAGCTTGTGATGCAACGCATCCGATAATTTATCCTCGACTTGCCGGGTGCGTTCTTGCCACTCCAATGCACCCTCCGTCCAGCCCGGACGGTGAGTGAGGTACGTCCAAGTACGTATGGCGGCGATGCGGTCCATCAGCGCGTGGATGTCGCCGTCGGTGCGCTCGATGCGCTTGACATGACCCGCCACCCATTCGCTGGGCATGCGCTCCTGGGGCCCCGACAAATGCGCGAAGACCTGCGCCATGAGCCTGGCGTGCTGCTCGGGCTTGAGCTTGCGGAAGTCGGGCACCTGGGCCACGTCCCACAATAGGCGGATACGTTGGGGCGACGTGGCCCGTGCGCGCACTTCGCCGTCGCGCAACATGGCGTCGAGCACCAGTTGATCCTCGGCCGGCGGCGGGCGCACCAACGACGGATGCGGCGGCGGGCGTTTGAGATCGGCCAACAAGGTTTCGATGCGCGTGAAGCGCAAGTCGGTGTTGCGCCAGAAGATGAAAGGCAGCGCCGGAAATTCGTGCCCCTCGACGCGGGCGACGATGTCGGGATCAAGTTCGTTGAGTTCCGCCGTCAGTCCGAAGGTGCCGTCGTTCATGTGACGCCCGGCGCGGCCGGCGATTTGCGCCACCTCTTGCGCGGCCAAGGCGCGGGGCGCATGGCCGTCGAACTTCGACAAAGCCGCGAAGGCCACATGGTCGACGTCCATGTTGAGGCCCATGCCGATGGCGTCTGTGGCCACCAAGTAGTCGACCTCGCCCGCCTGATACATCGCCACCTGGGCGTTGCGCGTGCGCGGGCTGAGCGCACCCATGACCACGGCGGCCCCGCCGCGGTGACGACGCAGCAACTCGGCGATGCCGTAAACCTCCGACACCGAGAACGCCACCACCGCCGAGCGACGCGGCAGGCGCGTGAGTTTCTTGGCGCCGGTGTAAGTGAGCTTGGAGAAGCGGGGGCGTTGCTCGAAGGCGGCCCCCGGCACCAGCTTGCGAATGAGCGGCTTGATGGTTTCCGCCCCCAGGAACATCGTTTCGACTTCGCCGCGGGCATTCATCAACCGGTCGGTGAAGATGTGCCCGCGGTCGGCATCGGCCGCCATTTGCACCTCGTCGACCGCCAGAAACGACACCCGCCGGTCCACCGGCATGCTCTCGACGGTGCAGATGAAGTAGCGCGGATCGGCGGGGACGATTTTTTCCTCGCCAGTGATGAGCGCCGCCGCGCCCTCGCCCTTGAGGCGCACCACCTTGTCGTAGTTCTCGCGCGCCAGCAGCCGCAGCGGAAAGCCGATCATGCCCGAGGCATGACCGAGCATGCGGTCCATGGCGAGATGCGTCTTGCCCGTGTTGGTGGGGCCCAGAACCGCCGTGACGGCGCCACGGCCCGAGGTGGAAAAGTCGTTCACGCGGGCACCCGGCAGGGCTGAGAATAAAATCTGATCAACGCTGGCCGGATCAAATCGGGCCGGGCCGTGGAGTTAGGTCTCGATTTCGGGTTCGGGCACCGTTTCGCGGCGCTTGTCGTACCACTTGCGGCGAACGTATTCCTTGAGCTGGCGTTCCATGGTGGCGAAGGCCTCGCGCACGGCGGCATTGAGGTCTTCGTGGCCGCGCGGGTTTTTCTTGTCGCTCTTGACCACCAGTTCGTCGCCAGGCACGTCGAGGCGGATGGAGACGTGGAACGGCCGGTGCGCGGCGTTGGCATGGGCATGGCTGTTGTGGTGAGCCTCGGCCACGACGCGGCAGCGGGTGATGCGGTCGAAGATCTTGTCGAGCTTGGAGACGCGCTCGCGGATGTGAGTTTCGACCGCATCGGAATGATCGATGCCGTGGAAGGAAATCTGCGCCTGATGTTGCATGCACAACTCCGCTGGTTGAACCGGCCCCGGCGCCAGGGCCCCAACACTCCCCCCTGGAGCACCGGGTTCGCGCCGGCGCCAAGTGGTGGAATCATGGGGCGATTCGCCGGGCCTGGCAATTGATTCGCGTCATTTGTGGACCGAATCATGGAGAATATGGGCCAGGCGGGGAGTTGCCAAACCCCTTGCGTTTTGAGGGCCATCGCCACATATGACCGCCGCTTGGCGGTTCGGCCTGGTGCCGACCGCCGGGCTTGCGTGGCAACGAGAGGCAAGGACCCCGACCGATGAGCGAGACCGCGACCCAGGACAAACCCGTCGAGAACCTGCAGTTCCAGGCCGAGGTGGCCAAGCTGCTCGATATCGTGGTGCATTCGCTGTACTCGAACACCGAGATTTTCCTGCGGGAGTTGATCTCCAACGCGTCGGACGCCTGCGACAAGCTGCGCTACGCCGCCATCGCCGAGCCCAAATTGTTGGAAGACGGCGGCGGCAATTTCGAGATTCACCTGAGCGTCGACAAGGCCGCCAAGACGTTGACGGTGTCCGACAACGGCATCGGCATGAACCGCGACGAGCTGATCGCCAACCTGGGCACCATCGCCAAGTCGGGCACGGCGGAGTTCATGAAATCGCTGACCGGCGACAAGTCCAAGGACGTGAGCCTCATCGGCCAATTCGGCGTGGGCTTTTATTCGGCCTTCATGGTCGCCCATCGCGTTGAAGTGTTTTCGCGCAAGGCCGGCGAGACCAAGGGCTGGCACTGGTCGAGCGAGGGTGCCGGCAAGTTCGCCGTGGGCGAGGCCGACAACGTCGCGCGCGGCGCCAAGATCGTGCTGCACATGAAAAAAGACGCCGAGGATTTTCTCGACGCCTTCCGCCTGAAGCGCATCGTCAAGACCTACTCCGACCACGTCGCCGTGCCGGTGATCCTCGACCCGATCGCGGGCGAGGCCAAGGGGGCCAAGGGGGCCGACGCCGACAAGAAGGACGCGGCGCCTGAAACGCTCAACACCGCCTCGGCCCTGTGGATGCGCCCCAAGAGCGAGATCACGCCCGAGCAGTACAAGGAGTTTTACCACCACGTCGGGCACGCCTTCGACGAGCCCTGGCACACGCTGCACTTCAAGGCCGAGGGTGCCATCGAATACACGGCGCTGCTGTACGTGCCGTCCACCAAGCCCTTCGACCTTTTCAATCCCGACCGCAAGACCAACGTCAAGCTGTACATCAACCGCGTGTTCATCTCGGACAAGCTGGAAGGCTTGATGCCGCGCTATTTGCGCTTTGTGCGCGGCGTGGTGGATTCCTCCGACTTGCCGCTCAACATCAGCCGCGAAATCCTGCAGGACAATCCGCTGCTGCGCAAAATCCAAAGCGGCATCGTCAAACGCCTGCTGAAAGACCTGAAGGAGCGCGCCGAGAAACCGGACGAGTACGCCAAATTCTGGGAGGTGTTCGGCCCGGTGATGAAAGAAGGGCTCTACGAGGACTTCGAGCGCCGCGAGGAATTGTTGGAGTTGGCCCGCTTCCGCTCCAGTGCCGTGGACGGCTGGATGTCGCTGAAGGACTACGTCGGCCGCATGAAGGAAGGCCAGGACGCGATCTACACCGTCACCGGCGATGACGCCGGCCTGCTCAAGAACAGCCCGCAACTGGAAGGTTTCGTCGCCAAGGGCATCGAGGTGTTGCTGCTGACGGATCCCATCGACGAGTTCTGGGTCGCGTCCGTGCACGCCTACGACAAAAAGAATTTCCGCGGCGTCGCCGAGGCCGGCGCCGACCTGGCCAAGATCAAGGGCGACGGAGCGGACGACAAAAAGGACGACACCGGGGCCGCCGCCGAACAGGCCATCAAGGACTTGATCGAGGCCTTGAAAAAGTCGCTCGGCGCGGCCGTGGCCGATGTGCGCACGACGGAACGCTTGACCGGCAGCCCGGTGTGCCTGGTGGCCGACACCGGCGGCATGAGCCTGCATCTCGCGCGCATGCTGAAGCAGCACGGCGACGCGCCGGGCCTGGCGGTGCGCAAGATTCTCGAGATCAACCCGAAGCATGGGCTGATCAAGCGCTTGATGACCCTGTCCGGTTCGAGCCTGGACGACGCGGCGCACCTGCTGCTGGACCAAGCGCGCATCGTCGAGGGCGAGCCCGTGGCCGACCCGGTGGCCTTTGCGAAACGCCTCTCGGTCATGATGGAGAAGGGGCTGGGTTAGCCCTAGCTTCGCGACCACTCCGAAATCGACGCGCGCGGCTCGGCGTCTCTGGCCGGGCGGTTCAATCGTCCCGCACAACCGTCGCCACGGGCGTGGCCGCAATTGGGGCAAAGGGGCCTCATGGCGCCTCCGGGCCCACAGGAAAAATGGCGGATTTCCCGGGGTTTCACCTGTTATCCCTGTTATTTCAGGGAGGATGCAAAAATTACAGGTCATGGGTGCCTAAGCCTTTGAAAGCATTTGAAAACGTAAAGACCCTGTTTTGCGATCAGGAAATTCCCGGTGCGCAGCCTCCTGTTCTCATGGGGCACACACGGCCCCGCGCGAGCGAGAGGCTCGCGCTTCATTCATCACGCCGCATTTTACCGCGCGGCAGGTGTGCGACCAAGAAATCCCGGGGTTATCCGCACAATTCACATGGGCTGGGCGATGGGCGATAACCGCCCAAGGGGAAACCGATGAGCGCACCACGACCAACCGCACCGGCGGAGCGCAAGCTGTTCGGCATCGGGCTGATGCTGCTGTCCATCGGGCTTTACGCGGTGCAGGACGCCATCGCCAAGCATCTCGCGCCCGATTACACGGCGACGCAGATTCTGTTTTTCCGCGCCCTGGGCGCCACGCTCGTGCTGCTGCCCTTGATCGTGCGCGCGCCGGCGGCGCTGTGGGTGACGCGGCAACCGTGGATCATGCTGGTGCGCTGCGTGGCGGGCGCCGGCGGCATGGCGTGTTACATCATCGCGTTTCGCACCATGCCGCTCGCCGAGGTCAGCGCCATCGGCTTTTCCGGCGTGTTGATGGTGAGCGTGCTGGCGGGCTGGGTCTTGCGCGAACGGATGGAGTGGCGGCGCTGGGCGGCCGTGGTGGTGGGTTTCGCGGGCGTGCTGATCGCCATGCGCCCGGGCCTGGGCGTGTTCGGCATCGGCGCGCTGTGGACCTTGGGCGGCGCCGTCGCCTTCGCCGTCATGACCCTGACCTTGCGGGTGCTGGGGCGCACCGATCACCCGGTGACGGTCACGGCCTACTTCGCCGTCTTTTCCATCGTCGTGTTGGGCGCGCTGGTGCCGCCGGTGTGGCGCAGCCCCGACGCGGCGGGCTACGGCTGGCTCATGCTGCAGGGCGTGATGTGCGGCGGCGGGCAGTTGTTGATGGCGACGTCCTATCGTTATGCGCCGGCCTCGGCGGTCTCGCCCTTCACCTACACCATCATCGTCTACGGCCTGATCATCGGCTACTTTTGGTTCGGCGACGTGCCCGACCCCGTCATGCTGGCGGGCGTGAGCGTGCTGATCGGCAGTTGCCTCTATCTCGCGCGCCGGGAACACCTGACGGAGCGGGATGCGGTGACGAAAGTGAGCTAAGCCGCGCTACCGATCGCCCTCTTCCAGAAACGGCAGGAAGCTTTCGCCCCATTTGGTGAAATCGTCGTCGAGGTACCTGAGCTTGGCGTTGGGCGCGGCCTTGGCGGCGGCCTCGGTGTGCGGATTGTTGGGATCCCACTTTGTCGTGGCCACCAGGGTGGGCACCGGCGAGGTCTTGAGCTTGTCGTAGGTCGGATAGCGGAAATGCGCCTGGTAGGCCGTGCGGTACATGTTGCCCGCCTTGAGCAGGGAGCACGCGCGCTCGTGGACCATGTCGGTGGCGATGAAGGGCTCGCGCTTGATGACGCCCTGGGCGGTGCGATCGAACCACGGATAGTAGATGCCCTGATCGCGCATCTGGTGCCAGCATTGCGCCAGGTGCCCGCCGTGCCACACGGGCTCGATGGGCGGGGTGTAGTTGTCTTGGATGAGTTTTTGCTCGGCGCCGGTGTGCTGAAAGACGTTGGACATCACCAGCCTGCGAATCCGCGTGGGCTGCATCAGGGCGAGATCGAGCCCCACGAAGCCGCCGCCCCACATGCCATAGAAATCCACCTTGTCGAGGCCGAAGGTCTCCAGCACCGATCGCAGCACCTCGGCGTAGTGCGAGACCTCGATGCCGTCATAACCGCCCGCCGTAGTGGGCAGCGTATTGTCGGACTCGCCCGAGCCCGGCAGATCAAACGCCAAGATGGTGCGCCGGCCGATGAGCGAGCGCGTGATGGGCTCCACCGTGCCCACCGATGACGCCGCGTCGTGCTGGATCAGCAGGGGCACCGTTCCGAAATCGTCGTTCATCTGTACATGAAGCTGTCCGCCCGGCACCGGCACGAAATCCTCCCACAGCACGCCATGGATGGGCTTGGCGGCGGGCGCGGGCGGCGGCGGCGGCACGCGCGCGCCATGTTGGGCCAGAAACTCGACGGCAAAGTCGGCGGCCTCGGCGGGGCTGGCGGCGGGCTTGAAGCTGCACTTATTCGATGGTGTCGAGGCCTTGGCCAGCGAGATGTGCTTGTGAAAGGCCTTGGCGCCCGTGAACAGCATCGGCACCGCGACATTGAGCACATGTGCGCCGGGCCGGAACTCCAGCGACGACAACAGGCCGACGCGATAGCCCCGCCCCTGACGGCCCGTCATGGGGCTCTCGGTGGGCAGGCGCACCGTGTCGGCGGCCATGCGCCCGTCGGCGAGAATTTGCACCAGACGATGTTGCAGCTCATCGGGTGGTGGCATGTCTTTTTCCATGCGCGTGGCGAGGCTCTTGCTCCACCACGGCGAGAAGGCGTTTTCCTCGCGCAGATACGACCACAGCCACGCCAAGTGGCTGCCATCCCAGTGCGGCTCGAAGGCGGGCCAGGCCTTCATGGCCTCGGCGCGCTCCACGTCGGTGAGCAGCGCGATGTTGTTGAGGGCCGCGGCGGCGAAGCGCTTGGGATCGCGCAGCACCAACTGGAACGCCAGCGTGGCCCCCTCACCCTCGCCGTACAGCAGCGCCTGTTTGACGCCCAGCTCCTTGGCGAGCGCGTCGATGTCGTCGACGTAGTCGCGCCAGGGCGGAATGAAATTGGCGGTGGGCGTGCGCCGCGAGAGCTGCCACGAACTGCCGTAACCGGCGATGTCGGGCGCGATCACCGTGAATTTCTGCGCCGCCGATTGAATGAACGGCAATAAATCGCGCGAGGAGCGCGGCAGACGATGCAGCGCGATCAAGGCAGGACCGCTCCCCATGCGCCGGTAATGCACTTGCCGCGCGCCGATGGTGCAGAAGTGGCGCGTGAGGCCGGGAACGGCGGGCGTGGTCATGGTCGGAAGACCTGGAAAATCGGACTCAAGAATGGTAACATGTTACCAAGAGGAGACCAGATTATGGCAACGGCGGCAAGGAAGAAGTCAGCGCGGACGCAGGACAAGCGCGCGGCAGCGGGCAAGCCCCGTCGCGCCAAGACCGCGGCGGAAAAGATGCGCGCTTTCCGCGCCCGCATGCGCGCCAAGGGCTTCAAGCTTGTCCAGACGTGGGTGCCGGATACCAACGATCCGGCGTTTATCGCGCGAGTTCGACGCGATGTAGAAGCCTTGCGCGGCACGCCAGGAGAACGCGAGGCCATCGCGTTTATCGAAGCCGCGGCTGAGGATATGGACGAGTGGAAATAAGGCGCGGGCAGATTCTCATCGTCGCGGCGCCCGGAGACTTCGGCAAGCCACGCCCGGCTGTGGTCGTTCAGTCCGACATGCTCAATCCCGATCACGACACGGTCTCGGTTTGTCTTTTGACGAGCGATGTGCGCGGAGAAAGGACATTCCGGGTCGATCTTGAGCCGACTGACGAGAATGGCCTTAAAGTCATATCTCAGGTTATGACAGACAAAATCTTGTCCTTGCCAAGGCGGCGGTTGGGAAAGATTGCCGGCGTTGTCGCCGCTGATCAAATGGCGGCTATCGATCTTGCGCTGCGATGGACGTTGGGCTTGACCTGAGCCGAAGCCCCTACCCCATGAACGCCTGGTAGGTCAGCGCGCGCATGTCCTCCTCGAACAAATTATCGAAGGGGTCCATCTGCGTCATCGACAGCCCGACGATTTTGTTGGCCGGATCAACCCAGAAGTGGGTGCGGTTGGCGCCCCCCCAATGGTACGTGCCGTCGCCGCCGTAGTAGCTGCGGTTGGCGCCCGCGATGTCCACGCCGAAGCCGAGCCCGAAGCCCGTGTCGCGCGCCTCGGTGATGGCCTCGGACAGATGGTTCGCGCGCATCAGGCGCACGGTTTGGGGCGCGAGGATGCGCGCGCCGTCCAGCTCGCCCTCGTTCAGCAGCATGGCGGCGAAGCGCAGGTAATCATCCGCCGTGGACGTAAGCCCGCCGCCGCCCGAGGGCACCTTGGGCGCCTTGAGAAAACGGCTGGTCTTGGCGTCCTCGTGCAGCGCGAGCGCGCCGTCCTTGATGGCGTAGCGGTTGGCGAAGCGGGCGGCCTTGTCGGGCGCCACGAAGAACGCGGTGTCGGTCATGCCGAGGGGCGCGAAAATCCGCTCCCGCAGAAACTCCGGCAGCGTCATGCCCGAGGCCACTTCGACGACGCGGCCCAGGAGGTCGGTGGAAATGCCGTACTGCCACTGCGTGCCCGGCTCGAACATCAGCGGCAGGGCGGCCGCGGCATCGCAAAAAGCCGCGAGCGAGTCGGAGGTCTCGAGCCGCGGCCCGCGCCTGCGCTGCAGCTCGGCCACCGGATGGGCGCCAAGGCCATAGGAATATCCCGACGTGTGCATCAGCAGGTTGCGCACCTGCACCTGGCGCTTGGCCGGGGCCAGCACCATGCCCTCGCCTTCGCCGCTGACATAGACCTGCTGTTTGGCGAAAGCCGGAATGAACCTCGCGACCGGGTCAGTGAGCCGCAGGCGGTTTTCCTCGGCCAGAATCATGGCCGCCACGGAAACGATCGGCTTGGTCATGGACATGATGCGGAAGATGGTATCGCGCGTCATGGGCGTCTTGGCGGCGATGTCGCGGTAGCCGAGCGCATCGAACGACACGAGCTTGCCGTTTCGCATGACGGCGGCCAGAAACCCCGGCGCCTCGCCGGCATCGATATGCCGCTGCAGTGCTGCGGGAATCCGCTTCAAGCGTTCCGCATCGAAGCCCATGGACTTGGGGCTGGCGGTGGGCAGGACTTTGGTCGCGGCCCATGACGCGCGAACGGACAACGCTGCCATCCCGGCCCCGGCAATGAGCGTGCGGCGATTGATGTGCATGGTCGGCCTCCGCAAAAAGAAGAACCCCG
Organism: Rhodospirillaceae bacterium; assembly: GCA_033763995.1. GTDB lineage: Bacteria > Pseudomonadota > Alphaproteobacteria > Rhodospirillales > Rhodospirillaceae. The sequence continues at coordinate 45,740 of JANRJL010000066.1, read as the reverse complement.
CGTCATCATATGACGCGGGGTTAAGCTTGGTAAGAAAAATGCGTGAGGCTTACGCCGCCAAATTGCGCAGCACGTAGTGCAGCACACCGCCACTGCGGTAGTAGTCCATCTCGCCCGAGTTATCGATGCGGCACTGAACCGTGATCGTCTCGGTTTTGCCGTTGGCGCGGTGAATGACCACCGTGACGTCGCCCAGCGGCTTCAAGCTGTTGAGCCCGGCGATATCGAAGGTCTCGGTGCCGTCGAGGTTCAGCGTCTTGCGCGTCATGTCGCCCTTGAATTGCAAGGGCAGCACGCCCATGCCGACGAGATTGGAGCGGTGAATGCGCTCGAAGCTTTCCACCAGCACGGCCTTCACGCCCAGCAGGTTGGTGCCCTTGGCCGCCCAATCGCGCGACGAGCCGGTGCCGTATTCCTTGCCCGCCACGATCACGAGCGGCGTGCCCGCCGCCTGGTACTTCATGGCCGCGTCGTAAATCGCCATCTGCTCGCCCGAGGGCTGATGCTTGGTCACGCCGCCTTCGACGCCCGGCACCATTTCGTTCTTGATGCGGATGTTGGCGAAGGTGCCGCGCATCATCACCTCGTGGTGCCCGCGCCGCGCGCCGTAGGAGTTGAAGTCTTTGGGCTGCACGCCGTTGGCGATGAGATATTTGCCCGCCGGCGAATCCTTCTTGATGGAGCCGGCCGGCGAGATGTGATCGGTGGTGACCGAATCGCCCAGGATCGCGAGCGGGCGCGCGCCCTTGATGTCGGCGACGGCCTTGGCGGTCTTGCCCATGCCCGTGAAATAGGGCGGATTGGCGACGTAAGTGGACTTGGCCGGCCAGGCATAGGTTTCCGTCTTGTCGGCCTTGACCGCCTGCCAGGGCGCGGGGCCCTTGAAGACGTCGGAGTAGCGGTTGGTGAACATCGCCTTGGTCAGGAACTTCTCGATGCACTCGGCCACCTCGGCGGGCGTCGGCCAGATGTCCTTCAGGTACACGGGCTTGCCGTCCTTCCCGGTGCCGATCACGTCGGTGTTGATGTCCTTGGCGATGGTGCCGAACAGCGCGTAGGCCACCACCAGCGGCGGCGAGGCCAAGTAGTTGGCCTTGATGTGCGGGCTGATGCGGCCCTCGAAGTTGCGGTTGCCCGAGAGCACGCCCGCGACGACGAGATCGCCCGTCTCGATGGCCTTGGCGATGTTGTCGTCCAAGGGGCCCGAATTGCCGATGCAGGTGGTGCAGCCGTAGCCGACCGTGTTGAACCCGATGGCATCGAGATCGGCTTGCAGGCCGGCCTTGGTCAGATAGTCGGTGACGACCTGGCTGCCCGGCGCGAGAGAGGTTTTCACCCACGGCTTGCGATTGAGTCCCAGCGCGCGGGCTTTGCGCGCCACCAGACCGGCGGCGAACAGCACCGAGGGGTTGGAGGTGTTGGTGCACGACGTGATGGCGGCCAGCACGACATCGCCGTCGTTGAGCGTGCTCTTGGCGTAAGGCCCAGACAGGCCCGTCACGGCCGTCGCGACCGGCGCGGGGTGGGCAAAGCCCTCCTTCAACGCCTTGTCGAACTCCCTGCTGGCGGCGGCCAGCGAGACGCGGTCTTGCGGGCGCTTGGGACCGGCGAGCGAAGGCTCGACGGTGGAGAGATCGAGCGAAATGGAATCGGTGAACGTGGGATCGGGCGTGTTCTCGTCGCGCCACATGCCCTGGGCCTTGGCATAGGCCTCGACGAGCGCCACGCGGCCCGGATCGCGGCCGGTGAATTCGAGGTAGCGGCAAGTTTCTTTGTCGATGGGGAAGAAGCCGCAGGTGGCGCCGTACTCGGGCGCCATGTTGGCGATGGTGGCGCGGTCGGTGAGTGACAGATCGTTCAAGCCCGGGCCGTAGAATTCCACGAACTTGTTGACCACGCCCTTCTTGCGCAGCATTTGCGTGACCGTGAGGACCAAGTCTGTCGCCGTGGTGCCGGGCTTGAGCTTGCCCGTGAGCTTCATGCCGATGACTTCGGGAATCAGCATCGGCGTCGGCTGGCCCAACATGGCCGCTTCGGCCTCGATGCCGCCGACACCCCAGCCCAGCACGGCCAGGCCGTTGACCATGGTGGTATGGCTATCGGTGCCGACCAATGTATCGGGATAAGCAATCGTCTTGCCCGCTTCCTCGGCGGTCCACACCACCTGCGCCAGATACTCGACGTTGACCTGGTGGCAGATGCCCGTCCCCGGCGGCACGACGCGGAAATTGTTGAAGCCCATCTGGCCCCAACGCAGGAATTGATACCTTTCCCCATTTCTTTCGAACTCGATGTCGATGTTTTGCTGCAAGGACGTCGAGGAGGCGTAGTGATCGACCATGACCGAGTGGTCGATGACCAGGTCCACGGGCGACAGCGGATTGATCTTTTGCGGATTGCCGCCGAGCGCCTTGATGGCATCGCGCATGGCGGCCAGGTCCACCACGGCGGGCACGCCGGTGAAATCCTGCATCAGCACGCGCGCGGGGCGATAAGCGATTTCTTGCTCGGGCGCTTTGGGGTTTTTCAGCCATGCGGCGATGGCCTTGATATGGTCCACCGTGACCGAACTGCCGTCCTCGAAGCGCAGCAGGTTTTCCAGCAGCACCTTCATGGAAAAGGGCAGACGGGACACGTCGCCGATTTTTTCCGCCGCCGCGGGAATGCTGAAGTAGTCGTAGCTTTTTCCCCCGGCGGTGAGTGAACGGCGGGTTTTCAGGCTGTCATGTCCGGTGGGCATCGGTGTTCCCCATACAAAGGCGGCGGTTATTGATTGACGTTCCCGCGCGAGACGCGGGGCCCGTTTCAGGCATCATCCATATCCCGGCCCCCTTGTCCAGGGGGCGCGCTGTGGAGAACTCGGCCAAGCCCTTGGCTGAAATAGCAAATTTCGCGCGGAGCCCTAGCACATAACCTCACGGTTTTGTCATGCCCGGGACCCGATTCCCGCCACATTTGGCGGGCAATTTGATCCTCGAAAGCGGAGGCGACGGTCTTGGCTCCTTCGGACCCCGCCGATGCCTGTCGGGCCGGTACTTCCCCTACCGCACCGACATGAGTGTCCTACCCGGCGGTCGGCGCCACCCTCTCCCCCTCCAACCCCAACGGCCCGACCGCCGGACTTTTTTGCCGCCGCGCGGCCGCTCAAGTTTGTTATATGGTCCGCCCATGGCGGAACCTCCTTTCACCACAGCAGTATTTTCCGGCGCGGGCTTAAGCTGCCGGCGCGGCGGGCGCTTGGTGCTGAGCGATGTGTCGTTCCGCGTCGCCGCGGGCGAAGCCTTGGTGCTGCGCGGACCCAACGGCAGCGGAAAGACCACGCTGCTGCGCCTCATGGCGGGCCTCGCGCGCGCGGTCGCGGGCAGGCTCACTTGGAACGGCGCCGACATCGCCGAGGATTTGCCTGTTCACGGTGCGCGGCTGGGATTTGCCTCGCATCTCGATGCGGTGAAGCCCGCGCAAAGCGTGCGCGAGAATTTGCAGTTCTGGGCCGAGCTGCGCAACGCACCGGCATCATCCGTCGACGCCGCAATCTCTGCGTATGCATTGGATCGTCTCGCCGAGTTGCCAGGCCGCGTGCTGTCGGCGGGCCAACGCCACCGCGTCGCGCTGGCACGGCTGTTGGTGAGCGGCGCGCAACTGTGGCTGCTGGACGAACCCGTCAACACGCTCGACGACGCCGCGCAACTGGCCCTGAAAACGGCCCTGCAGAGCCATTTACAGCGCGGCGGCCTGGTGGTGCTGGCAAGCCACGGCGAAACGCTATTGCCCGGCGCTGCGTCCCTCACGCTCGATCCGGCGCGCATGAACGGCAGGGCCGCCGCATGAACGGTTTTGCCGCCATCCTGAAACGCGATCTCACGCTGGCGCTGCGCAGCCAGGGCGATGTCATGACCATCATCGCCTTCTTCGCGGCTGCCGCCACCATGTTCGCCTTCGGCGTGGGGGCCGAGGCCAACGTCCAGGCGCGCATCTCGGCGGGCGTGGTGTGGACCACGGCGCTGCTGGCCGCGTTGTTGTCGCTGGAACGCATGTTCGCCATGGACCACGAGGACGGCACGCTCGACCAGTTGCTCATCAGCGGCGCCGAGCCCATGGCCATCGTGCTGGCGAAAACGCTCTCGCATTGGCTGACAACCGGCGTGCCGTTGTTGATCGTCGCCCCCGCCGTGGCGCTCGCGTTGCAGATGCCCGCGCTTGGCTACGTGCCCCTGCTGATCTCGCTGGCCTTGGGCACGCCGGTCTTGAGCCTGCTGGGGGCGGTGGGGGCGGCCATCGTGCTGGGCGCGCGGCGCGGCGGCGTGTTGTTGTCGCTGCTGTTGCTGCCGCTCTATGTGCCGGTGCTGATCTTCGGCGCGGCCGCCGTGGAAGCGGCCATCATCGGCATCGAAAGCAGCGCGCCCTACAGCGTTTTGGGCGGACTTTTGGTGCTGGCGGTGACCTTGTGCCCGTGGGCGGCGAGTATCGCCCTGCGCCAAGCGGCGGAATAGATTTCTTGATGAATCTCAAGGAATTAAGGGCCTTTCCGGGGCGCCTTTCGATTGCCCTTGAGCGGGCCGATATGGGATGCGACAACCGCGCGCTATTCCTGGACTGAGACCATGCACAAGTTCGCCAACCCGACGTTTTTCATGCGCATCGCCAACGCGGTTTATCCGTGGGCGGTCGGCATAAGCGTGCTGTGTTTCGTCGTGGGCCTACCCATGGCCCTGGTGACCTCGCCGCCCGATTACCAGCAGGGCGAAACGGTGCGCATCATGTATGTGCACGTGCCGTCGGCCTGGATGGGCTTGTTCGTTTACATGGTGATGGCCGGGGGCAGCGCGGTGTTCCTCATCTGGCGCCACGCCATCGCCCACATCGTCGCCCGCGCCGCCGCCCCCATCGGCGCGATGTTCACGGCGCTCTGTCTCGTCACCGGCATGCTGTGGGGCGAGCCCATGTGGGGCACGTGGTGGGTGTGGGACGCGCGCCTGACCTCCATGCTGATCTTGTTTTTCCTCTATCTCGGCTACATCGCGCTGGGCGATGCCTTCGAGGATCAGGAACGTGGCGACAAGGCCCAAGCGCTGCTGGCGCTGGTGGGCTCGGTCAACCTGCCGATCGTGCACTACTCGGTGGAGTGGTGGAACACCCTACATCAGCCGGCCATCTTCGGCATGAGCGGCTTCAGCGTGAACGCCGCCATGTTGTGGCCGCTGTTGACGATGGTCGGCGCGTTTCAGTTTTACTTCATCGCCGTGCTGATTGTGCGGGTGCGCGCCGAATTGCTGGCCGCGAAAATCCGCACCGCCCGCTTCAGCATGGCCGCCGCCGGGTAATCCCTCATGCAAGCCTTAAGCGAATATTTTCAGATGGGCGGTTACGCCTGGTTCGTGTGGCCGGCCTATGCCTTGGCGGCGGCCGGGCTGATCGGCGTGCTGTGGGCGTCCTATCGCGCCTGGCGCGCCCGCGAGCATGAATTCGCCGCCCTGAAAACCCGCGCCGAGGACGCCGCCCCGCCATGACCCGCAAGACGCAGCGGCTGTATTTCGTCGCGCTCGGGCTTTTGGGCCTGTTCGCGGCCACGGCGTTGATCTTGACAGCGGCCGAGGACAGCGTGGTGTTTTTCTTCAGCCCCACGGAGCTGAAGGAAAAGACCATCGCGCCCCAACAGCGCTTGCGCGTGGGCGGCTTGGTCGAGGAAGGCAGCGTGGTGAAGGACGGCAACACCGTGAGCTTCACGGTCACCGACACGGTGGAGAAACTCTCCATCCGCTACACCGGCATCCTGCCCGACCTGTTCCGCGAGGGCCAAGGCATCGTCGCCGAGGGCACGCTGGGCCGCGACGGGATTTTTGTGGCGAGCGACGTGCTGGCCAAGCACGACGAGAACTACATGCCCCCCGAGGTGGCCGAGGCCCTCAAGGCCAACGGACACTGGCAGCCGGGCACATCCGCCGCCGCGGACAACAAGTGACATTATGAACTTCAAACGATGATCATCGAACTCGGACACTTTGCCCTGGCGGTGGCGTTGGTCGTGGCCCTGGTGCAGGGCACGCTGCCCTTGGCGGGGGCTGCCCGCGCCAACGCGGCGTGGATGGGCCTCGCCGCCCCCGCCGCCCTGGTGCAATGCGCGCTGGCGTTGATCGCCTTTGGCGCGCTCACCCACGCTTACGTCACCTCGGATTTCTCGGTGGTGGGCGTGTTCGAGAATTCCCACACCGCCAAGCCGCTGCTTTATAAAATCTCCGGCGTGTGGGGCAACCACGAAGGCTCCATGGTGCTGTGGATCGCGGTGCTGGCGTTGTTCGGCGCCTGCGTGGCGTTGTTCGGCCGCAATCTGCCCGCCCGCCTCAAGGCGCGCGCGCTGGCGGTGCAGGGCCTGATCGGCTTCGGCTTCATCGCGTTCGTCTTGTTCACCTCCAACCCGTTCCTGCGCATCGATCCCGCGCCCGCCCAGGGTAACGGATTGAACCCGCTGCTGCAGGACCCCGGCCTCGCCTTCCATCCGCCCATGCTCTACCTGGGCTACGTCGGATTTTCCGTGGCCTTCTCCTTCGCCGTGGCGGCGCTGCTGGAGGGCCGCGTCGATGCCGCCTGGGCGCGCTGGGTGCGCCCGTGGACCTTGGCGGCCTGGATGTTTCTCACGCTCGGCATCGGGCTCGGCAGTTGGTGGGCCTACTACGAACTGGGCTGGGGCGGCTGGTGGTTCTGGGACCCGGTGGAGAACGCCTCGTTCATTCCCTGGCTCACGGGCACGGCGCTGCTGCACTCGGCCATCGTGGTGGAACGCCGCGAGGCCCTGAAAAGCTGGACCATTCTGCTGGCCATCGTCACCTTCTCTCTCAGCCTCCTGGGCACCTTCCTGGTGCGCTCGGGGATTCTGACCTCCGTGCATGCTTTCGCCGCCGATCCCACGCGCGGCGTGTTCGTGCTGATGTTGCTGGCGGCGGCCATCGGCGGATCGTTCACCCTTTATGCGATGCGCGCGCCCGCCATGGAAGGCGGCGGCGCCTTTGCGCCCATCTCGCGCGAGGGTGGCTTGCTGATCAACAACGTGCTGCTGGCCACGGCGGCGGCCACCGTGCTGCTGGGCACGCTCTATCCGCTCATCGCCGACGCCTTGGAGCTGGGCAAACTGTCGGTTGGCGCGCCCTATTTCAATTCCGTCTTCGTGCCGCTCATGACGCCACTCGTCATCTTGGCTGGAATCGGGCCGTTCCTGTCGTGGAAGCGCGCCGACCTGGCCGGAGCCCTGCAGCGCCTCAAGCTCGCGGGCGGGGCCACCGTCGTGATCGCGCTGGGCACCTGGGTGGCGGCGGGCGGCGATCTGATCGACCTGGCCGCCGGCGGCGGCATGGCCCTGGCTGGATGGCTGGCCATCGCCACCGTGACCGAATGGCTGGGACGTATTCGCGCCTCCGACGGCGCCCTGAGCTGGAAGCGGGCGGCGCAATTACCGCGCGCGGCCCACGGCATGACGCTCGCCCACCTCGGCATGGCGGTGTTGATCGTCGGCGTGACGGGCGCATCGGCCTGGAAACAAGAACGCATCGAAACCCTCAAGCCCGGCGAGAGCATCGAAGTGGCGGGCTACCGCTTTCAGTTCGAGGGCGCGCGGCGCATCCCTGGTCCCAACTACAGCGCCGTGGAAGGCACCTACCGCGTGTTTCGCGGCGAGGATGAAATCGCCCTGCTGACGCCGGAAAAGCGCAACTACCTGCAGCCGCCCCAGCAAACCACCGAGGCGGCGATTCACACCACCTTCCTCACCGATCTTTACGCCGTCATCGGCGATCAAGACGGCGATCAAGGCGCCTTCGTGGCGCGCATCTATTACGAGCCCTTCGTGCCTTGCCTGTGGTACGGCGTGCTGCTGATGGCCTTGGGCGGCTTGGTGTCGCTGAGCGACCGGCGCTTGAGGATCGGCGCGCCGCGCCGCGCGGCCCTTCCCGCCGGCGCGGTTCCGGCGGAATAGTCATGACCGCCGTGGCCGCAAAGCGTTGGCCCTTTTTGGTGCCGCTTCTGGTTGTCGCGGCCTTGGTCGGCATTTTCGGCAAGCGCCTCCTGGACGTCCAGCAAGGTGCGGACCCGCGCCTGTTGCCAACCGTCCTGCTGCAAACGCCGTTCCCCGAGATGGACTTGCCGCCACTGCCCGGCCGCGCCCAAGGCAAAGGCACGCTGGGCATCAAGACCAGCGAACTCAAAGGTACGGTGAGTTTGGTGAACGTCTGGGGTTCGTGGTGCGTGGCGTGCCTGGCCGAGCATCCGCTGCTGATGGAGCTGGCCAAGTCCGACGACGTGCCGATCCACGGCATCGCCTGGCGCGACGAGCCCACGGCCAGTGCGCGCTGGCTCGCCCAACACGGCGACCCTTACGCGCGCATCGGCCAAGACCCGCGCAGCCACGCGGCCATTGCCTTGGGCGTGACCGGCGCGCCCGAGACCTTCGTGGTCGATGCCGCGGGCGTCATTCGCTACAAGCACATCGGCCCCATCACGCCCGAGATATGGCGCGACACGTTGCAGCCCTTGATCGCGAGTTTGCGCCCATGATGCGTTTGGTCCTTGTACTGTTGCTCGCGGCCTCCAGCGCCGGTGCCGTCAACCCCAACGAACGTTTGGGCGACCCCGCGCAGGAGGCGCGCGCGCGCGAAGTGAGCAAGGCCTTGCGTTGCGTGGTGTGTCAGAACGAAACCATCGATGAGTCGAGCGCCGAGTTGGCCAAGGACATGCGCCTGTTGGTGCGGGAACGTATTGCCGCCGGCGATTCCAACGAGCAGGTCGTGAATTACATGGTGCAGCGCTACGGCGACTTCGTGCTGCTCAAGCCGCGCTTCACGGCCGAGACCTTGGCCTTATGGCTGGGCCCGGCCTTGCTGCTGGGCATCGGTGCCCTCATGGCGGCACGACGGTTACGACGCGCGGGCGCGCAAGCCGGGGTTACCCAAGCCGCGGCGGGCCTGAGCGCCGAAGAGTCGGCGGAGTTGAACAAGCTCATGGCCAAGACCAACAAGGACCAACGTTCATGATGGTCTGGATCGGCATGGGCGTGCTGACAATCATGGTCGTGGCCGCGTTGGTGTGGCCCCTGGTGCGCGAGCAGGCGCCCACCGCCAACGACACCGAACACGATTTGACCGTATTGCGCGATCAGTTGGCCGAGGTGGAGCGCGACGTGGCGCGCGGCGTGCTGTCGGGCGCCGAGGCCGAAGCTTTAAGAGTGGAAATTCAACGGCGCATTCTCGCCGCCGGACGGCGCGAGGCGGTGACGATCAGCCGGGAATCGCCCGGCCTGCGCGCGGGCCTCACGGCAGTGATCGCCGTGGCCGTGCCCATGGCGGCGCTCGCCGTCTATGGCGGTCTAGGCTCGCCGCAGTTGCCCGCCAAGTCCGCGAGCGCCCCGCACGGCGAGGACGCGGACCCGGAGATGGCCAAGCTGGTGGACCAGTTGGCCGCGCGCATGGCGGGCGAGCCAAACAACATCGAGGGCTGGGCGTTGCTGGCGCGCAGCTACCGCCAGATCGACCGCTTCGCCGAAGCCTTGGATGCTTATCGCCACCTGCTGACGCTGAACCCGCCGGGGGCCGAGCCCTACGCCAACTTCGGCGAGATGGCCGTGACGGTGGCGGGCGGCGTGACCGAGGAAGCGCGCGAGGCCTTCCTGAAAGCCTTGGAGCGCGACCGCGCCGATCCGCGCGCGCGGTTCTATTTGGGGCTCGCCGAAGCCCACACCGGCAACGCGCGCGGCGCCATCGCGATTTGGCGCGAGCTCACCGCCAGCGCCCCAGCCGATGCCCCCTGGCAGGAGATGGTGCGGGGCCGCATGTTCCAGGTGGCGCAAAGTGCCGCCATCATGCCCATGACGGTGGAGCCGCGCCATCCGCTTGACCCCGAAACGCCCGTTGCCGCAACACCCTCAGCACCGGAGCAAACCGCCGCGGCCGTGCCGCCGAGCGATCCGAACGACATTACGTCGCCCGATGTGAGCGCGATCAAGGGGCAGTTCTCGGGCGAGAACCTCGCGCAGATTCAGGCCATGGTCGGGAGCCTGGCCGGACGGCTGGAAAACAACCCCGAGGACTTCAACGGCTGGATGATGCTGGGTCGCTCCTACGCCGTGCTGAAAAACATGGACGGCGCCAAGGGCGCCTTCACGCGCGCTGTCGCGTTGAAACCGCAGGACCTGTCGGCCAAAATTCAGTTGGCTTCGGTGCTGATGACGGGCGCGGACCTGAACAGCCCGGCGCCGCTGCCCGAGGCGCTCGCGCGTATCACGGCGGATATTCTGGCGCTGGACGCCAATCAACCCGACGCGCTGTTCATCAGCGGCATCGCCAAGGCCAAGGCCGGCGACGCGGACGGCGCGCGCGCAGCCTGGCAGCGTGCGCGTGTCAACACCAACGGCACGCCCTTGGCCGCCGAGATCGACCGGCGCCTCCAAGCCCTGAAGTAAAGTCATGACACCGAAGCAACTGATCGCGCCCGCCATCATCGCCATCGCCACCGTGGGGTTTCTCGCGTTCTATCTGCCCGGCTTGCGCGGCGAACGCGCGAGCGAGGTGAATACGGTGTCGGGCGCAGCCGCCATCGGCGGCGCCTTCGAAATGATCGACCAGAAGGGCCAATCGGTGACCTCCGAGACGCTCAAGGGCCGGCACCTGCTGGTCTATTTCGGCTTCACCCACTGCCCGGACATTTGCCCCATCTCGCTGCAGACCATGACCCAAGCCATGGAGATTTTGGGGCCCATCGGCGACGCGGTGACGCCGCTATTCTTCACGGTGGATGCCGAGCGCGACACGCCGCCAGTGATGGCCGACTATGTGGCGAACTTTCATCCGCGCTTCGTGGCGCTGACCGGCACGCCGGATCAGGTGCGCAAGGCCGCCGATGTTTACCGGGTCTATTTCCAGAAGGCCAAAGAGGAAGTGCCCGGCGAGTACATGATGGAACACTCGGGCTTCATCTATTTCATGGACCGCGAGGGTCGCTACGTCACGCACTTCCGCGCGGAAACGACGCCAGAGCAAATCGCCGCGCGCGTCCGCCAGGAACTGGGACCCAAGCGCTGAGATGTCCGCCGCACCGGCCCCGTTTTGGCGCACCAAGACTCTCGCTGAGATGACGGACCGGGAATGGGAAAGCCTGTGCGACGGCTGCGGCAAGTGTTGCCTGCATAAGGTGCGCACCAAGCGCGGCGCGGTGAAGATCACCAATGTCGCCTGCCGCCTGCTGGATTTGCATCAGTGCCGATGCACCAACTATCCCAAGCGCAAGGCCTTGGTGCCAGATTGCGTTGTCTTGACCCCCGAGAGCGTGCCCACGCTCGACTGGTTGCCCACCACCTGCGCCTACAAGCTGGTGAGCGCGGGCGAAGACCTACCCACGTGGCATCCCTTGCGCAGCGGCAACGACGAGAGTGTGCATGGCGCCGGGATTTCGGTGCGGGGGCGCGCCATCAATGAGCGCGAGGCCGGGCCATTGACCTCTCACATCGTCGAGTGGAAGGGCTTCTGATGGCCGACGGCGCCGTCCCGCTTCTGGCCGAACTCGTCCGCACCGGCCAATGGCGCGAGCGGGTCTCGGCGCGGGCCCGGCGCGTGAGCCTGCGCGTGGATGTGGCCGAGGGCGCCATCGTGCTGGTGCGCCCGGTTCGCGTGAGCGAAGCCGTGGTGCGCGCCTTCGTGATCAAACAACGCCGCTGGATCGAGCGGCATCTCGCCACGCTGATGCCGCCCATGGCGCTGGCCGACGGCGCGACGCTGCCGGTGCTGGGGCGCGATCACACCATCTGCGCCATGCCGACCGCCAAGCGTGGGGTGTGGACCGAAGCCGACGTGCTGTTCGTCTCGGGGGCCACCGAGCACCTGCCGCGCCGGGTCAAGGACTGGATCAAGGCCGAGGCCAAGCGCACCTTCGCCGCCTGGGCCCATGAGTTCGCTCGGCGCATCGACCGGCGTGTGACGCGGGTGGCGGTGCGCGACACCGCCTCGCGCTGGGGCAGTTGCTCGCGCGATGGGCGCCTCTCCTTAAGCTGGCGTCTGTTTCTGGCCCCGGAATCGGTCGCGCGCTACGTGGTGGCCCACGAAGTGGCGCACTTGCGGCACATGAATCACTCGGCGGCCTTCTGGCGCACGGTACGCGAGCTCACGGCCGAGGCCGAGCCCGCGCGCCAATGGCTGCGCCGCCATGGCGCCAGTTTGCATCGCTATACCTAAACAGAACCCGATCAGCGGGCGGCGATACGCCCGGCCGCGCCCTTGATGCGACGGTCGGCCACCCAATCGGCGAAGGCGTTCAAGCGCTGCACGAAGGGTTTGCGGCCCGTCAGCGCCGCCTCCACCGGTTCGCGGTAGAAGACGTGCGTGCCGATGATGGTGGTGGACTCATAGCCCATGGCCCAGGTCGGCCGGATGAAGTCGGCGTGGTACCACAAGGCTCCGTCGGTGGGGTCGGGTATGGCCGAATCCTTCTGCAGGACCGCAGCGGCGATTTTCAGCGAATCGCGCCACACTTTGGCGTCATAGGGCGTGTCGGTCTTGCCGTCGCAGAACCACGAGAACTGGCAGCGGTGCAAAGCCCCGGTGCGGGTCTGCTTGACCACGTCGCACAGGTTGGAGGGAAAGCGCGGATCCATGGCGCGGTTCAGGACCACGCGGGCCACGGCGACGCGGCCGGCCAAAACCTCGCTGCGCGCTTCCCAATAATCGTTGAGCGCGAGGCAGATTAGTTCTTCTTTGGAAACGACGATGCTCGAGAGGTCGATGTGCAGATCGTCGGGGATATCTTTGGCGGAGGACACCGCCGGAACCAGGGCCGCGGCCAGGGATGCGCCCAGGGCCGCCGCAAACGTTACGCCACGGCACCATCGGTGGTGGCCGGTCGCCCACAGGCGCGCCAAGACATGGAAGAGGGTCACAGCAGTTCTCCTCGTCAAAAATCGAACACAAAACTACCGAGCGGCGTACTCCGCGCCGAAACCGTGTGCCTGCCCTGGGGATTGCCCGCCGGTGTCCGTTTCCGACCGGATCGGGCAACGAGAGGACCTGTGTTTTTGCGGTCCTTGTTTCGTGCCACCGCGCCTTTTTTGAATGCGTCGGCGGCCTTGGTTACATGGGGCGCCTACTCCCAGACAACAAGCGCCCGCACGGGTGGAAGTATTCCGACCTGGAATCCTAGGGCAACAAAAATTAAGTTTCCTTAAAGCGCTGCCCAGATTCGTTTTATTGCGACGATCCGCAAGATTGCCTCATCTTCTACCCATTGTGTTTTCACTGAGCGGCCAAGGAGTTTTCCACAATCTGTGGAGGAATCGAAATCGTGCCGCGATTTCAATTCGTTGCTTGATCCGGCGCGGCAAACCATGGCTCATGCCCGCGCGCTAGCCGCTGAGCGGGCACGACATGAGAACGCAATAAAAGAATCGGCCATTTAGTTTCGACTCACATATGAATAAGTCTGTTTCCCGAGCCGTGATTCCCGTCCTGACGGCCATGGTCGCCCTGGGCCCCGTGTCCACGGACCTCTATTTGCCGTCGCTGCCCAGCATCGGAAGCTTTTTCTCGGCCTCGGTGTCCCAGACCCAACTGACGCTCAGCGTGTTCATGCTGGGTTTCGCCGGGGGCACGCTGATTTATGGCCCCATGTCCGACCGCTTCGGCCGCCGGCCGCTGATCCTGGCGGGATTGGTACTGTTCGCCGTCTCCAGCATCGGTTGCGCCCTGGCCGGCAGCATCGAACAGCTCTTGGCCTTGCGGCTGGTGCAGGGCATCGGCAGTGCCGCGGGCGTGGTGCTGTCGCGGGCCGTGGTGCGCGACCTCTTCGCCCGCGAGGAAGCCGCGCGAATATTGTCTTATATGTCCGGGGTCATGGCCCTGGCCCCGGCGCTCGCGCCGATCCTGGGCGGATGGATTCATCTGGGCTTCGGCTGGCGCGGACAGTTCGCGGCCCTGACGATCATGGGCGTCGCCCTGCTGACGGCGGCGAAAGTGTTGGTCGTCGAGACCAACAGCAGTCTCAACGCCCAGGCCACGCGGCCTGCCACGCTGGTGCGCAACGTCGCGCGCCTGCTCAGTCACGGCGGTTTCATCGGCTATGCCCTGACCACGGGGCTGTCTTACGGCGGATTGTTCAGCTTCATCTCGGGCGGGGCCTTCGTGGTGATCGGGGTGCTGGGCGTGGCGCCGGAAAACTTCGGTTACCTCTTCATCTTCGTGGCGGGCGGCTTTGTCAGCGGCGCCTTGATCGGCGGGCGGTTGACGAAACGCTTAGGGATTCACGCCATGATGCGCGCCGGCGTGTGGATCGGGCTTGGCGCGGGCCTGCTGGGGCTCGGGCTTGCGGTGGCCGGCGTGCAGACGCTGCCCGCCGTCATCGGCCCCGTGGCGCTGGTGTTTTTCTCCTGCGCGCTGGTGTTTCCCAACGCCATGGCCGGGGCCATCGCGCCCTTTCCCGACATGGCGGGCACCGCCTCCAGTGTCGCGAGCTTTCTGCAAATGACCGTGGGCGCGCTGATCGGCGTGGCGGTGGGCGTGCTGCATGACGGCACCACCGTGCCCTTGTTCGCGGTGATCGCGTGCTCGACGCTGGGCGCGCTCGGCGTGTTCTACACCGTCATCAGGCGCGGCGCGGGGGCTTAATCCCCGATGATCGAACGCCATAATTGGACAAAGGGATTATCATCTTTCTCCAGTCCCGGCAGATCCTTGCGCGGGGTCCCGCTGTGGGCGGCGCTCATGACGTCGCGCCAGATGCGCGCCGGCACGCCGCCGCCGGTGACATTTTTCATGAAGGCGCCGGAATCGTTGCCGACCCACACGCCAGCCACATAGTCGGCCGAGTAGCCCACGAACCACGCGTCGCGGAAGTCCGAGCTGGTGCCGGTTTTGCCCGCCGCCGGATAGCCAAAGGCCGCCGCCACCCCGGTGCCGGTCTCGATCACGCCGCGCAGCAGGTGATTCATGCGGACGAGATTCTCCTCCGACATGACCTGGCCCAAACCCGTGCCCTGGCGGCGATAGAGCGGCTGGCCGCCGTGCTCGGCGATCTCCACGATGGCATAGGGCAGCACGGCCGCGCCGCCGTTGGCGAAGGGCGCATAGGCCGAGGTGAGTTCCAGCAGCGTGACTTCCGCCGAGCCCAAGGCCAGCGACAGTTCGGGCTTCATGGGCGCGGTGATGCCGAGCCGCTTGGCGACATTGACCAGGGCCGTGGGGCCCACCTGCTGGGCGACGCGCACGGCGATTGTGTTGATGGACTGGGCCACGGCGGTTTCGATGGTGACGGGGCCCTTGTAGTCGCCGGAAAAATTCTGCGGCTTCCAGCCCGAAATGTTGATCGGCGCATCGGTGACCATGTCGTCGATGTCGTAGCCGGCCTCGAGACCGGCGAGATAAACGAAGGGCTTGAAGGCCGAGCCCGGCTGGCGCAGCGCCTGGGTCACGCGGTTGAATTGGCTGTCGTCGTAGTCGCGCCCGCCGACCATGGCGCGCACGGCGCCGTCGGGCGAGAGCACCAGCACCGCGCCTTGCTCGATGCGCAGGGCCTCGCCGGAGCCCGCGAGCGCCCGCGTGAGCGCGGTTTCGGCCGCCGTTTGCAGCGCGCTATTGAGCGTGGTGCGCACGATCAGGTCACGGTCCACGGCGCCGAGAAACGATTCAACTTGCGGCAGAATCCAATCGGCGAAGTAGCGGGCGCGCTGGGATGGCTTGTTGGCGGCCGCCGTCTTGAGAATGCGGCTGGCGTTTTTCTTGGCGGCCGCGGCTTGCGCGGGCGTGAGCGCGCCGGTGTCCACCATGGTGCCGAGCACGATATCGGCGCGGGCGGCGGCCAGCTCGGCATCGTTGATGGGATTGTAGCGCGAGGGGGCCTTGAGCAATCCGGCCAGCACGGCGGCCTGATAGACGCTCACCTCGCGCGCCGAGCGGCCGAAGTAGCGTTGGGCGGCAGCCTCCACGCCATAGGTGCCGGCACCGAGATAAACGCGGTTGAGATAGATGGCGAGAATCTGGTCCTTGGTGAAGGCTTGTTCCAGCCGCCAGGCCAGCAGCATCTCGCGCAGCTTGCGCCCGATGGTGCGCTCGGGGCTGAGAAACAAGTTCTTGGCCACCTGCTGGGTGATGGTGGACCCGCCCTGCACCACTCTGGCGGCCTTGAGGTTTTCCACCATGGCCCGGGCCAGTCCGCGCAGGTCGATGCCCGGATGCTCGTAAAAGCGCCGATCCTCCACCGCCACCACGGCGGCGGGCAGATGCTTGGGCAAATCGCGCACCGCGACGCTGGGCCCGTAGATGTCGCCGAAGCTCGCGAACTCCTGGCCGCTTGAGTCCAGCAGGACGATGTTGGGCTTGCGGGTCAGTGCCGCTTCGTCGATGGCGGGTAGGTCGAGCGACAACCAGCCCAGGATCAACAGGCTGGCGGTGAAGGCCCACACGCCCACGGCGAGAATGTTGGCCACCCAGCGCCAAGCGCCCGCGCGGGTGGGTCCTTTGGCCGGTGCTTTGCCGCGCTTGGGTTTGCGCGCGGCCTTGTCGGGCGCGTCGTCGGATTGCTTTTCGTCGGCCATCGGTATGGTATAGCTAATCTAAAGTGAACGGTCCGTTGCCTACCCCAGGCAACGGAGCAAAATAAAGGCAATAAGTCGGTTCGGAGTAAGGGCGCATGGCGCGAAACGTCAAAAAGACCAAGGCCAAGGATATGAAGGCCAAGAGCGCGAAGGCAAAGCCCAAGGCCAAAGCGTCACCGGCCAAGCCGAAGTCCTCGGCCGATCTGGTACTGCCGCGCGATCTGCACGGCCGGCTCACGGCGCTGGCGCGGCAGATGGAAAAGACCATGGACGCCCTGATGTTGCAGGCCCTGTGCGAATTCGCCGACGCCTGGGAAGACCACTTCCGCACCGTCAAGGCCCTGCAGGCCGACGATCGCGTGCAAGTGGCCGTCAAGCCCGAGTAGCAGCGCCGGTTCGGTAGCGGATCAGCGGAAAGGCCGCGAACATCACTTGCGCGGCCAAGCCCAACTGCGCCGACAGGGCCCGATAGGTCGCGAAGTGTTCGGCCACGCCGCGCCCGAAGGCCAGCACCGACACGCCCAGCTCGGCCAGCATCAGCAGCGCAAAAGCGAGCCCCCCCATGACCAGGCGGTCCTTGGTCACGGCCGGCACGTGATGGCGCTTCACCAGCCAGCCGCAGATCGCCCATGAGGCCGCCAGCATGATGGGCAACTCAAGCACCACCGCACCTGTCTCGCCCAGCACGGGGATGATCGCCAGCACGCGCAATGTACCCAGCACAAAACCCAGCGCGAAAACGGCGGCGAAGTAAAGCGATCCGGCGACAGCGGCGTTGCGCATGGCGGCTACCTTTCGCGGCGCCAGTCCTCGATCTCGGGCAGCAAGGCTTCGAGTTCGCGCAGGTGCGATGTAAGACGCTCGATAGGAGGCACACTCGGCATGGCCCCGCCAGCCGCCGGGTAGCGGAATATCGTGGCGGCGGCCGTGTGTTTATCCAAGCCCATCAATTCCTCGCGCCAGAAATGGCCGGCCGGCAGCAACTGCACGAGTCGTCCCAACTGATGGTGGCTAGTGCCCATGGAAAGTCCCTCCGAGGTCAGCACGGCCTTGATGATTTTCTCGGCGGCCTGCGACAGGTTGAAGGCGGCGTGACGAGGAAACGTCTCGAGAAGCGCCTTGGCGGCGGCTAGATCTTCGCGCGCGAGGCTCAGGAACGATGCGGCCTGCCGCGACGCGGTCATCGCGGCCGACGGCGGTACAACAACCGCCCTTCCGTGACGACGCGCGCGCTCATCGTGCCGGGCTCGAGCGCCTCGGCGCGGAAGTCCGACTTGCGGCACGGCACCACGTCGCAGCCGAGCCCCGACGCCATTAGCGGCTCATAAACGCGCTGATAATCGAGCTGGGCGTCGTCGGGCAGCACGACGAGGATGTCGAAGTCGCTGTCGGGCCGGGCGTTGCCCCGCGCGCGGCTGCCGAACAGCCAGACCTCCTCGGGCTTCAGACAGGCGACCAGCCGGTCGCGGATAAAGCCCAGCGCGGCCTCCTGGTCGCGGAAGGGGCCCAAAGCGGGCTCCAAGACCGCCGGCTTGCCGCCCAGCAGGCCCGCAAGCTGTGCTGCGAGCCGCGGCTGATCGCGCAAGGCACGCGCCGCCCGCCGCACCAAAGGCCGGTGCTTGGGTGCAACGCGCAGCGACATGACGGGGGTGTTGGCCATGGCCTAGTACCAAATGTGTAATACAGTATGTATTACACTCGCAGCCTTGGTCAATGGGGCGCTGGGCCTGAGCTAAACATCCAAATTCCGCACCTGCAGCGCGTTATCCTGGATGAAGTCGCGGCGGTGCTCGACGATATCGCCCATGAGGGTGGAGAAAATCTCGTTGGCCTCGTCGGCGTGGCTCACCTTGACCTGCAGCAGCGTGCGCACGTTGGGGTCGAGCGTGGTTTCCCACAACTGGCCGGGGTTCATCTCGCCCAGACCCTTGTAGCGCTGCAACGAAACGCCCTTCTTGCCGTGGGCCATGATCTCACTGACCAGCGAGACGGGCCCGTTGATCTTGAGTTCCTGGTCCTTGTAGGCGAGCGCCGCGCGCTGAGTGTAAGTGGCCTGCAATTCCGGCGCGAGGCTGTCGAGGTGGCGGGCCTCGGTGGAGTGCAGCGTGCGCGAATCGAGCGTGTGGGTTTCCGTCACGCCACGCAGCGTGCGCGCGAAAGAGAGCCCGCCCCCCGCCGCAGACGCGCCCGTCCAGCCTTTTTCGTATTCGGTCTCGAGATGATCGAGCCTTTTCGCGACATAGCCCGCCGCCTGCTTGGCCAATTCCACATTGTCGAGAATGTTGGGGTTGAAGGCCCCGGCGATGGCGCACTGCTCGACGATCTTGAGCGGTAGCGTGCGGCTGAGATTTTGCAGGCTCACCTTCACGTCACGCGCGCGCAGCACCAGGCGCTTCAAATCCTCGCCCGCCACTTGCGCGCCGCCGTGCAGCGTCAGCACCGCGTCCGACAGCCCGGCGTTGATGAGGTATTCCTCCATGGCCTTGTCGTCCTTGAGGTAAACCTCGGAGGAGGCGCGCTTGGCCTTATAGAGCGGCGGCTGGGCGATGTAGAGGTAGCCGTTCTCGATCAGCTGCGGCAGTTGGCGATAGAAGAACGTGAGCAACAGCGTGCGGATATGGCTGCCGTCCACGTCGGCGTCGGTCATGATGATGATCTTGTGGTAGCGCAGCTTGGCGAGGTTGAATTCCTCGGGCCCGATGCCGGTGCCCAGCGCCGTGATCAGCGTGCCGATTTCGGCCGAGCCCAGCATCTTGTCGAAGCGCGCGCGCTCCACGTTCAAGATCTTGCCGCGCAGGGGCAGGATGGCCTGGAAGCTGCGGTCGCGGCCCTGCTTGGCCGAGCCGCCGGCCGAATCGCCCTCGACGATGAACAGTTCCGACTGGGCCGGATCGCGGTTTTGACAGTCCGCCAGTTTGCCCGGCAGCGACGCCAGATCGAGGGCCCCCTTGCGCCGGGTGAGCTCGCGCGCCTTGCGGGCGGCCTCGCGGGCCAGCGCCGCCTCGACCACCTTGCCCACGACCTTCTTGGCCTCGCCGGGATGCTCCTCGAACCAGGTGGCGAGCTTCTCGGCGACGATGCCTTCCACCACCGGGCGCACCTCGGAGGAAACGAGCTTTTCCTTGGTTTGGGACGAGAACTTGGGGTCGGGCACCTTCACGGACAGCACGCAGGTCAGGCCCTCGCGCATGTCGTCGCCCGAGAGCTCGATCTTGTCCTTTTTCTGCATGCCGCCGTCGGAGGCATACTTGTTCACGGTGCGCGTCAGCGCGCCGCGAAAGCCCGCCAAGTGCGTGCCGCCGTCGCGTTGCGGGATGTTGTTGGTGAAGCACAGCGTGTTCTCGTGATAGCTGTCGTTCCACTCCATCGCCAGCTCGACCGTGATGCCGTCGCGCTCGCCGGTCATGACGATGGTGTCGTGCACCGCGGTCTTGGTGCGGTCCAAGTACTTCACGAAGGCCTCGATGCCGCCCTCGTAGTGCAGATCGACGCTTTTGTTCTCGGAATGGCGCGCGTCCGTCAGGTTCAGGAACACGCCTGAATTGAGAAAGGCGAGTTCGCGCAGGCGGTGCTCCAGGGTGCCGTAATCGAACACCGTCTTGGTGAAAATCTCCGCCGAGGGGAAGAACCGCACCTCGGTTCCGGTGCGGGGCTTGCCCGCGCGCTTGCCCTCTTTCTCGATGGGCGCGTCGCCGACGATCTTGAGGGGCGCCTCGGCCACGCCGTCGCGGAAGCGCATGGCGTACTCGCGCCCGTTGCGCCAGATTTTCAAATCCAGCGTCGAGGACAGCGCGTTGACCACCGATACGCCCACGCCGTGCAGCCCGCCCGACACTTTGTACGAGTTCTGATCGAATTTTCCGCCGGCGTGCAACTGGGTCATGATGACCTCGGCCGCCGACACGCCTTCTTCCTTGTGAATATCAACCGGAATGCCGCGGCCGTTGTCGCGCACCGTGCAACTGCCGTCGCCGTGGAGAATGACTTCGATTTTGTCGCAGTGGCCGGCGAGCGATTCGTCGATGGAGTTGTCCACCACCTCATACACCATGTGGTGCAGGCCCGAACCGTCGTCGGTGTCGCCGATGTACATGCCCGGGCGCTTGCGCACCGCATCGAGGCCCTTGAGGACCTTGATCGATTCCGCGTCATAAGCGCGTTCTTCTTTGGCCGGGGCGGGGGCCTGCGCGTGCTTCGGGGCGGCCGGCGTTTTGGGTTGTTTTTGGGCGGTGGCCGGTGAACTCATGGCGGGCTCTTTTTTGAGGTCTTTTTGGGGTCTCGCAAGGTCTCTGTCAGCGCCACAATAGCGATCATGGCGGGGGATTACGAGGGCTTGGAACCAAGGAATTCCGCCGGATTGCGAAGACTTGCGCGCTGGGGCCCAAGTCGGCGAAGACCCCCTCGTCGGTACCCGTCATCCAGGCTTGCGCGCCCAGGGCCAAAATCTCCGAAAACAGGGCCTGACGGCGCTGCCGGTCCAGGTGGGCGGCGATCTCATCCAGCAGCAACACCGGGGCAAAGCCCCGCTGGATTTTCTGCAACCGGGCCTGGGCCAGCAGAATGGCGATCAGCAAGGCCTTCTGCTCGCCGGTGGAGCACTGCTCGGCCGCCTGGCCGTGGCTGTCGTGACCGGGCATGGCGAACACGGCCACGAGGTCGCTGCGATGGGGCCCGGGCTCGCTGGCGCCGTCCTCGGCCATGCGCGCGGCGCGACTTTGAGCGAGTGCTCCGCGAAGTTTTTCCTCCACGTCGACGGCGGGCATTTGCACCAGCCAGTCATCGACCGCGCCCTGCAATTCGAGCCGTGCCCCGGGAAACGGCCCACGCGCGTCCACCAAGGCCGCGTTCAAGCGGTTGATCATATCGCGCCGGGCCGCCGCGATGGCCACGCCGTAGCGGGCCATGGTGTCTTCCAGGGAGGCGTACCAAACCCCGTCCTTGACGGCGTCGCGAAACAACCGCGCGCGCTGGCGGTAGGCGCGATCAAAGGCCGCCGTGCGCCCGGCGTGGTCGGGGTCGAACGCGATGATCAGCCGGTCCAGAAATTTGCGCCGGGCGGCAGGCGCTTCGAGGAACAGCCGGTCCATGGCGGGCGTGAGCCACACCAGACCGAAGTGACGCGCCAGCACCGCCTGGCCGCGGACGGCCGCACCGTCCACGTGGACCACGCGCTTCTCGCCGCCCTCGGGAGCGAGCCCCGTGCCCATGCGCACGTCGCCCTCGGGCGTATAGACCTCGGCGGCCACGGCCCAGGGTTTGACCCCGGGCAAGCCCGTGGGGAGGGCGTGGGTCACGCCCGTGAGCCGCGCGCCGCGCAGGCCACGGCCGGGGGCCAGAAACGAAATCGCTTCCAGTAAATTCGTCTTGCCCGAGCCGTTGGCGCCCGCCAGCACCACGGGTCCGTCGCCGACCTCAAGTTTGAGCGTGTCGTAGCTGCGAAAGGCGCTGAGCGAGATGCGCCGCACGCCGGCGCGGACCGCCGAAGTTAACGCAGGCGCGGAGGCGAGATGATCGCGGCTGTCGGGATGCGCGTTCACGGGGCGCGCGTCACACCCGCATCGGCATGAGCACGTAAACCGCCGAGCCGTCGGCGACGTCGCGGATGACGGTGGGCGAGGCCGCATCGGCCATGACGAAGCGGGCCGCGTCGCCCTCGATCTGCTGCAGAATATCGAGCAGATAACGCGAGTTGAACCCGATCTCCAATTGACCGGCGCCGTAGGAGGCTTCCACTTCCTCGGTGGCGCTGCCCGCCTCGGGGCTGGAAGCCGACAGCGTGACCATGCCCTTCTCGCAGCTCATCTTGATGGAGCGCGACTTCTCCGAGCTGATGGCCGAGACACGATCGACCGCGTCGAACATGTCCTTGCGGTTGATTTCCAGCGTCTTGTCGTTGCCCGCCGGAATGACGCGCTCGTAGTCGGGAAAGGTGCCGTCGATCAGCTTGGAGGTGAGCACCGCGTTGTCGAAACCGAAGCGGATTTTCGCGTCCGACAAGGAAATGGACACGTCGGCATCGCTTTCCTCGATCAGCTTGCGCAATTCGCCCACGGTCTTGCGCGGCACGATGACGCCCGGCATGCCGGCGGCCCCCTCGGGCAGCGGCAATTCGACGCGCGCCAAACGGTGGCCGTCGGTGGCGACCGCGCGCAGCACCGCGACACCGTCGCTTTTGGCGGCGTGCAGGTAAATGCCGTTCAGGTAATAGCGGGTCTCCTCGGTGGAGATGGCAAAACGCGAGCGGTCGATGAGCCCGCGCAGGTCGGCGGCGGCGAGCTTGAAGGAATGGCTGAAATCGCCGCCGGCCATGGCGGGGAAATCCTCCACCGGCAGGCAGGCGAGCGTGAAGCGCGAGCGCCCCGCCGCCAGGGTGATGTGCCCGCCGTCGGCGGCGGTCGTCATCTCGACCTGGGAGCCGTCGGGCAGCTTGCGCACGATTTCATAAAGGGTGAGCACCGGCGTCGTGGTGGCTCCGCCCTTGCCGACGTCGGCCGCCGTGGTTTCGGCGATCTCGATGTCCATGTCGGTGGCATGCAGCGACAGGTTGCCCTTGGCCGCGTCGATGCGGACGTTGGACAAGATCGGAATGGTGTTGCGCCGCTCGACGACGCTCTGGACGTGCCCGAGAGATTTGAGGAGGGCGGCCCGCTCGATGACAAGTTTCATGGATCGGATGGCGTTCTGTTGTGTTCTTGTTGGCCCTGCCCAAGGACCATGTGCCCAAGGACCTTGAGGGGTCGGCCAGCGAACCGGGAACGGCGCCCCGGCCCGCCGTTCGGCAGGACTTTCGACTATATCAACAGGGGGGCGGGCGGCCTAACGAAAAAAGCCGCGCGGCGCATCACCAACAGCCTAAGTATCCGGCGGTCCGCCGCCGTCAGTTTTCGAGCATGCGGGTGAGCAGCTCGACGTCCTCGGCGAAGGCGGTATCGCCGCGGCAGAGTTCTTCCACCTTGCGCACGGCGTGCATGACGGTGGTGTGGTCGCGTCCGCCAAAGGCCCGCCCGATCTCGGGCAGGGAGCGCGAGGTGAGTTGCTTGGCCAGATACATCGCCACTTGGCGGGGCCGGGCGACGACGCGGGCGCGGCGCGCCGAACTCATGTCGGACAGGCGAATCTTGAAATGCTCGGCCACGCGGCGCTGAATTTCTTCCATGGTGAGCTTGCGGTCATGGGCGCGCAGCACGTCTTGCAGCAGGTCTTGGGCCGTCTCCAGCGTGATGTCGCCGCCGACCAGTTGGGCATGGGCCACGAGGCGCGTGAGCGCGCCCTCCAGCTCGCGGACGTTGGTGGTGATCTTGTGGGCCAGGAATTCCTTGACCTTGGGCGGCACGGCCGCGCCCAGGCTTTCGGCCTTGGTGTCGAGAATACCGAGCCGCAGCTCGAAGGTGGTGGGGTGCAGATCGGCCACCAGCCCCGACGACAGGCGCGAGCGCAAGCGGTCGCCGATTTCTTCCAGGTTCGAGGGCGATTTGTCGGCCGAAAGGACGATCTGGCGGCCCTGGTCCACCAGCGCGTTGAAAGTGTGGAAGAACTCTTCCTGGGTGGCGTCCTTGCCGGCGATGAATTGCACGTCGTCGATCATCAGCACGTCGACGGTGCGGAACTGTTCCTTGAAGGACACCGTATCCTGGTTCCTGAGCGCGCGGACGAAGCTGTACATAAACTTCTCGGCGGACATGTAGATCACGCGCCGCTGCGGCGAGCGTTGGCGGATCTCCCAGGCGATCGCGTGCATCAGGTGGGTCTTGCCCAGGCCGACGCCGCCATAGAGGAACAGGGGATTGAAGCTGACTTCGTCGGCCTCGGCCACGCGCTTGGCCGCCGCGTAGGCGAATTCATTGGGCTTGCCGACGACGAAGTTGGCGAAGGTGTACCGGGGATCGAGCGAGGCCGAAAGTTCGGAGCCGAATGGAACCGTGGCGCGTTGGGGGGTGGGCGGGGTCGGCAGGGACGCCGCCGTGGCGCGAACCGGCGCCGACGCCGCCGTGCCGATGGTGGCCACCTTGACGCTGACCCGGCGCACGGTGGGGTTCTCGCTGGTCCACAGCGCGCGGATGCGTTCGGCGTAGTGGGTGATGATCCAGTCCCGCATGAAGCGCGTCGGGACGGCCAATTCCACTTCGCCGTTGCGAATGCCGTCCAGAACGATGGGCTTGACCCAGCTCTTGAACGCCGATTCGCCGAACTCTTTTTTCAAGCGGGTCTTGATGCGGTCCCACTCCAAGTTCTCGACCGCCCCGTGATCCCCTCGCGTCACCCAACAACCCCTATCTTCGTTCTGTCACCGACCGCGCGCCGTCATCCGCCGCGCCGCCGTTCCCCCGCCGAAACTCCTCCGCGGTGCCGCCCCAACTTCCCGGCACCGGGTCCGCTTCGAGATGGAATGAAAATGAAACTCTCGTTTGTTCTGCCGCCACACTGGCGACGACTCACCGTCAACGTCAAGCCGCTTCGTCGTAATTTTTTTCAACGTCCGCAGCCGACGCTCAACGCGCGGCAATGTAGTCACGCGAGGCGCGCGCACAAGAACAAAGATCGCTTGACAGCGCGCGCACGTCCGACAAAGGCGCGGCAGTTTTGATTGAGACGAGGGGCGCGGCGGCATCTTGTTGATTCGTAACGACAAGGCACCCGCGAATCGCAGACCCCGCTGAGTCGCGTCCACGTCAACGCCCGCGCGGCCTTCGGGTTCGACTCCGGTGAGACGCAACCGGCGCGGCATGTAAAGCGTTTGATCGGGTCCGACCGCTTCGACGCGCGTGTTGGTGGAAAATCCCGTTGCCCGACAACGCAGGCGAACGTCGCGCGCGTGCGCGACTCGGCGAATCGAATCCGACTCGGGACGGAGGTGATTGGAAACGCGATGTCCGTCGCCGGAACGACGGGGCGCGAGCGACGGTCGCGCTAGGCGCCGAGCTTTTTGATGCGCTGCGAAAGACGCGAGAGCTTGCGCGAGATGGTGCTCTTGTGCATCACGCCCTTGGCGCCGCCGCGCATCATTTCGGGCATGGCTTTCTTCAGGGCGGCTTGGGCGGCGGTTTTATCGCCGGCGGCAATGGCGGTCTCGACGCCCTTCACGGCGGTGCGAATCCGGCTCAGGCGCGAGCGGTTGATGTCCTGCCGGCGGGCGTTGCGGCGGATGCGTTTCTTGGCGGACTTATGCTGAGCCATCGCGGAAATCTTCTTGAAATGAGGGGTCGAGCCGGGGCCAAGCCGTCGTGGGCCGTGGCCCCGAAAAAGGAGGGCGCCTTATAGGAGAGTGGCCCAGCGCCGTCAACACGTCCTGGCCTGGCGGGACGCCTCCTCAGCGGAGGGCTTAACGGTGTTTAAAGGCCGGTTGGCGCTTTTCGACGAAGGCCGCCATGCCTTCTTTTTGGTCTTCCAGGGCGAAGGTGGCGTGGAACATGCGCCGCTCGAACCGCACACCCTCGGCCAGGGTGGTCTCGAACGCGCGGTTGACCGATTCTTTGGCCATCATGACGGCCGGAAGCGAGAGCTCGGCGATTCGCTCGGCGGCCTTGAGGGCCTCTTCCATCAATTTGTCGGCGGGCACGACGCGGCTAACGAGACCCGAGCGCTCGGCTTCGGCGGCGTCCATTTGGCGGGCGGTCAACACCATGTCCATGGCCTTGGCCTTGCCCACGGCGCGGGTGAGGCGCTGAGTGCCGCCGGCCCCCGGAAGAATGCCCAGCGTGATTTCGGGCTGGCCGAAGCGGGCGGTCTCGGCGGCGATGATGAAGTCGCACATCATGGCCAATTCGCAGCCCCCGCCCAGGGCGTATCCGGCCACGGCGGCGATGATCGGCTTGCGGCAAACCGTGACGCGCTCCCAGCCCTTGGTGATGAAGTCGCCGACGTAGGCATCGACGAAGGACTTGGAGGACATTTCCTTGATGTCGGCCCCGGCGGCGAAAGCCTTTTCGTTGCCGGTGATGACGATGGCGCGCACGCTGTCGTCGGCCTCGAAGGCATCGAGCGCCAGGCCCAAGTCGCGGATCAAGCCGCTGGAGAGCGCATTGAGCGCCTTGGGCCGGTTGAGGGTGACGATGCCCACGTGACCGCGGGTCTCCACCAAGATGTTTTCGTAAGCCATGGGCGTCTCCATACCCCCTTGGGGGGCCGGTTTGAAGGCGGCGCGGTCTACACCCGGGCCCGGGGCGCGTCAAATGGAAGTGTGCAGCGCAACATAGAAGCGAACGGAGTGCCGCTGCTATTTTTGGCAGACCGGACAATAGAATGTGGAGCGGCCCCCTTGCACAACGCGCTTAATAGGAGCGGTTTTGCCGCCAGGATGGCCGGACGCCGTGCAGGCCTCGCCTTCGCGGCCGTAAACCCGCCAATTGTGCTGGAAATAGCCGAGTTCACCCGAAGGTTGGACATGGTCCCTGAGGCTGGAGCCACCCACGGCGGTCGCTTCCTCGAGGACCTGTTTGATGGCGGGCACCAGCACTGCGGCACGTGCCCCGGCCACGGTGCCTGACTTTCGCTTGGGCGAGATGCTGGCACGAAACAACGCCTCGCATACATAGATATTGCCCAGGCCCACGACGATGCGCTGATCGAGCAATGCGGCTTTGATGGACGTCGTGCGGCCCTTCAATGCCGCTGACAGAATCTCGGGCGTAAAAGGATCCAGCAGCGGATCGGGGCCCTGGGCGGCAAACAGCTTGTGCCGGTCCAGCGCCGCTTTGGTCGTGAGCGTCATGAGCCCGAAACGGCGCGGATCGTTGAAGCGCACCTCCTGGCCGTCGTCGGTGTGAAAGACGACGTGATCGTGAGCCTCCAGCGCCGTGCCGGGGGCAATGACCGTCATGCGCCCGGACATGCCGAGATGCGCGATGACGACATGATCGTCGTCGAGGTCCATCAGAATGTATTTGGCGCGCCGATAGATCCGCACGATGCGCCGCCCCGTGAGCGTCTTGGCCAGGCCCGGCGGAAAAGGAATGCGCAAGTCCTTGCGGCGCACCTCGACGCGGACGAGCCTGCGCCCCTGCATCACATGGGCCAAGCCACGACAGACGGTTTCGACTTCCGGCAATTCGGGCATGACGCGACCATGCTGAACACAGCGCGGTTTGTCGAGGTGGTGAACCGCCTCCCATGACAGGCCGCCCCGGCTGGTGGGCCGATTCTAACATTCGCATGCCAGTTCGTTGGGCGATTTTGCGAATGTTAAATCCGCTCCACTAGACTATGGTGCGCCCGCCATGACCGCCGAGCAAAACCCCAGGCAGACCCACTTCGGATTTCGCGACGTGCCCGAGGCCGAAAAGGCCGGGATGGTACGCGAGGTTTTCGAATCGGTGGCTCCCAAGTACGACCTCATGAACGACCTCATGAGTGCCGGCGTGCACCGCCTGTGGAAGACCACCATGGTCGACGTGTTGGCCCCGCGCCCTGGCCAGCGCATCGTCGACGTGGCCGGAGGCACGGGCGACATCGCCTTTCGGATTGTGGCGCGCATCGGGGCGGCGACCCCCGTGACCGTCTGCGACATCAACCCCGAGATGATCGCCGTGGGCCGCGACCGTGCCCTCGACCGGGGACTCGTCGACGGTGTGTTATGGAGCGTGGGCGACGCCGAGCGCCTGCCGTTTCCGGAGTCGTCTTTCGACGCCTTCACCATCGCCTTCGGACTTCGCAACGTGACTCACCTGGACGCGGCCCTGGCCGAGGCGCGCCGCGTGCTGGTACCCGGCGGAAAATTCCTGTGCCTGGAATTCAGCCGCATGACGATTCCGGGCCTGGATCGACTTTATGACGCCTATTCCTTCGGCGTGTTGCCGTGGTTGGGCCAGGCCGTGGCCGGCGATGCGGCCTCGTACCGCTATCTGGCCGAAAGCATCCGCAAGTTCCCGCCCCAGGAAAAGTTGGTGACGATGATGAAAGACGCCGGCTTCGGCACCGTGACCTATCGCAACCTCTCGGGCGGGATCGCGGCACTCCATTGCGGCTGGCGGATCTAATCATGCCGGGCACGTTGTCTCATCTCGGCCGGCTGATCGGCATCGCGCGCGTACTGGCGCGTCATGACGCCTTGTTCCTGGCCGATCTGCATCCCTCGGGCCGGTCCTTGGCGCGCGTGCTTGGCGCGATCTGGCGGCCGTCGCCGAAAATGAAAGGGTTACGCCCCGGCCAACGTCTGGCCCTGGCGCTCACCGCCTTGGGCCCCACCTTCATCAAGTTCGGCCAGGCGTTGTCGACGCGGGCCGACCTGCTGGGTGATGAGGTCACGGCGGATCTGGCGGAACTGCAAGATCGCTTGCCGCCGTTTCCCTTCAAGGACGTGTCCGCGACGATCACCGCCGACTTTGGCAAGCCGGTGGCGCCGCTGTTTTCCAGCATCGATGAACGCCCCGTGGCGGCGGCCTCCATCGCGCAGGTGCATTTTGCCGTCACCACCGAGGGCCGCGAGGTGGCGGTGAAGGTGCTGCGGCCCCAGGTTGCCGAGGCTTTCGCGCGCGATATCGCCCTGCTTTATTGGCTGGCGGACATGGCCGTGCGCGTCATGCCGCAGCTTGCGCGTCTCAAGCCCCGCGACGTGGTGGCGACCTTCGCAGAGACCGTGCGCCTGGAAATGGACTTCCGCTTCGAGGCGGCCGCCGCCCAGGAGATGGCCGAAAATTTCGCGAACGATCCGTCGTTCAAGATTCCATCGGTGGATTGGCAACGCACCTCGGAGCGCGTGCTGACGCTGGAGCGGGTCGCGGGGCTGCGCGTCGATGACCGCGCGGCCATCGCCGCCGCCGGGCTTGACCCCGTGGCGGTGGTCAAGACCGCAGCCGAGGTCTTCTTCAAGATGGTGTTTCGCCACGGCTTTTTTCACGCCGACATGCACCCGGGGAATCTGTTCGTCACGGCACCCGGCGAGGGCGAGCCCGGCGGCACGGTGATCGCCATGGACTTCGGCATCATGGGCCGCATTGATCGCGCCACCCAGCGCACATTGGCCGAGATGCTGCTGGGCTTCATCACGCGGGATTACAAAAAAGTCGCCGAGGTGCACGTGAACGCCGGCTACGTGCCCGCCCACAAATCGGTGGATGCCTTCGCGCAGGCGTGTCGGTCCATCGCCGAGCCGATTCTCGGGAAACCGATTTCCGAGATTTCACTGGCGCGACTGTTGGGCCAGTTGTTCCGCATCACCGAGACCTTCGAGATGCAGACCCAGCCGCAACTCTTGCTGCTGCAAAAGAGCATGCTGGTGGCCGAAGGCGTGGGCCGCAATTTGGCGCCCGAGACCAACATGTGGGAGTTGGCCCAGCCCATGATCGAGGGCTGGATGCGCGAGCAATTGGGCCCCGAGGCGCAAGTGATGACAGCGGCCGAAAGCGCCCTGGCCACCCTGGCCAAGGTGCCCCGCATCATCGACCGCGTGGACGCCGCCACCGCCGAGATTCGCAGCCAGGGCTTGAAGTTGCACCCCGACACCGCGCGGGTCCTTCGCGGCGAGGATCGCGGCGCCTGGTCGCGGCTGTGGCCCTGGGCCGTGGCCGCCGTGGTGATTTTGTTTTTTCTCGTTGGACGGCCTTAGTGCGGCTGTGGCGATAAGTGATTGAGGAAAAGGCGGCATGACGACACAACCCATCACGATCTACGGGGATATCATCTCGGGAAATTGTCACAAGGTTGCCTTCGTCGCGCGGCGATGCGGCGTTCCGTTTCGCTGGACCGAGACCAGCGTGGTGCGCAAGGAAACCCGCGCGCCGGAATTCCTGGCCCTAAGCCCGGCAGGTCAGGTTCCCATCGTGGTTCTGAGCGACGGGCGGGTGCTGGCGCAATCCAACGCCATCATGCTTTATCTGGCCGAGGGCTCGGACCTCATCCCAACCGATGCCTACGATCGCGCGCAAATGATGCAATGGTTGTTCTGGGAACAATACAGCCACGAGAAAGCCATCGCGGTGCGTCGCTTCCAGCTCCATGAGCTCAAGAAAAGCGAAAGCGAGATCGATCCGTCTCTTGCGGGTCAATGCCAAGCCGTGCTGACCCTCATGAACAATCACTTGGCCAAGCATGCCTATTTCGTCGCCGGGCGTTTGACGCTCGCCGATATTGCGCTTGTCGCTTATACGCGGTTTTCTCATCAAGCTGGTTTCCCACTCACCGCATGGCCTCAAGTGGCGCGTTGGGTTGAGCGGGTGCTGGGCGACTTAGGGCCGCTCGATTTGGGCAACGGAAAGATCATCGATACAAGTTCTGGCGGGTAGGCGACCCATCCTGAGTAGGTTAGAGTGCGCGCTCAACTTGTTTGGGTTTCACTGGCGTGCTCGACAACAAACGCATTCTGCTGATCGTCGCGGGCGGCATCGCCGCCGTGAAGGTGCCCGACCTCATTCGCCGCTTGCGCGAACGGGGCGCCAGCGTGCGCTGCGTGCTCACCAAGGGCGGCGCACAATTCGTGACCCCCTTGAGCCTCGCGGCCCTGTCGGGACAAAAAATCTATCAAGATCTGTTCTCGCTGATGGACGAGAGCGACATGGGCCACATCCGCCTGTCGCGCGAGGCCGACATCGTGCTGGTGGCGCCGGCCACCGCCGACATCATGGCCAAAATGGCGGCTGGGATCGCGGATGATCTGGCCACCACCGCGCTCATGGCCACGGACAAGCCGGTGATGATCGCGCCCTCCATGAACGTGATGATGTGGACCCACCCGGCGACACAGGCGAATTTGGAAACCCTGAAGGCGCGCGGCGTGGCGGTGGTGGGCCCCGGGGCCGGGGACTTGGCCTGCGGCGAGGTGGGCGACGGCCGCCTGGCCGAGGTGCCCGACATCATCGCGGCCCTGAGCCGGTTCTTCCAAAAGGGCCGCGAGGAAGGGGCCCTGGCGCGATTGCGCATGCTGGTCACCAGCGGGCCGACCCACGAAGCCATCGACCCGGTGCGCTACATCGCCAATCGCTCCTCGGGCAAGCAGGGCCACGCCATCGCGGCGGCGCTCGCACAGTTGGGCGCGCAAGTCACTTTGGTGAGCGGGCCCACGGCCGAGGCCGACCCCGACGGCGTGCAAGTGGTGCGCGTCGAGACGGCGGCGCAGATGTTGAAAGCCTGTCGCGCGGCGTTGCCTTATGAAGTTGTGGTGTGCGCGGCCGCCGTGGCCGACTGGCATGTGGCCGATGCCAGCGTCACCAAGATCAAGAAAAGCGGCGCACCGCCGCGCATCAACTTGGCACCTAACCCGGATATTCTGGCCACGCTGGCCCAACCCAGCCCGAGCCGCCCGCGCCTGGTGATCGGTTTTGCCGCCGAGACCGGCGACGTGATCGAAAAGGCCAAGATCAAGCGGGCGGAAAAGAACTGCGATTGGATCATCGCCAACGATGTCTCGCCCGGCACGGGCGCGTTCGGCGGCGAATCCAACACCGTGCATGTTGTGACCGCCGAGGGCGTGGACAGTTGGCCCACCATGAAAAAACGCGCCGTGGCCGAACGCCTGGCCGAGCGCATCGCGGCCCATGTCGCACAGAATTTTTAATCTCAAGATCGTTCCATGACCGAACACATTGCCGTTGCCATCAAACGCCTGCCGGGCGCCGAGGACTTGCCGCTGCCCACTTACGCCACCGCCCAGGCCGCCGGCATGGATCTGTGCGCCGCCATCAAGGCCGACGTGGTGTTGATCCCCGGCGCGCGCGCCATCATTCCCACCGGCTACGCCATCGCCCTGCCGCCAGGTTACGAGGCCCAAGTGCGCCCGCGCTCAGGCCTCGCGGCCAAGAACGGTGTGACCGTGCTCAATACGCCGGGCACCATCGACGCCGATTATCGCGGCGAGATCGGCGTGATCCTCATCAACCACGGCACGGAGCCCTTCACCATCACGCGGGGGCTGCGCATCGCGCAAATGGTGGTGGCGGCTCACGCCCACGTGCAATGGCGGGACACGACTGAACTCACCGACACCGCGCGCGGCGCCGGCGGCTTCGGCTCGACCGGCACGGCGCACAAGAGCTGAAATGTTTTTGTTTGGTCGCATTTTTCACGCCAACCGGTTCCCACTTGTCGGGAAAATGCTCTGATGGACTTCACCGAGGCCCAAATTCAGCGCTATGCGCGCCACATCCTGCTGCCCGAGGTGGGCGGCGTGGGTCAGGAGAAGCTGCTCAAGGCGCGGGTGCTGGTGATCGGCGCCGGCGGATTGGGCTCGCCCGTGATCTTGTACCTGGCAGCGGCGGGCGTGGGAACCATCGGCGTGGTGGACGACGACACGGTGGATCTCTCGAACCTGCAGCGCCAGGTGCTGCACACCACGGCCCGTGTGGGCGCGCCGAAAACCTACAGCGCGCAAGCCGCCGTGGCGGCCATCAACCCCGATGTGAAAATCATTCCGCATAAGGCGCGGCTGACCAGCGCCAATGCCATGGACCTGATCTCGGCCTATGACGTGATCGCCGACGGTTCGGATAATTTCGCCACGCGTTTTCTGGTGAACGATGCCTGCTTCTTCGCCAAGAAGCCGCTGGTGAGCGCCGCCGTGCTACGCTTCGACGGGCAACTCGCGACCTTCAAGCCCCACGCGGGCGGGCCCTGCTATCGCTGCCTCTACGCGGATGAACCGCCGGCGGGCCAAATTCCCACCTGCGCCGAGGCCGGTATTCTGGGCGCGGTGGCGGGCGTGCTGGGCACGCTGCAGGCCACCGAGATTCTGAAAGAGATCTTGGGCATCGGCCAAAGCATGGCGGGACGGCTGATGATTTACGACGCGCTGGATGCCGCGTCGCGCACGGTGAAGGTGAATCGCGATCCGGCCTGCGCCCTGTGTGGCGATCACCCAACAATCAAGGCGTTGTATTAGGGGCGCGCCCTCTTCACGCGGTTTTTAGAAATCGCGCCATGCGAACCGTCACATCGGCCAGCATGGCCTTGGTTGGATAGTGACTGCTGTCATAAACGATCGTCTCGGCGAGGTTGCTGATCGTTGATCGCGCCACGCGTTCCAACTCGTCGCCGGGGAAGAAAATATCCTCGCGTGCCGCATAGAGCGCCGTGGGCGCGCGAAAATCTTTCAGGTCGACGGCCGCGAAAGGACCCGGCGGCGGGATCAGCCAGCGCACATGACGCAGGAGCGCATCGAAGAAGTCATAGTGGTCGTCGTCCAACTCCCAGGCCAAGGGGCGAACCACGTCGGCGATTCTCTCGCGGTCGGGGAAGACGCGATAAAGCTGCCACGGCAGAAGGAGTCGTAGGAACAACGCGAGCGGCGAACCCGCCACGGCAAATCCGCCCGGAACGATCAGTACGGCCTTTGAGAAGCGCGCAGGCATCGCGGCCGCGAGATCGAGGATGACGGCGCCGCCGAAAGACACGCCAAGAAACGACGCCGCGTCGAGCGCAAGCCCGTCGAGCACGTCCGCGAGCCAACCGGCGTAGTGATGATCGACCGGCGTTGGTTGCGTCTCCGAACTGCGCCCGGGCTGGCCGGCGATGTCGGGCACGAACACGCGGAAGTGGTCCATGAGCGGACGAACAAAATCGGCCATGAAGGGTGCGGCGAAATTCACGCCGTGGATCAAGACCACGGGCGGTCCGTGGGGCACGCCGGCGCACAGCACATGGGTTTGCCCGAATTGTGTGGAGACCCAGCGGCTTTCGTGGCGGAACGGCAGACTTAAGAGCTTGCGCTCATAAAGGGCCATGACCGCGGCCTTGCCCGTCGCCGAGCGATACAGTGACGCAAGGTTTGTTTGTGCTTGCACGGGCGACACGGCGGCAAATCCACTGGTGACGACGGCGCCCAGCGCCTGGCGCCGCGTGGGAGGGCGATACGTCTGAACGAACGGCGATGATTGCTTCGGCACGGCGGCATGTTCAGCCGATGGAGCGCGAATCGCGTTGACGCCGATCAAGGCCAGCGTGGGCGCGAATCAGATGCGCCGGGCGGCTTACTTCTCGAAGACCACGTCGACGCGGCGGTTCTTGACTTCCTTCACGCCGTCACCCGATTTCACCGCCGGGCGCTCCTCGCCGTAAGCCTCGATGCGCATCTTGTTTTGCGGCACGCCCTCGCCCGCGAGCGCGTTGGCCACGGTCTCGGAGCGGCGTTGCGACAGCATGATGTTGGCGTCACTGGACCCGGAGGTATCGGTGTGGCCCACCACCAGCACCGTGGCCGGGTTGTATTTCTTATACGCCGCGCCGATGTCGCCCACGGTTTTTTGCGCATCGGCCGTGAGGCCGGCGCTGTTGAAGTCGAACAGAATCTGGAACTGCATCGGCAGCGCCATGTCCGCCTTGGGCGGCGGGGGCTGCGCCGGGCGTTCCACCGCGCCGCGCTCAAGTGCGGCCAGGGCCGTGTTGAAGGTGCGCTTGCAGGCCTCGATGTCCTCGGGCTGGAAGTTTTCCTCCTGCTGTTCCATCCAGCAATCGAAACCGGTTTGCGCCAGCGAAGCTTGGGCCGGCAGCGCGCGGCGATTGTCGTCGGTCAGCACCGCCATCAGGCGCGTGCGCGCCTCGGAGAGATCGCGAACATAAGTGTCGGGCAGTTGGCGCTCATTGACGGCCTGGGGCGGAAAGGTCTCGCCGCCGGCGGCACGGACCGCGCGGCCCGTGAAATACACCGTGTCTTTCCAATCGCCTTGCGCGCGCTCGGACGTCGCGAGATCGGAATAATCTTTCTGCAGCGCCTGATGAAACGCCGCACCCTTGTTGGACATCGTGCGCACGACATCGACATTGTCGGACCCGGCGCAAGCAACCACGCCCATGGACAACGCAATGGCCGTGGTGGCCCGCCAGACAACATTCCTCACCATGGACCCCTCATCTCCCTCGCGCCGCATCTCGCCATGCCTTCCCGCAGGCCCATCAAGCCCGCGGCCAACCGTCTCCAATTCCTCAGATTGTTGCGCGCCCTGGGCACGCGAAGAGGCGAGTCGACCGGCGTCCCCAAGACGGGGCCCCGCAGTATTATCGATGGGGGCGGAGCCTGACAAGCAGAGCCCGAGGCAAAAGGGAGTTAAGACCCTGAAATCGGTGAAAAAATTCGGCTTTTGTCCGGCTTTTTGCCGTGGCGGATTTTCTTTTGCCTTGGGGCGTTTCGGCGTAGAACACGCCCGCCATGGACCACGAGCACAACACACCCGCTGCGACGCAGCCCACCCCCCAACTCCCGGGCCGATCCGGCGATGGGCGCACCAACCTCATTGGGCATAGCCGCGACGAGATGAAACAGGCCGTGGCGGCGCTGGGCGAGAAGCCCTTCCGCGCCAAGCAACTGTGGCATTGGATCTATCATCGCGGCGCGCGCAGTTTCGCCGAGATGACGGACCTGGGCAAAGAATTGCGCGCCAAGCTGGAAGACCGCCACACCATCGCCCGGCCCACGGTGGCACGCGAGCAAACCTCGGTGGATCGCACCCGCAAGTGGTTGCTGGCCTTCGACGACGGCCAGAAAGCCGAGACCGTGTTCATCCCCGAGGACGATCGCGGCGCGGTGTGCGTGTCCTCGCAAGTGGGCTGCACGCTGACCTGCCGGTTCTGCAACACCGGCACGCAACGATTGGTGCGCAACCTGACGGCGGCGGAAATCGTGGGCCAGTTCATGGTGGCGCGCGATTCCTACGGCGAGTGGCCCACGCCCACCGACGAACGGCGCATGCTGTCGAACATCGTCATGATGGGCATGGGCGAGCCCCTGTACAATTTCGACAACGTCGCAAGCGCGCTGAAAATCATCATGGCCGATGACGGCATTGCACTGGGCAAGCGACGCATCACCTTATCAACTTCCGGCGTGGTGCCCGAGATCAAGCGTTGCGGCGAGGAGCTGGGCGTGAACTTGGCGATTTCGCTGCACGCGCCCGACGACGACACGCGCTCGGCCATCATGCCCATCAACAAGAAATACCCCCTGAAAGAATTGATGGCGGCCTGCCGCGACTATCCCGGCGCGCAGAACTCAAGGCGCATTACCTTCGAATACGTACTGCTCAAGGGCGTGAACGATAGTGCGTCCCATGCGCGTGCGTTGATCAAACTGGTCGCGGGGATTCCCTGCAAGTTCAACCTGATTCCCTTCAATCCCTGGCCCGGCGCGATCTACGAGTGTCCCGACGAGACCACCATCCAGGCGTTTTCCGACACGCTGTATAAAGCGGGCTTCACCGCTACCGTGCGCACGCCGCGTGGACGCGACATTCTGGCCGCCTGCGGGCAACTGCGCACGGACTCCGAACGGCTGTCGGCCAAGGAGAAACGCGAACGCGAGGCCGAGGAGCGCGAAATGGCCCAATCCGTGTGGCAGGAAAAAGAAACCGCCTTTCACGCTTGAGGCGCTGTTGGATTCTCTTTGGATTTTTCTGGGTTTGCTCGCCGTGGCGGCGCTGGCTGCTGGTGTTTGGCGCGTCAAGACACTGCGAACCGCGTCACAGGTACTTGATAACCTCTACGCCCGCCGCCAGGGATTGGTGGTGGAACTCCTCAAAGTAGCCGACAGCCCGAACCCCAACGTCACGCACGTCCTCCACAGGCTGGCGGCACTCGAACAGCAACTATCGGCAACTCCAAGGCCGAACCGGGCCCCCATCGAGACCGCGCTCAGCGCCGCCCTGAACGAGCTTTACGCGCTGGCCGACCGCGACGACGATCTCATGGCGAACCATGACTACGTCTTGATCCAGTCGTATCTGATCGAACTTGGGCGTGGCTTGAACGAGGACGCGCGCTAAATCCGGAATTTTAGATCGTTCTCAAGCCCAGGTGTTTCCGCAGGGGCTCGAAGTCGCGATCGGCGTGCAGCAACACGTGGTCGTTCTCGATGCAAAAGGTGCCGATGATCAGGTCGATGGTTTTGCGCACCGTGATCCCGCGCTGGCGGAGGGCGCGATAATTGGCGGCCGCTTGAACGGCCAGGGCGTCGTCAAGCAAGGAAACGACATTGAATCTGCGCAACATCTGCTCGACGGCCCGCGCCTCGGCCTCGGTCCGCAGTCCTTGCAGAACTTCGCACAAGATGAGGTCGCCGACGATCAGCGGTTCGCGATCGATCAGGTCGTCAAGGTCGAGAGTCTGCCGCGTATCGACATCGTTGAGGTAGTCGATCCAAACCGAGCTATCGACGACGATCATTTCGTGTTGCGGCCGAGCCGGCTTTCGTTCAAATCGCCGACCCAACGCACCTTGCCGCGCAGATCGCGAATGCCTTGCTGCTCGCGTATCCGAATCAGGGTCCGCAGGCCCTGTTCAACGGCGGCTTTCTTGGTCTTCAACCCCGTGGCCTTGAGGGCTTTTTCCATCAATTGA
This sequence comes from Rhodospirillaceae bacterium, assembly GCA_033763995.1. Taxonomy (GTDB): domain Bacteria; phylum Pseudomonadota; class Alphaproteobacteria; order Rhodospirillales; family Rhodospirillaceae. Next base: position 7,939 of record JANRJL010000066.1, on the reverse strand, counting down.
TCGTCGATATCGATGTTGGTGCGCATGGCGAAATCCGATGTGTATGATTCTCAGGATTATACACATCGCGGGTGGCCCGGTCCATGACCGATTGACGCGCGCCCGCTCTTGCCCGCGCTTTCGCGCTGCCTATACTGCGCGCCCTTTCCCACCCCGTGACCCCAAGCGAGCCCCGTCCCCATGGCCGTGTCCCACAAGAAAGCCCCCAAGAAAGTCGTGCTGGCCTATTCCGGCGGGCTCGATACCTCGATCATCCTGCGCTGGCTGCAGGTGGAAAAAGGTTGCGAGGTGGTCACCTTCACCGCCGACCTGGGCCAGGGCGAGGAGCTGGAACCCGCGCGCAAAAAAGCCGAGCTGATGGGCATCAAGCAGATCTTCATCGAAGATTTGAAGGAAGAGTTCGTGCGCGACTTCGTGTTCCCCATGTTCCGCGCCAATGCGCTCTACGAGGGCGTGTACCTGCTGGGCACGTCCATCGCCCGCCCGCTCATCGCGAAAAGGCTGGTGGAGATCGCCAACGAGACCGGGGCCGACGCCATCTCTCACGGCGCCACGGGCAAGGGCAACGACCAGGTGCGTTTCGAACTCACGGCTTATGCGCTGAAGCCCGAAGTAAAAATCATCGCCCCCTGGCGCGAATGGGATTTGACCTCGCGCACGCAGATGATCGAGTACGCCGAGAAGCACCAAATTCCCATCCCCAAGGATAAGCGCGGCGAAGCGCCTTATTCGATGGACGCCAACCTGCTGCACATTTCGTATGAGGGCAAAGCGCTGGAAGACCCCTGGGTCGAGGCCAGCGACGACATGTTCCGCCTGACGGTATCGCCGCAGAAGGCTCCCGATACGCCCGAGTACGTGGAAGTCGAATTCGCCAAGGGCGATGCCGTGGCCGTGAACGGCGAGAAGCTTTCGCCCGCCAACTTGCTCGCCAGACTCAACAAGCTCGGCGGCAAGCACGGCGTGGGCCGCTTGGACCTGGTGGAAAACCGCTACGTCGGCATGAAGAGCCGCGGCGTGTACGAAACGCCCGGCGGCACGATTTTGCACACGGCGCACCGCGCCATGGAATCCATCACGCTGGACCGCGAGGCGATGCATCTGAAAGACGAGATGATGCCGCGCTACGCCAAGATGGTTTACACCGGCTATTGGTTCGCGCCCGAACGCGAGATGTTGCAGGCGGCCATCGACCAAACCCAGAAGCGCGTCAACGGCGTGGTGCGCCTGAAGTTGTTCAAGGGCTGCGCCTCGGTGGTGGGCCGCAAGTCGCCCAACTCGCTCTACCGCATGGACTACGTCACTTTCGAGGAAGACTCGGTTTACGATCAGCACGACGCCGAGGGTTTCATTAAATTGAACGCGCTGCGCTTGCGCCTGGGTAAAATGGCGGGTGGGTAGCACCCACGACCTCATATTTTAGGGCAAGGAGCGCCATGACTGATTTGATCCAAGTTCAAAAAGATGGCGCGGTTCTGACCCTGCGGCTCAATCGCGCCGACAAGAAGAACGCCATCACGGCGGCGATGTATTCTGCCCTCGCCGACGCCCTGCGCGCGGCCGAGGCCGATGCGGCCGTGAGAGTGGTGATCATGACCGGGTCGGGAGATTCCTTCACGGCGGGCAACGATCTGAAGGACTTCGCCGAGAACCCGCCCAAGGATCCCTCCGCGCCGGTGTTTCAATTCATGGATGCCCTGGCGGGCTTCAAAAAGCCCGTCATCGCCGCCGTCAACGGCGTGGCCGTGGGTATCGGTACTACTTTATTGCTGCATTGCGATCTGGCCGTCGCCGTGCCTTCGGCCAAGTTCGCGCTGCCCTTCGTGAATCTCGCCTTGGTGCCGGAGTTCGGATCGAGTCTTTTATTGCCGCGCTTTGTCGGCATGCGCAAAGCACAAGAGCTGCTGGGCAGCGGCGACGCCTTCGACGCCGAAAGCGCGCTCAAATGGGGCCTCATCGGCACGATCGTGCCCACCGATCAGTTGGAGGCCACCGTGAAGGCCAAGGCCGCGATGTTGGCCGCCAAGCCGCCGGCCGCCTTGCGCGAGACCAAGGCCCTGTTGCGCGGCGACTTGGCGCATATCAAGGCCGTCATTGCCGCCGAGGCCAAGGTGTTCGGCGCGCGATTGCAATCGGCCGAACTGCAGGAGGCCGTGGCCGCCTTCTTCGCCAAGCGCTCGGCGGACTTTTCAAAGTTCAACTAAGCTTTCGGCGGCAAGCGCGTGGGCACGGCAATGTCGGTGATGCCGCGCTGCCGGCACGCGGCCTTGAGCGTGTTGAGCATCAGGCACGCGATGGTCATGGGCCCGACGCCGCCCGGCACGGGCGTGATGGCGCCGGCGACTTTGGCCGCGGCGGCATAGTCCACGTCGCCCACCAGTTTTCCTTTCCCGTCGGGCGTGGCCACGCGGTTGATGCCGACGTCGACAACGATGGCGCCCGGCTTGATCCAGTCGCCCTTGACCATTTCCGCCTTGCCCACGGCCGCCACCAATATGTCGGCCGTGCGGCACAGCGCGGGCAGATCCTGCGTTTTCGAGTGCGCCATGGTGACGGTGCAGTTTTCGTTGAGCAACAACAGCGACACCGGCTTGCCCACCAAGATCGAGCGGCCCAGCACCACGGCATGTAGCCCGGCGATGGTGGGCCGCACGTCGGCGATGAGCATGAGGCAGCCCATGGGCGTGCAGGAGACCAGCGTGTCTCCGCCGGCCAGCAACCGTCCGGCGCTGATGGGATGCAGACCGTCGACATCCTTGGCCGGATCGATGGCGTTGATGACGGCGAACTGATCGATGTGCTTGGGCAGCGGCAATTGCACCAGAATGCCGTTCACGGCCGGGTCGGCATTGAGCTTGGCGATCAGAGCCAACAAGTCGGCTTGTGACGTGGTGGCCGGCAAGTCGTGCTGAAAAGAATTCATGCCCGCCGCCGTGGCGGTTTTTTGCTTGCTGCGCACATAGACCTGACTGGCGGGATCCTCGCCCACCAGCACCGTGGCCAAGCCCGGCACGATGTCGTGCCTGGATTTCATGGCGGCGACGGACGCGGTGATGGCGGCCTTCAGCCGCCCGGAGGCTTCCTTGCCGTCGATGACGATGGGTGAGGTCATGGCGTGGTCCACTGTTGAGCGATGGCGATGAGCGCGTCGGGATCGCCCGTGACGGCGACGACCTTGCGCCGGTCCGTTGCGCCGGATGAAATCGTGACGGCGCTTTTTGGCACACCAAGGGCCCGGGCGAGAAGAGCACAAATGGCGGCGTTGGCCTTGCCCTTGTCGGGCGGCGCCCCGACCTTGATTTTCAGGGCCGGACCTTCGGGCATCGCCGCCACGCCGTCGACTTTATCCGCCGACGCCTTGGAGGTCGCGCGCACTGTCAGCGTGATGCCGCCGGAGGCGCGGCGATAGAAGGTCATGATGGCGGCGCGCTTATCCGCCCGCGATCAACCATGCACGAAACACGCCCAGGTATTCGCGCACCAAGTACAACGCCAACAACAGCACGATGGGCGACAGGTCGAGCCCGCCGAAGATGGGCAGATAACGCCGAATGAGACGCAGCGGTGGCTCCACCAACCGATTAAGCGCGCTGCCGATCATGTAGACGAACTGGTTCTGGGTGTTCACCACGTTGAAGGTGACCAGCCAGCTCATGACCACGGAGATGATGACCGCCCACCAGTAGAGACCGATGAGAATGTCGACGACATTGACGATGGGAACCAACAACACGGGCGGGGACTTTCAAGTGACGGGGGCGCGGGGCACGCTGTAAGGTAATGAGGGGTCGGGCGGGGCGCAAGGCGCGGGTCGTCCGCGCGCCGGGGGACGGGAGGGAAAATGACGTTGAGATGGCAGGAGCGCGCATGGGCGGCGGTCGTCTGCGCGGCGCTGGGCGGCGGCGCGCTGGCGCAAAGCTATGAGCGCAGCGTGCTCGTGCCCGGCATCGCGGGCGCCGTGGACGGCGTGTCGCCCCACGGCCTCGCCGGCATGAACTTCGGGCCCGACGGAACATTGTATGTCGGCAGTGTCATCAGCCCCGGCATTTACCGCGTCGACGTGACCACCGGCACGGTGGAGCGCGTCGTGGGCGCGCCCGAGGGCGAGGCCGACGACGTGGCCATAGCCGCCGACGGTACTTTAGTATGGACCGCGATCTTGGCGGGCGAGTTGCGCGCGCGCCGGCCCGACGGCAGCGTGGTCACGCTGGCCAAGAACCTTCCCATGATCAACCCCGTCAACTTCACACATGATGGGCGCCTCTTCACGGGCCAACTGGGCCAGCCCGATGTGTTGCTGGAGGCCGACATCACGGGCCAGGCCGCGCCGCGCGTGGTGGCCAAGGGCCTGGGCGGTATCAACGCCTTTGTCGGCGACGGCAAGAACGGCCTCTATGTGCCCATGGCCGAGCGCGGCGCGGTGGGCCGCGTGGATTTGGCGACGGGCGAGGCCACCGTCATCGCCGACGGCCTGGGCCAGCCCGTGGCGGTGAAAGCCGATTCCCATGGCAATCTTTTCACCATCGATTGGACGACGGGAAAGATCACGTTCGTGAATCCCTCGAGCGGCGAGACCATTCGCATCGCCACTGTCGCGCCGCCCTTGGATAACCTCGCGATCGGGCCCGACGACACGATTTATGTGTCGCGGCCCTCGGACAATTCCATCGTTGCCGTGAACTCCGACACGGGAGCGCAGCGAGTGCTGATTCAGGGGCGCCTCGCCGCCCCCGGGGGCTTGGCGACGATTAAGCGCAACGGCAAGCCGGCGCTGCTGGTCACGGATGCCTTCGGATATCGCTTCGTCGATGCGGCCACCGGCGAGACGGAGTTGCTGCCCTTCGACCTGGCCACGCGCGCGTCCTCGGCCGTGGCCGTAACCGAGGCGTCCATCGTCATCAGTTATGTCCGCCGGCCCACGGTCGTGGTCATTGACCGCGCCACGGGCCGCGCGCGACACACCTTGAGCGGCTTCAAGGCGCCCATGGGCGTGACGGCTAGGGGTGCTGACATTTTCGTTGCCGATTACGCCACGGGCGAGGTCTTGAAACTCATGCCCGGCGCATCGCCCGACCGGAGTGTTGTCGCCGGCGGCCTGCGGGGGCCCGTGGGCCTGGCCCTGGACCCCGGCGGCAAATTGATCGTGGGCGAGGCCGAGGCGGGAGCCTTGCTCAGCATTGATCAGGCCACCGGCACACAGACCACACTGGCGACGGGCTTGGTCCAGCCCGAGGGTTTGACCGTATTAGACGATGGCCGCATCGCCGTCGCGGAGGTGGGCGCGCGCCGCTTGACGATGGTTGATCCGCGCACGGGGGCCAAGACCGTGATCGCCGACGATCTGCCCCTGGGCGAAATGTTCACCCGCGCGCCCGCGCCGGTGTATATGCCCACCGGCGTGGCCACGGACGAGACCGGCGCGATTTACGTGACTTGCGATATCGACAACACGCTACTGAAATTCACGCCCAAAACGAATTGAGAGCATTCATGAGTTTTCGCGCCATTGCCCTGTCGCTGGGCCTTGTTCTGACCGCCACCCAAGCCGAGGCCGCCTACAGGGCCCGCCTGCTGGTTCCGGCGGGGCCCTTTCACGGCGTGCACGGTCTGGCCTTCGGGCCCGACGGCGATTTGTACGCGGGCGACATCATGGGTTCGACGGTGCATCTTATCGACGTGGCCACGGGCAAGCGCCGCGTCGCCGTGGGCGCGCCTCTGGGCATGGCCGACGATGTGGGCTTCGCGCCCGCAGGCACGCCCTTCGCGGGCACCATGGTGTGGACGGCCGTGGCCGTGGGGAAACTCTATGCACAGGCCCCCGGCGGCAAACCCCGCGTCATCGCCGAGAATTTGCCGAGCGTGAACACCGTGGGCTTCGCGCCCGATGGGCGGCTGTTCGTCACCCAGACCGGGCCCGCGAATCAAACTCTATGGCAGGTGGACCTTTCGGGCCAAACGCCGCCCAAGAAATTGTGGGACCAAACCGGCGGGTTGAATGGGTTCGTGATCGCGCCCGATGGATTTCTGTATGGGCCACAAGCGGACCTCGGTCGGGTCATCAAACTTGACCTAAACACCATGGCCGTGAGCGTCATCGCCGAGGGCTTCCAATGGCCCACGGCCGTGGAGATGGACTCCAAGGGCCTGCTCTATGTCGGTGACTTCGATGCCGGCACGGTGACGCAGTTGAACAAAGACACCGGCGAGAAGGTGCTCATCGCCACCATCGAGCCGGGGATCGACAATCTGGCCATGGGCCCCGCGGGCACGCCCTGGGCCGACAAGATTTACGCCTCCAGCATCACGCGCAACGGCATTTTCGAAATCGATCCCGTCTCCAAGGCGATGCGGCCGGTCGTGGCGGGCCAGCGCGCCGAAGGCCACCTCACCGTGCCCGGCGGCGTGGCGATGTCGAGCGACGGCAAGACCATCTACGTGGCCGATATGTTCGCCTTGCGCGCGGTGGATGCCCAGAGCGGGCAGGTCCGCACGTTGATCCCGGCCGGGCGGGCCTCGCCCTACCCCAGCAACGTCAACATCACGCGCATGGGCGAGCGGGATGTGATGGTCATTACATCGTGGTTCAGCGGCAACGTGATCCTGGCCGACTCGACCAGCAGGGATGCGACCGAGATTCACTCCGGGTTCGCGATGCCCACCGCCGCCGTGATGCGCGCCGACGGCACCATCGTCGTGGCCGAGAGCGGCGCGAAGCGTTTGACGGTGCTTGGGCCCAACGGCTCGCGCGCCACGCTTGACGGCGTGTTCGAGCAACCCATGGGGATCGCGCAAGACGTTGACGGCAAGCTCTACGTCAGCGACGCGGCCACTGGCCGTTTGGTGGAAGTCGACCTGACCGCGAGCACCTGGCGCAATATCGGCGTGGGCCTGAAGCGTCCCGAGGGCGTGGCTATGTTGCCCGACGGTCGAGTCGCGGTGGTCGACAGCGGCGACGGCCAAGTGTGGGCCTTCGACCCCACCCAGACCAACACCGACGCCCAGAAGGCGGCTGAAATCGTGAGTCGCCTGAGCGTGGGCCTGATTCCGCCGGCACCGATGCCCGAGACCTGGGTTTTCAACGGCATCGCCGCGGCCCCGGACGGCACGGTTTACCTGCCCTCCGACATCCAAGCGGCACTTTATGTGCTGCATCCCTCGGGCGGGCCGGCCTCGTTCCGCGAGGCCCTGCGCGGCTTGACTTCATGGATGTTTCGATAAAGTATCCGCGCCCTTCGGCTCCCGGGACCACTTGTCCGGGACGGTTTTCCGGGGTTTCCGGCGGGTCGAAGACATCGATGGATCAGGGGCTGTAGCTCAGCTGGGAGAGCGCGGCGTTCGCAATGCCGAGGCCAGGAGTTCGATCCTCCTCAGCTCCACCATCTTCTCAATGACTTAGCGGAAACCGCCCGCCCCTCCAAAATCCCGCGTAAGCACCACGTAAGCAGAAAACGGGATATCCGAAGCGCTCAAAGATTTTGCATGCGCGTTCGCAGGGAAAACAATCGCGGTGCGGGACGTGATTGGCCTAAAGGCTGCGGGAAGCCCTCGCGGGTTCTCTCAAAGTCAGCCGGGCGTGCCCCACGTCATAGCGATAGTTTGCAATCGTCCCGTCTTTGATCCTCTCCACGACTTCATCAACGACGAAACGCGGCACCAAAAACCACTCGCGGGGAATGACGGGCTGGCCGAAACGGTCCTTGATTTCGATATCCAGGCGCGCGTGCTCGAAGAAGCGATGGATCAAATTCTCAAGCTTGGTGCGATTAATATTGTAAAGCTCGTAGGTCGCAACGACCTCGACCTCGGCCATCAAAAAGGTGGGGTCCAGCTTGGCGTTGGCGATACGTGTACGGATGTCGCCGCCTGTGACGCCGATTTTATGAAGGATGTCGCGGTTGGAGTTGATCTTTGGATGGTCCGACTTGCTGCGCAGCACATA
>JANRJL010000064.1:0-27621 GCA_033763995.1 Rhodospirillaceae bacterium | reverse complement strand
CACGTCATCGACGTCAGCGCCGGGTCCGTGGCGCAGTTGTTCAGCGGCCTGGACCCCGCCCCCTTCCGCCACAAGGATCTCGACCCGGAGGTGGACGGCTATATCCTCAGCGCCGTGCGCGAGATCGGCGAGCCGAGGCGCGCCAAGTTGGTGTTTCACCTGCCCGCCGCCGAGGCGGCGAGCCCCGCCGGCCAGGGATTGGCCGACGCCGTGCACAACTATTTCGCTTACCGCGAATGGGTGGCGCGCGAGGACCTGCGTCGTCTGCTGGGCACCGGCGCGATCTCGCTGCTGATCGGCCTGGCGTTTCTCTTTGTGTGCTTGATCGTGCGTCAGGTGTTTTTCCACGGCGAGGGCGCCGTGTCGCGTGTTCTCGACGAAGGCCTGCTGATCGTCGGCTGGGTCGCGCTGTGGCGGCCGTTGGAGATCGCGCTCTACGACTGGTGGCCGCTGTGGCGCGTCGCGCGGCGCAACCGCACCTTGAAGGAGATGGCCGTCGAGGTTCGCGCGCAGGCGGGTTGATAAAACAGCCGGCTGATAAGAAAAGAGCCGGGGTTGCCCCCGGCTCTTTGTGTCAGCCTTGCGTTGACCGATCTTAGAAATCCATTCCGCCGCCGCCGGGCATGCCGCCACCGCCCATCGGGGGCGTGTCGGCCTTCGGCAACTCGCCGATCATGGCCTCGGTGGTGATCAGCAGGCCCGCGACCGAGGCCGCGTCCTGCAGGGCGACGCGCACGACCTTGGTCGGGTCGACGATGCCGGCCTTGATCATGTCGACGTACTTGTGGGTCTGGGCGTCGAAGCCGGTGTTGAGTTCCTTGGCTTCGGCGACCTTGCCGGCCACGACCGCGCCGTCTTCGCCCGAGTTCTCGGCGATTTGACGCAGCGGCTGCGACAAGGCCCGGCGCACGATGTCCACGCCGACGCGCTGATCGTCGTTTTCCGTCTCGATCTTGCCCAAGCGGGTCGCGGCCCGCACCAGGGCGACGCCGCCGCCCGGAACGATGCCTTCCTCGACGGCCGCGCGGGTGGCATGGAGCGCGTCGTCAACGCGGTCCTTCTTTTCCTTCACCGACACTTCGGTCGCACCGCCGACGCGGATCACCGCGACGCCGCCGGCCAGCTTGGCCAAGCGTTCTTGCAGCTTTTCACGGTCGTAGTCCGACGTGGTGTCTTCGATCTGACGGCGGATTTGCTCGCAACGCGCCGCGATGTCGGCCTTCTTGCCGGCACCGTCGACGATGGTGGTGTTGTCCTTGTCGATCGAGACTTGCTTGGCCGTGCCCAGCATGGCGATGGAGACGTCTTCCAACTTGATGCCGAGTTCGTCGCTGATCAACTGACCGTTGGTCAGCGTCGCGATGTCTTCCAGCATGGCCTTGCGGCGATCGCCGAAACCAGGCGCCTTCACCGCCGCGACCTTCAGGCCGCCGCGCAGCTTGTTGACCACGAGGGTGGCCAAGGCTTCGCCTTCGATGTCCTCGGCGATGATGAGCAACGGCTTGCTGGTTTGCACGACGGCTTCCAGCACCGGCAGCAAGGGCTGCAGGCTGGAAAGCTTCTTCTCGTGGATCAAGATGTAGGCGTTCTGCAGATCGACCGTCATCTTGTCGGCGTTGGTGATGAAGTACGGCGACAGATAGCCGCGATCGAACTGCATGCCCTCGACGATGTCGAGCTCGGTCTCGAGGCCCTTGGCCTCCTCGACGGTGATCACGCCTTCCTTGCCGACCTTATCCATGGCCTTGGCGATGATCTCGCCGATTTCCTTCTCGCCGTTGGCCGACACGGTGCCGACCTGCGAGATTTCGCTGCTGGTCTTGATGGGCTTGGACATCTTCTGCAGTTCCGACACGACGGATTCAACCGCCTTGTCGATGCCGCGCTTCAGGTCCATGGGGTTCATGCCCGCCGCGACGGCCTTGCAGCCTTCGCGCACGATGCATTGGGCGAGAACGGTGGCGGTGGTGGTGCCGTCGCCGGCCTGATCGGCCGTCTTGGAGGCGACTTCCTTCACCATTTGCGCGCCCATGTTCTCGAACTTGTCCTTGAGTTCGATTTCCTTGGCGACGGTGACGCCGTCCTTGGTGATGCGCGGAGCGCCGAAGGCTTTCTCGATCACCACGTTGCGGCCCTTGGGGCCCAAGGTGACTCTCACCGCGTTGGCGAGGATGTCGACGCCGCGAAGCATTTTGTCGCGGGCGTCAGACGAAAAGCGAACGTCTTTAGCTGCCATGTGCGTAATTCCTTGGTTGGATTGTTTCTCGATTTTGAGCGGGGGGGCTTACTCGATGATTCCCATGATGTCGGATTCCTTCATGATGAGGAGATCCTTGCCGTCCAGCTTCACTTCGGTGCCGGACCACTTTCCGAACAGAATGCGATCGCCTTTTTTCACGTCGAGCGGTTGCAACTTGCCGTTCTCGTCGCGGGCGCCGGGGCCGACCGAAATGACCTTGCCTTCCATCGGCTTCTCTTTCGCCGTGTCGGGAATGATGATGCCGCCCTTGGTCTTGGTGTCGGCGTCGGCGCGCTCAACCACGACCCGGTCGTGGAGCGGTTTAAACTTCATGTCGTCCTCCGTTAAGGTATTGAAATAGCTTGATTTATTCTGCGGCGCAGACGTGTGTTAGCACTCCCCCACGCCGAGTGCCAAGGCATTTAGTGCGCCGGGCCAGTGGAGTCAAGGCTGGCCACGATGAGCCTTTTCATCTGCTGGCGCTCCCCATACAAAAAGCCAAATGATTGGCAGAACAGCGCTTTTTCGGATTTGGCTGCCGGCCCTGGCGCTGGCGGCGGCGTTGACAGGGCGCCTCGGCGACAGGGCGCTCGCGGAGCTCGCCCTGCGCGCCCAATTGCTCGCAACCCCGCTCACCCCGGCGCTCGGCGGCGCAACGACGCAACCGGCCGCGGGCAAGGACGCCTTTCGGCTCATGGCCCGCAATGCCGGGACCGACACCCAGGATGTTTTCACCAAGGGCAACGTGATTTTCAATATCGAATGGTCGACCTCGCCGGGCGGAAACCGCGCGCTTGATGGTCTGGGGCCGTTGTTCAATCGCGAGTCCTGCTTCAAGTGCCATGTGGAGAACGGGCGCGGCCGCCCGCCCGATGGTCCCGACGACTTGCTCGACACGGGGCTGGTGCGGGTCTCGATCCCGGGCACGGACCGCAACGGCGTCCCCAACCCCGTGCCGATTTATGGGGACCAGATTCAAGACCGCGCGGTGCCGCGCGTGCCGCGCGACGCGACGCCCCAGGTGTCATGGCACGAGACTACAGGGCAATACGCTGACGGCACGGCCTACGCCTTGCGCCGGCCCCAGGTCACGCTCGCGGAGCTGGGTTATGGGCCATTGCCACCCGATACTATGACGTCGCTGCGCATGAGCAATCCGGTGATCGGCGTCGGCCTTTTGGAAGCCGTGCCGGAAGCAACGCTGCTGGCGCTGGCCGATCCCGACGATGCTGACGGCGACGGCGTCTCAGGGCGGACGAATCTCGTTTGGGATTTGCCCAGCAAGGCGATGAAAATCGGCCGCTTCGGATGGAAGGCCAACGCCGCGAGCTTGCGCAACCAAAACGCCGCCGCCGCCTTGGGGGACATGGGCATCTCGTCGCCGTTGATGCCGATCGATCTGTGCCTACCCGGTCAAGAGGCTTGCGCGGAGAATGCGCGCAAAACACGGCCCGCGATCCGCGACAACGGCGGCGTCGACATGAGCAAGGAACAATTTGAACAGATGCTGGTGTTCACTCAATTGATCGCCGTCCCGCAGCAGCGCGGCGGGGCGCGGCGCGAGGTCAAGCGCGGCGAGAAAGTTTTCCGCGAGATCGGTTGCGCCGATTGTCACATGCCGACGTTGATCACGGGCACGGACAATGTTCGCCCCGAACTCGCCAACCAAACCATTCATCCCTTCACGGACCTCTTGCTCCATGACATGGGCGATGGCCTTGCCGATGGGCGGCCTGATTATGCCGCGAGTGGGCGTGAGTGGCGCACGGCGCCCTTGTGGGGCATCGGGCTCACGGAAACCGTGAACGGCCATACCTTCTTTTTGCACGATGGCCGTGCGCGCAATCTCGCCGAGGCGATATTGTGGCACGGCGGCGAAGCCGAGCGAGCCAAGGAAAAGTTCCGCACGCTTCCAAAGAAAGCGCGCGACGATCTGCTGGCGTTCTTGAATTCGCTGTGAGCTATTCGCCGCTGGCGGCGGCCTGGGTGCTCATGGTCTTTTTCGACCACGTGAACTCGCCGCCGTCCTTCGAACGCTCGATGGCGGCTTGCAGCACGTCGTAGGCGACGCAACCGGTCGGGCAGAGTTCTTTCAATTTGTCCAAGTTCTTCACGGCCGAGGCTTGGTCCTTCAGCATCAAATACAGCTCGCCCTGATACTCCAGCGTGCCCATGTGATTGGGATCGAAGGACAGCGCCTTGTTGTAATACTCCATGGCGACATCCAATTCGCCCAAGTTGCGCTTGCTGTAACCCAGCAAGTTGCTCACTTCCGGGTTTTCCGGCTCGAAGCGCAGAATTTCCTCCAGCATCGTCACCGCCGTCTCAAAATCGCCGCTGTCGATGGCCGCTTGGGCTTCGGCCACCGAATGGGACGGGAAATCGACGCCGGCGATGGACCACGCCGTGTTGGCGTAAAAGGTTATGGCGACAGCGGAAACCAGGCCAACAACGAGGGCTTTGGAGCGGGCGAGTGTCATCGACGTCATCTCTTTCATCTGCAGGGTCAGCGCGAGTCTCTATATCGGGCGCCCGCGCGGGGGCTTCAAGCGGGCGCATCATACAGAGAGCCGGCCCAAAACGCCAACCCCCGCCTGGGTTCCGCCGCCCCTCAGCCAGCCTTGCAAAGGGCCCTGACAGCCCCCGGCATGGTCTTTAGTCTAGCCCAAGACCCAAAGAATAAGCGGGAGGGACGCGATGCCTGCGGTGAACATGACGGTCAACGGCAAGACCGTGACGGCGGACGTCGAAGGACGCACGCTGCTGGTCCAAGTGCTGCGCGAGAAGCTCGGTCTCACCGGCACCCACGTGGGCTGCGACACCAGCCAATGTGGTGCTTGCGTGGTGCACATGAATAGCATCTCCGTCAAAAGCTGCACGGTGCTCGCGCTTCAAGCCGATGGCGCCGAGGTGACCACCATCGAAGGCCTGTCGTCGGGCACGGATATTCACCCCATGCAGCAGGCCTTCCGCGAGCATCATGGTCTGCAATGCGGCTTTTGCACGCCGGGCATGATCATGAGCGCGGTGGATTTGGTGCGCCGTCATCCCAGCCCCGATGAGGCAACCGTGCGCGCGGAGCTTGACGGCAATCTGTGCCGCTGCACGGGCTACGCCAATATCGTGAAAGCCGTCATGGCCGGCGCCAAAGCCATGGCCGCGGGTTAAGGGGGGAGCACCGCCATGAACCATCAAGCCTCGGCCACCGGCATCGGCGCCTCGGTTCTGCGCACCGAAGACTTGCGCTTTGTGCGCGGCAAGGGCCGCTACACCGACGACATCGTGCTGGCGAATCAAACCTTCGCCTATGTCCTGCGCTCGCCTCATGCTTACGCGACCATCGGCCGTATCGACACCACAGCCGTGCAAAAAGCGCCCGGCGTCGTGCTGGTGTTGACCAGCGCCGACATGACCAAGCTAGGCGGCCTGCCTTGCGGCTGGCTCATTCACAACAAAGACGGCTCGCCCATGAAGGAGCCCAAGCATCCCGTGCTGGCCGAGGGTATGGTGCGCCATGTGGGTGACCCGGTGGCTGTCGTCGTCGCCGAGACCTATGCCCAGGCCCGCGATGCGGCGGAGTTGATCGAGGTCGATTACAAGCCCCTGCCCGCCGTGATGGACATGGCCCAGGCGCTGAAAAGCCCCGGCATCCATGACGCCGCGCCAAACAATTTGTGTTTCGATTGGCACTTGGGCGATGAGTCCGCCACTGCCGCCGCTTTCGTTAAGGCCGCGCATGTCACCAAGCTCGACCTGGTCAACAACCGCCTCGTGCCCAATGCCATCGAACCGCGCTGCTGCATCGGCGACTACAACACGGCGACGGGCGAGCACACCATCTACACGTCGAACCAAAACCCCCACGTCATTCGCCTACTGGCCGGGGCCTTCGTGCTGGCCACACCCGAGCATAAGATTCGCGTGGTAGCGCCCGATGTCGGCGGCGGCTTCGGCAGCAAGATTTATCTCTACGCCGAGGAAATTATCGTCACGGTCGCCGCGCAAAAGCTCGGCCGCCCGGTGAAATGGAATTCCGACCGTTCGGAGGCCTTTTTGTCCGACGCGCAAGGACGCGATCACAAGACCAAGGTGGAACTGGCGCTGGACGACAAGGGCAAGTTCCTGGGCTTGCGCGTGAACACGCTCGCCAATATGGGGGCGTATTTGTCCACCTTCGCCAGCGTCATTCCAACCTTCTTGCACGGCACGCTGCTGGCGGGGAATTACACCACGCCCGCGATTTACGTGAACGTGAAGGCGGTGTTCACCAACACCGTGCCGGTGGACGCCTATCGCGGCGCCGGCCGGCCCGAGGCGACCTACTTGCTCGAGCGCGTCATCGACTTGGCGGCCCACGAGACCAAGCGCGACCCGGCGGACCTGCGGCGCATGAATTTCATCCGGCCCGACCAGTTCCCCTACGCGACGCCCGTCGCCTTGACCTACGACACCGGCAATTACCAGCGCACGCTCGACATGGCGCTGGCGGCGGCCGATTACAAAAACTTCCCGGCCCGCAAGACCGAGGCGGAAAAACGTGGCCGTCTGCGTGGCATCGGCATCGCCAATTACATCGAGGCTTGCGGCATCGCGCCGTCCAACATCGCCGGTGCCCTGGGCTCGCGCGCCGGCGGCTACGAGTGCGGCACCATCCGCGTCAACCCCACCGGCTCGGTGACGGTGCTGACGGGGTCCCACAGCCACGGCCAAGGCCACGAGACGACTTTCGCGCAGCTCATCTCCGACAAGCTCGGCATTCCCTTTGATCAGGTCGACGTGGTGCACGGCGATACCGCCAAGATCGCCTTCGGCATGGGCACTTACGGCTCGCGCTCGCTGGCCGTGGGCGGCTCTGCGCTGGTGAAAGCCGCCGACAAGATCATCGCCAAGGGCAAGAAGATCGCGGCGCACATGCTGGAGGTGTCCGAGCACGACATCGCCTTCGAAAACGGCGCCTTCAAGGTGGCCGGCACCGACCGGCAGAAGACCATGGGCGAGATCGCCTTCCAAGCCTACGTACCGCACAATTTTCCGCTGGAGACCTTGGAGCCGGGCCTGGAGGAAACCGCGTTTTACGACCCCAAGAACTTCACTTACCCGGCGGGCACTTATGTCTGTGAGGTCGAGATCGACCCCGACACGGGCGTCACCACCATCGTCAACTTCTGCGCCGCCGACGACTTCGGCAAGATCATCAACCCGATGATCGTCGAGGGTCAGGTGCACGGCGGCATCGCCCAAGGCATCGGCCAGGCGCTGCTGGAACACTGCATCTACAATTCCGACGGACAGCTCATCACCGGCAGCTACATGGACTACGCCATGCCGCGCGCCGATGACTTGCCGATGTTCAAGGTGACGCTGACGGACGAGCCTACGCCCTGCACACACAACCCCTTGGGCGTGAAGGGCTGCGGCGAGGCCGGCGCCATCGGCTCGCCGCCCGCCGTCATCAATGCCATCGTCAACGCGCTGGCGGATTACGGCATCACGCACATCGACATGCCCGCCACGCCGCAAGCCGTGTGGCGGGCGATCCAGAACGCGCCGCGGGGTTAGAGGAGTCCGCCATGTACGATTTCAATTACACGCGCCCGACCTCCGTGCCCGAGGCTAGGGCGGCCTTTGCCGCATCGGACGACGCCCTGTGGCTCGCGGGCGGACAAACGCTGATCCCGACGCTGAAGCAGCGCCTGCGCAGGCCTTCGGCGCTGATCGATCTGTCCGGCCTGCGCGGACTCAATGAAGTCCAGGTCATGGGTGCCAAGGTCATGATCGGCGCCCTGGCGACCCATGCCGCGGTGGCCAATTCACCGATCACCAAAAAGCGCATTCCCGCCTTGGCGGCCTTGGCGGGAGGCATCGGCGACGCCCAGGTGCGCCATCGCGGCACTCTCGGCGGATCCATCGCCAACGCCGACCCGGCCGCCGACTACCCGGCCGCCGTGGTGGCGCTGGGCGCCGAGGTCGTCACCGACAAGCGCAAGATCGCGGGCGATGGGTTCTTCAAGGGGCTGTTCGAGACGGCCCTGGAGCCGGGGGAACTGATCACCTCGGTGCATTTCAACATTCCCGACAAGGCCGCGTATGTGAAGTTCCCCAATCCGGCCTCGCGCTTCGCCCTGGTGGGCGTGTTCGTCGCCAAGTTCAAGGACCACGTGCGCGTGGCCGTGACCGGCGCCGCGCCCAGCGTGTTCCGCGTGCCCAGCGTCGAGGAGGCCCTGGCGAAAAACTTCTCGCCCGACGTCGTCGACGGCGACGCGGTGCCCGCCGATGGATTGAACAGCGACCTTCACGCCGCCGGCGACTACCGGGCGCACCTCATCGGCGTGCTGACCAAGCGCGCGGTCGTGGCCTGCGCGTAGGCTCTACTTGCGCGCCGCGAGGATTTGATCGAGCCGCGCCGCGGTTTTCTCGATGCGCTCAAGGCGCGGATAGCGCAAGCCGCCGCGATAGTCGAAGACCACCGTGGAGAACCGATCGCCGTTGCGCACGATCATCTCGACGGGCGTGCCGTCCTTTTGCGCGGCCTTGATGGCGTCCTTGATGCGGTCGGCTTCGTAGACCATGCCGTTCACCGCCACGACCTGAGCGCCGATGGTGAGACCTTTTTCAAAGGCCGGACCATCCCACTGCACGGCGCTGATCTTGCCGTCCAGCGCCAAGGTCATGCCCAGCGAATAGGTCAAGTCCGTGTTCTTGCGGTTGGCTTCCAGACCTTTGAAAAAATCCGTCGGCGTGTCGGTGTAGACCAACTTGTACCCACCGCGCGCCACGCCATCGAGCGGCGCGTTCGGGCCGTTGTCGTCCAAGCGCGGCCGTAGAAACTTGGCCCAATCATAGGGCTGCACGGCGTTCAAGGCCGCGACCACGTCATCGAAGGTGTAAGGCACCGGCACGGTACTGCCGTCGTTGATGCCGAAGAAGACCTTGGCGAAGTCGTCCAATGACTTGCGGCCCCGTGACAGCTCACGGATGAGCGTGTCGGCATCGAGCCACACGAGTTGTCCCTCGGAGTAGTAGTCCTCGCTGCGCTGCCAACTGCGCCACGCCTGCGGGCGGCGTGCCACCGTGATGGGATCGTTGATGGTGTCCTGCAGCGGCTTCCACGCCCGACCCACGCGCACCTCATAGGTGGCGGCGACGCTGGCGATGGACTCGAGCGCTTCTTGCTTCTTGAGCAAACCGGCGCGCGCCGCCAACACGACGCCCCAATACTGCGTCTGGCCTTCGTAAACCCAGAGCAGAGAATTGCGCATCGGCACGTTGAAGTTGGGCGTCCACAGGTCCGCCGGGCGGCGGAATTTGCCGTTCCAAGAATGGGTGTATTCGTGCGGCAACAAGTCGCGGCCGTCGGCGTGCTTGTCCCACTCGGTGAAGTAGCCTTGTACTGTGCCGTTTTCGCTGGATTGCTGATGCTCAAGCCCGATGCCGCCCATTTGATCGGTCAGCGCCAACAGGAAATTGTAGCGATCATAGTGACGCGAGCCGAACAGCTTGGCCGCTTGCGTGACCATCTCGCGATGTGCCGCGATGTGCTCGGGCTTGGGGGCCAGCAACGCGGCGCGATCGGTGACGATGTTCAAGAACACGTCTCCGGGACCTTCGATCTCGGGCGTCAGGTCGACGCGCATGAAGTGGCGCCCCGCGAACATCGGCGAATCGACCAAGGTTTCCAGCGACGCTGGCTTGAACCGCGTGGTGGCCCCCTCGGTCGTGTCCGGCTCCAAGGCCGTGCCGAACTGCCAGCCCTCGGGCAATTTGACGGTCAACTCCACCGGAATTTGGCGCGCGAAATATCCCGCCGGATAGAGCACCACCGAATTCCATTGCAGATTCATCATGTCCGGCGTCACGACGACGCGGCCTTGGCCCGGCTCCACCGCCGAGAGGAATTGAAATTCAAGATCGAGGGTATTCGCGCCCATGGGTACGTCGACATGAAAGGCGAAGACATCCACGGTATCGCGCGTCCACGGGATGCGCTGCCCGCCGGCTTTCACGACCAGGCCAGCCAACTTCTCGATTTGTCCGCGCGGCGCGTGATTGCCGGGCAACCATTGCGGATAGAGCAAGGTCACGCGCTCGCCGCCGCGCACGGGGACGGTCTCGCGCACGTTGATGATGCGCCGGTCAACGTCGGTGGCGTCGACGTGCAGCTTGATCGCGCCGAGATAAGGCACATCTTGCGGCGCGGGAATGGCGGGCGGCATGGGCGCCGGTAGCGGCGCCGGTTGCGCCTGCGCTAACTCGACCGTCGCGCAAACCATCAAGGCCAGACAAGCCACCAACTTTTTCATCTCAGCCCCCACATGAGCCGCGTGATTTCCAGTCTCAAACCATGGCATGGTGAAGCACCTCAAGTCGATCAACTTGATGGCCTCAGATTCCGGAGCCGATCCATGATTCTTTTTCGCTGTGCGCTCACCGCTATCATTGCGTTGCTCCCCCTTGTCCTAGCACAAGCCCAAGAGGTTGATTTCTCAACCGTCCGCGCCTTGCCCCCCGAAGCGCCCTGGTCGGGACAAAGCGAAAGCCTGATCGCGCGGCCCGACGACCCCTGGATCACGCCGTCGGAAAAAGACGGCCTGACGACGTCGCCCAGCTATGCGGACACACGCGCTTTTTTGGAAAAGATGGCCGCCGCCTCGCCGCTGATCCGCCTCAAGACCTTCGGCAAGACGCCGCTCGGCCGCGACCTGATCGTCGCCATCGTCAGCAGGGATGACCCTGGCAAGACCGATCCGAAACTCGACCCGAACAAACCCGTGCTGCTCGCGCAAGCGGGCATTCATTCCGGCGAAATCGACGGCAAGGACGCGGGTCTCATGCTACTGCGCGACATCGCCTTCAAGGGCAAGGGCGCCCTGCTCGACCGCGCGAACCTGCTGTTCGTGCCGATCTTCAACGTCGACGGCCACGAGCGCGCCTCGGAATTCAACCGCCCCAACCAGCGCGGACCCGTGGTGCAGGGCTGGCGCACCACCGCGCAGAACCTCAATCTCAATCGCGACTACGCCAAACTCGACGCGCCCGAGATGCAGGCGATGATCGCCTTGATCCGCGCCTATAAGCCCGATTTGTACATGGACCTGCACGTCACCGACGGCATGGATTACCAGTACGACATCACCTACGGCTTCCAGGGCGATCGCGGCGGCTGGGCGGCCTCGCCCAACATCGCGGCGTGGTTGGCGGGCGTTTATCGCCGCGACGCCGATGCGGCCCTGTCCGCCATGGGCCACACGCCCGGCCCGCTGATCTTCGAGAATAATCCCCGCAAGCCTGAATTAGGCCTCGTGAACGATGGCTTCTCGCCGCGCTTTTCGCAAACTTACGGTGACATGATCCACATGGCCTCGCTGCTGGTGGAAAATCACTCGCTGAAGAACTTCCGCCGCCGCGTGCTTGGCACCTATGTTCTTCTGGAACAATCCTTGAAGACCCTGGCGCGCGATGGCCGCGCGTTGCGAGAAGCCGCCGCCAAGGATCGCGCGTTGCGGCCTCAACAACTGCCAGTGGCCTGGATCACGCCCGAGAAGCAGCAATCCACCGTCGACTTCCTGCCCATGGCCTTCGAGCGATGGACATCGCCCGCCTCGGGCACCGAAGAAATCCGCTGGCTGGGGCGCGCAGCACCCCCAGCCAAAATTCCGCTGACGGAAGTGATCGCGAGCCAAACGGCCGACCGACCCAAGGCCTATTGGGTACCGCCCACCAAGCCCGACGTGATCGCGCGCCTCAAATGGCACGGCATCGAGATGGAAACCCTTTCCGCGCCGCGCACAGTGACCGTCGACATGTTGCGTCTGCCCGACGCGAAGCCCGCGAGCCAACCATTCGAGGGCCGCTTTGGGATCGACCCTGGCAAGCCGGTGCGCGAAACGCGCAACGTCGACTTCCTGCCGGGCACAATGCGTGTTCCGACCGATCAACCTTTGGGCAACTTGGCAATGGTTCTGTTGGAGCCGCAGAGCGAAGACTCGTTTTTCGCCTGGGGCTTCTTCCCTGAAATCCTGCAGCGCACGGAGTACGCCGAGGGTTACGTCATGGCGCCGCTGGCCGAGCGCATGATGGCGGCCGATGCGAAACTTAAGGCGGAATTCGAGGCCAAGCTCGCCGCCGAGCCGGACTTCGCGAAAAACCCCTCGGCGCGGTTGTCTTGGTTCTATGCCCGCACGCCGTACTACGACGACGCTTACTTGCTTTATCCGGTGGGGATTGAACAGTAGTTAGTGCGCTCGTGTGTAGCGGCGCATCAGCCACCACACGCCCAGCAGATCGATGATGCCGATGAGTCCGCGCCCGAGAATGCCGTAGTGCGAACGGCCATAGCCGCGCGGGCGGTGTGCCACGGGCACCGACACCACCTGCCCGCCGGCGCGCAACACCAGGGCCGGCATGAAGCGATGCAGCGCGTCGAAGCGCGGCAGCGCGAGAAACACGTCGCGGCGAAAGAGTTTCAAGCCGCATCCGGAATCGGGCGTGGCGTCGCGCAAGACATACGCGCGCACCGTATTGGCGATGCGCGAGGCCAGCGCCTTGCCGGGCCCGTTGTGCCGCGCAACGCGGTGGCCGATGAACAACGTGCGGTCCGCGCGGGCGCCCGCCGCCTCGCGCGCCGCGATCAGCTTCACGCCGTCGGCGGGGTCGTTCTGGCCGTCGCCGTCCAACGTCAGCACCCACTCGCCGCGCGCGGCGGCAACGCCCGAGATCAAGGCCT
This sequence comes from Rhodospirillaceae bacterium, assembly GCA_033763995.1. Lineage (GTDB taxonomy): Bacteria > Pseudomonadota > Alphaproteobacteria > Rhodospirillales > Rhodospirillaceae. Next base: position 14,659 of record JANRJL010000064.1, on the reverse strand, counting down.
GGCTTTGGCCGCAGCGCGCGCCGTGGCGAACGATGTGCAGCATCGGCGCATGGGCTTGCGCGGCGACAAGTTCGTCATGGGTGCGATCCCGTGAACCGTCGTCGACGGCGACGATTTCAAAGCTGCCCGCCGCGCCACACACGCGGACGATCTCGGCCATCAGCGATGCCACATGGCCCGCCTCGTTGTGCATCGGCACGACGACGGACAGCGGAAGAGATGAATGGGGATCGTGGGACATTTTCTCGGGGTTCCGCGAGCGGCTAGGCGGTGGTCATACACGGGCCGAGGCCGCAATAAAAGCCATCCATACTGGGTCTAGGGCCGCTCTGCCTTGCTTGTTCCGAGCTTGGGTTTGGCCTAAACCACTGCCTAAGACTGATTGCTCGCGAGCCATGACAAACACACTCACCCAAAACCAAGCCCGCGCCCGCATCATCGCCTGGTGGCTGATGATCTGCGCCGCCATGGTGTTCCTCATGGTCATTCTGGGCGGCGCCACGCGCCTGACGGAATCCGGCCTCTCCATGGTGCATTGGAAGCCGCTGCACATTTTGCCGCCGCTGAGCGAGGCCGAGTGGGCGGAAGAGTTCGCGGCCTACCAACAATTCCCCGAGTTCCAAAAGAAGAACACGTGGATGTCGGTGGACGACTTCAAGCGGATTTTTTGGCTGGAATACATTCATCGCCTGTGGGGCCGCACCATCGGCGTGGTGTTTTTCGTGCCCTTCGTGGTCTTCCTGTGGCGCGGCTGGGTGGACCGGCCGCTCGCCTGGAAACTCGCCGGGCTTTTCGCCTTGGGCGGCGCCCAGGGCGTGCTGGGCTGGTACATGGTGGCCAGCGGATTGGTCGACCGCCCCGACGTGAGCCAGTACCGCTTGGCCGCGCATTTGGTCACCGCATTCGTGTGTTTCGGTCTCATTCTCTGGGTCGCCCTGGACCTGTTCAGGTTTGCGGCGGGCAGAAATCCTCCTGATGTCGAAACTCAACCAGCCGGGCGATGGTCCTTGGGCACCACATTGTTCGCCTTGTTGGTCGTCACCTCGGGCGCCTTCGTCGCCGGGCTCGATGCCGGCAAGGGTTTCAACACATTTCCGCTGATGGACGGTCAGCTCATCCCGGCGGGCCTGTACGCCGAAAGCCCCTGGTACCTGAACTGGTTCGAGAACCACATGACGGTGCAGTTCAATCACCGCGTTCTGGCCATGATCCTGGCAATTTTCATCGCGCTGCTTTGGCTGAAAACGCGCGCCCTCACCCTTGCGCCTGACGCACGGCTCGCGATGAACGCGCTGTTGGCGATGGTGTTCGTGCAGGCGGGTCTCGGTATCCTGACGTTGCTCTACGTCGTGCCGCTGGCCTTGGCGCTGGCGCACCAAACCGGCGCGCAGATCGTGTTCGCCCTGGCGGTCGCGGTCACGCATGGTTTGTGGTCGCCGCGCACGCAGGTTGCGGCCGGCACGCGCGGGCTCCATATGAAACCGGCGGAATAACCCCGAAGAAAGAGCACCATGGCCGACAGCAAAATCATCAATGACCTCTTTTTCGGCAAGACCGGCCTGGACAAGAAGAAGGTGGCGGCGCTGACCGCCGCCGCGCTCAAGGGCTGCGACGACGGCGAGATGTTCCTCGAGTACGCCCAATCGGAAAGCGTGCTGTTCGACGACGGGCGCGTGAAGAACGCCAACTTCGACACCGGCCAGGGCTTCGGCCTGCGCGCGGTGGCGGGCGAGACCACCGGCTTTGCCCATTCCACCACGCTCGACGAGCAGGCCATGAAGCGCGCCGCCGCCACCGTGAAGGCCGTGCGCACGGGCAAGGGCGGCACCCTGGCCGATGCCCCGCGCGGCACCAATCAGCAGCTTTACACCGACGCCAACCCCTTGCCGCTCGTGTCCTTCGAGAAGAAGGTCGCCACGCTGGCCGCCATCGACGCCTATGCCCGCAAGAAGGACCCGCGCGTGAAGCAGGTGACCGTCTCGTTGGGCGGCTCATGGCAGGCGGTGCATATCGTGCGCGGCGACGGCACCAGCGCGTCGGACATCCGCCCGTTGGTGCGGCTCAACGTCAACATCGTCGTCACCGACGGCAAGCGCATGGAGAGCGGCAGCTACGGTTCCGGCGGGCGCGTGACCTACGGCGAATTCCTGAAGCCGACGTCTTGGCAGGCCGCCGTCGACGAGGCCTTGCGCCAGGCGCTGGTGAATCTCGAGTCCGTCGACGCCCCCGGCGGCGAGATGACGGTGGTGCTGGGCCCCGGCTGGCCCGGCGTGTTGTTGCACGAAGCCGTCGGCCACGGCCTCGAGGGCGACTTCAACCGCAAAAAAACCTCGGCTTTCTCCGACATGATCGGCAAGCGCGTCGCCGCCAAGGGCGTGACCGTGGTCGACGACGGCACCTTCCCCGACCGGCGCGGCTCGCTCACGGTGGACGACGAAGGCACGCCCACGGGCCGCACGGTCCTGATCGAAGACGGTATCCTACGCGGCTACCTGCAAGACCGCATGAACGCGCGCCTCATGGGCGTGAAACCCACCGGCAACGGGCGGCGACAAAGCCATGCGCACCACCCCATGCCGCGCATGACCAACACCTTCATGCTGGCCGGCGGCAAACCCAAGGACGAGATCATCGCCTCGGTGAAAAAAGGCCTCTATGCCGTCAACTTCGGCGGCGGCCAGGTGGACATCACCTCGGGCAAGTTCACCTTCTCGGCGACCGAGGCCTACCTCATCGAGAACGGCAAGATCGGCCCGGCCGTCAAGGGCGCCACGCTCATCGGCAACGGCCCCGACGTGCTGACCAAGGTCACCATGATCGGCGACGACCTGGAGTTGGACCCCGGCATCGGCACCTGCGGCAAAGAAGGCCAAGGCGTGCCCGTGGGGGTCGGCCAGCCCACCTTGCGGATCGAACACCTGACCGTGGGCGGAACGCGGGTTTAGTTCGCCGCCAGTTTGCAGCGCCCGCTCAACTCCGGACCTTGGAACCCGACACGGTCGGTCTCGGCGCTGCCGATGGAATTGCCCACCAGCACGTGTTTCTCCGCCGGGTCCTCGGGCTTGCCCTCGTAAACCTGCAGGCGCAGCAAGTCGACGTAGTTGCGCCCCGAGTTGGACGGCCACATGCCGCGGATCAGTTCCATGAACATGGGCCTGGCCTTGCGCCCGTCCTTGAACGTCACGCGGGTGATGTCGCCGCGGTCGTGCATGATGAAGCCGTTGTTCACCTGGGCCTCGCCCTTGGCGGGACGGTAACTCAAGAAACATTCGAAGTCGCGCGCCTTGCCCAAGCGCCAGGGCACCTGGTCGGGCCGGCCCGAGACGATCTTGCCCGAGGCATCGCGGCCCGCGAAGGTCAGCCACAGTTCTTCGTGATTGAGAATGTATTCCCACTCCCAATTCAGCGTCGTTTTCAAGACCGTCGACATGCTCGCGCACGCGCCGGGCTCGGTCCGGCCCAGCAGTTGCTTGCCGCTCAAGCGCCACCAGATGTCGCAGCCGGCCGCACCCTCGGCGGGCTTGAGATCGTCGGGCGTCAGGCCCTTCAACTTTTCCGCGTCACGCGCGATCTCGACGTACCTGGCCGGATCCTTGAAGCGGCGCGGCGACATTTTCACGGCTTGGCGGGCCTGGTCGACGCCGAGCGTCCACACCTGAAATTCGCCGTTGTCGAACTGGCCGTCCTTGCCGCCGTAGCGCACGGTGCCGACCAGCACGTTTTCGCCGATGGCCGGCGCGTCGATCTTGGTGAAGGAGCGATAGACGCGTCCATGCACCAAGTCCTTCGGCGTCTTGTATTCCTCCTCGAAGAAGCGCTGCGGCTCGCTGTCGAACTGGCCCGGCAGCCAGGTCATGAGGGTTTTGAGGGCCGTCTTGAGTTCGATGGGCGAATTGGTGGCCGACGCGGGCTGCGCCAGCACCGCGCCCAGAGCACACGCCAGAAAGGCTGATCGCAGGGTCATGGGCCGCGCTCCTTATTCGTTCTTCGGCGGCGGGGCGGAGGGGTCGTAAAGCTTGCAGCGGCCGTTATACGCGCCCGTGCCGAAGGAGGCGCGGTCGCTGTCGGCGCTGGCCCAGCCGAAGCCCAACAGCTTGTTTTTCTCCGGATCGTTCTCGGGATCGCCTTCGTAGAGGCTGATGCGAATCAGTTCGGCGTAGTTGCGCCCCGATTCCGACGGCCACATGCCGCGCATCAGCTCGTAGAACACCTTGCGCGGCGGACTATCTTTGAGTTCCCACACGAACGCATCGCCGCCGTCGTGCATGCGCGGGCCGTTGAGCACCTGCGGCTCGCCCTTGGCGGGGCGGTAGCCGAACAGGCATTCATATTCGCGCACCTTGGTCATGCGCAGATGGGTCTTGTCGGCACGGCCCGCGAACAACGAGCCGTCCTTCATGTAACCATTGTCGTGAATCCACAATTCCTTGTCGTTGAGCACCCATTCCGCGTCCCACGTCAGTTGATCGCCCGAGCGCTTGGACACCATCGTGCATTTGTCGTCTTGCGTGGCATCGCTGAGTTTGGCGACGAGCTGCGCGCCGTGCCGGCGCCACAAGAAATTGCAATTGCCGCCGTAATCCGGGTCGGGCGCGATGGTCGTCCACATTTCGGGGTGCAGGTGCGCATCGATATATTGATCCGGATCCTTGATCCGCCGTCCGGAGACGTTCACGCCATGGCGTTGATTGTCGACCGTGATAATGAACACCACCTGCTGCCCGGCGAAAATGGGCCCGCGTTTTCCTTCAATATGAAGCTGCGTGTAGATGACGTGCTCGCCCAAATGAGGCGCGTCGATCTTGGCGAAGATGCGGTAGAGGTTCTCGTGCACGCCGTCGGGCGGCGGGCCCACGGCGGTCTCGAAATACACCTGCGGCGCGCTGGAGTATTCGCCTGGCAGCCACGCCATCAAATCCTTCAAGACGTGCTTTAGTTCCACCTCGGAATTCGTGGCCCGCGCCGGGGCGCCCGGAAGCAAGCCCACGACCAGCGCCAAGGCGGTAATTAGACCCGTTCTCATGGAAGCCCCCGCAATGATTAGGGCAACTCTAATGCCTATGGGGCATAGGCTGTCAAAGAAATGCTGCGCGCGAGGGGCCGAAATCGCCATCGCTCAATCACAGGTTTGGCGGGCTTAACATTGTCGCGGGGCTGGAAATCGCCTTATATGTGCCGCCCGTTCTTGATCGACAGCGCGAACCCTGGGACCCATGCGCCGGCAGCGTTACGACCAGCCCAAGCCGTTCCTGACGCCCTCGCTCGAGGACGAGTTGCGCATCGAACGGTTGCTGGCCGTGTCGCAGCATCAACCCCTGGCGGGCATCGCGCATTTCCTCAATGCCTCGGTTCTGGCCGTCGCCTGTTGGTCGGCGGCGGAACCCTGGTTTCTGATGGCGGCCATGGCGCTGTTCGCCGTCGGCGTGGCCCTTCAGCTCAAGGCGTGGTGGCGCAGCCGCAAGCGCGCGCGGCCACGCGCGGTCAGCGACCGGACGTTGCGCCGCGTCGTGTGGTGGGCCGCCGCCTTCGGCCTGTTGTGGGGCGCATACACCGCCGGTCTGATGCTGCAGCTGCAATCGACCGAACTCATGATCCTGGTGTGCATGGTCATCGCCGGCTTGAGCGCCGGCGGGCTTGTGATGCTTTACCCGCTGCCCGCGGCGCACGCGGTTTTTCAAGCCGCCATCGTGGCGCCGCCGTGGGCCGTGGTGGTCTGGCGCGGCACCATGATCGACTACGTGCTCGCCGTGTACACGCTGATCTACGCGAGTTTTCTGTTCTTCTCCGCGCATCAGGCCCATAAGAATTTCGTCACCGGCGTCGAACTGCGCCTGCAGAACCTGACGCTGGCCTACAAGGCCGAGGCGGCCAACCGCGCCAAGTCGCGGTTTCTCGCCAACATGAGCCACGAACTGCGCACGCCGCTGAATGCGATCATCGGCTTCGCCGAGGTGATTCAGCAGCAGTTCAAGGGGCCCGTCGGCAACCCCCAATATCTCGAGTTCGCCAAAGCCATTCTCGACAGCGGCAAGCATCTCGTCGGGCTCATCGACGATGTCCTCGACATCTCGAAGATCGAGGCCGGCCGCGTGACGTTGGATTTGCGCGCCACGACGCCGCAGAGCATTCTCGACGGCGTGCTGACCTTGACGAAGTCCGCGGTGGCGCGCGCGCAGATCATGCTGGAAACGGCCGTCGAGCCCGACCTGCCCGACATCCTGGTCGACGAGCGCAAGATGATCCAGGCGCTGGTCAATCTCGTGTCCAACGCCGCCAAATTCACGCCGGCCGGCGGACGCATACGTCTCGAAGCGCGGCGCAACGGCGGCGGCGGCCTGACCTTCCTGGTCAACGACACCGGCGCGGGTATTCCGCACGACGAGATCAAGGACGTCCTCAAGCCCTTCATCCAAAGCCGCGAGGCCGAGCGCCGCCAGGTGCAGGGCACCGGCCTGGGCCTGCCCTTGACCGAGGAACTGGTCAAGCTGCACGGCGGCACGTTGACGCTCACCAGCACGCCGGGCGAAGGCACCACGGTGACCATCACCCTGCCGCCCGAGCGCATGGTGGCCGCGGCGCGCCAAAAAGTCGCCAACGCCGGCTGACATCAAACAGAGCTATCGCGCCGGCGCACGTCAGCGATTGGAGCCGATGGCCGGCGCCTTGGCGCGCCACACCGCCATGGCCGACGCCACGACGAAAGCGAACCAGCCCATCTGGAGCAAGATCGCGCCGCCGACCGCCATGTAAACGTTGCCGCCGAAGGGAACCCAATACATGCCGCCGGAAAAAGCCGCCATGCCCAGCGCGAACAAGACCGATGTCACCACCATCAGCCGCTTCGTCGCCGGGTCGGCGATGCGGTCAAGGATCAACCCGATGAACAGCAGGGCGAGCACGTGCCACATTTGATATTTGGCCGACATGTGAAAGACCGTGGCGGCGTACTCGCCCGCGATCTCGGTCAGGCCATGCGCCGAGTACGACTCCAACACTTGGGCGATCAGCCCGTTGACGGTCGCGAATAAAACAATTGTCCACGCCGCTCTCGACAAATCCATGCTCACCTCCCGCTGCGCTCCTGGAAGTGGACAGTCACGGCCGATCACCTGCATTGATATACGTCATGATTTGCCTTCGACGTCGGCGAGAAACGTCCGGATCGCCGCCACGGTGGCCGGGGCGTCCAATTCCGGCGTGAAGAACTTGGCGGGGCCCAGCAGCACGCGCTTGGCATCGGGCCGGTCGACGAAAACGCGGTCGAAACAGAAGCGCCAGTGCTCGTTATCGGCGCAGGTCGCGAGGATCGGGCAGGTCACCCGCTTCAGCACCGCCGGATAGTCCTGTCCCCACACGGCCGCGAACGACTTGTGCCGGGAGAAGTGCGACTGCATCGAGGCGATCATCTCGGCGTGATAAAGGTCCGCATCGAAAGCCGGCAGCAAGGTCGCCGTGCGCGCGAAGGACGCGGCCATATACTTGCCCTCGGCATCGGGCGGCGGCGCGGCCTGCACGGCGACGGCCAAGGGCGCGCGTTCCTCGGGCGTGAGGTAGGCGATGCCGTTGAGCATGAGCGATTTGACGCGCGCGGGGTTCGCGACCGTGAGTTCCGTGGCGAAGTGCGTGCCGGTGTGGTGGGCAAAAATATGGAACGTCTTCAGGCCGAGGGAGTCGATGGCCTCCATCAGCCAGCGGGCGTAATCGGCCGCCGTCGGATGGCCTGGCGGCTCGAAGGATTCACCGTAGCCCGGCATGTCGAAGGCATAGAGCGGCCGTTCGCCCGCCATCAACGTCATCATCGGCACGAACGACAACGACGTGGCGGGTGCGCGGTGATACATCAGCAGCGGCGTGCCGGGACCCGGCACATGACGATAGTGAACCTGCCCCTGGCTGGTGTCGGTGTAAGCCTTGATGATGCGGGGCGCTGGCACAGCGGTTCACTTCATCGACAACGTGGCGCGGTTGGCCGTGAGCGGCGCAAGGTCGGCGGATTTCAAGAACGCCAGCGCGCGGGCATCGCCCTTGGTGTAGGCGTCTAGAAACGCCGTGCTGACGCCGTTGAAAATATCCAAGCCGCCCCGGTCCAACGGCCCCGGCACGTCGGTACGGCACCACAAGCCGCCCAAGTAGTGATCGACGCCCTCGACCCAAAGATAATGCTTGGGTTGCGATGCGGCGGCGGGATTCTCGATCAGGGCATAGCCGAAGGGCGACTTACGCCCGGTGGTCTCGCTGCCCCTGTCGTTGGTGCCGGTATAGACAAAGGTCGGGATCGGCGATTGACGCCAGGGCTCGTCGGGCATCATGGGGTTGGAGCCGGGCTCGGAGAGCAACAGCAAATACTTGTAGCTCGTGTCGGCCATTTCCAGCATCGAGCTGTCGGCCTTGTTCTTGAGCCGCACGCCCGCCGCCGCCAGCGCCGTGAAGCCGCCCATGGAGTGCCCCGCCGCCACCAGCTTGGCGCGGTCCATCTTGGCGCCAAGGCCCGGCACCTTCGCCGCCACGACGTCGAGGTGCCCGGCGATGAACGCCATGTCGGCGATGCGGCTTTGCATCACCTGGCCCATGGCGGGTCCGCCCGCCTTGGCGATGTCGAAGCCCAGGGATTTCGAATCCTTGTGCGTCGGCGCGATCACGACATAGCCGTGGGAGGCCCAGTGATCGCCCGCGCGGGTGTAATCGTCCTTCGACGCTCCACCGCCATGGGACAACACAACAATCGGGTATTTTCCGCCAGCGCTGGGATAGGCCACGCGCAGCGGCAAATCCTTTTTCTGGCTCTCGTCGCGCAGCACGATGTCGGTGACCTGAACCTCGGCCGGGCCAAGCGCAGGCTTGAAGGCGCTGGACTGTTGCGGTGCCGTGCCGCAGGCCGAGAGCCCAACCACCATCATAGTTGTCACGAGTGTCTTCATCATCGCCCCACTCCCACGTGCGTATCCAAGGGCGACCAGACTAACCAAGGCGCGAGGCCGCGTTGAGCCGCGCCGGTCCGCCGACCAAGAGGCGGGCGGGCGGGACTCGGACGTTCGGCACTGCTGCCCGCGCGGATATGGTCGGCGCTCTTGGGGAACCGCACATGTCCGACACGACGACCGAACCAAGACCAGCGCGCCTGGGCCCGGTGACGCTGGCCGCCGGCATCAGCCGCCTCAACGGCGCGACGTTGCTTTACATCTCGTTCTTCTCCATCGCCTCGACGGTGTTCCTGTCGTTCGTGCAGCCCTACATCTTCAACGAGATCCTGCAGGTGCCCACCGAGGAACAGGGCACGCTCGCGGGCAATCTGGTGCTGTTCGGCGAATTGGTGGTGCTGGCCTTCATCGGCGTGGCCGGCGTGCTGTCGGACCGCATCGGTCGCAGGCCGGTGTTCGTCTTCGGCTTCGTGCTGCTGGCCTTGGGTTACATTCTCTATCCCCTGGCGGACTCCACCACCGAGCTCATTATGTACCGGATGGTGTTCGCGCTCGGCGTCGTCGGGGCCACGTCGATGCTGGCCACGGTGCAGGCCGATTACCCGGTCGATAAGGATCGCGGCAAGCTGGTGGGCATGATGGGCTTCCTGCAGGCCATCGGGGTGATCATCGTCGTGTTCACCTTGTCCAAGCTGCCGCAGCAATTGGCCGACGGCGGCATGAGCGCCGCCGACGCCGGTCGCACGGCCCTGTGGATTTTCGCCGGCATCTGCTTGTTCAACGCAGGCGTCCTGCGGCTGGGCTTGAAGGGCGGCGTGCCGTCGGCCGTCACCACGCGCGAGAAATTCATGCCCATCGTCAAGCGCGGCCTCAAGGCCGCCGAGAACCCGCGCATCGCGCTGGCCTACGTCGCGGCCATGGTCTCGCGCGGCGACTTGTCGACGGTCTCGACCTTCTTCTCCCTGTGGCTGGTGCAGGTGGGCGTGGCCAAGGGCATGGATTCCGGCGCGGCCCTGGCGGCCGGCGGCATGTTCTTCGGCATCGTGCAGCTCTCGGCGTTGGTGTGGGCGCCGATTGTCGGAATTCTCTGCGACCGCATGAACCGCGTCAGCGCCTTGTGCATGGCCATGGCGCTGGCGGGCAGCGGCTATCTCATCGTCGGTTTTCTGCCCGACCCCACCAGTGCCGCCATGTATCCCGCCGCCATCATCCTGGGCATGGGCGAGGTCAACGCCGTGCTGGCGGCGCAGGCCCTGATCGGCCAGGAAGCCCCCAAGGATGGTCGCGGCGCCGTGGTGGGTGTGTTCGGCGTATGCGGCTCCATCGGCATTTTGTTTGCCGGAAAATTCGGCGGCCATTTGTTCGACACTTGGCAGCCCTCGGCGCCGTTCATTCTCATGGGCATCGCCAACTGCGTGCTGCTGGTGATCGCGCTCAGCGTGCGCGCCAAGTGGCCGGGCCCCAGCCCCAAGGACGCACCGCGCCAAGGCATGGCGGCGCATTAGCAGGCTGTTGAAAAAGGTTTTTGAGGTGTACTGGCGAGCAACATCGATTCCTGGATCGACTCGATTGCGAATGATAGATTCAAAGTCAACGCAATTTTGATTCGTTTGTTTCTCGCTGTCATTTTCTCAGCGAGTTTTTCAACAGCCTGCTAAGTCTTTATCGGACTGTCGAGCGAACGCTCGGAGCGCTCATGTTGCAGTTCCATTTCGTTTTCATGACATCGATCATGACACTTTGTTGAAGTTTTTTGCGGATATCCGTGACACCGACTCACCGGCAAAGCCTTGAAAAGGGCAGACATCAAGCCGGTGCGGCGATTTAGACTAGCCACAAGAGCCTACAAATCTGCGCCCTGGTGCACTTGTCAGGAGGGTGGCGCGCATGAAATGGATGCGTCTTCAATGACGAGATGATCAATGCTGTTTCGTGTTTTCGCACCTTTTCTCCTGTTGCTAGTGACGCTGGGGCCGGTTCAGGCGCGCGACTTCGCCTCGACGTTCAGCCTCGGCGTCAAGCCCGCTGCCGGCCAGGACAATGAGCTGCTCGAGCTGGCTCGCGCAGCCATTGGCGCGCGACGCGATCAGTTTAAGCTGTTGTACCCGACGGCCGCCGCGAACCTCGCCACACCCGAGGCGGTCATTGAAAAGATCGACGCCCTGCATGACCTCGACCGCTTTGCGCGCGACTTGGTGACAGGCCTTGCAGCAGCTGCGTCAGAAGGGGATCGCGCCTCAATTTCCGAGGCTTTGCGCCCAGTCTTGGAAGACTTGGACCGCAACAATCTCCTGACACTCAGTCATATCTTGAAGTCCCCAGCCGTCAAGGACATCGGTTGGGTCACGGTGTCACGTTTTGGCGCCAGCGCCGAGCGCAAGACGGGTGAGCTGCTAGCTGCGACCGGAGCCGATACGGCATTCGCGCTCTCCATACTCACCCGTATCCAAGAGCTGGCACGTCAGGGCGAAGCAAGCCAGGAAACTCTGGATCGGGTGTCTCAAGTCGCCGCGCCTGCGGGGGACATCTCTGCCACGGTCGCTGATCACGCCGGCTGAGTGGCGTCAGTCCGACTTCCGCAGTGCTCGCGCAATCGCTACAGCACTTTGCCTCATGATTTGTTCCGAGCAACCTTTAGCGCAGCTTAAGCGCTACACTTTCGTTTAATAAATATTTCACCCCCTCTGGCCGGACTGCCGCTCTACCATTCCCCCTCGTGCGTTACGCATGGGCTTTGGAAAGCTGACGTGACGTGTGTCCGTTCCACGATGGCATGCGACTTGCGCAATGCGAAGCTGGCCAGGAGGTCAGCGATCCATGAATTCCCGATCCATCAGCGCCTTGAAAGACCGCTACCGTGTTGACTGGGTCTTGCACAATCCACCGCGGATCGCCGACGCGGATATTACGGCCATTCTGGCAACCTGCCCGCGGCCGTTGCACCAGATGCACCCTGGGGCGAGCGCGGTTTCGGTGAGCCAGGAGGTATCCAGGCGCGAGGAAGTGGCCAAGCAGATCGCCGCAGCATTGGGCGAGTTCATCGTCGAGCGGGCACTGGAGTCAGAACCGCCATTGGTCAACTTGCAAAACCGCCTCAAGGTGATTTGCGATGCGGCAGATCGGTTTGAACGGGCATTAGGAGTGGTCTCAGCTCAGAACAGCACCCAACTGCCGTGGCCGATTACGAAACGAATCCTGCACGCCATTACAGCAACGACGCGAGCGCAGTCCCAAGCAGCAGTTGATTGCGCGCAGGGCCAACAAACCCCTGAGACTTATTCGAAGGAGTTGCAACGCTACACGCTGCAATTGGACTCCGCGCTCGCGGGCATGACTGCTTTGATCCAATGGATACGCAGTGCGACGCGCATGGAGGCATCCCGGCAGCGGCGACGTAAGCGGCAGCGCGACGAAGCCTTTGACCGCCTGCTGCTGTCGTTGACGAAAGTCTGGACCGGCCCGCTCGATCAAGAACTCCAGATTCCCACGCGCCATCGCCGTAATGTCGGCCGTTGGTCGCCGCTGCCTGAGTCCTTCCGGTGTTTGATCGACTTTGTGCAGAACTGCATGAAGGCGATCGGCATTCAACCGTCGCAAGACGACCTGATGGCCGCATTTCATCGTCTGTCAAAGGCCAGCATCGCCAAGGCGACACTCACAGGCATCGCCCGCGCATAGTTTTCGTTCCGCGTGCGACTAAACCCCACGTTTTGAGTCAGGTGGTGTGTCAGGAGCGCCGAATGAGAAGCGTTCTTTGATTTTTCACAATTGTGCCATGGCGGCGAAACGTTGACGTGGATAATGCCGTGTCAAAAGAAGCTTTCAACTGGCCATTGCATTTATCGTGCTGACGCCTGTCTCCTTTGACTCATCGCTTGCCGCTAGGCCCACATCGCGCTCCCCTTTCAGCCGATGGGCTTGTCAGTGAACCGCCGCGAATTGATCGCCGGCGCCGTTTCTGTTCCATTTGCTTTTCCCACCATCGACCTCGACGAAGACCTGATTGATCCGCATCCTGCGCGTCATTCAGCCGTGCGACGCATTGCCTTTGGCTCATGCGCTCACCAAGACAAGCCTCAACCCATTTGGGACCGCATTCTCGAGTGGTCGCCCGATCTGTTCATCTTCCTGGGCGACACGATCTACGGCGATGGCCTTGATCCCGCGGGGTTGCGCGACGCCTACCGCCGCCTCGGCAGCAAACCTTCGTTCCGCCGCTTCCGCGACAATGTTCCGATCGTGGCGATGTGGGACGACCATGATTTTGGGGCCAATGACTCGGGGCGGGAATACGCGCAGTCTCAGGAATCTAAAGCTATTTTCCTCGACTTTTTTGGCGAGGCGGCCTTATCCCAACGCCGCACGCGCGATGGCGTGCAAGCGGCCTATGTCTTTGGATCGCCCGGCGCCAGTGTGCATGTGGTGCTGCCGGATCTGCGCATGCATCGCTCGGCGCTGAAAGTTCGCAATTTTCAAGGCGCGGACTATTCCACATGGGCGGCCTCGTATGAGCGTGCAGGTCAGCCCGTCCCCGGCCCTTACGACCGACAACTGGACGCCGGCGCATCGATGTTGAACGAAGCGCAGTGGATGTGGCTGGAACGACAGATGATGGTCCCCGCGACGACGAAGATATTTGCATCAAGCCTGCAAGTGCTTGCCGATTTTCCTGGATGGGAGGCTTGGGTAAACTTCCCGCGGGATCGCCAGAGATTGCTGGGCATGATTGATCAGCATCGCGCGGAAGGCATCATATTCGTCTCGGGAGATACGCACTACGGTGAGATTTCACGCCTCGATCGAAAGGCGGGCTCCCCGTTGTGGGATATCACCTCCAGCGGTTTGACCGAGATTTGGGCCACCGTCGCACCGAACTCCAATCGCATCGGAACGGCCCATCTCGGCCACAACTTTGGTACGCTTGACCTGGATTGGCAGCCAACTGGCATGGAGATCACGGCTCAAATCCACGGCGCCGATGGCGAGCCGCGCCTGCGCCAAAGATTGCCTGTCGCTCGAACGGCCTTGCCCGAGGTTTAATTCGTGCTATCGCAAATGCGTTAACGGAACACCCAAGCGCGGCTGCTGATGAAATTGAACGCCAAACCAGCGATAGATCCGAGCGCTACACCCACAACCGGCCAGGTAGCAACCGCCGTACTGGAAGAAACCGCGACGGCGTAGGTCGCGTAGTTGACCAGGGCACCCAATGAGTTGGCCGCCAAGAACCGCAGCCATTGCTTGAGCGGATTTGTCGCCCCGGCCTCGCCGAAGACGAACCGCCGGTTCGCCCACCACGTAAATGTCGCCGCCACGGCGAAAGACACGACGCGACCCCAGTAAAGACCGAGGTTGGACCACGATAGGGCTATCGACAAAACCGCCGCATCAACAACAAAGCCGAAGGCACCGACGATCGCAAAGCGGAAAAGTTGATGTCCAATCGTCGCCATGAAGCCGCCATCGAGACTATCGCTGTCCAAAATGTTCATGTTCTGCGATGCACGGCAAGGGCCCAGCGCAGAAAGTCGCTTTTGTGTCATCGAATTGCCTTCGAACTGTCGCACGAGAACTTTAGTTTCGATCCATGCCAGTCAAGTTGTGTTTCGGCATGGAATAAGGACCCCGTTTTAGGGGTTATCGGCATCCAAAAGGGACCCCTGGGGCGAAGGGGTTCAGATTGGCCTTCGAGATTTACTCGGAGGTCATGTTGGGATGCTGGTTGTGGAAACGATTGCAAA
>JANRJL010000054.1:0-37793 GCA_033763995.1 Rhodospirillaceae bacterium | reverse complement strand
ACGGCTGGTCCTTGCGCGGGCGCACTTCTTCGGGAATGGACTGCCACCATTCCTCGGTGTTGTTGAATTCCGGATCGACGTCGAAAATCACGCCCCGAAAGGGAAACAGGCGGTGCTTCACCACCTGGCCGATCCTGAATTTGGCTTCCTTCAGTTCCATCGCGTCCTCGGTTGGCCGTCGGGCCGACCCAATCCGAAGGTCGTCCCAGGGCCAACATAAGAAGCCGCAAGAACGCCGTCCAGTCCCCCTAACTCATTAAAATTTATAGCCAATTCCGATTCCAGCGATCCAAGGGTCCAAGTCCACATCGGCCGTGACCGCCCCGCCGTTGATCTTCACGTCGGTGTTGATCCAGACCTTTTTCAGGTCGAGGTTAACGAACCAGTTGTCGCGCAGCGCGATGTTGAGACCCGCTTGCAGGGCCGGGCCAAAGCTGTCGCCGTAACTGATCGCCGTGACCACGCGGCCTGAGGGATCGGCATCGAAGAAGTGAGTATAGTTTACGCCGACGCCGACATAGGGGCTGACCCGGCTGTCCAGGTCGGCGTGGTATTGCAGCGTCAAGGTGGGCGGCAGCAGCGTCGCCTCGCCCAGGTCGACGGTGCCCAGCGTGGTCCCCGTGGCCACCACGTCATGTTCGGTCACGGCGGCGATCAGCTCGAGCGCGATCCGATCCGACACGAAATAGGTGAAGTCGACTTCCGGAACGACCGTATTCTCGGCGTCGGGCTTGCCGCCAATGGGCGTGATGGTGCCGCCCTCATCGGGCATGACGCTGAGAATGCGCCCGCGGACCCAGAACGAGCCGGCGTCGGTGGATGACTGAGCGAAGGCAAGGGACGGTGACAGTCCCAATGCGGCCGCGACGGCGATGGCCCCAAAACGTGACAACATGAGTAACCCCTTTCAACCATGAGACCTACGTGCAATCGCATCGGCTCCTCGGAGTTCGCTGCGATGGTGCGCAGATCATCCAGTCCTGGCTCTCGTCGCTTTGATCGGGATCAATCCGAGCAGTGCGCAGGGCATTGGGCATCAGCCAATCCGCAAGGTGGGCAAGAGCGTGAACGCGATCTACATTCGAGGTTGAAGCGGAAGCGTACTCCGCCCACAATTCACACCCTGGCGTTGAGAGGGAGATGGACATGCCCGATTCAGGCTTTGAGACGCGGCGTAACGAGCGCGACGAACTGCGGGTGCGTGAAAGCCGCGATTTCCGCGCCTACCAAGATTATCTCCGGGTCACGCGCACCTTCATGGAAGGCCCTCTGGTGCAGTCCATGCATAAAAACTACATGGCCGCCCTCGGCGGGCGCAAAGCGCCCAAGACCCAACAGGACGTCTGGCCCGTCGTCGACGATCTCCTGGAGTTTCAACTCTACTCCTGGGCCTATCGCCACCTGCAGCGCTTCAAGTATCACCGCCCGGACGTGGGCATCTTCGCCGCCGTCGACGCCGACGCCGAGCGGCTGGCGGCCGAGCTCGACGCGGTCGCGGCCACGGCGGGCGACCGGCTGAAACTCAATCCGAAAATCAAGCTGCCCGAATACTATCGCATGGTGGATTTCCACCAGCATTCGGGCGGCGTGTATTCCGACGCCATGGACGGCGTGGCTTATGAACTGGGCCGGCGCACCACCACGCCCTCCCATGCCGATCCGAACCTCATGTACCGCATGTCGTTCCAGCAGTTCCCGGACCGGCAGTACAAGCGCGCTCTCGATTGGGGCACCGGTCACGGCCAGGGCCTGCTCGAGTGGCAGAAGCTGCACCCCGAGTCCGAATGCCACGGCGTGGATATTTCTGCGCCCTGCCTGAAACTTGCCTACAAGCGTTCGCGCGAAGCGGGTTACAGCATGAGATTTGCCCAGATGGATCTGGAGCACCTCGAGTATCCGGATAACCATTTCGACGTGGCTTTCCACCTCTTCATGTTCCACGAGATCCCGCCGGTGAATCTGGCCGCCATGCTGAAAGAACTTCACCGCGTGCTGAAGCCGGGCGGTATTTTCGCCGGGCCTGAGTTTCACATCCATCCGACCGATCCCTTCCTGCAGGTCATCCAGACCTCGCACTCGTGGACCAACAACGAGACGTATGCGTCGTCGTGGTACGCCCTCGACTTCAAGAAAGCCGCCAAGAAGGCCGGGTTCTCCAAGGTCAGCGTCACGCCCTTCGCGCCGCGCGCCGAGGGCAAGGCCGGCATGAGCGCCAGTTACTGGAACTTTTATCTGTTGGAAAAATAACTCATGGCGCGGGCCAAAACAGCGAAACGAAAATCATTACCTTCGAAGCGACGCACGGCAAAAAAATTCAAGGCGGTCAAGCAAGGCCCGGTGACCGGGCCCGAACCCGATTGGATTCACGACCTGCCGCTCGACAATCTCGTCAACGCCATCACGGCGCTGGCGGGCGAGGTCTATATTCTGCGCGAGCGCCAGCGCGCCATGGAGCGCGAGCTTAATCGCCGCGATGTGTTGCCCCTGGGCGCGGTGGAGGATCACGCGCCGACACCGGCCGAACGCGAGGTGGATACCGCCGACCTGAAGGCCTTCGTGCATCGGCTGTGGTCCGAGATCGCGCGCACCCGCGAGCCCTGGGCCAACGTCGACCCCAAAGTGACGAAATACTTCAAGCAGCCGAAGTAGAGCATTTTCCCGACAAGTGGGAACCGGTTGGCGTGGAAAATGCGACCAATAAAAATAAGTTACTGAGGCAAAGTCACTTGGGCCGACTGGCTTCGACTCTAGCTTATGATTTAGCTTGCCGTTCGAGGATGGCCATTTCGGCGCGGTAGTGGGTCAGCCCGCGCCACAGCAGGGGCAGCACCAAGACGCCGATGAGGGCTGCGACCATGGACATGCCGTAGCCGATGGCGGCCTCGTCGCCGAAGACGCGGTCGGTGATGAGGCCCACCAACGGCGGGCCGATGAACAGTCCGGCGAAGTTGATGATGACCCAATAGACCGCCACGGCCTGGGCGCGCACCTGATTGGGCGCCAGCACCGTCGTGGCCGTGGCCCCGCAGGCCGAGGCCATGGCTCCGCCCAGGGTCGACAGCGACAGGAACGCAATGGCCAGCCAGGGCGTGGGCATGAGCGGATAAACGATCGACATGGGGATGAGGATGATGTTGGCCACCAGCACGGCGCGCATGGGGCCGCCCTTGTCGCCGTTCTTGGTGAAGCGGTCCGCCAGCCAGCCGCCGAAGTTGGCCCCGCCGGGCCCGAAGATCAGGAACATGATGCCGAGCGTGAGGCCGATCTCGGCCATGCCCCAGCCCCAGGTGCGGCGGAAAAACTCGACGTTGAAGAACTGCGCGTAGCCGATGATGGTCATGCCGGTCTGGCCGACCCAGAGGCAGCCGAAGGCTCCGCGCCGGCTCCAGTAGTATTTCAGCGCATCCGTCAGCGACGCGGCTTCGATCTGGCCGCCGCCGATGGCCACCCGGTCGCGCCGGTAAGGCTCGCGCACGGTCAGCATCAGCAAGGCGAGCAGCAGGCCGGGAATGCCGCAGATCAGAAAGGTCGCGCGCCAGCCTTCCATGGTGCCGAACAGCGGCAGCGTCACCTCGGGGGTTTGCGTGACCTGGGCCACGATCCAGCCGCCCAGGATGGAGCCCAAGGCCGTGCCCATGGAAATGCCGCTCATGTAAACGCTGGTGGCGCGGCCGCGTTGGTCCTTGGGGAAGTAGTCGGCGATCAGCGACAGCGCGCTGGGAGTCAGCGTTGCCTCGCCCACGCCCACGCCGAGGCGTGCCAGGAACAGGTGCGTGAAATTCTTGGAGAAGGCCGAGATGGCCGTCATGAACGACCAGAACGCGATGCCCCAGGCGATGATCATGCGCCGGCTCTTGCGGTCGGCGAGCCAGCCGATGGGAATGCCGAGCGTGATGTAAAAAATCGCGAAGGCCGGGCCCAACAGCAGGCCCATCTCGGTGTCGCTGAGGCCGAAGGAGGCTTTGATCGGGCCGATGATGTAGCTCAGGATTTGCCGGTCCAGCCAGGAGACGATGTAGGCCAGCAGCAACAGCACGACCACGTACCAAGAATAGGCCGGGCTCGGGTAGGGCGGCTCGCTCGCCGCCGGTGTGTTGGCTTGCGTCATCGTGACCCCTTGGGGCCGGGCCCGCCCAGCCATTGCTGGGCTTCCGCGACGCCGGCGCGGAAGTATTTCAGGTTATAGACCAGCAGGACAATGGCGAACATGGTCGCCACGCCGCAGGTCAGCGCCAAGGAGTAACGCAGCATCGCTTCGTCCTTGAACACGAAGTCGGTGACGATGGCCACGGCACTGGGGCCCACGGTCAAGCCCAGGATGCTGATGACGAAATAATACAGCGCGGTGATCTGGCCGCGCATCTGGTTGGGGCAGATCATCATCAGCGACGCGGCCCCCGTGGCCGTCACCCAGGCACCGCCGATGGAGCCGAACACCAACACGAACAGCGCCAACTCGGGCGTGGGCATCAGCGGCACCAACACGTAAGGGCCCGCCATGAAAATCGCCACGCCGTAAAGGTTGGAGCGCATGTGGCCGTCCTTGTGGCCCTGCTTATAAAGCCGGTCCGACAGCCAGCCGCCGAAGTTCACGCCCAAGGGCACGGTCACGATCATGATGATGCCGTAGGCCAGGCTGATTTGTCCGATGGACCAGCCCCAGGTGCGGATGAAGGTGGTGGGCAGCCACGAGAAGTAGGCGTAACCGAGAATCGTCACCACCGACATGCCGACGAAGTGGCTGGCGAACATCTTCCAGCGCTGCTTGAGAAACTGCACGACCTCGGCGACCGGAATTTCGTCGCTGGCCCCGGCGGCCACTTGCCGTTTCATCTTGCCGCGCCGGAAGGGCTCTTTCACCGTCAGCATCAAGGCCGCGACCAAAAGACCCGGCAAGCCGACCACCAGGAACACGGTTTGCCAGGCATAAAGTTGCCCCAAGACCGGCAGTTCGACGGGCGGCTGGGTCGAAACATATTGGATGACCTGTCCGCCGAGGATCATGGCCACCGCCGCGCCCAGGCCGACGCCCGCGTTATAGAACGACAACGCCTGACCGCGTTTCTCCTTGGGGAAGTAATCGCTGATCAGCGACAACGCGCTGGGGGCCAACGTGGCCTCGCCCACGCCCACGCCGATGCGCGCGAGGAACAGCGTCCAGTAATCGCGCGCGAGGCCGCAGGCGGCGGTCATGAGGCACCACAGCGCGATGCCGCCGCCGATGATGCCGCGCCGGCTGGCGCGATCGGCCCACCGGCCGATGGGCAGGCCCAAGATCGTATAAAAAATCGCGAAGGCGAGGCCCAACAACAGGCTCATGGCCGTGTCGGAAATGCCGAGGTCGCGTTTGATGGGTTGCACCATCAAGGCCATGATCTGGCGGTCGAGGAACGACAGCATGTAAGCCAGCGTCAGGACGACGACGACATACCAAGAATAGGCCGGGCTGGGATACGGCGGCTCGTGATCTGGGCCGGGCGGGACGTTCGACATGAATGGTCCTGACGGGGGACGGGGTTAGCGCGCGGGGGCCGCGATCATGCGCTCGGTTTCCTCGACGCTCGCGCGGTAGTGGCGCAGATTGTAGATCAGCACCCACGACACCAGCAGGCCGGCGACCGCCGACACGGCGGACAGCGACGAGCCCACGGCGGCGGGGTCGCCGAAGACCTTGTCGGTCACGAGCGCCACCGACAAGGGGCCCAGGCCCAATCCGAGCCCGCTGATGACGAACCAATAGACCGCCGTGATCTGGCCGCGCATGCGGTTGGGCGCGATCATCATGAGCGCGGCGGGGCCGGCGGCAGTGGGCATGCCCGAGCCGATGGAATGGATGATCATCAGGGCCATGGCGAGGCGCGCATCGGGAATCAGCGGCACGACGATGGCCACGGGCACCAGCAGCAGCGTGCCGTAGAGGGCCGCGCGCATGTGGCCGTCCTTCATGCCGCTCTTGTAAAGCCTGTCGCCCAGCCAGCCGGCGAGGGTGACGCCGATGGGTCCGCCGATGCCGAGGATCAGTCCGTACCAGAAACTGATTTCGCCGATGGTCCAGCCATGGGTGCGGATGAACACCGAGGGCAGCCAGAACACATAGGCGTTGCCGATGATGGTCATGACCGAGAGACCGACGAAATGCGAGCCGTAGGTCCGCCAGCGCGCGGTCAGGTATGAAACGACTTCGCCGAGCGGCACTTCGCTGTCGGCCTGGCCGGCGATGCGGTCGCGCCGCGGCGGCTCCCGCACGGTCATCATCAGCAGCGCCACGAGAAGTCCCGGAAAGCCGATCACGAAGAAAACCACCTGCCACGGGAATACTTCACCGACGATGGGCAGCGTGACGGTGCCGCCCTTGGAGACGGCTTCGATCACGCGCCCGCCGAGGATCATCGCGCCGCCCGCACCGAGGCCCAAGCCCCAGGCATAAACGCTGTAGGCGAGCCCGCGTTTGCCGCGCGGGAAGTAATCGCTGAGGATCGACGTGGCGCAGGGTTGCAGGGTCGCTTCGCCCACGCCAACGCCGACACGGGCGAGAAACAACGTGCCGAAATTTTTCGCCAAGCCGCAAGCGGCGGTCATGACGCTCCACACCGCGATGCCCCAAGCGACGATGGTGCGCCGGTTGGCGCGGTCGGCGAGGCGCCCGATGGGAATTCCGAGCAGCGTGTAGAAGATCGCGAAGGCGAGCCCGAGCACGAGACTCATTTGGGTATCGGTGATGCCGAGGTCGCGTTTGATGGGCTCGACCATCAGTGTCAGGATGAAGCGGTCGAGGTAGGCAAACACGTAGGCCAGCATCAAGATGACGACCACGTACCAAGCGTAGCCCGCGGACGGATAAGGCGGCTCCGTGGCCGCGATTTCGCGATCGGACATCGAGAATTCCCCTGAACTTCTGCTGTGCCGTTCAACCGATCGGCACTCCCCGCATCCAGTCTAGCCCGGACGTCGGCCCAGGCGAAGGCCGAAGGACCCCCAGTGGAGCGGATTTTAACATTCGCGATCCAGGCCACCGCGAAACCGCGAAGCGAATGTTAAATCCAAAGCTTCATGCGGACCACTAGCACCGCGGTGCGAATCGGATACCATGCACGGCCTACGCAGCTGAAAGTATGCGCCCATGCCCTTCGATCGGACCGCCAATCTGAACACGCGGGTTGTCCTGCTGGGGTTGGCGGCTATCGTCGTGATCATGTCCGCGCTTCTGTTGCGCGTCGTGCAAACGCGGTCGCAAGGCCTCGATTACGCGGCGCAGAAATACACAGAATTGGCGCGCACGCTGGAAGCGGGCGTCTCCGCCACGCTGCAGTCCGCGGAATTGGTGGCTGATTTCGCCGTGCTGGCGGCGATCGAAAGCGCAAAGTCGGGTCGTTCCCCGGAAGAGGCCTACCGCGAATTTATAGCTCTCGCGCAGCGCTGGCCGTTCATTCAGTCGGTGGGGTTCATCGACGCCGCTGGAAGGATCAGCACGTCTGTCGGGCGCGATGTGGACGGGAACCTCGTGCCGGGGCCATCCGCCGTGGACCTCACCAAGCGTGATACCTTTACCAGTCATCGCGATGCCACGGCGGCGACGGATGCCCTGTTTCTCAGCGAAGTGCGCGAAGGGTACAACACCGGCACGCCGATCCTGATCATGTCCAAGGGCATCTGGTCCGCCGACGGGCGTTTTCTGGGAATCGCCGCCGTCGGAATCCGGCACGACGCGATCACCGACGTTTTCAACGCCATTGCGCCCGCCGCCGACAGTTCCGTGACTCTGGTGCGCGCCGACGGCGTGCTGCTGGCGGGGCTGCCGGCGGCCAGGGTGCGCCTCGGCGATCCCTATCCGAATGCCTATCTCTTTCGCGAAGCGCTCAAGGCATCGGCCGAGGGCGCCTACGACGGCCCCGGGATCGAGGACGGCCTCTCGCGCCGCGTCGTGTACCGCGCCGCGCCGCGATACCCCGTCGTGGTGGTCATCGCCACCTCCCTGAACGAGATCTTGGCCGAATGGCGGCTGTCGGCCATCGCCTCGAGCATCGTCGGCGTTCTGAGTTCCATTGCCATCGCCGGGCTCACGTGGTCGCTGGTCCAGCGCATCCGTGCCGGGCAACGCTCCCAAGACGCCTTGCGCGAAAGCGAGGGGCGGTT
This sequence comes from Rhodospirillaceae bacterium, assembly GCA_033763995.1. Lineage (GTDB taxonomy): Bacteria > Pseudomonadota > Alphaproteobacteria > Rhodospirillales > Rhodospirillaceae. Next base: position 29,660 of record JANRJL010000054.1, on the reverse strand, counting down.
GCGCGACATGCTCGAATGCTCCAGCGACTACATGTGGGAAACCGATGCAAACGAACAAGTGATCGCCTTTGCGGGCGCGGCCACCGAGCTGTACCCCCCGATGATTGGTCGCTGGGGCGGCGACTTCGCGGCATCCACGTCCGAGCCCAACGACCTGCCGCAATTGATCGAGTGTGTGAAAGCGCGCAAGCCCTATCGAAATCTCGTCATCCCGGCGCTCGGGCGGGCGGGCGAATTGCGCTGGGCGCGCACCAGCGCCAACCCCAAGTTCGACCATAACGGGGTCTATGCCGGTTATCGCGGGGTGGGCTCCGACATCACCGAGGTGCGCAAACAGCAGCAACTGATCGAGGCCCAACGCAAGACCGAGGCGTTGGGGCGGCTGGCCAGCGGTCTCGCCCACGAGATCAACAACCTGCTGCAGCCGATTCTGATTTATTCCACGTCGGGGGCCATGGCGCACGATCAACGCTCCGATCCGCGCCCGTTCTTCGGCAAGATCAGCCGCGCCGCCGAGCAAGCCTCGTCCATTGTCCGCAATGTCCTGACCTTTACCCGCCGCGGCATGCCCAAGCGCGAGCCTGTCTGGCTGGCCGGCGCGGTGCGCGAGATCGTCGATCTGCTGTCGGTGCGCGTGCCGTCCGGCGTGCGCGTGACCATTGACGGCGCGGCCCTTGATCGGATGGTTCACGTTGATCGCACCGGGCTGGGCCAAGCCGTCGGGAACCTTTTGACCAACGGGGTCGAGTCCATCGCGGGCGCCAAGCCGGGCGTCGGCGAGGTCGTGGTCTCCGCGCAGGACGTCAGCATCGGCGAGGCCGAGACATCGGCCATCAACTTGCGGCCGGGCCTCTATTGCCGTCTCACCGTCACCGACAACGGACCCGGCATTCCACGCGAACGTCTCGGCAATGTTTTCGACCCCTTCTTCACCACCAAGCCGCAAAGCCAAGGCACCGGGCTCGGGCTATCGGTCGTCGAGGGACTGGTAAAAACCTGGGGTGGGGCGGTGACGGTGGCGAGCGAGCCGGGCCGGCGCACCGAGTTCGCGATCTATTTGCCGCAAGTCGAGCAGCAACAGGTCAATGCGGCGCAATAGATTCAGGCTCAAGCCTGAGCGCCGGTGAAGAAATATTTCCCGCCGCTGCGCGTGGCGTTGGGGTCCGGGTTGTGGGCCTGGAAATACAGGCTCGGCGCAGTGTCGCGAAAGGTTTTGGCACGCTCGAAGCCGGCGGCGGCGTACATCTCTTCCAGGGGCAGCGAGTAAACCGTCAGCATGAAAGGCTCGTTGTTGCAGGTCGCGTCCCAATCTCGCAACGAGGCCTGGTAGGCGTCCATCTCATCGAACTGCGGCGCGTCGCAATGGAGCATCACGCCGCCGGGCGCCAACAGGCGGCGGCACTCGCGGAAAATATTCGGCAGGGCCGCGCGCGAAGTCTCGTGCAGCAAGATGCGCGAGACGATGAGATCGAACGAGCCGTCGTCGAAGGTCGTGCGCTCGGCATTCATCTGATGAAAATACGCCGCGATGCCGAGCGCATTGGCGCGGGCATGGGCGTAGCGCAGGCAGGGCGCGCTGCAGTCGATGCCGTGCACCTCGGCCTCGGGGAAGGCGAGCGCATAGGGCAGGGTGTTGTTGCCGATGGTGCAGCCCAGGTCGAGAATACGCTTGGGCTTCAAGTTCGGAAAACGCTGTTTGATCCACGCCGCCAGCGACACGCCGGGGTCGTCGTTGTGCGGCCCTTGGCTGCCCATGTTGTGCACGGCGATGGTGCGGTCGTATTGCGCACCGGCGGCCACGTCGCCCGCAATAAACTCAGTGTGGTATCCGCCCGGCTTGCGATGGATGTCATGCTCGGACAAATAGCCCGGCATGGTGAAGTCGGGATCGAGATGCAACGCGCCGAGCGTGCCCGAATTTCTTTTGGCCTTGTCGGCGAGTGCGTCGATTTGGTGGGCGATCATCTCGCCGCTGGCGGCATACATGCGGTCTTGGTTGTCCGTGCGCAGCCGGTACCAGTATTTGGTGGCGGGCAGCTTGCGCATGGCCTTGGCGATGTCGCGCGGGCTCGGTTCCGCGCCGCGCGCGGCCAGGGCGGGCTTGACCGCGGATTCGTATCTGCCGCGCAGTCGGGGCCGTAACCCGGCTTCAAGCTTGATCGCCAAACTGCGGCAGAAGTTCTCGCGCGCCAGTTCGTCGTGGCTGGGCGTGGGCATCATGGCGTGTTGAAACACGGCAGGCATGGCCGGCAATCCCGTTCAAGTCGGGCATATTATGGCGCCTTATGCGGGAAGTTTGGCAAGATTCTTCGGCGTAGTGAAGCGGATTTGACATTCGCTAAAGCGCTCGCAACCAGGCTGTAAAGCGAATGTCAAACCCAAAGCTTCACTAGAAACAAAGAGTTGCTCGTGTTCCCTTGATTCCAACACTCGCAATCCAGCCCACAGAACGAGGATGCGAGTGTTGGAATCGGAACACGAGTGCGTTGAGAAAATGAACGCCGTAGCCTAACCTCGCCCGCGGGGATGGAGCGAACAGCCTGGGGGAGGGCGTTATGTTGCAGTCGGTGAAGGATTTTTTCAGGGTCAATGAGGCCGAAGAGGCCGCCTCGGACGACAATCCGCTGGCGCCCACGCGGCCCGAGCACAAGCAGAACACCGGGCCCATGCTGGCGCTGGCGTTCGGGTGGGGCTTTCTCATCACCGGCCTGCTCACGGGCGGCAACCTGGCGGCGGGCGTCGTGTTCTGGCCCGACCTGATCGAGGCGGCCTTCTGGGGCAATCTGGTCAACTTCGTCGTGGGCGCGGCCGTGGGCTACATGGGCTACAAGACCGCCTGCAACTCCGGACTGCTCTATCGCTTCGCCTACGGCCGCATCGGGGTGTATCTGCCGGTGATTTTTCTCGCGCTGCTGACGACCGGCTGGCAGGGCATCGTGGTCGGCGCGTTCGGGTTCGCGTGGGTGCAAGGCATCGTCGTGGGCATCTTCGGCCAGGCCCAATACGCGGGGGCGGCGGGCTTCGACAGCCCGTGGTTCTATGCCTTCGCCCTCATGGCGGGCGCGCTTTACACCATCACCACCTACTACGGCGTCAAGGGCATCCAGAAAATCAGCGTGCCGTCGGTCGCCATTCTCGTCGTGGTCGGCTTCTACGCTGCTTACCTCAGCATCGACCAGGCCGGCGGCTGGGATGCCTTCATGGCCAAATCCACCGAGCAAGTGGCCAAGGCGCCCATCTCCATGCTCACGGCCATCAACATTGTCATCGGCTCGTGGATCGTGGGCGCGGTGGTGATGCCCGAGTACACGCGCTTCGCCAAGTCGGCCTGGGTGGCCATCGCGATTCCCTTCATTGTGCTGATCATCTCGCAGTTTTTCCTGCAGATCATCGGCTCATTGGGCGCGACGGCCTCGGGCTCGGCGGATTTCACCGAATACATGAGCATCGCCAATCAGGGCCTGGTGGTGGGCGGCTTGGGCCTGATCGGCATGAGCCTCGCCTTGTGGACCACCGGCGACGCGAACCTCTACCTGCCGGTCATTCAAACCGCCTCGACCTTCCGGCTGCGCACCAAGGCCATGGTGCTGTTCTGGGGCACGCTCGGCACCATCTTCGGGCTCGGCATCTACCAGAACTTTTTCGACTGGATCAACACGCTGGCCAACATCGTGCCGCCGTTGGTGGGCCCCTTGATCGTCGACTACTACCTGGTGCACCGCGCCAACTACCGCACCGAGGATTTGAATCGCCTGCAGGTGTGGAATCCGGCGTCGGTGGCGGCCTATGTGATCGGCGCCGTGAGCACGTTCTACACGCCGGCGTGGGCCGTGGCGGGCCTGTTCGGCCTGGTCGTGTCGATGATCGCCTACGCGGTGCTTTACTACGCGGCGGCGGCCATCGGCGTGAAAGTGGGTTACGCGCAAGTTCAAGCCAAGACCTGAGCGGCGCGCAAAGCGGCTTTCCCGTGCGGCCGGGGCTGGTCCATACTGGGTGCGCGATCAACCTGGGAGGGCGCGCCCATGCCGCAATCTGATGTCGACGGCCTGAAGGTCAATCGCCGCCGCCTGCTGCTCTCGGCGGGGGTGGGCGCGGCGGCCCTACCACTGGCGGCGCAGGCCGCGCACCCGCGCATCAGCACGGCAACCTCCACTCCGCGGCCCTTGCGACGGGAGGTGGTTTCCGTTGCCGCGATTCAACTGCGATCACAGCCCGGCGCAACGCAGGCGAATCTGCGTCGCATGGTCGAAGCCATCGACCGCGCGCAATCAAGCGGGCCGAAAGACTTGATCGCGTTTCCCGCCGACGCGCTGCAGGGCGCGCCGGCCATGAGCTTGGCCGACCTGGAACGCTCCGCCATCGCGCTCGATGGGCCCGAATGCGCGGCCCTGGCGCAAAGCGCGCGGACCCATGGCTGCTACGTCTCCTTCGGCGCCCTGGCGCGCGAGGCCCACTGGCCGGGGCATGTTCTGTCGCTCTCGATCTTGATCGGTCCCGACGGTGCGATCGTCGCCAAGGACTGGGCCGCCATCGCCGAGGCCGACGCGCCGCATGTCACGACCATCGACCGCGTGCTGGATCGTTATGTGGAAATGTACGGCCCCGATGCCGTGCTGCCGGCGCATCGCACCGACATCGGCAATATCGCCTTCGCGTCGTCGCGTGATCCCGACGTGCTGCGCGCGCTGGCGCTCAAGGGTGCCGAGATCGTGGTGCGCACCGGCGCGGTCCCCGCGTGGGACGCCCGCGCCGCGGCGGCCCACAACCACGTCTTCGGCATTGTCGTCAATTCCGCCGTCGAACCCGACGCCGTCGATGGCGCCGTGCGGACTCATTCGCGTGGCACGGCGGTGTATGGCCCCAGCGGCGAAGTCCTGGCCGAGGCGGGCGAGAGCTGGCAGCAAATCGTGACGGCCAGGTTGCCGCTTGCTTACGTCCGCGAGACACGCCCCACGCCGACGATGGCCACGGCATTGGTGCTGCCCGTCTATCAGGCGCATCACGCTGCCAAGACCGGCGAGCTGAGCTAACACACCACCCAATTTCTTGAAGACCTCCCGGAACGTCGGGCGTTCACCCCGCCCAAGGATCGACCACGCGGATTCCACAATCGGCGAAGTCGCGCACGTTGCGCGTCGCCAGCGTCGCGCCGTGCAGCCGCGTGATCGACGCGATTTGGGCATCCATCTGGGCCATGGGGCGACCACGCTGTTTGCGCTCCGCGAGGAGTTCGCCATAAACCTGCGCGGCGGCGCGATCGAAGGGCAGAACGCGCCCTTCGAAGTCGATGTCGAAAATCTCCGCGCATAATGTTTCAAGGCGCTGCCGCCGCGCGCCGGCCGGCATGATCGCCAAGCCAAAGATGGTTTCGGCGACCGAAATCGCCGTGACAAATGTTCGAGCGGTCGTCTGCGCCGCGAGCCATTTCTGAACACCGGGCTGCGGGTTCGCCCGCATCAGCTCGGAAACGACGTTGGTGTCGAGAACGATCACTCGTCGAAACTCGGCGGTGGGCGTGGGAGTTCGCGTTTGGGCAATTCAAGCTCGACGCTGCCGTAGCGGGCCACGCGCTTACGGATCGAATCGTAGAGCGCCTTACCCGGCGTGACGGCATCGTTCGCCGCCGGTTTCTGCACCGCGGTCTTGAGAATCGTGCGCACTTCTTCCTCCATCGAGCGGCCGTTCTGGGCGGCGCGCACGCGCAGCTTGGCCTTCACGGACGGGGCGAGGTTGCGAACGGTCAGGCTGGACATGGGTCGACCCCCCGAGTGATTGCACAGCAATCAATGTAATCAATGCAATCACTTCGCGCAAGCGTGCCGCAGACTCCAAGGAATAAGCCGCCGACGCCGAATGCCGGGGCTTACAGCCGCGCCGAATCGGCCTAGAGTTGACGGGTTGTCGCACCACAGGGGAGGGCAGACATGGCCACCAGCGTTTACAAAGTCATCGAACTGATCGGCACCAGCACCGAGTCGTGGGAGAAGGCCGCCGCGGCCGCCATCGCGCGGGCGGGCAAGTCGCTGCGCGAACTCCGCGTCGCCGAAGTCTCGCAACTCGACATGACCATCGACAAGGGCAAGGTCGCCAGCTACCGCGCCAAGGTCAAAGTTTCCTTCAAATACGAAGGGAAGTGATTCTTTATTAGGCGCATTTTCCACGCCAACCGGTTCCCACTTGTCGGGAAAATGCGCCCCTACGTCATGGCGTAGGGTTTGGGGTCCTTTTGCTGCGTCACCAGCGGCAGCGTCGTGCCGTCGGGGTCGAAGAACTTGCACGTGTCCTCGGGGCGCAGATTGACCACGACGTTGTAGAGCATCGCCGCACTCTGCTCGGGGGTCAGCGCGCCCTGGTGCATGTTGTTGGCGGTCTTGACCCAACCGGGGTGGCAGGCCGCCGCGATCACGCCTTGGTCCTTCAGCGCGAGGCCCACCTGAAACATCACCTGGCTCACCGCCGACTTGGTGGCGCGGTAGCCGACGAAGCCGTAGCTGGGCTTGGGCCCCATGCGGCTGGAAATCGTCATCATCACCTTGCGCCGGCTGCGAATCACGTGGGGCGCGAAGGCCTCGCACATGCGCATGGGCCCCTTGGCGTTGACGGCGAAATGCTTGTCCCACATGTCGTAGTCGGTTTCGCCGAATTCGAGGTCGCCCCGCACCGTAAGTCCGGCGACGTTGAACAGCACGTCGATGGGCTCGTCCTTGACGGCTTGCGCAACGGCGGCGACCGATTTGGCATCCGTCACATCCAGGTCAAACAGACGAATGCGGCCTTGGGATTGTTCGGCGGTTTCGATCAGCGCCGCGGTGCGGTCCTTTGGCAAGCACGTGGCGAACACCCGCCAGCCTTCGTGGAAAAACTTTTGAGTCAGCGCAAAACCCACATGGCCACCGGCGCCGGTGATGAGAACCGTGTCCATGGTCGCTATTTCACGTTCTCGCCGGCGGCTGTCCAGGAATAGATGCCGTCGGTGCGGCCATCGACCGTGAAGCTCTGGGTCGTGTCGCCGGCGAGGCGGTAGTGATGCACGCACAGTTCGCGGTTGTTGCGCAGGCGCGTCCAGGCCGTGCACACGGCGTCGCCCTTGACGGTCCAGGTACCTTCCTCGTCAAGCGTGCCTTGATCCCACTTGACGTGCGCGGTGCCGTTGGGTCGCCACACCACGTTGCCGGTGAGCTTGTTGTTGAAGCGCGTCCAGGTGGCGTAACGGCCTTTCTGGGTGAACTCTTTCAGTTCCGATTCGGTCATGGGCTCCGCGCCCGGCTCGAACAACTCGAGCCAGAGCCCCGAACCGCCCGGTGAGCGCACGGCCAGCGCACGCACGTTGCCATAGGGTGACAGCCGGACAATCTGCAGGTCCGCCGCCATGTCGGCCTTGGCCGCCGTCAGCTTGTCGCGCAGCGCGACGATATTTTTCATGGGAATGCGCACGGTCATGATGCCGAGATTGGGCGGATTGGCGCGGCTCGAAAAGTCATAACCCGTCGACGTCTTGAACTGACGCGCGCCCAGGGATTGCTCGTGCTTGTCGCGGAACTTGACGTTGGCCTGCCAGCCGTCGGTGAAGCCCACGGCATTATGAGGCAGGCCATAGACGTTGGGGCCCACGGGCTTCTCGTCCTTCAATTCGCGCACGCCGCCGAAGGAGCCGAAACCCAGGAGCTGGGTGTAAAAGTCATGCCAGGCCTTGATGTCGGTGACGATCTGGTAGCCCACCTCGATGTGGCTGGCGCCCTCGAAGTCGGGCCAGCCGGTCATGGGGCGCGAGATGCGTTGCTGGAACGACATCACGATGTCGTCGGGCCCCGTCATCATCATGGTCTTGCCGCTGGCATTGGGCCGCTCGTAGGTCGACATCAGGCTGTTGGCCGACCATCCGTGTTGGCGCAGCGCCAGTTGCGCGGCCTCGAGATCGCGGAAGAAGACGTTGAAGTTGAACATGCCGCCCGTGTCCCACCAGCGCCCGCCGGGGCGGATGAGTTCCTTTTTGTCGGTCTTGATCTCGGCCAGCCGGATAAAGCCGTACTTGGACTCGGCGTTGCCCACCAGCACCTGGTCGACGGGCGTTTCGGTGTCGAGCCCCCACAACCGCGCCACGGAGACGTCGGCCTTGCCCTGGTCGAAGATCTTCCACTTCATCACCTCGATGAAGGCGGTAAGCGTTTTCTTCATGTCCGAGACACTGATGACGAACTCTTGAATCTGGGTGCCACCCTCCAGGTCAATCGCGAAGGTTGGGGTGTCTTGCGCCGGCGCGGCGGTGGACAATGCAAGCGACGAGATGATTACGGCGATGCGCGGTGACATGCGGGGCCCCCTAATCTTTGGAAGAAGTATCGACGGCACGCGCGCGGGCGGCAAGGCCTAGCCGCTGGAACAAGACGCGCCGCCGAGGACGCAAAACCGCGCACAGTGAGGGTGATTGAGGGCCACGGTCTTGCTCGCATCCTTCAAGGTCGTGCCCAGCTCGAACTGCGGGTCGTAGGGCAGCAGCGTGCACGCCACCACGGCGGGGCGCGGGGCGCCCTTGTGGCGCACGATCATGCGCGAGCTGGCGCACATCACGTCCGAGGGCGCCTTGTGCAAAATGCCCCAGCAAGCGGTGGTGATCTCGGGCACGTCGCGCGCCGGGTCCATCTCGGGGAACAGCACCAACTGCGTGGGGTCGTTGGCATCGACACGCAAACCTAATTCGCCGAACAATCTGGCGTAGCCCGCGCGGGCTTGGTCCAGCGGTTCGCCCATGTAGGTGCGCCCGGCGACGTGGATGCGAAAGCCGTTGGCATTCAGCCAGGCAAGCCCGTCGATGGTCGGTGGCCAGCTCCGCGCGCCGCGCTCGGCTTCGTGCCCGGCCGGAGTGTAATGGTCGAGCGAGACGCGCAATGTCAGCTTGTCGCCGAAGCGCTTTGCGAGGTCCAACAGTTCGGCCTCGAGCTTGCGCATGGGCTTCATGGCGTTGGTCAGCACCATCACCTTGAAGCCGCGCGCGAGGGCGAGCTCCAGCATGGCGATGATCTCGGGGTTCATGAAGGGTTCGCCGCCGGTGAAGCCGATTTCGACCGTGCTGAGGCGTTCCCGCGCGATTTCGTCCAGATAGTCGCGCACCTCGTTCACGGTCAGGTATTGCAGCCGGTCGTTCTTGGGCGAGGATTCGATGTAGCAATTCCGGCAGGTGAGATTGCACAGCGTGCCGGTGTTGAACCATAGTGTGCGCAAGCGCCCCAACGTCACGCTGGCGCGCGCCTGCCCGTCCGCCGTGACGCGCGGGTCGCGGAACTTGTCGGGGCGTAGTCGCGGAAAACCGTCGTCGGGTGCCATGGAATTGCCGTGCCGTTACATCGAGTGTGATACGATATTTTGCCCGCGTCGTCATGACCCGACGCAATTCGCGACGTTGTGATGGCCCTAGAGCCGCGCCAGGTCCTGCGCCAGTTGTTCGATGCCGCCGTCACGGCCGCGCGTCCGCACACCGTCGTCCCCGTGCATTTGCCGGCTCATTTTCCGGTGGGGCCCAAGGGCCGGCTGATCGTGCTGGGCGCGGGCAAGGCCGCCGCCGCCATGGCCCAGGCCGTGGAGGCGCATTGGGACGCTCCACTGTCGGGCCTCGTGGTCACACGCGACGGATATGGCGTGCCCACGCGCGCCATCGACGTGGTCGAAGCCGCGCATCCCATCCCCGATGCACGCGGCGTCGCGGCCGCGCAGCGTGTGCTCGACCTCGCGCGCTCGGCCACCGCCGACGACTTGGTGTTGTGCCTGCTCTCCGGTGGCGCCTCGGCGCTGCTGGCCTTGCCGGCGCCGGGGCTGTCGCTGGACGAGAAGCGCCGGATCACGTCGCACCTGTTGCAACGCGGCGCGGCCATCGCCGAGATCAACTGCGTGCGCAAGCACCTCTCGGCGATCAAGGGCGGGCGCCTGGCCCAAGCCTGCGCGCCGGCCGAAGTGATCTCGCTGATCATCTCCGACGTGGTCGGCGACGATCCCGCCGTGATCGCCTCTGGCCCGACGACGCCGGACAGCTCCACCTGCGCCGACGCCCTGGCCGTGCTCACGCGTTATGGTGTCGAGATCAGCGCGGCCGTGCGCGACAATCTGGCGACGGGCCGTTGGGAAACGCCCAAACGCCTCGACGGCCGCGTGACCAACCGCATCATCGCCCGCCCGCGCGACAGCTTGGCCGCCGCCGCGAAGGTCGCGCGCGACCTTGGCCTGGCCTGCGTCAATCTCGGCGACGGTTTCGAAGGCACGGCCGCCGAAATCGCCAAGGCCCATGCCGAGCACGCGCGCGCCATCGTGCACGGGCGTTCGGCCTTCAAGCCTCCTTGCGTGCTGCTGTCGGGCGGCGAGGCGGTGGTCACCGTCACGGGGCGCGGCGTGGGCGGGCCCAACACGGAGTTCGCCTTGGCCTTGGCGCTGGAACTGCGCGGCGCGCCCGGCATTCATGCCATCGCCTGCGATACCGACGGCACCGACGGCAACGGCGATCATGCCGGGGCCGTCGTGACGCCCGAGACGCTGGCGCGCGCCCGCGCGGCGGGCATCGATCCGGCGGCCGCGCAATCGGCCAACGACACGGCGACCTTGTTTCAAGCCATCGGCGATCTTGTCAGCCCCGGCCCCACGTTCACGAATGTCAACGATTTCCGGGCCGTCTTGGTGACGTAATGGTCGCGGACCGGTTTCCCCGGCGGTGGTTTTTGCTCTAGGATTGCGCAAAATGAACAGGGGGACGCCATGCCCGGCAGTAAGGCCGATATTCTCATCACGCGGGCGGCCAATACCTTGCGCAAGGCCGCGGCACTCGACCGCAAGCGCCGCGCCGAATTGGACGGCGTGGCCGATTATCTTGAGACCATCGTCTACGAGGTCGAGTTGCGGCCCGGCCACCCGCGCGTCGAGGAAGGCCCGCGCCAAGACGGCGTCGTCTCCGCGCGCGAGATCAAGCGCATGATCAAGCCCTTCAAGGTCCGGCTGGTGCGATGATGCCCGCCGCCGCGAACGTTCCTCCATGAACGGCGAAGCCCACTCCGCCATCGACCGGCCCCAGTTCGCGAGCTTGCTCGAAAGCATGTCGAACGGCGCCATCGCCGTCGATTCGGATCGAACCGTGGTCTATGCCAATCGCGGGGCCTTGGGGATGCTGGGGCAACGGCGCGAGGCCGTCGTGGGCCAGGCGGTCAGCGGGGCGTTCCGCGTGTTTTTCGAGCGCGCCCAGTCGCGGACAGCCGCCGACAGACTCGCGCGCTTCGAGCACTTCTACGACGGCAACTGGTACATCATTCAGGTGTTTCCGCTGCTCGGCGCCGACGGGCTGAGCGAGACGCCGTACACGATCGTCACCGCCACCGACATCAGCGAGCGCAAGAAGCGCGAATTCGAGTTCCTGGAGATCGCCGCCGGCCTGGAAGAAGCCACGCGCATCGCCGAAATGGGCACCTTCAAGGTGCTGTGGGGATCGCTCGCGATCCAATGGTCGCCCCATGCCTACATCATTCATGGCGTGCGCCCGGAGACCTACCACCCCGGCGGGGGGAATTATGCCGAACTGGTTCATCCCGAGGACCGCGGCTTCGTGACCCGCGCCGGCCGCGAGTTGGTCGAGGGCAAGCCCGTGGCCAACCTGCAATACCGCATCGTGCGCCCCGACGGCGTCGTGCGCTGGATGCGCATGGACGGGCGCATCCTGTTCGATTCCAGCGGCGCCGGTTATGCCAGCTTCGGCACGATCCAAGACATCACCGATGCCAAGCAGCGCGAGCATGAACTGCAGGAGTTGCTCAAGCGCAACGCCATTCTGTACGAGGCGCTCGAGGCCTCGCCCATCGGCGTGGCGGTGTTGACCGCCGAAGAGTCCGGCCTGTCGATGCTCTACGTCAATGCCGCCTTCGAGCGCCTCACGCAGCACAACAGCTATTCGTTGAACGTCGACGGCCTGCGCGCGCTGGTGGCCGACGGCGACAGGGATCAGTGGCAGTCGATCGCCGACTATCTGACCCGCTCGGAACCGGGATCCTTCGACGCGTCGTGCCGGCGGCGCGACGGCACGGTGTTTCCGGCGCGCATCGAATTGGCGCCGGTGCGCGATTACCCCGGGCGCGAGGCCACCGCTTTCGTCGTGAACCTGCGCGACATGACGAGCGATCGCGAACGCGCCGCGGCGTTGTTGCAATCGCAGAAAATGGAGGCCCTCGGGCAGCTCTCGGGCGGCGTGGCCCACGAGATCAACAATCTGCTGCAGCCGGTGATCGCCTTGTCCGACTTGGGCGGCGACGTGCTCGGCAAGGACACCGAGAAGGCCCGCAAGTATTTCGAGGTGATCGGCGGCAGCGGCCGCAAGGCCCGCGAGGTCGTGCGGCAAGTCTTGACGTTTGCGCGCCGCGACACGCCGCAACTCTCGGCCCAGGACGTCGTGCCGCTGGTGGCCGACGCCGTGAACCTGGCGGCCAAGGGCCTGCCGCCCCAGCTCGACGTGAAAACCGACATTCGATTGACCGAGGCCCGGGCCGTCATCAGCGCCACCCAGGTCTCGCAAGTCATGCTCAATCTGCTGCGCAACGCCTCCGACGCCATGAAAGGCCAGGGCGTGGTGACCGTGACCCTGAACGAGGAGACGGTCGTCGACGGCGCACCCAAACTCGCCGGGCTGAAACCGGGCCGCTGGATCAAGCTCACGGTGCAAGATACCGGCTGCGGCATGGATAGGGACACGCTGTCGCGCGTGTTTGAGCCATTCTTTACAACCAAGCCCGTGGGCAAGGGGACCGGACTGGGTTTGTCGGTGGTCTATTCCATCGTCGCGGGGTGGGGCGGGACGATTAGCTTGGACAGCGAAGTTGATCGCGGCACGACCGCGGTGATATACATCCCCCTCCATTCTTGAGGCCCGCTCGGAACATCTTTTAGGAATTGTCGGAATGGCGCACATCCTCCTCGTCGAGGACTCTCCGGAAGTGAGCATGTCCGTGCGCGAGATCTTGAATTCCGCCGGTCACACCGTCGAGGACGCGGGCACGGGCAAGCAGGCGCTGACCAAGCTCAAGGCCGGCACGTTCGACCTGATCGTCTCCGACATCTGGATGCCCGAGATGGACGGCATCGCCTTCCTCAAGGAAGTGCGCGGATCGGGCAACAAGATTCCGGTGGTCGTGATCTCCGGCGGCGCGCCCAATGCGCCGTTGACCTACACCGCGCCGTTGGCGTCCACCTTCGGCGCCAACGTCGTGTTGTATAAGCCCTTCGAGAAGGGCGAGCTGTTGAAGGCGGTGTCTTCGGTTCTTTGAACCGCGAGGATCGGTCCGCTCAAGCTTTGAGAAGCTCGCGCAGCACCTTTTCCATGTTGACGGCCAAGGCCCAGCGCTCGTCGTCGCTGAGGGCCTCCAGCGCGCGGCTGAGTTCCTGCAAGGGATCGCTTTTCAGCAGCACTTGGCCCTCGTCGGTGAGGGCCAGGCGGTGGACGCGGCGATCCTGCTTGTCGGCGATGCGGCGCAGGTAGCCCTTGCGCACCATCGCCGCGACCGTTTGCGAAGCCGTGCCCTTGGTGGTGCCTTGAAACTGGGCGAAGCCGGTCACGGTGCGCCGCTCGGTGGTGGCCTCGTCGAAATACCGCAGGGCCGCCCATTGCGCGGGGTTGAGGCCCGGCGTGTACCCCAGATTATAAGCGGCCTTGCCGACCTGTTCGATCAGGCGGGCAAGACCCCGGGTTGATGGTTTGGCTTCTGTGCGCACTGACGTCAAATCGACAACCTCTGCCTCGGGGCAGAATATAGGGAATCATTGCCGAGGCAAGCAGCACAATCGCCGGCGAGGCCGCTGACCGGCTGTTCAATCGGAGATTCACTTCGGGCGCGGCTTTCTCGCCCCTGGATTTGGACCGCCGGCACCAGTAAAGGATGCGGAATAGAAGCGCGGCCCCAAACGTTTACACGGCGATGACGTTTTATCGGTTCCTCACACCTCTCCTCCATGCCGTCGATCCCGAGACCGCTCACGCCCTGGCGTTGGGTGCGCTGCGCGCCGGGGTTGTCGGGGCCATCACTGGCGACGGCGGGAACGATCCCGTGCTGCGCACGCGCGTGTGGGGCCGGGAATTCTCCAATCCCCTGGGTCTTGCCGCCGGTTTCGACAAGAACGCCGAGGTGGTCGATGCCTGTCTGGCCTTGGGCTTCGGCTTCGTCGAGGTCGGCGGTGTGACGCCGAAGCCACAGCCGGGCAATCCCAAGCCGCGCCTGTTTCGCCTGACCGAGGACCGCGCCATCGTCAATCGCCTGGGCTTCAACAGCCAGGGCCTGGCGGCCGTGCGCGAGCGCCTGGCGCGCCGCCGGGCGGCCGGGAAAGGCGGCGTGGTCGGGGTCAATCTGGGCAAGAACAAGGACCAGACCGACGCGGCGGCCGACTTCGTCGCCGGCGTCGACGCCTTGGCCGGGCTTGCCGACTTCCTGGTCGTCAACGTCTCCTCGCCCAACACGCCGGGCTTGCGTGCGCTGCAGGGCGTGGACCATTTGGTCGACTTGACGCGCGCCGTGCGCGCCGCCCGCGATCGCCAAGGCCTGGCCACGCCGCTGTTGTTCAAGATTGCTCCCGATCTTGACGTGGCCGACTTGACCGACGTGTGCCGCGTCGCCATGGCGGAGAAGATGGACGGCATCGTCGTCAGCAACACCACCTTGGCCCGCCCGGCGAGCCTGCGGTCGGCCCAGCGCGGCGAAGCCGGGGGCCTGAGCGGCGCGCCGCTGTTCGAGCCCTCGACGCAGATGCTGCGCGAGGTTTACGCCCTCACCGAGGGCCGCTTGCCGCTGATCGGCGTGGGGGGCGTGGGCTCGGCCGAGCAGGCCTACGCCAAGATCCGCGCCGGCGCATCGCTGGTGCAATTGTATTCGGCTTTGGTCTATGAAGGTCCCGGGCTGGTCGCGCGCCTCAAGCAGGGCCTGGCGGCGCTGCTGAAACGCGACGGATTTGCCTCGGTGGCCGCCGCCGTCGGCGCCGATCACGCCAAAAGGACTTAAGGAACTTCTCCCGTGCCGATGACACACCTGCGCGGCCTGGCCGAGATCGCGGGCCGCTACGACGGCTTCATTCTCGATCTGTGGGGCCTGATCCATGACGGCGAGACGCCCTATCCGACCGCGCGTGCCACGCTGGCCGCGCTCAAGGCCGCGGGCAAAAAAACATTGCTGCTGTCCAACGCGCCGCGCCGTGCCCACGCGTTGATCGACGCGCTCGGCCGCATGGGCATCGGGCGCGAGCTTTACGGCGAGGTGTTGTCGTCGGGCGAGGCCACGCGCGACGCGCTGATCGCCCGCGACGATCCGGCCTTCGCCAAACTCGGACGCAGAGCCTACCACCTGGGGCCCGAACGCGACCGCAGCGTCTTCGAGGACACGGGCCTGGACGTGGTCGCCACGCCGGAGGAAGCCGACTTTGTCGTCAACACCGGGCCGACGGAACTGCACCATCAGATCGCCGACTACGAAGCGGCCATGGCGCGCGCCGCCGCCAAGAAACTCCCCATGGTCTGCGCCAATCCGGATTTGGTCGTGCTGCGCGGCGGCAAGCCGGTGGTGTGCGCCGGCGCCTTGGCGGCGCGCTACGCCGAGATGGGTTGCGAGGTGCTTTATCGCGGCAAGCCCGACCCCGCGATCTATCACCTGGCCGTGAAGCGTTTGGGCATCGCCGATGCCGCCCGCGTGGCCGTGGTGGGCGACGCGCTCGAAACCGACGTCAAGGGGGCGCGCGCCGCGGGGCTTGATGCGATCTGGTGCACGGGGGGCATTCACGCCGCCGCGCTGGGGTGCAGCTACGGTGTCGCGGCCGATCCGGCCAAGGCCGAGGCCCTGGCGGCTAGTTTCAGTGAGGCGCCCACGGCCTCGATCCCGGGGTTTGTGTGGTAGATGAAAGGTTCCCGGCCCGCTGTTTGGGGTTGAATTATACGATAATCCTCGTATATATGGGTCCGATGCATGGGCTTTAAGGAGGCCAAAAGGCGGTTATTGACGGCTCTGAAGACGGGCGTCTTTCAGCACGCGGCGCGCAGCGGCCGGATCGAAGACAAGAACTTGCTGCTGATGGGTCAGGTTACGCCGCAGGACGTCATCGGCATCGTGGAGAAATGTAATGGCACCCATCACACCGCAAGCCCGCTTCATTCCGATCCGTCCATCGTCGTCCACGTTCTCAAACGCAGTGGTTGGTATATCAAATTCTATGTCCTGGAACCCGACGTCTGGTTCATTAGCGTTCATCGATAGGGATGTGACATGAAACTCTTTCGTCCCGGAGATAAGAGCCGCGCGGTTTGCGATGTCGACGGCATCGTGTCCACGACGTTCGAGTATCGCGACGTTCCGTTTGCCGATGGAAAGGGTCAGGCCAAGGACATCTTGGTGGGCGCCTGCGACAAGTGCCGCCGTGTTCTCTCGATTCCACCGCAATCCACGCCGGCGATCAAGGCGGCTCGCGAAAAAGCCGATATCTCGATCGAAGCCAGTCTTCCCGCGGTCTATGCCGAAGCGCTTGATCTCGCGTGCTATCGCATCGCGCCGGGCTCGAGCCGCGCTTTTCGCAAGCCGCTCCTGATGTATTACGTCCACACTTGCCTCGTCGACAAGAAAGCCTCGGCGCGCGTGACAAAAATCGTGCGTCGCCCGGACAGGTTCTTCACCGAGGGTGAGCGCGTCGGAATGAACAAGCGGTTATCCTTGAAAATTTCTCCGCACGCCTCGGCCGAAATCGATGACCTGACCAAGCGCACGAAGATCAACCGCACCCAGCTTTTTAAGTCACTGATCATCAAGATGCGTGACGACATTATCACGCCCAAGCAGCCGCGAAATTTGCGAGTTCTGCAAACCATTGCCGCGACGGTGGGCCGATAAAAACTCCTCGGCCGGACGCCGCGAGCGCGCTTGGTCGAATCACCCCTCGTCGTGGGGCGAGAACTGTTCCAGCAAAATGCGTTCGCCGAGGTTGAGTTCGGGATCGAACAGCAGGCGGATCTGCGTGCCGCGCGATTCGCGCACCGTGACGCGCACCACGTCGCGCACTTCCTCGCTGTCGGCCACGGCGCTGACGGGGCGTTTGTCGTGCTCGAGGATGTCGAAGCGCACCGTGGCGGTGTGCGGCAAGATCGCGCCGCGCCAGCGCCGCGGGCGGAAGGCGCTGATGGGGGTCAGCGCCAGGATGTTCGAATCGAGCGGCAACACCGGTCCGTGCACCGACAGGTTATAGGCCGTGCTGCCCGCCGCCGTGCAGATGAGCGCGCCGTCGCAGACCAACTCGCTCAAGCGCTCGCGGCCGTCGACCGAGATGCGGATTTTCGCCGCCTGGCGCGTCTGGCGCAGCATCGAGACTTCGTTGATGGCGAGCGCCGTGTGTTGCCGGCCGTCGGCAGTCTCGGCGTCCATGCGCAAGGGGTGCAGCGCCACCTCATGGGCCCGGCTCAAGCGCGCGGGGAGATCGCTGTCGTCGTAGCGGTTCATCAGGAAGCCCACGGTGCCGCGGTGCATGCCGAAGACCGGCTTGTTCAGCTTCAGGGTGGAGTGCAGCGTATCGAGCATGAAGCCGTCGCCGCCCAGCGCGACGATGACGTCGGCGGCGGCGGGCTCGTGCTGGCCGTAGCGTTTCGTCAAATCGGCCAGGGCCTCGCGCGCGGGCGGCGTGTCGGCGGAGACGAAGGCAATGCGGGACATGGACATGATCAATCGGTGAGGGTGCTTGCGCGCGGAGCGGTTATCCGCCCGTCACGCTCATGTGACGGCTCACGGCGGGCGTGTTGTGGCGCCGGTCGATGACGAAATCGTGCCCCTTGGGTTTGCGCCCGATGGCCTCGCGGATCGCCGCGACGAGCTTGTCGTTGCTTTCGCTGGAGCGCAGCGGCGCGCGCAAGTCGGCGGCGTCCTCCTGGCCGAGGCACATATAAAGCGTGCCGGTGCAGGTCAGCCGCACGCGATTGCAGGACTCGCAGAAGTTGTGGGTCAGGGGCGTGATGAAACCCACCCGGCCGCCGGTCTCGGCGCAGCGCGTGTAGCGCGCAGGGCCCCCGGTGGTGTCGGGGATGGCGTTGAGCGTCCAGCGGCGGGCCAGTTTCGCGCGCACCAGCGACAGCGGCAGGTACTGCTGGGTCCGGTCGCCGTCGATGTCGCCCATGGGCATGGTCTCGATGAACACCAGGTCGAAGCCCTCGGCTCCGCACCACGCCACCAGGTCGTCGAACTCGTCCTCGTTCACGTCGCGCATCGCCACGGTGTTGATCTTGATCTTGAGCCCCGCCGCCTTGGCGGCGCGGATGCCTTCCATCACCCGGGCGTGTTCCCCCCAGCGGGTGATGGTCTTGAAGCGCGCCGGGTCGAGCGAGTCGAGCGAGATATTGATGCGCTTCACGCCGGCCGCGCGCAGGGCGTCGGCGTGCGCTGCGAGTTGCGTGCCGTTGGTGGTGAGCGTGAGTTCGTCGAGCGCGCCCGAACGCACGTGGCGGCCCAGGCTTTGGAACAGCGAGACGACGTTCTTGCGCACCAGGGGCTCGCCGCCCGTCAGGCGCAGCTTTTTCACGCCGAGATCGACGAAGGCCGAGCACACGCGGTCCAGCTCCTCCAGGCTCAAGAGGTCGTTCTTGGGCAGGAAGGTCATGTCTTCCGACATGCAATAGACGCAGCGCAGGTCGCAGCGGTCGGTCACCGAGACGCGCAGGTACGTGATGGTGCGGCCGAAGGGATCGATCATGGCGCTCGTTTTACGTTGGTCGGCCGGAGCCGAGGGGCTTGGTTCAGGGAGCAATATAAGGGTTCGCGCCCGGCTGCCAAGGCCGCAAGACCCAGAGAATTCCTCGCGCTCTAGGGTTAGTCGTTGCTGTGGTGGCGCCCGTCGGGCGTGATGACCTGCAAAGTCACGAGTTCGATGTTAATGAGTTGCAGCCCGGCATGTTCGAACTCGACCATGACATGTTGGCCCGCGGCCGACTTCACCCGTCCGATGCCCCACGCGGGGGCCTCGGGATGGCGGACCAACGTGCCCGGCGCCAAGGCGGGATGAACGCCCATAATCATGATTCTACACCCGCTCGTAAGGCGCACAAAGCGCCGGTTCGGCTGGCCTAGCGCTTCGTCTGGCCTAGCACGCCGCTGGCCTGCTAGTCTGTCGCACTCTCAAATGGTTAGACGTTGCCGTGTTGTTGTTTGTTCCATGCAAGACCCCCTGACCTTGACCCAGGTTCTGTGCACGCGGCTGTGCCACGATTTGGCCGGACCCATCGGCGCGGTGGCGGCGGGCGTGGAACTGCTGGGCGGCGACCCCGCCCAGGCCGACGCCGAAACCCTGGCGTTGATCGGCAACAGTTCGGCGGCGGCGGCGCGCAAGCTCAAGTTCCTGCGCATGGCGCTGGGCACGCCAGGCGGCTCGGCCCAGGCCCTGGCCGATCTGCGCGCGGCGCTGGAGGGCTATGTGCAGGCCATCGCCAGCACGGCCGGGGCGGCCAGCCTCACGTGGCCCGAGCCCTCGGCCCTGGCGGCGCTCGACAGCGTCGGCCTTGGGCGCGCGGCGCAAATTCTCGCCAATATCGCCCTGGTCGCGCTGGAGACCGTGCCGCGCACGCGCCGGCTTGAGGTGAATGTCGCGCCGGCCACGAAGGGGTGTGAGTTAAGCGTCACGGCCCACGGCCAGGTGTCGGCGCAATCCGACGCGCGCGGCGACTTGGCCGCGCTGCTGCAAAATCACGCCACGGCGGCCATCACGCCCAAGACGGTTCAGGCGTTGTATCTGTGTCATCTCCTGGCGCCCCTGGGCGGCAGCGCCAGGGCCACCCCCACGCCCGAGGGCTGCCGTGTCAGTGTCGTGTTGCCCAGCGCGGGAGGCCCATGATGACGAAGCCCGCCGTGAAACGCTGCTTGATCGTCGACGATTCCCGCATCATCCGCCGCGTCGCCTCGAAAATCATGTACGAGCTGGGCTTCGAGCCCGAGGAAGCCGAGAACGGCCAGGCGGCGCTCGACCTCGTGCGCCAGCAGATGCCCGCCATCGCCATCGTCGACGCCGACATGCCGGTGATGGACGGGCTCACCTTCCTGGCTGAACTGCGCAAATTGCCCGGCGGCGACAAGATCATTGTCGTGTTCTGCACGGCCGAGAACGAAGTGCACCAGATCGAGACCGCGCTCAATGCGGGGGCGGACGAATACATCATGAAGCCCTTCGACAGCGAGATCGTGCGCTCCAAACTCACCATTCTGGGAGCGCTCGATTGACCACGCTTGCAGCGGCATCGGTTGCGGCGGTGAGGCGGGCTCATGGCGCCCGATGATCTCGAGTTTCTCGCCCAACTGCTGAAGGACCGCTCCGGCCTGGTCCTGACCAAGGACAAGGGCTACCTGCTGGAAAACCGCCTGATGCCGGTGGTGCGCGGACGCCAGTTTAAAAAACTCGCCGACATGATCGGCGCCTTGCGGCTGGGCAACGCCGGCCTGACCGAGGACGCCGTCGACGCCATGCTGCCCAAGGACACGGGCTTCTTCCGCGACTGGACGCCCTTCGAGCATTTTCGCAAGGTCGTGATTACAAATGCGCTCAAGCTGCGCAGCGCCAAGAAGACGCTGCGCGTGCTCTGCGCGGGCGTGTCCACGGGCCAGGAAGCCTACTCGATTGCCATGGCGGTTCACGAGGCGCGCGGCCTCGTCGGCTGGCCATGCGAGATCGTCGGCATCGACTTGTCGCCCAGCGCGCTCAAAGCCGCCGAGGCGGCCGTTTACTCGCAATTCGACGTGCAGCGCGGGCTGCCCATCCGCGTGCTGCTGAAATACTTCACCAAGGACGAGGAGTCCTGGCGATTGAACGACCCGATTCGCGCGATCCCCAAGTTCCAGTTCTGGAACGTGCTCGACGACTTGTTTCCGCTGGGGCGCTTCGACGTGATTTTGTGCCGCAACGTGCTGCCCTACTTCGACATGCAGACCAAGTTCAACGTGGTGCAGAAACTGTCGCGCGCGCTCACCGACGACGGCGTGCTCTATGTGGGCTTGCGCGAGCCGCTGTCGGGGGTATCCACCAGCGTCAAGGCGGCCGACGCCGACCTCGGCATTTACGTCGTCAACCGCGCCGAGCGCGGCATCAGCCAGTCGCTGGCCGATCCGGTATAACGCCGAGCGCGGCAGTCGCGCGCTCACCGCGCAGCAGGCAACGCACCGGCGGCGGGGCGAGGGGTGACTTGATCATGTCGGCCACGGCGTCGGGCACCAGCACGCCCACGCCGTAAGCGCCCCCGCCCGCGTAGTCCGACACCGGCACGGCGTGGCTGTCGAGCAACAGCAGGGCGTCGTCGCGGTCCTCGATGCGGTAGCGGGTCGAGAGCGCGCCCAACAGCCCGGCCGCCACCACGGTGGCGCGCGACGAGCCGTAAAGCGCGGCCAGCTCGGGATCGCCGCGCAACTTGATCGACGACATCGCCGGTGCCGGCACCGAATAGCGCACGTAGGTGTTGCGGTCGGCCTCGCCGTCCAAGTCGGCGCGCAGGGCCGTGGTGGAAATGCCGATGGCCTGGGCGTAGCTGGCGGGGTAGGGCGGCACCACGTTTTGGCCGGGGCCGTTGCCGGCCGAGGTCAGCAGCACCAGGCCGTGGTCGGCCGCCGCCGCCATGGCGGCGCGCAACAGGGGCGTGTCGCGCCCGACGAAGGTCTGGGCGACGATGGTCACGCCCTGGCGCGCGAGCCAGGCATAGGCGAATTCCAATTCTTCCAGGTCGATGCTTTGCGCGCCGGTGTCGGCGTTCTGCAGGAAGGGGCTCGCGACGAACAGCTCAAGCTCCACGCCCGGAGCGGCGTCTTGAAAGGTCTCGACGAGGGCCGCGGCCATGGTCTCGGCGTGACCGCGGCGAAAGGCCGCCGACTGGAATCGCGCCGGGCGGTAATCCGTGGCGGCGAAGGTGACGCTGCGCACGGTCACGCCGGCGAAATCGTCCAGCGCCTCGGGGGCAAGCGCGAAGTCGATCATGCCGATCTTGACCGCGTCCGCGCGCGCCGTCGCCGCGCTCGCCAGCAGGACGAACAAGAACATCACGGCGGTGATGGCGGATCTGACGATCATGACGGTCCCCAAAGTGCCGGGAGCATCGCGCCGTCCGTTCGCCGCGCCAAGTGAACATCCTGATAGAGAAAGCATCAGGACAATCGTGTCGCGGCGGCAGACCCCATTCTCGCGCGGATGTGAACGCGGTTACGCGACCTGAGACATCGGCACGAAGCCCAAGGGAATCGTCGCCACCAGCACCACGGCCATGACCCAGTTGAAGGCGCGCTGGCGCGCGGGCGTATTGAGCGCCTGGCGCATGGCCACGCCCGAGAGCACCCACACCCAGGTGCACGGCATGCTGACGGTCATGAACACGCCGATCATGACGGCCGCCGCCGCGAGCGGCGCGGCACTCGCCGGCACCATGGCCGCCGCCGTGAAGGCCATCATCATGGCCTTGGGGTTCAGGTACTGAAAGCCGAAGGCCTGCCAGAAACCCCAAGGCTTGCCGGCGGTGCGTGGTTCATCGCCGCTGCTGGCAGTGGGCGTCGCGGGCGCGCGCACCATGCCGTAGGCGGTGGCCAACAGCGCGAGCGCGGCCAACACTTGCAGCGCTTGGCCCAAGGCCGGCGCGGTGGTGACGATGGCGCCGACGCCGACGGCCGCCAGCGTCAGCATGCTGACCATGCCCGACCAAATGCCCAAGGCATGCCGGACCGTGCCCTTGGCGCCGAAGCGCGCGCCCGAGCTGGCCAGCAGAATGTTGTTGGGCCCCGGCGTGATGCTGCTGACGAAGGCGAAGGCGGCCAAGCCCATCAGCCAGGTGGAGGCGGGGGATACGATGGTGTCCAATCCGAACATGACAATTTTCCTCGACTGTCGGCAGATTGACCTGCCCTTGCGCGGATTGTTCTATTGATGACGGTCATGTACTGTGTCAAACAGTATATTAATCTATGACAATTTTGGTTGTCATCTATACAAGATATTTAATATGAACTGCGCCACTTCTGTGGGACCATTCCAACGAGGGTCATTTGGATCGCGCCTATTGCCACCGACTGGCTAGAAATTGCGGCAGACTTGGGAGTCTTGTCTTATGACAATGTGGAAACCCGACCTCACCCGCTACGGCGGCCACCCGGCCGAAGCCCTGGCCGAAGCCATCGCCGACGCCATCGGCTCGGGCGCCTTGCCGGCGGGCACGCGCATGCCCACGCACCGCGAACTGGCCTACGACCTGGGCCTGGCCGTGGCCACGGTGTCCAAGGCCTATGGCATTGTGGCCCGCCGTAATCTGGTCAGCGGCGAAGTGGGCCGCGGCACCTTCGTCGCCTCGGGTCCGCGCCTGCCGACGCTGGCCAACAGCGACACCGAACCCGGCAACACCATCGACCTGCGCATCTGCATGACGCCCGCCGTGGGCCAGGACGTGGTGCTGGCCGCCACCATCGAGGACGTGATGCGCGCCGGCGGCACCCGCGCCATGTTGCGCTATCCGCCGCCGGGCGGCTCGCCGCAGCAACGCGCCGCCGCCGCGCAATGGATGGAGCGCGTGGTGCCCGGCGTCGCCCCCGCCGATATCGTGCTGACCTCGGGCGCCCATCAGGCCATCGCGGTGGCTTTCGCCACGCTGGCGGGCCCCGGCGCCACGGTGCTGTGCGATCCGCTGACCTACGCCGGTGCCGCGCAGCTCGCCGCCGTCATGGGCATTCACTTGAAGGCCGTGGCCATCGACGACGCCGGCATGGTGCCCGAGGCCTTGGACGAAGCCATCGTGCGCCACGCCCCCAAAGCCGTGTTCATCGTCCCCACATTTCAGAACCCCATGGCCTTCACCATTCCGGCGGCGCGCCGCGAGGCGCTGGCTGAAATCGTCGCGCACCACAACATTTTCATCATCGAGGACGCGGTCTATGCCGACGTGCTCGACGATCCGCCCGCACCCTTCGCGGCGCTCGAGCCCGAGCGCACCATCTTGATCGCGAGCTTGTCGAAGTCCGTGTGCTCGGGCCTGCGCGTGGGCTTCATGCGCCTGCCCCACGACATGACCCCGCGCGCCGAACATCACTTGCAGTCGCTCGTGCTGGCCAATCCGCCGCTCATGGCCGAGGTGGGCGCGCAATTGATCCTCTCCGGCCGCGCCGACGACTTGCGCCACAAGGTCGCCGCCGAGATCGAAAGCCGCTACCGCATCGCGCGCGGCGCGCTGGGCAGTGCCGGCTTCGTCGGCGGCCCGCAGTGCCCGCACATCTGGGTGCCGCTCGCCGATACCAACCGCATGAGCGAAGTGGCCGGCGCGCTGGCCCGCCAAGGCTATTGGGTCGCCACCGCGCGCGACTTCGCCGTGGCGCGCGATGCGTTCCCGCCGGGGCTGCGCATCGCCCTGGGCGCGACACCGCACCGGCACAAGATCGCCGACGTCTGCCAGGCCCTGCGCCAGATGCTCACCACCCCCATGCCCGCGCTCAGCGGCGTGGTGTGAACCAGTTCTTACGTACGTGGTACGCAAGAAGTTAGGTACCAGGTACGTAAGACGCCCGCTCATAGGCCCACACCGCGCTCGCCACGTCTTGAATGGCGGTGCCGGTGGAATCGAACACCACGATATCCTCGGGCGTTGTGCGGCCGGGCTTGTGGCCCGACAGCACCTCGGCCAGTTCGGCGTGAACGCTCTCGGGCCGCACCGCGCCCGCCGCCACGGCGTGGCGCAAGTCGCCCATGGCCAGGCACTGCGCGGTCACGTCGGTGATGATGACGGCGCGCGCCAAGACATCGGGATGGAGTTCGCTCTTGTCGGGGTTGTCGGCCCCCACGGCGGCGACGAAGGCCCCGGGGGCCACGTCGGCCGCGCGCAGAAACGGCGCGCGCGCCGTGGTGCAGGTGACGATCACCTCCGCCCCGGCCACGGCCTCGGCGGCGCTTCCGGCCACCGACAAAGTCACGCCCGACTCCGCCGTCATGGCCCGCGCAAACTGAGCAGCCTTGTCGCTGTCCAAGTCCCACACCCGCCCGCGCTTCAGCGGCAAGAGGTGCGCCAGTGCGGCCAACTGCGCGCGCCCCTGAGCGCCGCAACCGCACACGGCGATGCTGGCCGCGTCCGCCCGCGCGCCGTGGCGGGCGGCGAGCGCGCCGGCGGCGGCCGTGCGTTGCAGCGTGATCTCACCTGAGTCCATCACCGCCAGCACCGCTCCGTCCTCGGCGTCCGACAGCACGATGACGCCTTGAATGGTCGGCAGGCCGCGCGCGGGATTGCGGGGAAGTTGCCGTTGACCTTGACGGCGGCGAACCAGCGTGCGCCCCGGCGCAAGGCGGCAGCCTTGGCGTGAAACCCACCGCCGTTGCGGGCGGGCAAGTGCAGGGGCGGGGGCGAATGAGCGTCGCCGGCCGCACTGGCGCGAAAGCCGAACTCCACCGCGTCGCGGTAGTCGGCCGCGCTCATCAAGCGGGTTAAATCGGCGCGGGTGAAAATACGGGTACGTTGGTCCATGGGTCCTCCGGTGCACGCAGCGTGCGGCGCCAGGGCTTGGACGGACCTCCGTCTCGCGGGGAGCCTGCATCCCCGATGAGATAATTTTAGCCTAGGTCGTGGTGAGTTGAAACCAGGAATACGATGCCGTCACGACGGGCCGGTCAGCGCCACGGTGCGGCGTCCGGCGCCGATGACGTCGCGCCGCTTATCGCCGATCCGCGGCGAGGCTTGCCTCGATCGCGCGCGCGGCGCCGGCCTCATGCCGGGTCTGCGGTTCGTGCGAGGCCACGAACAGCGCGCCGGCAATGGTCAAACTGGCGATGAAGAAGCATTTTCGAAGCGTTTCGATCACGGCGAGTCCTGATTGCAAAGAGAGATCTTCGACGGCTTGAGCCAAAATCATCCTGCGTCACGGGCCGCGCGGCAGGCCCGAGTCGCGCGGGGTTAGATTCGTCCCGTGACGAGCAAGACCACGACGACGACGAGCAGAACGCTCACGCCGCCGCTCGGGTAGTACCCCCAGCTCGCGCTGTGCGGCCACGTCGGCAACGCGCCGAGCAGGAACAGCACCAACACGATCAAAAGAATGGTGGACAAACTCATGGCGCGAACTCCCGGATGTCAAACCTCGCCGTCGGCGAGACGACGATGCTAAGGATGATGCGTGATCGCCTATTTGTTTTTATCGGCGGTCCGCTCGATCGCCTTGCCGGTGCTCTTGATGTCCTGGCCGGCGCCTTCGATGGTGTTGCAAGCCGACAGGCCGATGACGATGACGGCACCGCTAACGAGTAGGCCGACGATGTGTTTGATTGAATTGCTTGAGATGATCATGAAGCTAAATCCTTTGTCGATGGTGTCTGCGGTCACGGTATATGCCCGACAGAGCGCGAATCTAAGCCGATCCCGCGAGTTGCGCTGTCCCATATGAGACTCCCGGCGCATCGCGATTTCGATGGAATAAAAAAACGGCCCGAACCAGTTGCTTGATTCGGGCCGTTCACAGAGGGCGCGAAAAGCTGAATCGATGCCGGTGCTTTCGAGCGGGGCAGGTGGCTTCGACCCGGACTCCACTGGGGTGAGTGGAAGGCCGTACTCAACTTTTCTTTATGGCCCTCATGTCTTGACAGCCGAGCTTGGTCGTCGAAGGCCTCAGTTGCTTGTTCTTGCGCGACTCTATGAAATTGCGTGTTGGTACGCTGTTCAATCTTGAACACGCTGGACGCGACGAACGGGGCCAACGCCCGCGCGCCGGTTAATCGTGAACGATGACATTGAGCAGAGAGGTGTGGACTTTCAAGGTGCCGTTGTATTCGATGAACCCAAGCTTGCGAAACTTGTTCATGAAATAATTGATTCGCGATCTGGTCGTGCCGACCCGCGCGGCCAGGATCTCCTGATTGATCCGGGGGATGGTTTCCATCTTGCCTTCCTTGCCGATGTTGGCCAGCAACAGCAAGATGCGCGCTAGGCGCTTTTCGCTGGAATTGAACAAGTGGTCGACCAAATCGGCCTCCACCTGAATGTTCCGCGCCAGCAGGAACGTCATGAACATCTGCGACAGGGTCGGTTCGTCGCGCAGCACGCGAATCATGGTTTGTTTCTCGATCTTGACGATGGCGGACTCCGCCGTCACCGTCGCCGTGGCGATGTGCAGCGGTTGCCCGGCCAGGCAGCCTTCGCCGAAAAATTCTCCGGGGCCCAAGACCGCGATGACGCCTTCCTTGCCCTGCTTGGACGTGATCGTGATCTGAACCTTGCCTTTTTGAATGTAGAAAACCGCGTCGGCGGCGTCGCCTTGCAGGAAAACGGCCTCGCCTGTCTTATACTTGCCGATGAACCGGCCGACGCCCACCGTGTCGAGGAAAGCCTGAGCATTGAACTTCAGGATTTTCTTCAATTTCAGCTCCCTCGGCTTCGAGGGGTGTATTCTACCATGTGGCGAATTGGTTGTCCGGTTCTTCAATCTCGATGTTTTCAGGGGCTTGTACAAAGTTCTCTCCCATAACCTGACGGTGCTCGTCCTCTGGGCACGGCGTGATCTCCTCCGCGTTTGACGGCGAAGGAGATGCACGAGCGATGGTGGGACGTATGACCGAATTCTCGAAGTGATCGCGGTGGCAGGTTACCGCGTTGTGACCAAGACCTCGACGCGACGGTCGCGCCGCAGTTGCGGGTCGCCGAAGGCGCCGGTTTGAATCCTGTCGTCCGCGACACCGGCCTCGATCAAGGCGTCACGCACGGCGAGAATGCGTTGATCGGCGAGCTTGCGATTGCGCGGGTCGGTGCCGCGCGGGTCCATGGATCCGTCGATGCCGAGTTTCAATGACGGATTGTTGGCCATGTACGCCGCGATTTCGGCGAACGTGTCGCGGCTGGCGGCACGCAGATCGGCGTTGTTCCTTTCGAACGTGAACTCACGGTACGACGACCATCCGGAGATGGCGCCGACCGCGCCCTGGGCTCCGGTTTGCCCCATTTGACCTTGCGCGCCTGCGGCTCCGGCAGGGCCTGCTTCGCCGGGGCGGCCGGCCAGAACGTAGCCTTGCGGGCCGGTCTGGCCGCTCGTGCCTTGGGCGCCCGTGGCGCCGCGATCGCCGGCGGCACCCGCGGGGCCAACCAGGGTCGCGCCCTGTGCGCCCGTGTAACCAACCTCACCGCGCGCGCCGGCCGGACCGGCGGGACCCGTCGGGCCCGCGGGGCCGCTGTTGGCGGTGTTCATGCTGTAGCCCTGGGCGCCGGATTGTCCGGTCTGTCCCTGCGCGCCGGTGCCTCCGGTCGCGCCGGTTTGTCCCTGGGGGCCGACCATGGCCACGCCTTGGGCGCCGGTCGCGCCGGTGGCGCCTTGAGCGCCGGCGACGCCGGCAGGTCCGGCCGCGCCGCGCGGACCCGACGGGGCATAGCCCATGTCGCCGCGCGATCCGACCTCGCCTTGGCTCCCGGTGGACCCGGTGGCGCCCACGTCGCCGCGGGAACCGACGAAATCCGACTGACGCGCCGGCGGCGGCGTCGCGCAACCGGCGGCTAATACGGCAAGCGCCGCGATACTGATGATCTTGTTCATGTGATGACCTTTGGGTGACGGTGATGATGCTCATGCCCAAGACACGTCGTCCCGGGTGCATTCACGCCTTCTACAGGTTCGGACACGGGCGCGATGTTCAAAGCGGGACTCGTAACGCTCTCGAATACCCGCGTGAGCGAGGTGGCCGGGCGCGGTAAATTCTTCGATCGAGAACAGGCGCGGCCGGAATGATTTTCTAGGACGTCCTGTTCCGCGCGCCGGAAAATTCCAAGCGCGCTGCCCCGCGCATCGTCGGCGCCGCGTGGTTTCGCGCCGGTCGCTGTGCTATGATGATCCCTTCATGCGCGCGGACCGCGCCGCAGTCCCGGTTTTTCGGGACCAAGCGGGCGCTTGATCCCAGCATGCTCGGCCGGCCCCCTGCGGGCGGGCCGTGAGAACACTCGGCCCCGCCGCCCTGTTATCAGGTCCGCCGCCGAATTCTCATATGAGTGAAAAAATCACTGCCTTAATCGTGAGCTGTATTTTCAACGACTTAGGAGTCGGAATGAACGGCATGAATTCCCTGATATCAAAAAAGGTCTTTCGGGTTTTGAGCCCGCTCAAGGGCTTGGCACCCCCATGACCTGTTATTTTCGCAGGGTTCCTGAAATAACAGGCGGAACAGGTGGATTGTGGGGAAAACGCCCTCGATCACCTCGGCTTGGCGCCCGTGGGCGAAAACTCAATTCGTGCCATAAACACATCTGTCGCCACCCGATTTATTCGGGTGGCCCATCGCTCAACCGCTCGGACGGTGCAATGGTCGGTATGGGTCGCCCGACTAAATCGGGCGACGACGTTAGCGTCAGGAGCAGGGCAATTGAGCGCGAGTCTTGGCGAGCGAACTTAAGCGTTCGCCGCTTTCTTCTTGGGCACGGCGGCGTCTTCCGATTGCGGGTCGCGCAACACGTAGCCGCGGCCCCACACCGTCTCGATGTAGTTCTCGCCCGCCGTCGCCGTGGTCAGCTTCTTGCGCAGCTTGCAGATGAACACGTCGATGATCTTGAGTTCAGGCTCGTCCATGCCGCCGTAGAGGTGGTTGAGGAACTGCTCCTTGGTCAGCGTCGTGCCCTTGCGCAGGGCCAGCAGTTCGAGAATGCCGTATTCCTTGCCGGTCAAGTGCAGGGGCCCCCC
>JANRJL010000033.1:0-1572 GCA_033763995.1 Rhodospirillaceae bacterium | reverse complement strand
GGCGGGCCGCCCGATCTGGTGCTGAGCGACATGGCGGCCAACACCGTCGGCCACAAGCAGACCGACCACCTGCGCACGATGGGGCTGGTCGAAACCGCGGCGTGGTTCGCGATCGAGAACCTCGCGCCGGGCGGGGCGTTCCTCGCCAAGGTGCTGGCGGGCGGGACCGATACCGAGCTGCTCGCGCTGCTCAAGCGGCACTTTCGCACGGTGAAGCACGCCAAGCCGCCCGCGAGCCGCAAGGATTCGTCCGAATGGTACGTGATTGCCCAGGGGTTCAAGGGCGAAGGCTGAGCAGGGCCGGCCGGGGGCGAAGGGTGCGCCGTGGAGTGTCAGCGCCTCAGGGAAGGGGCTGAATGCCGCGCTGGGTCACATGGTGCGGCATGTGGGATAACGATGCAGACACCTCGCGCCATGCGACAGGGTTAGCCTGACTGGGCCACAGGACAAATTGGGTATCCTGCGCATTGAACTTCTGTCTCGTTGACGCACCCAATCCAGTCAATCCTTCTTGCGTGTCACAAGCACCACAATGGCACACAAAAAAAACAATATCGTTAGAAAATAATGCAAAGCGGCAATCGGCCACGGAGCGTGAAGTCCATCTCCATTTAGATAAATTGGAAAATCATCAGATTTATTCCAATATTTCTGATTATCTATGATATAATACTTCATAAAAGAAAGACTAATTGCCGATGACGTCCAGATTGAAGCAATTATGATCTCAAACTTCTTCACGAAATCATCCCAACAATCTTGCATATCGGCAGCGATTTTGTAAACATCCACGCTTGGTGTTAGTCCGGTATAGGTTTCAGCGCCGAAAACTGAATGGCCGCCGCCAAAGAAAAAACCTCCACCGTTCACATCGCCGTGTTTCGATGGGCCGGTAAAGACATCCATCGTTCCTGCGAGGCCTCCGCCGAATGAGACACTCCCTAGATTACGGTGACAGTTTTCTAGATACCAGTATTATTCGCGCTTCGGCTTTGGCCCACGCCTGGAGGCCGCCAGTTTGCGTCCGATCCTTGCTTCCATGTCCTCCAGCCACGCCGTTCAGCCGATCGGCCGGCCTGCGCTTTCGGCCTTGCACGGCGCTTTCCTACACCGGTCCGATCTGCGACAAATGGTGCCGCTCGTTGACCGCCTTCAGTGACGCCGCTCTTTGACCCGGTTGATCGCCCCCAGCCCGGCCGCGTCGCCTCCGCGCGCCCACGCACGCATCCCGCGCACCCCAAGTACGCCCCACGCGCGCGCGAGCAGCGCCGCCGGATGTGTTTCATCAACTTGGCGCACCGCCCCGCTCCGCATGGCAAGGGGCAATGTGCTTGCTGGCGCTGGAAAAACGCCCCGCGCCCTGCGGACGAAGTTGGATTTTGGTGTCCCCTTCGTGTCACCTTTCGGCGGCAGCGCCTGGCCAGGGCGCCAGCCCGCAAGCCGGCGCGGGCCCGGCCGGGCCAGCCATCAGGCAGGGCTGACAGAAGGGAGATGGTGCGGTCGAGAAGACTCGAACTTCCACGGGCTTTCGCCCACAACGACCTCAACGTTGCGCGTCTACCAGTTCCGCCA
>JANRJL010000010.1:0-7139 GCA_033763995.1 Rhodospirillaceae bacterium | reverse complement strand
GAGTGCATCTTTGGCTGGGGCAAGCAGCACGGCACCATGCGCAAGACCAAGCATCGCGGCATCCTGCGGGTCGCCGCCGACTTCATGCTCAATCTCATCGCCTATAATTTGATCCGCATTCCCAAGCTGCTGGCGACATAGGTGCCGGGTACCTGGTGATGAGGGAAGCAAGCGATATTGCCACCCCCTCAACCTCCCAAAAGCCCAGCCGAACGGACACAATCTCCAAGCTCACGATACACACTGGCGATCCGGAGGGTTTTTCAGCAGACTGCTAATGGTGTGCTTGGGCAGAAGTGGTATCTAGCGCGCCTCGAACGTCACGGTCGACCAGTTGGACTCGTATTGAACATCGCCAGATGCCTTTTGCATATTGATGAGAGTGATGTACCACTTGCCCGGCTTGGAGATTTGAAAGCTGCCCTTGCCGGCCTCATCGGTTCGCGCCTTGGCTGCATGGATGTGACCACCCGCGGCGTCGTGACCGTGATGGCCTTCGTAGCTTGCGTAAACAAGTTGCCCTTTCATGGCTTGACCCTTGAACAGCGCCTGAAAATTGACGGTGTCGCCGGTCTTCAAGGTCGCGGGATGTTGCGACAGAAGGATTTCAGCCGGATAACCAAGCGGGCGGTTATGGTCGTCGGTCAACATGTCCCCCACTTGAAGGACGGTGCGGACATGCTTGGAGTACCGCTCGCGAACAGGTGTGCGCGGCGCCTTTTCGGCTTGGCGCGCCTTCAGCACGTCCTCGATGCCATCATGGCGAAGGTAGTTGTCAAAGTCGTCCGCCGAGAGCTCGATGATCTTGGGCTTGGTGGACACTCCGATGACATAGGTGCCGGACTCCTGCAAGGCGACGTCGAGATAGGAGGTCGTGGCGTCATCCCGCCAGTATGTCTGGGCGGGATGCGTAACCTTACCATTGACCATAAGCGTGACGTCATTCATGCGATCACGGGCGACCGTGTTGTCGCTCTTGTCGAAGGTGCCGTTGAACAGCGCCACAGTCGTGTTGGTATTCGGAGCCAAATAGAAGCTTGCGGGCTTCAAGAACGATTCATGAGCGATCGCCGCGTTCATGGCGAACGTGACGCCGAATCCGAGGGTGACAATAACGTTTTTCATGAGCTTCTCTCCATCCTTTTGCTGCGGTTCAGTCATGGGCCGGACCGGTCGGCGCGGCGTCCGCCTCATGCGTGTGGAGCGGGCCGCCGTCGTGGCTGTGAAGACCCGCGTTCATTTCCTCATGGGCGTGAGCATGATCATCGCGGCTGATGGCGTAATCTTCGGCATAGACGCTGTGGCTGTATTCATGCATCTGCATCAGCAACAGACCGAATCCGGCGAAGACCAAAGCAATATTAGTCGCGCGTGCGATTCCCTGCCAAGCCGCCGCCCGCCGGAATAAGGCCACGGCCCCACTCATGACAAACAGGGCGGCGATCTGGCCGAATTCCACGCCAAGGTTAAACGCGAGAATCTTGCCGATCAAAGTCGGGTCTTGCGGCGAGGTGAATTCTTGCAGTCGAGTCGACAGGCCAAAGCCGTGAACGAGGCCGAACAGGAAAACCAGAAAGATTAAGTTGGGGGGGTCGATGTCGAGAACCTTCTTGAATCCGTCTAAGTTCTCGAAGCCTTTATAGGCCACCGTCAACGCGATCACGGCGTCAATGAGGTAATAATTCGCCGAGATTTGAAAATAGGTCGCCAGAATCAAAGTTATCGTATGTCCCACTGTGAACGCAGTCACGAACTTGACGATATCCAGGATCTTACGCAGGAAGAAGATCACGCCCACCAGAAAGAGCAGGTGGTCGTAGCCGGTCACCATATGCTCGGCGCCGAGAACGACGAAATCGAAGTAACTTCCGTCTGCCATCCTGAGGCGGGCATCATCGGAAACACCGTGCGCGAACGCGACACACGGGGCGACGCCCACGCCGATTGCCAGAAATGTCCTCCACACGAGCAGTCGCACAGACGTTCTCCGCCGAGATGAGTTGGTGGGGACTTGAGGGTGCTGCATTATGTATAGACATGTCAACATTCGTTGCGTGACTTTCCGGCCCTCGTGATGAATCGGCTTCTCCAGTGGCTTGAACTTAGCTGCTTCCTTTGTTTTCTCCCGCAGCTCGCCAGAAGACGTCTGGTATTGACTCTTGATATGTCTAGACAATACATTATCACTCTTGAGTAAAAATCAGGCCGGGAATCTGGGCGGCCTTAGTGGGGGACTGAAGATGAAAACACCGGCCAAGTGGATTGTCATGAGCGCGTTGAGCGCGGGGCTTCCTGTAGTGGGCGGCGGCGCAATGGCGCAGACCCCCCAACAAAGCGCTTCCGCTTCTGCGATCGAAGAGATTTTGGTTACGGGAAGTCGCATCCCGCGCGCCGATATCGAAGGCGTCGGCCCCGTGAGCGTGATCAGCCTGGAGCAGATCGACAAATCGGGTATCGTCACGGTCGAGACCTTGCTGCAACGCCTGCCGGCCTCGGCCGGCTTCGCGGGCAATCAGACCAGCGCTTATTGGGCCACGCGCGGCTGGGGCACGACCCAGGTCAACCTTCGCGGCCTGGGCATTAATCGAACGCTCGTCTTGCTGGATGGCCGACGCCTGGTGAACGGCGGAACGGGCGCCAATAGTTCCCCCGATCTCAGCATGATTCCGACGTCGCTCATCGGTCGCATGGAAGTATTGAAAGACGGAGCCTCGGCGATCTATGGCGCCGACGCGGTGGCGGGCGTGGTCAACATCATCACGCGCGACGATCTGGAAGGGCTCAAGATGAGCGCCCGTTATGGAGTCACCGAGGAAGGCGACGGCGACGACATCACGCTCGACCTTTCATATGGCGTCCGCAGCGACGCGGGCGGCATCAGCTTCGCGGCTAGTTACCAGGATGCGAGCGCCGTCAACATGGCGAGCCGCGCTCCTTGCAGCTTGGGAGAGTCCGCCGGGGCCCTCATCTGCGTCGGCAGCGGCGCCACGGCCGGGGGCCGGGCCGCACTACCGAATGGTCAGATCATCAACTTCACCACCGGCAATGCATTTGAACTCTTTAACGTTGCGCGGCACGGCTACCAAGGAAACGAGTTCCTCAATGCCGTCAACCCGATCAAGCGGCTGAATACTGCCCTGCTGGCCGACTACGAAATCACGCCCGAGATCGAGGCCTTTGGACAATTTCTGTATACGCGACGTGAAACCGACCAGATCGCAACGCCAGGAACGCTCACGGGCGCGACGATCCCCGCATTTGCGATTGCCGCGAACCATCCAACCAATCCGACCGGCCAGAACATCAGCCTGATCCAGCGCCGGCTGGTGGAAGGCGGTCCGCGCTTTTCTTTTCAAGACACCGATACCTACCAGGCCGTGGCCGGATTGCGCGGTAACATCGGCGATCGATGGAATTGGGAAGCGGCCGTCGACTACGGCAATAACTCGGGCGTGGACGGATTCACCAACGTCGCCAACAAGCAGAACGTCGCCAATACGCTCAATACGGCGCTGTGTAGCAATGCCCCCAATGCCGCCATACCGTGCGCCGACTATTTGGGCGCGGGCGATGTCACTCCGCGCGTCTTGAATTATATCTTGACCACCATCCGCGATAATGGCGGCAATGAGACTCTCAATCTGAACGCCGATATCGTCGGGCCTTTGTTCGAGTTACCGGCAGGATCGTTGCAAATGGCGGCCGGTGTTGCTTACCGTCGTGACGAAGGCTCGCGCTTTCCCGACAACTTGACGGTGCTGGGCATCGCCAACACCAACCAGCAGACCCCGATCGTCGGCCAAGTCAAGGCGACCGAGGCCTACGCCGAGGCGAGCGTGCCGCTTCTTCGGGACGTCCCGGCCGTGGAGATGTTGGAGTTCAACGCGGCGATTCGCTATTCCGACTATGATCGCTTCGGCAGCGACACCAACTACAAGCTTTCGGGAGATTGGGCGGTCGGACTCGGCCTGCGGGTCAGATCGACCTACGGCACGGCGTTTCGCGTGCCCAGCGTTGCCGAACTGTTCGGAGGGGTCTCCGAAGGCAACTTGACGACCACCGACCCCTGTAGCCGCTATTCCACCAGCACCAATGCCACCCTGGTGGCCAACTGCCGCGCCAGCGGCGTGCCGGCTGGTTACATCCAGCCGAACAATACCGTCCTGACGCGCACCGGCGGCAATATCGCCCTGACGCCCGAATCGGCCAAGACGTTCACCGTTGGCGCGGTCTTGGAGCCCCCGGCAGCGCCAGGCCTCGCGTTGACCGTGGATTACTACAGAATCAAGATCGACGAAGCCGTCCGCGCCATCCCGGGGTCGACCAAGCTTGCCGTTTGTTACGCCTCGGCCAACTTGAGCCACCCCTTCTGCTCGCCGACGAATTTCACCCGCAACGCCCTGACCGGAGAGATCAATTTCCTGTCGTCGCAGCCGGTGAACGTCGGTTCGGAGACGGCGTCGGGCATCGATATGGCGGTTCGTTATGGGTTCGAGCTCATGGGCCGGCAGGCCACGATCGACACCAGCGTGACTTATTTGAAAAAATACGAGATCATTCCGTTTCCGACCGCCGCCCCGATTATCTTTGATGGCTTTATTGGCGGAGGTAACGGCGGCTATCCGCACTGGCGCGGCATCGCCTCGTTCTCGGTCGACGATCCGAATTGGAGCGCCACCTACTCGGTCCAGTGGATCGGCAAGGCCACCGACTTCAACGCCGCGCCGACCAACATCGGCTACCGAGCGCCCAACGTGTTTTACCACAATGCCCAGTTCGCTTATCAGCTCACCGAGCAGGCGCTGCTGGCCGTGGGGATCGACAATCTCTTCGATAAGAAAGCTCCCTATATCCGCTCCTGGACGGACGCCAACACCGACACCATGACTTACGATCTGCTGGGACGGCGCGGTTATGTCCGCATCACCTACGATTTCTGATCTTGGCGTTGCCAGGACCCACGAGACAAGCCGCTGCGTTCTGCGCCGTTTGATCGACAGTTGGCGGGGCGCGGCGGCATGAAGGCCGCCGTCATAGGATAGGAACAAGTCAAACATGAGTTTGGCTCGCACGTCTCGCCAGCAAACGAACGCCGCCGGCTTTCCTGATTCAGCCAAGGCGTGGCGTATGTGGCTCGTTATTTCGGCGATCGCGTTGTTTTTTCCGGGTCAAGCGCTTGCCCATGCGCAACTTGCCGCGTCTCAGCCAGCCAATAAGTCACGCGCCGCTTCGCCCAAGGAGATCACTCTAACTTTCAATGGTAAGGCGGAGCCCATTTTCATTCGGCTGAAGGACGAAAGCGGACACGAGCTGCCGATCTTGTCGAAACCCGTGATCGAAAGAACGACGATCAAATGGGCCGTCCAGGGTGAATTGAAGCCCGGACGTTATTCCATCGAATATCGCGCCGTCACGGCCGACACTCATCCAATAAGCGGAAAGTTGGTTTTTGAGGTGGAGTAGGCTGTTTGTCGCATTGGCGACCTACTGTTCTTCCCATTTACACCGTCCGGGCATATTCGTGATGATGTCCGGCGAGGTGCAGGAGCGAGATGAGTTGCCTCGGCGCTGAAAGGGCCTGGGGATCGGTGAATCTTTCGTCGGGGATAGATGCGTCCGCGCCCGATTGAGTATTGGGCCTACGATTTGACCGTCCGGCGCCAGTGGGTTTCACCGAAGATTATTGGGTGATCCAAGCACTCTCGGCGGACCGGGCCGAAATCCGTTCTGCATAACCATTCTGCCACGGCGAGCGTCCATCGCACGTTGGCTTCGTCGATGCATGTGAGTTGCGTGGAAAACACCGTGATTTTCTTGGCGCCGTGCTGAAGCGGCGCTAAGATTTCGCCAAGGCTCCGCGTTTGGGGCCACTTGCGCGGACGGTGTTCGCGCGTGTTGCGGCGTGGCAAAGCCCCGCGCCGGACGTGCCCCACGCTAAGCCGTTGAAAAGGCGAGAAAGCGTGCGCGGCGTGCATGACCTGATATCGAAGCGGGGTCGTTCCGATTTCAAACCCGATCAAGGGCTTGGGAACCCCCGCGCCTGTTCTTTTTTTGTAAGCGTCAATTTCTCGCACACCTTACGGCGCTTGGGTTTGGTGCGATCTTTGCTCGATGGATTTGAGTCATCGAGGAGGGTTGCATGTCACGGGTCCCTGCGGAATTGCGGGAACAGCTTCTGGCGTATTGGCGAGGGCATTCAGAGGCTTGGAAGCTGAGTGGTTTATCGCAGCAGGAATACTGCGAGCGGCACAACATCTCACTGAAGGACTTCGGCAATTGGCGTGCCCAGATCAAGCGCGTCGCGCTGGCCGGCCCCAAAGCTCGGTGGGGCCATTACCCCAAGCTCAGAAGAACGGCGACTGACCTTAGCCCTAGGGTTAACCCTAGGGCTAAGACTGGGGTTAACCCTAGGGCCATAACACCCACCCCACCAGGGATTCCTCCGCCTGGCGGGCGTCGACAGTTCAGTGAAGAACTCAAGCAGCGCGTTGTTGCCGAGACCAATCTGCCTGGGGCGTCGGCGTCAGACATCGCCAGGCGTTACGGCCTCGATCTTCGGCTGCTGCGTCGATGGCGGAGGGCATTCAGCGTTGAGCCGGCGATGGGAGGCCAGCCATGATGCTGGTTCCGCCCGGTGTGAGCGTTCACCTGGTCCCGGGGGTCACCGACCTCAGGCGCAACATCGATGCCCTGGGCGTGCTGATCCAGGAAGTACTGAAATGCGATCCGTTCTCGGGTCACATGTTTGCCTTCCGCGGCGTGCGTGCCGACATGATCAAAATCCTGTGGTGGGACGGGACGGGGCTGTGTCTGTTCATGAAGCGGCTAGAGGGCGACACTTTTCCGTGGCCAAAGACGGCCGGTGAGAAAACTACGGTGGAGATCACATCCGCGCAGTTGTCGATGCTGATCGAAGGACTGAATTGGGAGAGACCCGAGCGCGCGTGGCGCCCTGCAGTCGCAGGTTGATTAGTGACTCAATAAAGAATCGCAACGCTTAGGAAATCTCTGAATAAGTCATCGACACGTTATGCGTCCTGTGATTCTTAGTATGGAGCGGCTGAGAAGCAAAGGATTTGCCTTTATGAAGCAGATGACGCTGGCGGTGGCGGGTTTCGAGCGGTACGGCAAGACGACGC
>JANRJL010000009.1:0-105812 GCA_033763995.1 Rhodospirillaceae bacterium | reverse complement strand
GCCCACGTCATCATGGAAAAGTGGGAGGCTTATGCGGGGTACCAAACATTCCTGACGTTGGTCGTCCCGCATGGCTGCGGGGCCGCGCCGACGACGGAAGTTCGCTTCAAGGTGCCGGACGGCATCGACATTATCGTTCCCGAACCGAAGCCGGGCTGGAACCTCAACATCGCCATGCGCAAGCTCGAAAATCCCATGCCGGGCGAGGGCGGTCGCATGGTCACCGAAGTGGTCGACGAGATCACCTGGTCGGGTGGCAACTTGCCGACCAATCACCTGGGTAAGTTCAACGTGCTGGCCCGCATGCCCGACAAGCCGGGGAAGGTGATGTTCTTCAAGACCATCCAGAAGTGCACCGAGGGCGAGACGCGCTGGGTGGACACCGTCGCCGATGGCGAACCCGTATGGAAAGTGTGGGCGCTGCCGGCGCCGTCGCCCTTCGTCGAACTCAAAGCCGCACCCGGACCGCAGCTGGGCGCGACCATGAAGGAAATCGGCGAGGAGCGCAAAAAACTGGGCAAGCCCGCCGGCCCGCAATAGACGCCTCATTACTCGGAGGACGCACAAATGATCGCAAGACGATTACTCCTGGCCTTGGCGGCAAGTCTGCCCGCCCTGTCCATGCCGGCTCTCGCCGCCGACGGCGGCGTCTTGGTGTTTGGCGGCAATCGGGCCACGGGCCTTGAGGTCGTCAAGAGCCTCGTGGCCAAGGGCGACAAGGTGACCGTCTTCGTGCGCCCCACCTCCGACATCGCCGCGCTCAAAGACTTGGGCGTGGCGACCGTCGCCGGCGATGCGCTCAATGTCGAGGACGTCAATAAGGCCTTCGCATCGGGCAAATTCCGCGCCGTGGTCAGTTCTCTGGGCGGGCGACGCGGCGAGCCGCGGCCCGACTACGAGGGCACCAAGAACATCGCCGACGCCGCCAAGGCCGCGGGCGTGTCGCGCATGGTCATCGTCACGGCCATCGGCACAGGCGACTCCGTGAAGGCTGTGTCCGAGCAAACACTGAAAGTGCTGGGCCCAGTCTATGCCGAGAAAGTGCGCGGCGAAGATTACGTCAAAGCCTCGGGCTTGACCTACACCATCATTCGTCCGGGCGGCTTGAGGAACGATCCGCCCACGGGCAACGGCATGTTGACCGAGGACATCACCGTGGGCGGCGACATCAATCGCTCCGACCTTGGCCGCATCACCGCCGACGCCATCGACGACGCCAAGACCTTCAACAAGGTCTACTCGGCGGTGGACAAGAACATGATCGCCTCGGCCCCCATGGTGCCGCGTCAGGAACTGGCGCCGCGCAACCCCTGATGCGTTGGTCATGCCGGTGAACGGCAGCCAGATGGAGCGCCGGCGGGCCTATACCGGTCCGGCCATTTGGTCGTGGGGCTTCAGGCCGTTCTTTTTCGGCGCGGGCGCATGGGCCTGCGCCGCCTTGGCGATTTGGCTGGCCGCCTTTTACGGCCTGATCGAGCCGCCCATCGGTCGCGACGCGGCATCCTGGCATGCCCACGAGATGATCTTCGGATTCGCCGTCGCCGCCGTCGCCGGCTTTCTGCTGACGGCGGTGCCCAACTGGACGTCGCGCCTGCCGGTGATGGGCGCGCCGTTGGCGCTGTTGTTCGGGGCGTGGCTGGCGGGCCGTTTGGCAACGCTCACGGCGGGGTGGACCGGTCTCGGGCCGGCGATGGCCGTCGACGTGGCGTTTCTATTGCTGTTGTCCGCGGTCATCGCCCGCGAAGTCGTCAGCGGCCGTAACTGGCGAAATCTGCCGGTGAGCGTCGTGCTGGTGTTGCTGGCCGTGGCCAACGCCCTCGATCACTTGGCGGCGCTCGAGATTCTCGCCGACCGCGCGCTCGGCCAGCGGCTCGCGCTCGCGCTCGTCGCGGTGCTGATTGCGCTGATCGGAGGACGCATCGTGCCCAGCTTTACGCGCAATTGGCTCAAGCGACGCGGCGCGGCGAACCTGCCGGCCGAGCACGGCCTGATCGATCGCTTCGGCATCGCGGTCGTCGCGCTCGCCGCCGCCGCCTGGGCGTTTCGTCCCGATCACGCCGCGACCGGAGGTCTGATGCTGCTGGCCGGAACCGCGACGCTGATGCGGCTCGCGCGCTGGCAAGGTTGGGCCACGGGGCCCGAGGCGTTGGTCTGGGTGTTGCACCTGGGCTACGCTTGGCTCGGTGTCGGCTTATGTTTGTTGGGTGCCTCGATCCTGTGGGCCGACGTTCCGTACTTCGCGGCCGTCCATGCGCTGACGGCGGGCGCCGTCGGCACGATGACGCTGGCGGTCATGACCCGGGCGACATTAGGCCACACCGGCCGCGAATTGATCGCCGGGCCCGCGACAACGGCGGTCTATGGGCTCGTGACGTTGGCCGCCATTCTGCGCGTGGCGTCGGGCTTCGCCGACCCCGACGGCATCTTGTTGCCGGCCTCGGGCGTGGCGTGGATGGCGGCGTTCGGGCTGTTCGTCGTCGCTTATGCGCCGCTCTGGCTGCGGCCGCGGCCGTCGGCGTCGTAAGTCGCTTTAGGACTGGGCGGAACCGCAGAACTTGCACCTTTTGGCCTTGATCGGAATCATGGAGGTGCACTCGGCGCACTCCTTTTCCGTCGGAGCGGCGACCGGAGCGGGCTTTCTCGAGATGGTGTTCAGGCGGTTCATCTGTTTGACGAGAAAAAACACCGCGAAGGCGACGATGGCGAAGTCGATGAGGGTGTTGATGAACATGCCGTAGGCGACCACCGGCACGCCCGCGTCGCGCGCGGCCTTGACGCTGGCGAAATCGCCGTCGGCCAAGGTGAAGAACAGGTTGGAAAAATCGACCTTACCCAAGAGCACGCCGATGGGCGGCATCAGCACGTCGTTGACCAGCGACGTGGTGATTTTCCCGAACGCCGCGCCGATGATGACGCCGACGGCCAAGTCGACCACGTTGCCGCGCATGGCGAAGTCGCGAAATTCCTTGAGCATGATGAAGGTTCCCCTACTGATTTCGGCCCGCTGACGGCCCCCCAAGTCCCGCGAGTATTGCCGTGCCGCCGACGGTCGTCCACTCTCGTCTTGATGACTCCACGGCTTTGCATGGTACCTTGGCGGGGGGCGGTTCTAGGGGGTGTCATGAATCTCGTTATCGCAATCCATCGTCGCGCTCTGAGCCTTTGGGCGAGTTTGGCGGGGATAGGGATCGTCGTGCTTGCTTCATGGAGCGGGCCCAGCATCGCCGCCGCGCGGCAAAACTTCATGTTGATCAACGCCACCGGCTACACGATCTCGGAAGTCTACGTCTCGCCCAGCAAGACGGCGGACTGGGAGGAAGACGTCCTCGGCCTTGACGTGCTGGCCGACGGTGAACGCACGGAGATTCGTTTCAGCCGATCGGAGAATTCATGTTTGTGGGACCTCAAGGTGGCCTATGACGACGGCGAGTCGGCGGAGTGGGTCGCCATCGACCTATGCGAGGTCTCGGTGGTGGCCATCACCTACGACGACCGAACCGGCGAAACATCCGCAACCGTGGAGTAACCCATGCTAACCCGTCGCCGCACGAATAGACTGCTTTCCGCTGCCGGATTGCTTGGTTTTCTCACGACGTGCGCCATGCCGCGGCAGAACGCATTGGCAGGCGTGATTGTCTTCGGGGCCAGTCGAGAGACGGGCCTTGAAGCGACCAGGATCTTGGCGCTGCGGGGCGACAAGGTCACGGCCTTTGTCCGTCCAACGTCCGATCGCTCCGGCCTCGCGCCGCTCAACGTGACGTATGCGGTCGGCGATGCGCTTGACCCGCCCAGCATTGCCGCGGCCCTGGCCGGCGGAAACTACCGCGCGGTGATTTGCACCATCGGCGGAGAGCGGGGCGATCGTCGTCCGGATTACGAAGGCGTGCGCAATATCGTCGATGCGGCCAAGGCCGCGGGCGTCCGGAGATTTATCTTGGTCACCGTGATCGGCGCGGGCAACAGCGCGGACGCGGTGTCCGAGCAGGTCAAACGATTCCTGGGCCCGGTCATTGAACTCAAGACCAAGGCCGAGAACCATCTGATGGCCTCCGGTCTCGATTACACCATCATCCGCCCCGGCGGGCTCAACTCTCTGCCGGCCTCGGGCCTCGGTCGACTCTATGACGACGTCATGACCATGGGGCAGATCAGCCGCGCCGATCTTGGGGCGTTGGTGGTTCAGGCGTTGGACGACGAGGAAACCATCGGCAAGATCCATCACGCCATCGATCAGGAATTTCTCGGCAAAGCCCCGATGTGACGATTACGCGTTGGGCATGGCCGCGTACATCACGCGCCACGCGCCCGGTTGCAAGGTGTCGTCGTTGCGCAATGCGAACGCCTTGCCGCGTGCGGCGGGATTGGTCAGGCAGTCCACGACCACCAAACCCATGTCGCCGCTGGTGATGGTCGATATCTCGTAGTCCTTGCGGGCGAGCAGGCGGATACCTGTCGTGCCGCCGGGCTCATACTTCAACCGGCCTGGCGCGATGATGGTATGCGACAGGCCGCTCGCGCGCAGGTACCCCTCGATCTTGGTCTTGAAGTAACGCACATAGCCTGACGCCGGATTCTGGCTTTGGTCCGCCTGGGGTCCCGACGTGGCCGAGGAAATCAGAATGAAATGCCGCACGCCGGCCGCCTTGGCGGCATCGATGAGGTTGCGGTTGCCGGCCCAGTCGATGAACTCCGGGGCTTGAGGCCCGCGCCGCTGATCGGCCGCCACCGTGGAAACGACATAGGTCGCGCCCGCCGTCGCACGAACCACTGAGGCGAAGTCGCGCACGTCGCCTGCGACCCACTCGTAATCGGCGCTGATATCGGCCCTGGCCCGGTCGGGATTACGGCTGACACCGCGCACAATATATCCAGCAGTGCGCACCGCCTTGGCCAGATCGCGGCCGATCATGCCGCTGGCGCCAAAGATCACGACGACTTGCTTCGAGCGATCCTCGCGCGTGCGGGCGGCTCCCGCGCAGCTCGCAAGTGCACCAGCTGACAGTGCCGCCATCAACGCGGCGAGATGTTCACGACGAGTCATGGCCATGTTGGGTCCGTCGCTTTGAAGTTGTCCCGCCAGCCGCCGACCGGCAGCTTGGCGTCATTCATGATGGCAAAAGCCTTGTTGCGGGCGGCGGGGTCTTTCAGCGCCGCCGACACCACGGCGGCGATATCGGGAATGGCGATGATCACCATCTCATCCGTCGACTTGGTGGTTGCGTCATACTCGACGCGCGAAAAGAACCGCACGCCCATTTGCCCGGCGGGCTTTTCCACCAGGCCTGCCG
This sequence comes from Rhodospirillaceae bacterium, assembly GCA_033763995.1. GTDB lineage: Bacteria > Pseudomonadota > Alphaproteobacteria > Rhodospirillales > Rhodospirillaceae. Next base: position 100,524 of record JANRJL010000009.1, on the reverse strand, counting down.
CGCCCAGAATGGTGTAGGGCAACCCGCTGACCTTCAAATATTCCTCGCCCTTGGTCTTGAAGTAACGCGTATAGCCGAAATTCCTGTGGGTCGAGTGATCGAGATGTGGGCCCGTGCGCCCCGAAGCGATCAGAACGAACTGCCGCGCCCCCGACTGTTTGGCGGCGTCGACCAAATTACGTGTGCCCGCGAAGTCGACAAACTCCGCGGCATTGGGTCCGGTGCCGGTGGTGGAGCCGATGGCGGAAACCACGAAGTCGGCGCCCGCCATGCCGCGCACGATCGAAGGAAAATCGCGGACGTCGCCTTGCACCCAGCGCACACCGGGCGTCTCCTCCTTGATCTTGCTGAGATCGCGCGCCAGGGCGATCACCTCGAAGCTGTCGGCGGCGAGGGCCTTGACGATCCCCGAGCCCGTGCGGCCCGTGGCGCCGGCCACGAAGACCGACTCTTTCGCCAGCAGCGTCAAAGGGTTAAGCACCGCGATGGCGGCTGAAAGTGCAGCTATGCGAAGTGACATCGTCATCGGCGACCCCATCGCAATTTGATTCGTGATTCCACGAACCTAGCTGACTCGATGTAGGCTGCACAGTCTGTTGATCGGGGGCGGAATGCTGTTGATTCTCCGCCCCAAAACGTAAGGAAGGTCCATGGTCATGACGTCTTCGCTCTCGCGTCAGGGTTTTCTCCAGGCCGCCGGGGCCGTGGCGGCCACGCTCGCCGCACCTAGACTTGTCGGTGCGGCCGAGGGTGCGCTCATCACGCGCGCCATCCCCAAGACCGGCGAGCAGATTCCCGTGGTGGGTTTGGGCACCGCCAGTTCCTTCGCCGGATCGGGCGACAAGGCGGCCCAGCGCGATGTCATCAAGGCGCTGCTTGACGGCGGCGCGACGTTGATCGACACCGCGCCGTCCTATGCCCAGGCCGAGGAGGCCACCGGACAAGCCCTGAAGGGCCTCGGCGCGCGTGCAAAGGCTTTCGTCGCCACGAAGGTTCGGGTCGAGGGCAAGGACAACGGCATCGCCTCGTTCAACGACTCCTTCAAGAAACTCAAGACCGACAAAATCGACTTGATGCAGGTGCATAACTTGGTCGATACGGCGACGCATCTGGCCACGATGCGCGAGTGGAAAGCCCAGGGGCGCTTTCGCTACGCCGGCATCACCCATTGGCAGCCCGACGCCCAAGAAGCCTTGGCGCCGGTCATGCGCGCCGAGGAAATCGATTTTGTTCAACTCAATTATTCCGTGGACGTGCGCCAGCCGGAAAAGACGTTGCTTCCTCTGGCCCAGGACAAGGGCATCGCGGTGCTGGTGAATGTGCCGCTCGGGCGCGGCCGTCTGCTTCAGGCCATGAAGGACAAGGAGGTACCGGCCTGGGCGCGCGAGATGGGCTGCGAGAGTTTCGCGCAAATGCTGCTCAAGTTCGTGATTTCGCACCCCGCCGTGACCTGCGCCATTCCGGCGACGTCCAAGGCGAAGAACATGATCGACAATTTGGGTGCGGCGCGCGGGCGCGTGCTGGAGCCCAAGGAGCGCGAGAAAATCGCCGAGTTCTGGGTCAATGCCTAGCGCTGGTCCGGATCGGCGGCCAACAATGCCGCGTTGCCGCCCTTGGCCGTCGTGTCGATGCTGACGGTGCGCTCCAGCGCGAAGCGGTGCAGATAGCGCGGCCCACCGGCCTTTGGCCCAGTGCCCGACAGGCCCTCGCCGCCAAAGGGCTGCACGCCCACCACGGCGCCGACCTGATTGCGGTTGATATAGATATTGCCGACCTTGAGCCGCGCAGCGATCGACGCCGCCCGGCTGTCGACGCGGCTGTGAATCGACGCCGTCAGGCCGTAGCCCGTGGCGTTGATCTGCTCGATGACGGCGTCGAGGTCGGACCCGCGGTAGCGCACGACGTGCAGGATCGGGCCGAAAACTTCCTCGGTGAGGTGCGCCAAACTCGGAATCTCGTAGGCGCGCGGCGCAAAGAAGGTGCCGCTGCGCCACTCCGGTTTGGCCGCGATCTCGAAAATTTTCTTACCCTCGCGATCCATCCGCGTAGCATGGGCCTGGAGCCGCGCCAGGGCTTCGCCGTCGATCACCGGGCCGACGTCGGTGGCAAGCAGCGCCGGGTCGCCCACGTTCAGTTCGGCCATGGCGCCCGCGAGCATGGCGATGGTTTTGTCGGCGATGTCGTCTTGAAGGCAGAGCACGCGCAGGGCCGAGCAGCGCTGACCGGCGCTGCGAAACGCCGAGGCCACGGCGTCGCGCGTGACTTGCTCGGGCAGGGCCGAGGAGTCCACGATCATCGCGTTCACGCCGCCGGTTTCTGCGATCAGCACCGCAAGGGGCCCGGCGCGGGCGGCCAGCGCGCGGTTGATCGCCGCCGCCGCGGCCGTGGAGCCCGTGAAGGCGACGCCGGTCAGGCGGCGATCCGAGAGCAAGGGCGCGGCCAAGGCCGGGCCGTCGCCGGGAACCAGATGCAAGGCATCGGCCGGCACGCCCGCTCGGTGCAGCAGCCGCACGGCAGCCGCCGCCATCAGCGGGGTTTGCTCGGCGGGCTTGGCGATCACGGTGTTGCCGGCCGCCAAGGCCGCCGCCACTTGGCCGGTGAAAATCGCCAAGGGAAAGTTCCACGGCGAAATGCACAAAAACACGCCGCGTCCGCGCAGCATCAGCCGGTTGGTTTCGCCGGTGGGGCCGGGCAGGTGCAACGGCTCGGCGAAGTCGGCACGCGCCCGCGCCGCGTAATAGCGCAAGAAGTCGACCGCCTCACGTACCTCGGCCACGGCATCGGAAATCGTCTTGCCGGCCTCGCGGATCGCCAGCGCCATGAGTGCGGGGCGCTCGGCCTCCATGGCATCGGCGGCGCGCTCAAGACAAGCAGCACGCTCCATGGCTGGGGTTGTGTCCCATGCGGCGTGGGCGGAGTGAGCAAGATCGAGCGCGCGCAGGGCCGTGGCGGCATCGGCCTCGGTGACGCTGCCCACACTGTCGGCAAGATTGGCGGGGTTTGCAACGCGGCGCGTCAGGCCCGGCTGAGGTTGCCCGCCGACCAAGGGCCAGGCGTTCCAACCGTTGGGCGCGGAGTTCAACTCGGTCTTGAGCGCGGCCAGGGTCTCGGGGTCGGCGAGATCAATTCCGGCTGAGTTCGTGCGCTCGGCGCCAAACAGATCACCCGGCAATGGAATGCGCGATGAGGCCGCTGTCGGTGGTGCAAGCACACGCTCCACCGGATCGGCGACGATGGTCGCCACGGGTAGCTTTTCGTCGAGCAGGCGATTGACGAAAGATGTGTTGGCGCCGTTCTCCAGCAATCGGCGAACCAGATAAGCGAGCAAGTCCTCATGGCTGCCGACGGGCGCATAAACGCGCACTGCCGCCTCGGGCACCTCGGCGAGAACCACATCATAGAGTTCCCGGCCCATGCCGTGCAGGCGCTGGAACTCGAAATCGGTGCGGCCCGCGGCCATCTCCAGCACGGCCGCGGCGGTGTGGGCATTGTGGGTGGCGAAACACGGATAGAAGGCGCGCGCGTCGGCCAGCAGGTGCCGTGCGCAGGCGAGATATGAGACGTCGGTGTGAGTCTTGCGCGTGAACACCGGATAGTCGTCGAGCCCGGCTTCCTGCGCGCGCTTGATCTCGCTGTCCCAATAGGCGCCCTTGACCAGTCGCGTCATCAGGCGGCGCCGGGTCTGGTGCGCGAGTTCGGTCAGCCACGCGATCAATGGCAGCGCGCGCCGTTGGTAGGCCTGTACCGCGAGACCGAGACCGTCCCAATCCTTCAGGGCTGGATCTTTGGCCAGGGCCGCGATGACATCGAGCGAGAGGTCGAGCCGGTCAGCCTCCTCGGCGTCGATGGTCAGCCCGATATTCACCCGCTTGGCGGCGCGCGCCAACGCCATGACGCGCGGGATCAGTTCGCGGTGCACGCGGTCGATCTGGGCGGTTTCGTAGCGCGGGTGCAACGCCGACAATTTGACGGAAATGCCGTGCGCGGCAAGATGGTCGTTAGCCTTGGGTGATCGCCCCAAGGTCTTGATCGCCTTGAGATAGGCGTCGAAGCACCGCGCGGCATCGGGCGCGGTCAGCACGGCCTCGCCCAGCATGTCGAAGGAATAGCGCGTGCGCGGCGTACCCTCGGTGCGCGCGCGCGACAGCGCTTCATCGATGGTGCGCCCCATGACGAATTGCTGGCCCATGATGGCCATGGCCTCGCGCACGGCGGCGCGAATGACCGGCTCGCCGACCCGCTGCGCCAGCGACTTCACGGTACCGAGCCAAGCCGAATCGTCCTCGGGCGCGATCAAGCCGCCGGTCAACATCAAGGCCCATGTGGCGGCATTGACGAACGCCGAGTCCGAGGCGCCAAGATGGCGCCGCCAATCGGCGCCGCCGAGGGTATCGCGGATCAGGGCATCGGCGGTGGCGCCGTCGGGGATGCGCAGCAAGGCCTCGGCGAGGCACATCAGCGCGATTCCCTCGCGGCTGGACAAATCGAAGACCTGCAAAAAGGAGTCGAGCCCCGAGGCTTTGCCGCGCCGGGCTCGAACCTTTTCCACCCACTCGGCGGCCCGGGCCTGGACGCGGCGCGCGCCATCGGGAGCCAAACGCGCGGTCGGAAGCAAATCCGATAGAACATCGCCCTCGGCCCGCCGCGTCGCCCGGCGGAGCGTCCGTCGTGCGGGGGTCGTATCTGGGGCAGGAGAGTCAAAAACGAAACGGACCATGCGCCATCCTAGTGTGGTGGATTTGAAGTTCCTAGGAGTTCGCCGCGCGCATTTTTTAGGAACTTCAAATCCAAGAACCACACTAGATTCATAGAGTTCTAGTGTCGCTTTGATTCCGAAGTTCGTTAAAGTGCCAGCCGGGAGATTGAACGAACTTCGGAATCGCGACACTAGCGCAAGTTTTTCGCGAGGGCAGGGCGCTCAATCACCGGCGGCGCGGGCGTTCGGTCCGGATAAGAAAAAACCCCGCGCCGCAAACGAATGCGGCACGGGGTTTTGCGGGTCGAATGTCCGATGAACTAATCTTTCGCGATGGCTGCCCACGCCGACTTCCAGCCGTCAACCGGGGCCTTGTCGTCGCTGATGGTGGCGACGGTCTTGCCCGCCGCCGCCTTGTTGGTGAGCGCGTCGGCCATGATCAGGCCCACGTCGGAGCGGCAGATACGGCCCTGCAGGGCCTCATGGCCCGCCGCGATCTTCAGCCCGACCTTGCCCGGGTCGCAATCGGCCAAGCCGCCGGGGCGCACGATGGTGTAGGACAGCCCGCTCTTGCGCAGGTGCTGTTCGCCGTCGCCTTTCCACTTCAGCACCATGCCGAAGCGCTTGTTGAGGAAGGTTTCCGGATTGGTGTCGCCGGCGCCGATCGACGACATCAGCACGAAGTGCTTCACACCCGCGGCCTTGGCGGCATCAGCCAAATTGGCCACGCCCTTATAGTCGACGTTTTCGGCGTTGTTGGGCGGTTCCACGCCGCCCGCGCCGATGGTGGAAATCACGTAGGCGGCGCCCTTCATGGCGGCGCCCAAGGTCGCGGGTTTGGTCACGTCGGCCTCAACCACCTCGACGCCCGCGTCCAGGTCGCCGGCTTTCGCCTTGTCGCGCACCATGGCGCGCACGTTGTAGCCCTGGTCCTTGAGAATCTTCACCAGCGGCGGGCCGCTCTTGCCGGTGGCCCCGGCCACCACCACCGTTTCGCCGGCTGCGATCGCCGCGCTCGTCAATCCCATGGCCGCCGCGAAGGCGATGGCCGCTTTCATCACACGCATGTCTTACTCCCATTTGATCATCACATCGGACCGCTCCTCGTGGAGCGGACTTGACATTCGCTAACCTAGACGCCGTGGAACTTTGTGGCGAATGTCAAATCCAAAGCTCCACGAGAAACATATATTTGCGAGTGGTCCTTTGATTCTAACATTCGCAAAACAGCACCCGGATCCGGGATGCGAATGTTAGAATCGGACCACTAGCGGCATTCCGACCCGGAGCCTAATGGAGTACCGCCAGCGAAGAAACCATTACCGGGGCTCGACAGGCCCGGGAAAAGCATGGAAACTCAAGGCTTCGCGCGGTTATTTCCGAGGGAGACCGTACAATGGTGCGACGCTGGTTCGGTGTGCTGCTCTTGGCGACCCTGGGGATTTGGGGTTCGGCCCAGGCCCAGGACGAGGCGGCCTCGTCAGCAACACCCCCAGCCCCGGCGCGCGAGGGCGTGATCGTGTTCGGCGGCAACCGCGCCACCGGCCTTGAGGTCGTGAAAAGTCTCGTCGCGCGCGGCGAGAAGGTCACCGTCATGGTGCGACCCTCGTCGGACACGGCCGAACTCAAGAAGCTGGGCGTGGCCACCGTGATCGGCGATGCCATGAACGCCGAAGAATCCGCCAAGGCCGCAGCCTCGGGCAACTTCAAGGCGGCGGTCTCGACGCTGGGCGGCGGGGGCGATCCGAAGAACCGCCCCGACTGGATCGGCAACAAGAACGTTATTGATGCCGCTAAAGCGGCGGGCATCGAACGCTTCGTGTTCGTCACCGTCATCGGCACCGGCACCAGCGCGCCGGCCAATCCCTACTTCACCCGCATCATCCTGAAAGAGGTGACGTCCCTGAAGGAGCAGGCCGAGAATTACCTCATCGCCTCGGGATTGAAATACACCATCATACGTCCCGGCGGATTGCTGGCGCGCCCGGCGGAGGGCAAGTCGGTGCTGACGGAAGACGCGACCAAGTTCAGTTGGATGATTCGCGAGGACTTGGGAAAGCTCACCGCCGACACGCTCTATGACGATACGACCATCAACAAAATCTACACCGCCTTCGATCCGACCCGCGACAGCTTCATGTCGGGTCTGTTCGACCGGTTCGAGGAATGATGATCTTGGTCTACGTCTGAACCCCGGGTATTTCATCGTGAAGCGCGATCGCGTCCTGCTTATTGAAGACGAAGAGAGCACGGCCTTCATGCTCAAATCGTTGCTGGGCTCGGAGTATGAGGTCGATTGGGCTGCGTCCGCGCGCGCGGGTCTCGAGCACCTGCGCACCGGGCGGGCCAATGACGCTTTGGCCGACCTGATTTTGCTGGACATTCGCCTGCCCGACGTCGATGGCCTGGAGCTTTGTCGTCAGATCAAGTCGACACCGGAGTTTCTTGGCATTCCGGTCTTGTTTTTGACGTCGCAGTCGTCGTCAGCCGACGAGACCAAGGCGTTTGAAATCGGCGCGGTCGATTACATCACCAAACCCTTCACGCCCGCCGTGGTGCGTGCGCGCGTGCGCACGCACATGGAACTCAAGAAAAGCCGCGACGAGTTGGAGCGCCTGGCGTTCATCGACGGTCTGACCGGGCTCTATAACCGGCGGGCCTTCGACGATGCCTTCGCGCGCGAGTGGCGCCGCCATTTGCGCACCGGCGACGTGTTGTCGGTGATCCTGATGGATGTCGATCACTTCAAGCAATACAACGACACTTACGGCCACGGCGCCGGCGACGATTGCCTGCGCCTGATCGGCAAGGCCCTGCGCGAGGGCATCCAGCGGCCCGGCGACGTCGTGGCACGTTACGGCGGCGAGGAGTTCGTCATGCTGTTGCCCGGCACTTCGCTGGACGGCGCCTTCAGCGTCGCGCGGGCCGTGGGCGCGTCCATCGCGTCCCTCAAGATTCCGCACAGCAAATCGAGCGCCGGCAGTCACGTCACGCTGAGTTTGGGCGTGGCGACCTGCGCGGTGACGCGCGAGGCCGACCCCCAAGCGCTTTTGAAAGCCGCCGACCAGAAGCTCTATGCGGCCAAGGCCGCGGGCCGCAATCGCGTCATGGGCACGCTACTCGAGCAGCGCGGGTCTTGAGAGGCGCGCGCCGAAAGAGGGGATGGCCATGGGTTGGATTTTTTTGGCGATCGCGGGCGTCTGCGAGATCGGCTTCACCACGGCATTGAAATTTGCCGACGGCTTCACGCGCCTGGTCCCCTCGCTCGTGTTCGCGGTCTTGTATCTCGCCAGCGCCTGGTTTCTCTCCCAGGCGGTCAAGACGATTCCGCTGGGCACGGCCTATGCGGTGTGGACCGGAATCGGCGCCATCGGCACCGCCATCATCGGCATCGCGCTCTTTGGCGATCCGGCCACGGCGGCGCGGCTCTTCTTTCTCGCCCTGATCGTCGCTGGGATCGTGGGGCTGAAACTCGTCTCTAACTGAGATTCTCGATCACCGCCGCGATGCCTTGGCCGCCGCCGATGCACATGGTGACGAGGCCGTAGCGTTTGTTGATTCGTTTCAGCTCGTAAATCGTCTTCACGGTCAGAATCGCGCCCGTGGCGCCGATGGGATGGCCCAGCGCGATGGCGCCGCCATTGGGATTGGTCTTTTCGGGTGCAAAGCCCAGGTCCTTGGCCACGGCCAACGCCTGGGCGGCAAAGGCTTCGTTGGATTCGATCACGTCCATGTCGGCGACCTTGAGGCCGGCGCGGCGCATGACGTTGGCCACGGCGGGAACCGGACCAATCCCCATCTCGCTGGGTTCCACGGCCGCGTGGCCATATGCCACCAAGCGGGCGAGGGGCTTCAGACCCTTGGCGGCAGCCGTCTTCGCGTCGGCCATGACCAATGCCGCCGCGCCGTCGTTCAAACCCGAGGCATTGCCGGCCGTCACCGAGCCGTCTTTCTTGAAGACTGGCTTCAGGCCGCGCAGGCTTTCGGGCGTGGCATCCTCGCGGATGTGCTCATCGCGGTCGAACACAACCTTGCCCTTCTTGCCCTCGCTTTCGATCGGCAAGATTTGATCCTTGAAATGGCCCGCCGCGCGCGCAACAGCGCCGCGGCGATGGCTTTCCACGGCATAGGCATCTTGCTCGTCGCGGGTGATTTTCCATTTGGCTGCTACGTTTTCGGCGGTGACGCCCATGTGACCATGACCGAAGGGGTCGTGAAGGGCGCCCAGCATCATGTCGAGCACCTTGGCATCGCCCATCTTCTGGCCCCAGCGCTCGGCCGGCACCGTGTAGGGCGCGCGGCTCATGCTCTCGGCGCCGCCGGCCACGGCGAGGTCGGCATCGCCCAGCAAAATTTGCTGCGCGGCCGATACGACCGCTTGCAAGCCCGATCCACACAAGCGGTTCACGGTCAGCGCGGGCGTGGTGATGGGCAAGCCGCCGTTGATGGCGGCCACGCGCGCCATGTACATGTCCTTGGCTTCGCTGTGGATGACGTTGCCGAAGACGCAACTGCCGACATCGGCCGCATCAACTCGGGCGCGGTTGAGTGCTTCCTTGACGCACATCGCGGCCAGCGTGGTGGGGGCGAACTCTTTCAAGGCGCCGCCGAAGGTGCCGATGGCGGTGCGCACGCCGGAGACGAATACAACTTCACGGGTCGCGTCACGGATCATGGGGGTTTACTCCTCAATGCGGTCGGCTTTTTGGCCGCCGCGGCCGGTTTCCAGTGTGTCGATGGGCAACGCAGCCAAAGTCTCAAGCCACGCGCCGGGCTTGGCCGCGTCGGTATTGATGATGGTCAGGGTCTTGTCGCCGCAGGCGGGGTTGGTCACGCATTCCGCCGTCACGGCGGCCACGTCGGGCCGCGCCACGGTGCCCACGGTGTATTGCACGCGAGGGCGCAGCAGCACTCCTTTCTCGCCGCCCTTGAAGTTGCGCAAGCCGCCCGGCGCGATGATGGTGTAGTCGATTCCGCTGGCCCGCAAATAGTTCTCAGCCTTGCCCTTCCAGAAGCGCCCGGTGAACATTTGTGCTTTTGGGTCCGCGCCCTCCACGCCCGCCGAACCCGAGGTGATCAACACCACGCGCTTGACGCCTGCGGCCTTGGCCGCGTCGATCAAGTTGCGGTTGCCCAGCCAGTCGATGTTCTCGAAGTTGTTGGGGCCATCTCGTTCACGCGAGCCGATGGCCGAGATCACGTAGGTCGCGCCGTGCATCGCCGCGCCGAGCGAGGCCGGTTCGCGGACGTTTCCCGTGACCCACTCCGCCAAATCGCCGTTTTGCTCTTGTGCTTTTGCCGGATCGCGCACCAGACCGCGCACCGCGAAGCCCTTTTCAGCCAAGGCGCGGACGATATGAATTCCGGTTTCCCCGGTCGCGCCGGCCACCAGCACGACCGGCTGATCGGCTGCCCAAACCGCGGGTCCCAGCAGGACTGCACAGAAAAAACCCATGAAAAGCCGCAAAGTGCAAACTCCCTTGCCCGCCACTGCAGATATTCGTCGCAAGCTAGACAAGGCCGCTGCGCGGGTCAAAGTCGGGCTGGATGGGTTTGATGGAGAGGCGCAGGCCAAAAAAAGTGGCGGGAGCGACGGGACTCGAACCCGCGACCTTCGGCGTGACAGGCCGACGTTCTAACCAACTGAACTACGCCCCCGCGGGCGCGGCGGGGCCCCATAAAAAGCCAATTTTATCAACGTAGGAGGTGCGTTTTGGCTTGCGGGACCCCGAAGAGCGCGGCGTTGTAACAGGTCTCTCCTGGGGGTGCAAGCTGCCGGCCCCCAAGCTTCGCGGGCCTGGCGCCGAGCATTTTAGCCGTTCGTCATCCCATTGTCCTTGTCAGCCGGAAGGCGCAAATCTATAGTCGTAGCGACTAAAAACCATAGAAAGCGACCGTGCCGAAAACTGATTTCACCTCGGTTGGGACCGCGTTGCCCTTGAGTCTGAACGAGCCCCGCGCCGGCACAAGTGTCGGCGACGCCCGATTGCTCTCCCTTGCCGAATCCGTCGGCAACATGGGGCATTGGTCATGGAACCTCCTGACCGATACGGTGACGTGGTCGGATCAAGTCTATCGCATTGCCGGTCTTGAACCCGCGACTCTCGCGCTGGACTACCACTCCAGTATCGAGGTGATTCACCCCGATGATCGCGATCACGCCACGGCGCAGATGGATCGCGCCATCGCGACGCTCGCCCCCGTCGAATTCGACGCGCGTATTCTCAGGCCCGATGGGGGCGTTCGGCACGTTATCGTGAAATGCCAGCCGGACACCGACGCGTCCGGCAAGGTGGTGGCGCTCGTCGGTGTCCTCACCGACGTCAGCGAGGCCTACGGCACGATCAAGGCGCTGCAAGATCAATACGACATGCTGGGGCTTGCCGCCGAGCTCACGCACGTCGGCCATTGGGTATGGAGCGCCGACGGCAACCGCGTCACGTACTGTTCCGATCAACTCGCGCGCATTCACGACATGACGCCCGAGGCGTTTGTCGTGCGCTTTCCGCACCCCACGGCCTTGGCCAACGCGGTGGAGCCGGTGACGCAATCGGCCTATCGAACGGCCATTCAGCAGGCGTTGGCGACGGGCACGCCCTATGAGATTGAATACGGCCTGGCAACCCGCTTCGCCGCGAGCCGCCATATCCGTGAAATCGGGCAGCCGATCTTCGGTCCGCGCGGTAAGCTCGAGCGTTTCATCGGCACGGTCCAGGACATCACCGACGCCAAGACCCGCGAACGCCAGTTGAAGGCCGCGAACGAGGCGCTGGAAGCTCAAACCGCCGCCCTCAAGCGCAGCGAGACCAAGTTCCGCGAACTGGTGGAAAGCTCTTTGCAAGGAATCCTCGTGTTGAGCCGCGACAAGGCGTTGTTCGCCAATCGCGCCTTCGCCGAGATGATCGGTTTGAGCTCCGCCGAGGAAGTGACGGCCATCGACGATATTCGCCGCCTGTTGCCCCGGGGGCAGAAAGCCGACACCGAATTCTTCTGGAGCCAAGCCCTGTCCGGGCGGCTCGACGGCATCATGCGGCGCAGTTCGATCAACACCGTGTCGGGCCATGCGATCTGGATCGACGCGGTGGGGCGGATGGTGGATTGGGAAGGCCGTCCGGCGTTCTTGATGACCGTCATCGACGTCACGCAGCGCCACATCACCGACGAGGCCTTGCTGCAGAAGTCGAAGGAACTCACGGCGCTCAATTTCCAGAAAGACAAGCTGTTCTCGATCATCGCCCACGACTTGAAGGGGCCCTTCAACAGCGTTCTGGGCTTCGCCGGGCTGCTGGCCGCCAGAGCCAAGACGATGCCGCCCGAGAAACTCGTCGAATACGCCGACATGGTCTATAACGCGGCCGCCAGCGTGAACGATTTGCTGGACAACCTGCTGGCATGGGCCGCCGTTCAGATGCGGTCGTCCGCGCTGCGCCGGGAGACGGTCGATCTGCGGGCCTTGGTGGACGCGAGCGTGTTTCCCCTCAAGACCATGGCGAGCGAGAAGAAAATCGCCGTGGCTAACGGCATCGGCGACCTCGCCTGCGAGGCCGATGAGTCGATGCTGCGCATCGTGGTGCGCAATTTGCTCTCCAACGCCATCAAGTTCACGCCCATCGGCGGGCATGTCGACGTGTCGGCCGGTGCCGCGACTCTCGACGACGGTCGCGCCGCTGTCGCGGTGAGCGTGGCCGACAGCGGCATCGGTATGAGCGCGGACACCATCGCGCAACTGTTCAGCTTTGGCCGCCAGGCCTCGCGCAGCGGCACGCAGGGCGAGCGGGGCACGGGGCTGGGCTTGTTCCTCTGCCGCGACATCGTTGAGCGCCACGGCGGCACGCTCAGCGTCGATTCAACCCCGGGACAAGGCTCGGTCTTTCGGTTTACCATCCCGCGCCGCACATAGACGTCGTCGCCGCGCCGGCACGGCCCGAATTTAGTTGTGCGCAAGGGAACGGAGCATCCGTGGAGCCAACGCCCGAACCTGCGGAACTCGCGAAAGACCGCGATGTCCCACCGCCGCTGCCGCGGGTCGACGCGGCGGTCGATCTTCGGGCCGATCTCATTTGGGAAGACGAGCTGCCGGGCAGCTCGGCGTGGTGGCTGACGCGCGCGCATTTGGGCGACTTGCAAGTTTTCATCGCCGCCGATGCCTTGACCAAGTCGTTGCTGTGCATCGGGCGTGCCGGAGCGGTGCGCAGCGCCTACAGCGTCTTGGCGGTGGTCGCCGAAGCGGATTTTATCGACCGGCCGAACGGCCTTGCCGCCGCGAAGGACGCCGCCGCGCGCCGGGTCGCCGATCCGTTATCCCACGTGGGTCGTTCCGTGGCCGTGTGGCGCGTGGGTCGTGTTCTCCGGCTTGTCTTGAACCAGGCGCCCTTGGCGTTGACGGCATTTCTGCTGGGCGGCCTGTTGGGGTTGGCGGTGGGGTTGTTCGCCGTGTCGACCGCCCTGGTGGGCTGGCCCATGCTGGCGGCGGGACTGGTCATCGGCGCCGCCTCGGGACCGCTGATCAAATTTCTGATCGAGAAGCGCTTTTCCAGCGTTCTCGGGCCGTGGGGGCGCTTCGCCGTCGCGACATTGAGCGCCGCCGCCGGCGCGTTGGTGACGGCGGGTGGACTGTTCTCGCTGTATTGGACGTGAAAACGCGATCAACGGGTTTGAAGCGCGACCTGCCGAGCGCTCGTTGTGCAAACATCGCAGGGAAGCGGCCCGGAAAACAGGATTTGTGATTGTGAGGCGACCGTTGCTTTCGGCTATGGTTTCCTCGGATCGTCGTATCCGCGTCGTTGGCGATGTGGTGTTCGTTTCTGAGGAGGGAAAAATGGCTGATAAATATCGCGATGGCAGTGGCGTGATGTCGTCAAGCAAGCGTCGTTTGCTCGGGGGCCTTGGCGGCCTCACGGCGGCCAGCGTCCTGCCGCTCTGGCGTCGCGCCGAAGCGGCGACCACCTATGATGTCATCGTCATCGGCGGCGGCACGGCCGGGATGCCGACGGCGATGTTCGCGGCCGATCGCGGCGCCAAGGTGCTGGTGGTCGACAAGGCCCCGGTGCTGGGCGGCACGCTGGACCGCTCCACCGGCCAAATGGCGGCGTCGCGCACGGTCTATCAGAAGGCCGCGGGCATCGAGGACAGCCCCGACGCGCACTACGCCGACAACATGCGCATCAACAACTTCACCGCCGATCCGGCGCTCACGCGCCTGTTCGTCGACAACGCCGGCGACACGCTGAATTGGCTCGCGGCCAACGGCTTCAAGGTGCGCGACGGTCACCCGGTGCTGGGCGGCGGCCACGAGCCTTTCACCACGCGGCGCTATCAATGGGGCGAGAACGGCGGCAAGTCGATCTTCGCCATCATGGAGCCGCTGTTCGAGGCGCGCGTGAAGGCGGGCAAGATCGTCACGGCGCTCAGCACGGGCGCGGTGGATTTGATTCAAGATGCCAAGGGCGCGGTCATCGGCGTCACCTGCGAGGACGACGCCGGCGTGAAGCAAGACTTCATGGCGCGCAACGTCGTCATCACCGCCGGCGGCTGTGCATCGAACCCGCGCATGTTCGAGGATCTGCACGGCACGCGGCTCACCACCCAAATCGCTTATCCCTACAGCCAAGGCCAGGGCATCCTGCTGGGCCTTGGGGCAGGCGGCTACGTGCGCGGCGGCGAGCATTACAATCCGCTGTTCGGGACGCTTCTGGCCGACGACAATTTCCCGAGCGAGCAACAAGGCGGTTTCCAAAGCGACCCCGAGCGTCGCCCGCCGTGGGAGATTTATGTGAACGCGCGCGGCGAACGTTTCATGCGCGAGGATGAAACCAGCGTCGACCGGCGCGAACACGCGCTGGCGCGCCAGCCCGGCCATCGCATGTGGGTGGTCGCCGACCAGGAGATGATCGACAAGGCCCCGCCCTTCATGAGCTGGAAGCGCGACCGCTTCATGGAGGCCTTCGGCACGCATCCGATGTTCGCCAAGGCCGACACCATCGAAGCGCTGGCGGTGAAGGCGGGCGTTGATCCGCGCGGGCTCAGCCAATCCGTCGCGGCCTACAACGCGGCACTGGCCTCGGGCGCCACCGACCCCAAGGGCAAGGCGCATCGACCCGTGCCCCTGGCCAAGGGGCCGTTCTACGCCGTGCGCTTCACGGGCTGGACGGTGATTTCTTTCGCCGGCATCGCGGTCGACGGCGGCTTGCGCGTGATCCGCCCCGACGGCTCGCCGATCGCCAATCTTTACGCGGCGGGCGAAGTGCTCGGCGCGGGGGCCACGTCGGGTAACGCCTATACCAACGGCGCCATGGTCACGCCGTCGCTCACCTTCGGGCGGCTGTTGGGGCAACGCATCATCAAGCTGAAAAACGGCACGGCGTAGTGTGGCGGTTCAGAAGTCCGCATCATTCTCGCCGCGAGTCCGAAATGCGGACTTCTGAATCGGGACGCTAGCGGCCGAAATTACGCGTCGTAGTTCAAGTTCGGCGCGAGCCAGCGTTCCATATCGGCCTGGGTCTTGCCCTTGCGGCGGGCCAGGTCCTCGACCTGGTCGCGCTCGATCTTGCCCACGCCGAAGTATGCGGCCTTGGGGTGCGCGATATAAAACCCGCTCACGGCGGCGGCGGGCCACATCGCAAATGAGTCCGTGAGTTTGATGCCGGCATTCTTCTCCACGTCCAGCAGCCGCCAAATCGTCGCCTTCTCGGTGTGGTCGGGGCAGGCGGGGTATCCCGGCGCGGGCCGGATGCCGCGATACTCTTCCGCGATCAGCTGCTCGTTGCTGAGTTTCTCGCCGGCAGCGTAACCCCAGAACTCCTTGCGCACGCGCTCGTGCAGACGTTCGGCGAAGGCCTCGGCCAGCCGGTCGGTCAGTGCCTTGAGCAGGATCGCCGCATAGTCGTCGTGCGCCTTCTCGAAAGCCGCGACCCGGGGGTCGATGCCGTGCCCGGTGGTCACCGCGAAGGCGCCGAGATAGTCGGCAACGCCCGTGGATTTCGGCGCGATGTAATCGGCCAGGCACATGTTGGCGCGGTCGCCATCACGCACCATTTGCTGGCGCATGCCGTGGATGGTGGCGATCGCCTTGTCGCGGCGCTCATCGGCATAAATCTCGATATCGTCGTCGTTCACGCTGTTGGCGGGCCAGAAGCCGATGACGCCCTTCGCCGTCAGCCACTTCTCGCCGATCAGGCGCTGCAGCATGGCCTGGGCGTCGTTGTAGAGCTGGCGCGCTGTTTCGCCCACCACCTTGTCCGACAAAATGGCCGGGTACTTGCCCGCCAGTTCCCAAGTTTGGAAGAACGGCGTCCAGTCGATGCGGCTCGCGATCTCGGCCAGGTCGTAGTCCTCGAACACCGACAGCCCCAAAACGCGCGGGCGCTCGGGCTTGGCCGTTGCCCAGTCGGTCTTGAACTTATTGGCGCGGGCGTCGGCGATGGGTTGGCGCTTTTTCTGCTGCTGGCTGCGGGCGTGACCTTCGCGCACCTTCTCGTATTCGACGCGCACGTCGGCGACGAACTTGTCTTTGTTCGCGGCCGACAGCAGGTTTCCGGCCACGCCCACGGCGCGCGAGGCATCGGGCACGTAGATCACCGCGTTCTCGTAACCCGGCGCGATTTTCACGGCCGTGTGCACTTTCGACGTGGTGGCGCCGCCGATCAGCAGCGGCAACTTGAAGCCCTCGCGCTGCATTTCCTTGGCGATATAAACCATCTCATCCAGGCTGGGCGTGATCAGGCCCGAGAGGCCGATGATGTCGGCCTTCTCCTTCTTCGCCGTCTCGAGAATCTTGGCGCAGGAGACCATGACGCCCAGGTCGACGACGTCGTAGTTGTTGCACTGCAGGACCACGCCGACGATGTTCTTACCGATGTCGTGCACGTCGCCCTTGACGGTGGCCATGACGATTTTGCCGTTGGCGCTCTTGGCGCTGGTCGGGTTTTTCTTCTTCTCTTCCTCGATGAAGGGCACGAGGTAGGCCACGGCCTTCTTCATGACCCGCGCGCTTTTCACCACTTGCGGCAGGAACATCTTGCCCGAGCCGAACAGGTCGCCGACGACGTTCATGCCGTCCATCAACGGGCCTTCGATCACTTCCAGCGGCTTGCCGCCGCGCGCGGCGATCTCGGCGCGCATGGCCTCGGTGTCCTCGTCGACGTAGTCGGCGATGCCGGCCACCAGCGCGTGACCGAGGCGTTCCTTGACCGGTAATTGCCGCCAGGTGAGGTCGGGGCCCTTGGCCTCGGTGCCGCCGTCCTTGTACTTCTCGGCGATTTCCAGCAGCCGGTCGGTGGCGTCGGGGCGGCGATTGAGGATCACGTCCTCGACGCGCTCGCGCAACTCGGCGGGAATCTCTTCGTAAACGGTCAGTTGCCCGGCGTTGACGATGCCCATGTCCATGCCCGCCTTGATGGCGTGGTACAGGAACACCGAGTGCATGGCTTGGCGCACCTGCTCGTTGCCGCGGAACGAGAACGAGATGTTCGACACGCCGCCGGAGACATGACAGTGGGGCAGGGTGGCCTTGATGGTGCGGGTCGCCTCGATGAAGTCGACGGCGTAGTTGTTGTGCTCCTCGATGCCGGTGGCCACCGCGAAGATGTTGGGAGCGAAGATGATGTCCTCGGGCGGGAAGCCGATTTTATCGACCAGCAGCCGATAGGAGCGCGTGCAGATCTCGATTTTCCGCGCCCGCGTGTCGGCCTGGCCCTTTTCGTCGAACGCCATCACCACCACGGCGGCGCCGTAGCGGCGCACCTTGCGGGCTTGCTCCAGGAACGCGCTCTCGCCTTCCTTCATGCTGATGGAATTGACGATGGGCTTGCCTTGCACGCACTTCAGCCCCGCCTCGATGACGCTCCACTTGGAGCTGTCGATCATGATCGGCACGCGGCTGATGTCCGGTTCCGAGGCGATCAACTTCAGGAACCGCGTCATGGCGGCCTCGGAGTCGAGCATGGCCTCGTCCATGTTGACGTCGATGATCTGGGCGCCGTTGTCGACCTGCTGGCGCGCCACGTCCAAGGCGGCCTCGTAGTCGCCGTTGAGGATCAGCTTCTTGAACTTGGCCGAGCCGGTCACGTTGGTGCGCTCGCCGACGTTGATGAACGTGGCGGTGGCGGTCGGCTTTTCTGAGTTTGTGAGGGCGTCAGACATAATGACGATACAATCTACTTCAGTGTCATTCCCCGCTTTCGCGGGGAATGACATGAGGAGATACAGCGACAGCCGTTAGGATGCCAGCGCAAAGGGCTCCAGGCCCGACAGGCGCATCTTGCGCGGCACCGCCGGGATCGCGCGGGGCGAGAGGCCCTTCACGGCTTGGGCGATGGCGCGGATATGGTCGGGCGTGGTGCCGCAGCAGCCGCCGACGATATTGACCAGCCCGTCCTTGGCCCAGGCGCCGAGGTGCCCAGCCGTTTGCGCCGGGGTTTCGTCGTACTCGCCGAAGGCATTGGGAAGGCCGGCATTGGGATAGGCACTGACGAACACGTCCGCCACCCGCGCGATCTCGGCGATGTGGGGCCGCATCTGGGCGGCACCCAAGGCGCAATTAAAGCCGATCGACAGCGGCCGCACGTGGCGCAAGGAGTTCCAGAAGGCCTCGGGCGTTTGGCCCGACAGCGTGCGCCCCGATTGATCAGTGATGGTGCCCGAGATCATCACGGGCAAGCTCTCGCCGCGCGCCTCGAACATTTCCTCGATGGCCAGCACGGCGGCCTTGGCGTTGAGCGTATCGAAGATCGTTTCCACCAGCAGGATGTCCGCGCCGTTCTCGAACAGCGCGTCGGCTTCCTCGCGGTATGCGTTCTTGAGTTCGTCGAAGGTGACGTTGCGAAAGCCCGGGTCGTTGACGTTGGGCGAGATCGAGGCGGTCTTGTTGGTGGGCCCCAGCGCGCCCGCCACCCAGCGCGGCTTGTCGGGCGTCTTGGCCGTGGCGGCATCGGCGGCCTCGCGCGCGAGCTTGGCGCCGGTCACGTTGATGTCCCGCGCGGCCTCTTCCAGCGCGTAGTCGGCTTGGGCGATGCGCGTGCCGGAAAACGTGTTGGTTTCGATGATATCGGCCCCCGCCTCAAGGTAGGCGCGGTGAATGCCGCCGATCACGTCGGGCCGCGTGATGTTGAGGATGTCGTTGTTGCCCTTGAGGTCCTTGGCGTGGGCGGCAAAGCGCGTGCCGCGGAAATCCGCCTCGGTCAGCGCCGGGGTATGGCGCTGGATCATGGTGCCCATGGCGCCGTCGAGCACCAGAATCCGATGCTTGAGCGCGTCGTGGAGGGCGGCAATACGGGCAGGGCGGGTCGACATGGTTTCGGGCTCCCGGGGCGGCGGCACAACCGGTGTTGGCCGATCCGGCCACTTTATCTATATAGTAGGGTGGCGGCTGTCGATAGGTCCGGGCCCCAGAAGGCGGCGGTTGGCGAGTAGGACAGGGGATCACGTTTCCGTCATGAAAACGAAATCGCTGGAAAATCTTCTCGTCGGCATCCAGGCGCGTTTAAACCGCGCGATGCCTCATATCACCGACGAGGGCGCGCGCGCGGCCTTGACCCACGCGCTGACTGATCTCGCCCATGCCTTGGTGCTGGTGGTCGAGCCGGACAATCTTGGGCAGCGCTCCGGGGCGCGTTTTCATGAAGAGGCGGTGTTGGTGGCCCGGCTGCCCGACAATCGCAAGGTCGAATGCGTCGTTCAGGATATTTCCGTCGGCGGCGCGATGCTGGAATTTGACGGCTGGTTCGAGGCGGCCACGTCTTTCGGCCTGACGGTGCCCGGCATCGACCGGGAGATCCCGGCGACCGTGCTCGAGCGCCTCGGCGAAAGTTATCGCGTCAAGTTTGTCGCCTTGTCGGAGTCCGAGGAGACGGCCCTGCGCAAGCACCTTGAGCGGCATCTGATCGTGTCGTGACGCCGCCGAGGCGCTAATGGTTCTGGGGCGACCGTTCGCTCATGCGGTCGGCGTTGAGAGCAGCCGGGCTATTTCAATCCGGCGACCCAGGCCGTGACGCGGGCCTTGTTCACGCCCATGTCGGAGTAGCCATAGACCGAACGGCTGTAGAGCGCCAAGGTCGAGCCGCCGTCCTGGGCGAGAAGTTGAACGTCGATGATGTCGGGCCAGCGCATGATCGGCGTGCGCTGCACGTATTGAAACTTCAGGCCGTCGGGGCTTTCCCAGAGTTTCTCGACGTTCGGCTGGGCCGCTACCATGGCCAGGAACTTGATCTTGAGATCGGCCACCGGCATGGCAAAGGAGGGCGCGGTCTCGTCGGCCTTGGCCGTCGTGGTGCCCGCGGGCGCGATCAAGTACTTGTTGGGACTTTCGGGCAGCGTGAGGGCGCGAAAGTCCACCGGCGTCGGGTTCTTGTGCGACAGCAATTTGTCGAAGACGCCGCCCTGGGTACCGCCGACAAACAAAATCGCGATTCCAACGATGGCGACGGCAATCCAGGTCCACATGATGATCGATCCCCAAGTCTGGTAAGTCCGCTGTCGATTCGATGTTACCCGATCAGGCCCATGGCCTCCAGCAATCATAAGGCAATCCGGCCGCGGCCACGGCCGCGCATGTCAAATCCGCTCCCCTAGCCCTGACGGCTCGGGCCGTGCTATCGCGGGCCCACCCACGATCCCATGAAGGTGCTTCCATGCCCCAGCCCAAGCACGTGATGACCTTGCCCGCGCCCAACGACGCGGTTCTGAACCGCACCCTCGACGAGGGCATGAAGAAATACTTCAACGTCTGCCGCGAGAAATTGGGCATGTTGCCCAACGTGCTGCGCAGCTATGCGTTTCGGCCCGCCAAGCTCAGAAACTTCGTCAGCTTCTATAACGAGCTGATGTTGGGCGAGAGCAAGCTCACGAAACTTGAGCGCGAGATGATCGCTGTCGTCGTCTCATCGACCAATCATTGCTACTACTGCCTCGTCGCCCACGGCCAAGCGGTGCGCGAGCTGTCCGGCGATCCGGAGCTGGGCGAAATGCTGGCTTTCAATTACCGCGTCGCGGAGTTGACGGTGCGTCACAAGACCATGCTGGACTTCGCCTACAAGCTGACCGTGACGCCCGCGACCATCGACGACGAGGATCGGCGCAAGCTGCGCACCGCGGGATTTTCCGACGAGGAAATCTTCGACATCGCCGATACCGTGGGCTTCTATAACATGTCCAACCGTGTCGCCATCGCGCTCGACATGATGCCGAACCCGGAATATCACGCCCGCAGCCGCGCGGCCGGCGCGCCGCGCGGCGGCAAAGCCAGAATCAAACCGAAGAAATAGCGATCCTGCCCGGAGTGCCCCATCATGGCGTCAGCTCTTCCCCTCAAAGATCCCACGTTGTTGCGCGACAAGACGTATATCGATGGCGTGTGGGTGGGCGCGGATTCGGCGAAGACGTTTGCCGTCACCAATCCCGCGACCGGGGCGGTGGTGGCTGCCGTCGCCGATGCCGGGGCCGCCGAGACGCGCCGGGCCATTGAAGCCGCCCACGCCGCGTTGCCGGCCTGGCGTTCCAAGACCGCCAAGGAGCGCGCCGCATTGCTCAAGCGCTGGATCGAACTGATGTTCGCCCATCAGGACGATCTCGCCATCATCATGACCGCCGAGCAGGGCAAGCCCCTGAAGGAGGCCAAGGGCGAGGTGGCCTACGGCGCCAGTTTCTTCGAGTGGTTCGCCGAGGAAGGCAAACGCGTCTATGGCGACGTCATCCCCACCTTCAAGGCCGGTGCGCGCGTGCTCGTGCTCAAGCAGCCCGTCGGAGTCGTGGGTTCCATCACGCCGTGGAACTTCCCCAACGCTATGATCGCGCGCAAGGCAGCACCCGCCTTGGCGGCGGGCTGCACGTTCGTGGCCAAGCCCGCCGAGCAAACGCCGCTGTCGGCCTTGGCCATGGCCGAGTTGGCGCACCGCGCGGGCATTCCCAAGGGCGTGTTCAACGTCGTGCCGGGGCAGGACGCACCGGCCATCGGTAAGGAACTCACCGGTAACCCCCTCGTGCGCAAGTTCACCTTCACCGGCTCCACGCCCATCGGCAAATTGCTGATGAAACAATGCGCCGACACGGTGAAAAAAGTTTCGCTCGAACTCGGCGGCAACGCACCGTTCATCGTGTTCGACGACGCCGATCTGGATGCCGCCGTCGCCGGCGCCATGGTGTCGAAGTATCGCAACACCGGGCAGACGTGCGTCTGCGCCAATCGCTTCTTCGTGCAGGAGCGCGTGTATGACGCCTTCGCGGCCAAGCTCGCCAAGGCGGCGGCGGCCTTGAAGGTCGGCAACGGCCTCGAGGGCGACACCGACCAGGGCCCGTTGATCGACCACGACGCGCTGGGCAAGGTCGAGCGTCTGGTGGCCAATGCCACGTCGCGCGGCGCCAAAACCGTGATCGGCGGCGCGCGCGACGCTCGGGGCGGCACCTTTTATCAGCCCACCGTGTTGACCGAAGTCACGCCCGAGATGGACATCGCGCGGGAAGAAATCTTCGGACCCGTGTCGGCGCTGTTTCGCTTCAAGACCGAGGACGACGTGGTGCGCTTGGCCAACGCCACTGAGTTCGGCTTGGCGGCTTATTTTTACGCGCGCGATTTGGGCCGCGTGTGGCGCGTGGCCGAGGCGTTGGACTACGGCATCGTCGGCGTCAACGAAGGGCTGATATCGACGGAAGTCGCTCCTTTTGGCGGGATGAAGGAATCCGGTTTGGGGCGTGAAGGCTCCAAGTATGGAATCGACGACTTCCTTGAAGTCAAATACGTGCTGATGGGCGGGCTGGGGATGCCCTGACCGACCCTAATTGGTTTCGGGTTATGACTAATTTGACGATCTAAATGTATTTGAATCAATGGCTTAAGTTTATTTTCTCACAGGCTGCTCGACCGATATCGGCTTGAACGCCTGGTGTGGGGGGCGTATAAAGAACACGGCGCGGAAAAAAGGCGCTGAATGATGTTTTCGTCGCTTAGAAAGGGCGGCTAAAATGACAGACTTGGTCACACTGAACGCCGCGCGTGAAGCGCAGCAGTATGCCCTCACGGCTCTTCAGCCCCAGGGCGTTCCCCATGGCGACCGGCAGGCCTCTCCGATTCAGGTTTCTGAATCGGCGGTCAACGCTGACGTCCGCCGTGCCCCCAATCAACCCGAGCCGGGCGCCGGCAAACACTCGAACGATCAAGCCGGACAACGGCGCAACGGATCGGACGGCGGCTTGACGGGGCCCTCGCGGCCCCAGGTCGAGATTCGCGCGTTCGAAGAAGCGCCGCGCGCCGAGCCCGTGGCGCAGCCGGACATCGTCCCCACGACGGCTCCGTCGCCGGGGCTCGCGGCAGGCCCGCTCAACAGCCTGGCGACCAGCCCCGTCGTCAGCGGCCGCACCCAGGCCGAGGTCGAGGTGGCCATCGCCCAACAGGCGATCCAAACGGCGGCCTTCGAGCAAGCCTCCAACGCCGGGGCGCGCAGCGTGCGCCTCGAGGCGGCGGCGAAAATCGTGCGTGCGGAATCGGTGGCCGTGGCAATTTTGTCGCAACCGGCGCAAGCCCCGGAGGTTCAGCTGCAGAAGTTCGCCGATAAAGTCGTGGCCGGACTGGGGACGCCGTCGGGCGCGCAAGAAGTTCCGCAGAAGTACTTCGGCAAGGGCAGCGAGGCCGTGATCGGTCAGTTCGCGGCCCAGGCCGACCAGCAGCAAAAGTTCTCGGACCGCGCGGTCGAAGCTGAACGGGGCAAGTTCTCCGAGGCCGGCAGCGGCGAGACCAAGTACTACGACAAGGTCGCGCAAACCGAGACCGAGTTCGCCGGCGGCGAGTCCTCCGGCGAGCAACGCTCGATGTATGAGCGCGCCCAGGAAGTCACGGCCGGCGGTTCGCCTGAACCGGCGCCCGGGACTCCCGCGCACCCCGAATTGAACGTCTATGTGGGCCCCAAGGCCCCGGCCGCCAATCCTACGGTCGCCGTTCAAGTGACAGCCTAAGAGACGTCGCCCGTCAAAGCGATGAACCTTCATAGGCCGGGCCCTGTTGCCCGGCCTTTTTCTTTGGTTGGTCGCCCGCCATGATGCGTCTGGACCACGTTTGCGCCCCGCGCTAAGCCACCATAGATCAAGAGGCCAAACTCTTCTTCCCGAGGATTCAGCATCGCCGATGCGACAAGCCGGTTATTCCCCCGAGCACGCCGACGCCATGCGCAAGCGCAGCGATTGGCAGGTCATCCGCACGCTCTTGCCGTTTCTGTGGCCGGCGCGCGACGTGCCCGAAAGCGGCGACATCCGGCTGCGCGTGGTCGTGGCCATGGCGTGCATCGGCTTGGCCAAGTGGGCCACGGTGATCACGCCGCTCTATTTGCAACAGGCCGTCGATGCCCTGGCGTCCCAGGACGTGGCGCTGATTCCGCTGTTCGCCATCGCCGCCTACGCTATCGCGCGCTTCCTCGGCCTCGCCTTCGCCCAGGTCCGTGACGCGGTGTTCGCCAAGGTCGGCGTGCGGGCGGTGCGCCGCTCGGCGGGCGCTGTGCTCGCGCACCTGCACTCGCTCTCGCTGCGCTTTCATCTCGACCGGCGCACGGGCGCCTTGTCGCGCTCCATCGAGCGCGGCGTCGTGGCCATCGAAAGCCTGGTGTCCATCTCGCTGTTCAACGTCGTGCCGACGATCCTAGAGGTCATCCTGGTCAGCGCGATTCTGTGGAACGTGTTCAGCGGCTGGTTCGCCGTCGTGACGCTGCTGACCGTCGTGATCTACGTCGCCTTCACGATCATCACCACCGAATGGCGCATGAAGTTCCGCCGCGAGTCCAACGCGCTCGACAACCGCGCCAACACGCGCGCCATCGACAGCCTGCTCAATTACGAAACGGTCAAGACCTTCGGCAACGAAACCCTGGAAGTGTCCGAATACGACCGCGTCATGAGCCAGTACGAAAAGGCCGCGGTGCGCAATCAATCCTCGCTGGCGGTGATGAACATCGGCCAGGCGCTGATCATTTCGGTGGGCGTGGTGGTGCTGATGGTCATGGCCGCGATCGGCAAGGTCAACGGCACCATGACCGTGGGCGAGTTCACCGCCGTCAACGTGTTCATGCTGCAATTGGCCCAGCCGCTCAATTTTTTCGGCTTCGTTTACCGCAACATCAAGCAGGCCCTGGTCGATCTCGAGAAGATGTTCGAGCTGATCGACGTGGCGCCCGAGATCGTCGACAAGCCGGGCGCCGCGCCGCTGAAAGTGACCGGCGGCGAGGTGCGCTTCGAGAACGTGACTTTTGCCTACGATCCGCGCCGGCCGATCCTCAACGGCGTCAGCTTCACCGTACCGCCCGGCCACAAGGTCGCCCTGGTGGGCTCCACCGGCTCGGGCAAGTCGACCATCGGCCGGCTGCTGTTCCGCTATTACGACGTCCAGGGCGGGCGCATCCTGATCGACGGCCAGGACATTCGCGACGTGCAGCAGGACAGCGTGCGCCGCGCGCTCGGCATCGTTCCGCAGGACACCGTGCTGTTCAACGACACCATCCGCTACAACCTCGCCTATGCCAAGGCGGGCGCGACCCAGGCCGACATCGACGCCGCCGCCGATCTGGCCCACATCGGCGCCTTCATCAAGAGCCTGCCCGACGGTTACGAGACCATGGTCGGCGAGCGCGGTCTGAAACTTTCGGGCGGCGAAAAGCAGCGCGTGGCCATCGCGCGGGTGATCCTGAAGGGCTCGCCCATCCTGCTGTTCGACGAGGCCACCTCGGCGCTGGACACCCACACCGAGAAGGAAATTCAGGCGAACCTGCGCGAAGTGGCCGTGGGCCGGACGACATTGGTCATCGCGCACCGCCTCTCGACCATTGTTGATGCCGATCAAATCCTGGTGTTGGACAAGGGCGGGATCGTCGAGCGCGGCACCCACGAGGAACTGCTGGCCAAGCAGGGCCTTTACGCGGCGGCGTGGCAGAAGCAGCAACGCTCCATGGCAGTGGCGCAGGATCTGGCGGCCGACGACTTCGCGACCGCGGCGGAATAACGGGTTGGAGGAGGAGAAAAACCAATGTCGGCTGACATCGTCACCAAGATGACCGCGCGGCGCGCCAAGGGCGCGCATCCGCACTTTTTCGACGACGCCAATATCGACCGGCTCGTCACCATGATGATGAACATGGCCGAGGAAATTTCCGTGCTGCGCGACCGGCTCGACACGCACGAGCGCGTCGCCGCCGCCAAGGGCGCCTATACGCCCGCCGATATCGAGGCCTACGACGCGCCCGACGACGTGCGCGCGGCGCGCGACGCCCGTCGCGCGAAATTTCTCGACCGCCTGTTGAAAACGCTCGAGCAAGACTACGACCGCGGCCTGGGCTGATCGGCCATGCCCGCTACCCGCGCCTATTGCTCCGGGCCCTTCGGCCAGATTCACTATTACGATACAGGCCAAGGCATTCCCTTGGCGCTCTGCCCCCAGGCGCCCATGTCGGCGCGGCAATATGAACGCGTGTTCGATGCGCTCGCCGCGCGCGGCATCCGCGCCATCGGCGTCGATACGCCGGGCTTCGGCATGTCCGACGTGCCGAAACATGTGCCCACCATCGCCGACTTCGCCAAGGCCGTGCCCGCCGTGCTGGATGCGCTGAACCTCTCACGCGCGCATATCCTGGGCCATCACACCGGCGCGCTGATTGCCACGGAAGTCGCAGTGACCTATCCCAAGCGCATCGCCTCCCTCGTCATGAACGGCCCGCTGCCGACGACGCCCGAGGAACGCAAACAGTTCATGGCCTGGGTCGAGGGCTTCGAGCGGCCCTTTACAAGTAAACAGGATGGCTCGCACATCGCCGAGTGGTGGAAACGCCGTTCGGGGTTCGCCAAGCCCGACACGGATTGGAACCTGATGACGCGCTACGTGTGCGAGCCCCTGATCGGCTTCGGGCCCTTCTGGCATGGGCACCACGCGGCGTTTCTATACGACCACGCCGCCAGTATCGCGCGGGTGTCGTGCCCGGCGCTCATCCTCACCAACACCGGCGATCAGATTTACGAGCACGCGCAACGCGCGCGCAAATTGCGCCCCGATTTCGCCTATGCGGAACTCGAAGGCGGCGGCATCGATATCGTCGATGAAAAGCCCGAGGCCTGGGTGGACGCGGTGGCCGGCTTCGTGCTGCGCCAGCCGAAGTTTTAACCGTTCATATACTTCAGCGGCAGCGTGGTGGTGAACTTCATGTCCTCCATGGCGAAGGAGGAACTGACGTCGGTGAATTCCACTTTCTCGATCAGCCGCTTGTAGACGTCGTCATAGGCGGAAATATCGGGCACGACCACGCGCAGCAGGTAGTCGATCTCGCCGCTGAGCCGGTAGGCCTCGACCACTTCGGGGATGGCCTCCACCGCGCGCTTGAATTCGTTGAGCCAATCCACGGCGTGGCGCTTGGCCTTGACCGCGACAAATACGGTCACACCGACGTTGAGCTTATGGCGGTCCAGCAGCGCCACCCGCTTGCGGATGATGCCTTCTTCCTCGAGTTTCTGGATGCGCCGCCAGCAGGGGGTGGTGGACAGGCCGACCTTGGCGGCGATTTCCGCCACCGGCGTCAGGGCATTTTCCTGCAGCAGTTCCAAAATCTTGCGATCTTTATCATCTAGAGAAGTCATTTCTAACCACGCTCGATTGACAGGTAACATTTTCTCAAAAATAGACCATTTGGGTCGTAGATTGCAAACATCTTCTCGGCCAGTGAGATAGCATGGAGCCAACCGAAATCCTGCCGCGACGACCCGCGTGCGCGGCCTTTGGAGGCGTTTTCACCATGTTGCGGCGCTTGTTCCTTGAGCACCCCAGTTCCGTCGGCGAGAGCTACGGCCGCCATGCGCAATTCGCGGCCCTCACCGGCCTGCGCATGATTTCCGGCGGCCTCGCTTGCGTGGCGCACGGCCTGTTTCCATTCCTGTTCGTGAAAACCGCCAGCCGCTGTATTCGCGAGCTTCATGCCTCGCTCGATACCCGTGGCAACGCGCCGGCCTGCACGACGGACATGGCGAACTTGGATGGCGTCCGCGCGTCGCCGGCGGCCCGCCTAGCGCCTTGAAATTACGGGCTTAATTTTCGCATGGCCGCCGCGCAGCGCCTGTCCGGTTGATCGGAACGTTTTCTTAACGATCCATCACTAATCTCCGCGATTGGCCGCAGAAGGGATGGAAGCGCCGTCCCCAGGCCAAAGCCTTTGGCGTTGCTCATGGTGAACGCCGGAGGTCCCAAGGGAAGAGCACAGCGAGATTGTCATGGCCGATGACACCGACCTGCCTGGCCGCGGCGGCGACACCGACGCAGACCGGGGCTTGAATCGCAGCAACGGAAAAGACGCGACCGGCGGCGACAAAGCCGCGCCCAAGGTCGCGTTGAAATCCGGATCCGCGGCGCGAATCAAAAAGCCGCCCTTCGGCGCGCCCAAGTCCACCTGGCCGCAGACTCGTTCCGACACGCCCAACCAACCTCGCGACGACGGCGACATCGCCGCGTTGCCCGCGGCCGAGGCGGCCGTGGCGCAAGTTCCATCCTTCTCCTGGCGCGAATCCCAACCGCTCATCGTCGCCGGTGCCGTCATCTCCGGCGTGTGGCTGCTGATCTTCAGTGTTTACATCACCTTCACCATCAGTTGGCGCGAACTGTTCATGTTGCTGCCCGACCAGTTCGGCGGCTTCGTCGGCATGCTGATCATGCCGCTGGCGTTCATGTGGCTGCTGATCGCCTACCTCGACCGCGGCCGACAACTGGCCCGCGAAGGCGAGGCCTTGCGCCTGCACCTGGCGCAGCTGACCTACCCGTCCGAGCACGCCACCGCGCGCGCCGCCGAGATCGGAGACTCCCTCAAGGCCCAAGCCCAATACCTCACCGATGCCAGCGATGCCGCCGCGCGTCAGATCCAGAAGCTGCAAACCGCCTTCGTGCGCGATACCGAGAAGATCGCCACCTTCACCGGCATTCTCGAGGCCGGCGTGGCCAGCGCCGCCAACGCCGTGGCCGAGCAGGTCGACAAGCTCAAGCAGATGATCGACACGTCGTCCGACGTGAACCTCAAGATCGAGGACGCCCTGCGCCGCCAGCAGGAATTTATCCGCAGTTCCAGCCAGAAAACCGTGGCCGAGGTTAACTCCATGGGCCAGACGTTGCTGGGCCATGTGAACAATCTTTCCGCCGCCACCGAGCGCGCGCGCGGCATGAGTGCCGCCATCGCGCAGCAGATGGCCGATCAGGAAAAGGCCCTGGCCAAGGCCGGCGAGACCGCCAAATCCTACGCCGAGGACATGTCCAAGGCGGTCGCCGCCAACGCCGAGCGTGTCGAAGAGGCCGCCCGCAGGACCGAAGCGACCGTGTCCGAAATCAGCGACTCCCTGGTGGGCAAGGCCAATACGCTCGAAACGTTGTTCGACCGCCAACGCACCGAACTGGCCGCCGCCGGCGGGCGCATCGAGGATCAGGCCACCAAGGTCAACTCGCGCCTGGGCCAGCAGACCGCCGCCCTCGATCAGGTGATGGAACGCGTGCTGAGCCGCGTGAAGATCGTCGAGGAAGCGCTTGCCATCCAGATCAAGGAATTGAACGGCGCCTCCGACGGCGCGGTCAACAAGCTGCGCGTCGTCGAGACCATGATCAAGAAACAGGCCGACGTGGTGGGCGAATCCGCCAGCCGCGTCGAGAACCGTCTGGCCGCCTCCGCCGACGAGTTCGGCATCCGCTCCAAGATCGTCACCGAGAAATTCGAGCGTGCCACGGCGGATCTGGAGAAGGCCACCAACATCGCCATCAGCCGCGCCGAGGCCATGGAAACGGCCTCGGATGCCGTGATCCAGAAGGTCGACACGGTGGGTGCCCGCGTGCGCGAGCACGCCGAGCAATTGGCCAATTCCGCCCAGCGCGCCGCCGCCCAGGCCGATAATATTCGAGATTCGTTGCGCCGCCAAAACGACGAGTTGGAAATGGCGGCCAACACTCTGACCACCCACGTCAAGCTGTCCGAGACGGCGCTGTCGCAACAGGCGCGCCAGATGAGCTCGACCTCGGATCAGGTCTTGGCGCACGTCCGCTCGATGTCCGACATCCTCGGGCAGAACTCGTCGGAGCTGATGCAGCTCTCGGCGCGCGTCACCAAGGAATTGGAATCGATCCGCGAATCCCTCGAGGTCACCTCGCAGCGCGTCAGCGACACCGTGTCGCACTCGGTCGCCAAGACCAAGGACGTCAGCCGCGAGATCGGCGGTGAAGTGGCGGCACTGTCCTCGGTGGCCCAGCAGGTCAACAAGGACATCCAGGGCGTGCTCGACACGCTGGAGATCAGCAAGGATTCCATGCGCGGCGCCTCCGACACGGCGGCGTCGAAGGTGCGCGAAGCCTCCGAGGCGTTCCTGGCCCAAGTGGCCTCCATCGACAAGGCGGCCGCTCACGCCACCGAGACCATGGCCGTGGTCGGCGACGGCATGCGCCAGCGCTCCGAGGGCCTCACCACGGCGGCCGACGACGCCCAGGTGCGCCTCAACGGCTTCCGCGATTCACTCCAAAAACTCATGCTCGACTTCGAGGACTCCACCAACCGCGGCGCCGCCCAGGTGGGCGTGGTCTCCGACAAGATGCGCCAGTCGCTGGGTGAATTCGGCGAGACCTCGGAAAAGATCGCCTCGGGCGTGCGCGGCACGGGCGAAGCCTTCCGCCAGCAATTGCAAAACCTCGGCAAGTCCGCCGACGAAGCCGTGGCCCGCGTCGAGGTGGTGCTCAAGACCCTGCGCAAGCACGCCGAAAGCCTGGTGGAAGCCTCCAACGGCATCACCGAGCAGACCGGCCGCGCCGGCCAGATGTTCGGCCGCCAGGTCGATCAACTGCTCGCCACATCGGGCAAGGCCATCGAGACCGCCAAGCAACTGGACGAGGCCGCCGACAAGGCCAACACCCAGAAGTTCCTGGAGAACACCGGCTATGTCATCGAGCAGTTGCATTCGCTCGCCGTCGACATCGCCCGCATCTTCCAGCCGGCGGTCGAGGAAGAGCTGTGGAAGCGTTACCACAAGGGCGACCAGGGCGTGTTCCTGCGCCACATCACCAAGACGCTCAGCCGCCAGAAGTTCGAGGCGATCCACAAGAAGTACCAGACCGACGAGAAGTTCCGCGGCTACGTCATCCGCTACCTGCGCGAATACTCGGCCCTGGTGAAGCACGCGCGGGCCACCGACCGCGCCGAAGTGCTGACCACGACCTTCTCCACCTCCGACATGGGCAAGCTCTACATGATCTTGTCCAAGTCGATGGAATCCGCCGCGATCGATCAGGCGAGCTAACCGCTACGCGAGAGTTCCTTGAACGCCGCCAGCGCCCGGTCGCGGCCCGCCGCCAAGCCGATGATCGGCGCGGGGTAATGGCGGCCCAACGTCACCCCCGCCGCCGCCAGCACGTCCATCGGCGCGACCCAGGGTTTGTGAATCCAAGCGTCGGGCAGTTTCGCCAGTTCCGGCACCCAGCGGCGCACATAGGCGCCGCTGGCGTCGAATTTCTCGCCCTGCAGCACCGGGTTGAAGACGCGGAAATAGGGCGCGGCATCGGTGCCACAGCCCGCCACCCACTGCCATCCGGCCGAATTGTTGGCGAGGTCGGCGTCCACCAACGTATCCCAGAACCACGCGGCCCCCGCCTGCCACGGCTGCAGCAAGTGCTTCACCAGAAACGAGGCCGCGATCATGCGCACGCGGTTGTGCATCCAGCCGGTGGCCCACAGCTCGCGCAGGCCCGCGTCGACGATGGGGTAGCCCGTGCGGCCCCGCTGCCAGGCCGTCAATGTTTCGGCGTCGGTTTTCCAGGGAAAGTGCTGGAACTCGGCGCGCAAGGGCGCCTCGGGCATGGCCGGAAAGTGAAACAACAAGTGATGGGCGAACTCGCGCCAGATCAACTCGCGCAGGAAACTCGCCGTGCCCGCGTTTTGCTCATGGGCCAGGGTCGCGCGCCAGATTTGGTGCGGGCTGATCTCGCCGAAATGCAGATGCGGCGACAGCCGCGAGGTCAGCGCCTCGCCTGGCAGGTCGCGGCCCTGGGCATAGGCGCCGACACTCTTGTCCAAGAATTTCTTCAATGCCGCTTGCGCGCCCATTTCGCCCGGCACCCAGCTCGCGCGCAAGCCGCCGGCCCAGTCAGGCTTGGACGGCAGAAGAGCCCATGAGTCCAGAGGTTCGCCGGTCATCGCGGTCCCATAGCCGTTCAATGCTTTGGGCGCGGGCAGGGGCGCGCGCGGCGCCGGCGCTTTCAGCGCGGCCTTGTGAAACGGCGTGAAGACCTTGAAGGGGGTTTCGCTTTGGGTCTTCAACTCCCACGGCTCGAACAACAGCGCGCTATTGAAGCTTTCCACCGCCACGTTCCGCGTCTTCAACGCGGATTTGATGGCCCTGTCGCGCGCGATGGCCTCGGGCTCGTAGCAGCGGTTCCAATAGACCGCCTCGGCGCCGGTCTCGCCGATCACCGCGTCCAGCACCCGGGCGCTGTCGCCCCGGCGCAACACCAGCCGTGCGCCCTGCTTGGCGAGCGCCGCTGCCAGGGCCGTCAGCGAGCCGTGCAGCCACCAGCGCGAGGCCCCGCCCATGGGCCAGGCCCCGGCGCCCGCGTCGTCCAGAATGTAAAGCGCCACCACGGGCCGCCCGGTTGCCGCGGCGGCGTGCAGGGCGGGGTTGTCGGCCAGGCGTAGGTCCTGGCGGAACCAGACGATGACGGGGCGAGGGGATGGTGTGCTGGCCATGGACCCTTGTTACGCTGGACATGCCCGGTCGGATGTCATGAAAAAATCATGAGCGTTTTGTGACACTGCGCTAAAAAGATCCCCTAGCCGCGTCTATTGCGTTCCCATCATGTCCACCACACGTCCTTTTCGCGTTCTCATTCTGTGCACCGGCAACTCCGCCCGCAGCATCATGGCCGAGGCGGCGCTGAATCGTCTCGGGCGGGGTCGCATCACGGCCGTCAGCGCCGGTAGCCAGCCCACGGGCCGGGTCAACCCCTTCGCGCTGGCTCAGCTCAAATCGCGCGGCCTTGCCACCGCGGGCTGCCGCTCCAAGACCTGGGACGAATTCGCCGCGCCCGGTGCGCCGCCCATCGATCTGGTCATCACGGTGTGCGACAGCGCGGCGGGCGAAACCTGCCCCATCTTCCCGGGCGCGCCGGTGAAGGTGCATTGGGGCATCCCCGACCCGGCGGCGGTGGCGGGCTCCGACGCCGACAAAACCGCCGCCTTCGCCGCCGCCTATGACGCGCTTGCGGTCCGCCTGAAGGCGTTGGCCGCGCTCTCCGATACCGAGCTTCGCAATCCCGGCTTGGCCGCGACACTCAGGGCCATCGCCGAAAGTCCCGGGCCATGACGCTGCAACCCGCAAGCCCGCGCGCCCTGCTGGCCGAGACCCTCGGCACCGCCTTGTTGCTGGCGGGCGTGGTCGGCTCGGGCATCATGGGCGAGCGGTTGGCCCAAGGAAACGATGCCGTCGCGCTGCTGGCCAACGCTGTCGCCACCGGCGCGCTGCTGGTGGTGCTGATCTGGATGCTGGGCCCCGTTTCCGGCGCGCATTTCAACCCGCTGGTCAGCGCCGTCATGGCGCGGCTGGGGCGCATGACTTGGCGGACCTGCGCGCTATTCATCGCGTGCCAAGTCATTGGCGCGATGCTGGGCGTGATGCTGGCCCACGCCATGTTCGACCTGCCGCTGCTGCAAACGGGGATCAAAGTCAGAACCGGCGCGAGTCAATGGCTGGCCGAGGCCGTCGCGGCCTTCGGATTGTTGCTGACGATTCTCGGCGTCGCGCGCCACCGCCCCGAGGCCGTGGCCGCGAGCGTCGGCCTCTATATCACGGCGGCCTATTGGTTCACGGCGTCGACGTCGTTCGCCAATCCGGCGGTGACGCTGGCGCGCGCCTTCACCACCAGCTTCGCCGGTCTCCGGCCCGAGGACGTGCTGGGTTTCGCCGCCGCGCAAATCATCGGCGCCGCGCTGGCCGTGCCCATCGCCCGCGCGCTGGGGTTCTTGGATAAGCCTGAGTAAGACGCGGAACCTGGCGCAAAGCCGCGAACGGCGCCACGCATGAAGCAGGCCGCTTGAGAATTCCCAAAACGGCTGCAAACACAGCCAATGGTGGGCGATACTGGGATTGAACCAGTGACCCCACGCGTGTGAAGCGTGTGCTCTCCCGCTGAGCTAATCGCCCTTGACCATTGCCGAGACGGACCAATGCAAGGCTCACCCTCGCTGAATCGATGAGGCATGAGGCGGCCCGCCGTTATCAACCGCTGCGGGCCTTGAAGGAGGCTGGTTCTTAAGGCGCACACGCAGGGGTGTCAAGCAAACGCCGCCCGTGCCGGGGCGCGGCGGCCAATCTTAAGCCGTTGTAAGCCCTGGGCTTTTCCGCCGCGCCGGCCTTTATCAAAGCCCCAGGGCGTGGCATGGTCGGCCCACATTTCCGCCGCGCTGAACCGCCCCAAATGACCCCACGCCCCACCGCCGCCATTGTTCTCGCCGCAGGCCTGGGCACGCGCATGAAGTCCGCGCGGCCGAAGGTCATGCACGCCGTGGGTGGGCGGCCCTTGGTCGGGCACGTGCTGGCGACGCTGAAAGACCTCGGCATCGCGCGCGTGGTCGTGGTCGTCGGCCCGGGCATGGACGACGTGAAGAAGGCCGTCGCACCGCATCCCACCGTCGTGCAATCCGAGCGCCTCGGCACCGGCCACGCCGTGCTCCAGGCCAAGGACGCGCTGAAAGATTTCAAGGGCGACGTGCTGATCGTTTACGGCGACACGCCGTTTGTCTCCGCCGAGGCCTACAGGCGTCTGTTGGCCGCGCGCGCCGCAAAGAACGCCGCGCCCGTCATCGTCATGGGCTTCAAGCCCGACGATCCCACGGGCTATGGCCGCCTCGTCATGGGCAAGGCCGGCCTCGCGCGCATCGTCGAGGAAAAAGACGCGACCGCCAAAGAGAAGAAAATCGGCCTGTGCAATTCAGGCATCTTCGCGGTCGATGCGCCGGTGTTGTGGTCGCTGCTGGCCAAGGTCGGCAACAAGAACGCCAAGGGCGAGTACTACCTCACAGACATTGTCGGCCACGCGCGCGCCGCGAAAATGAAATGCGCCGTGGTCAACGGCGAAGCCGGCGAACTGCTGGGCGTCAACAGCCGTGCCGACCTGGCCGCCGCCGAGAAACTATTTCAGGCCCGCATGCGGCGGGTAGCCATGGACGGCGGCGCGACGCTCGCCGACCCTGACAGTGTTTATTTTTCGTTCGACACGAAGCTCGGGAAGGATGTCGAGATCGGTCCCCACGTGGTCTTCGGCCCGGGCGTGAGTGTCGCCGACAACGTCGTCATCAAGGGCCATTGCCACATCGAGGGGGCCCGCATCGACAGCGGTGCCATCGTCGGGCCCTTCGCGCGCTTAAGGCCCGGCGCGGTCATCGGCCCAGACGCGCACGTGGGTAATTTCGTCGAGATCAAAAACGCGACGCTGGAAAAGGGTGCGAAGGCCAACCACCTGGCCTATGTCGGCGATGCGCGCGTGGGGGCTGGCGCCAACATCGGCGCGGGCACCATCACCGCCAACTACGACGGCTTCAACAAAAGCCACACCGACATCGGCGCGGGCGCCTCCATCGGCTCCAACTCGGTGCTGGTGGCGCCCGTGACCATCGGCGACGGAGCCATGACGGGTGCAGGTGCTGTGGTGCGCAAGGACGTGCCGCAGGATGCTTTGGCCTTGAACGAGGGCGGGCAGAAAACCATCGCCGGCTTTGCCGCCAAATACCGCGCCAGGAAAAAAGCGGAGAAAGAGAAGAAGCGATAAACGTTGCAACCAACACAAAAACACAGGTGTCGTCCTGGGATTTATTCCCAGGACCCAGGGCAACACCACCAGCAAGCGTTGCGGCCCTGGACCCTGGGGTCGCGCCGAAGGCGCGCCAATAAAAGTTGCGGCCAGAGGCCGCAGGCCCCAGGGTGACATCAAGAGTGACGGGATAGGTTGAGGATATGTGCGGCATTATCGGCGTCATTGGGCGTGACAACGCCACCGCGTTGTTGATCGACGGCCTGCGCCGTCTCGAATACCGCGGCTATGACTCGGCGGGCGTGGCGACGCTGGTGAACGGCAAGATCGAACGCCGCCGCGCGCCGGGCAAGATCGCGGCCCTGGCCGCCAAGGTGGCACAAGAGCCCTTGGCCGGTTCCACCGGCATCGCCCACACGCGCTGGGCCACCCACGGCGTGCCCAACGAGGTCAACGCGCACCCCCATTCCGACGGCGCCGTCGCCGTGGTGCACAACGGCATCATCGAAAATTTCCAGGAGCTGAAAAGTGAGCTGGAGAAGAAAGGCCACAAATTCGAAAGCGATACCGACACCGAGGTCATCGTTCATCTTATCAGCGAAGCGCTCAAGACATCGGCCAAAACCGAGGACGCGCTGCAGCAGGCCTTGTCGCGCCTGGAGGGCGCCTTCGCGCTGGCCATCCTCATCGCCGCGCGGCCCGACATCATCGTCGGCGCGCGCAAGGGCTCGCCCATGGCGGTGGGCTACGGGTCGGGCGCCATGTACATCGGCTCCGACGCCATGGCGCTGGCGCCCATGACCAACCGCATTTCCTATTTGGAAGACGGCGACTGGGTGATCGCGACCAAGGACTCGGCCGTGGTGCGCGACAGGGCGGGCCACGTGGTCGAGCGCGCCATCAAGCAGACGGCGCTGTCGGGCGCGCTGATCGGCAAGGGCGATTATCGCCACTACATGCAAAAGGAAATTTTCGAGCAGCCCCAGGTGCTGGGCGACACGTTGCGTGCGCTGTTCAACCCGGCGGCGCGCTCGCTCACGCTGCCCGACATGCCCTTCGACCTGAAATCCATCGACCGGGTCACGGCGGTGGCCTGCGGCACGGCCTATTACGCCTGCCTGGTCGCCAAGTATTGGATCGAGATGCTGGCCAAGGTGCCGGTGGAGGCCGACGTGGGCTCGGAGTTCCGCTACCGCGAGCCGCCGCTGTCCAAACACGGCCTCGGTCTGTTCGTGTCGCAGTCGGGCGAAACGGCGGACACCTTGGCGCCGCTGAAATACTGCAAGGCCCACGGCCAACGCATTCTCTCGGTGGTCAACGTGCCCGAAAGCGCCATCGCGCGCGAAAGCCACGCGGTGTTGCCGACGCTCGCGGGCCCCGAAATCGGCGTGGCCTCCACCAAGGCCTTCACCACGCAGCTCATGGCGCTGGCGTGCTTCGCCATCACGTTTGCAAAACTCCGAGGCGTCATCGACCACAAGATCGAGGCGCGGCTGTCGTCGGCCCTGGCCGAGGTGCCCAGCCGCGTCGCCGACATGCTCCACGCCAACGAGACAATCGCCAAAATCGCCGAGACCTTGGTGGAAGCGCGCGACGTGCTCTATTTGGGCCGGGGCTCGTCGTATCCCATCGCGCTCGAAGGCGCGTTGAAGCTCAAGGAAATTTCCTACATTCACGCCGAAGGGTATGCGGCGGGCGAAATGAAACATGGCCCCATCGCGCTGATCGACGAGCACACGCCCGTGGTCGTCATCGCGCCGACCGACGCGCTGTTCGAAAAGACGCTGTCCAACATCGAGCAGGTGGTGGCCCGCGCCGGCAAGGTGATCCTGATTTCCGACGAGGCCGGCGTGAAACGCGTCGGCAAGCTCGCGGCCCACGCCATCACCATGCCCAAGACCGACCCCTTCGTGGTGCCGATCCTCGCCACCGTGCCGGTGCAACTGCTCGCCTATCACACCGCCGTGCTCAAGGGCACCGACGTGGACCAGCCGCGCAACTTGGCCAAGAGCGTGACGGTGGAGTGAGAGTTTATTCCTTCTCCCGCGCGAAGCGTGGGAGAAGGGGAGGATGAGGGGTTGTTCGTTTCACGCGCTCATCGCGACTTCTGAGGCAGGGGCAAACCCCTCACCCTGCCCTCTCCCGCAAGCGGGAGAGGGAAAAAGAGCGCGACCCCCTACCCCCGCTTTAGCGTCTCCGCCTGGGCCTGCATGGCCCGCGCCTTGGCGAGCCCACGCACCGCCAGCGCGCGGTTGGGCGTGCGCAGCAGGCCCTTTTCGAATTGTTGGGCGGCTTCCTTGGCGCGGCCTTGGGCCAGCAGGAATTCGCCGTAGATCTCGAACGACGGCTTCATGACTTCCGGCGGGCCCGAGGGCGGATCAAGCTGCGCCTCCAGCGCGGTGGCCTCTTTCAGCAGGGCTTCAGCCCCTGCCGTGTCCTTGTTCGCGACCGCAATAGCCGCACCTAGCTCGGCCACGTACACCGCCAGCACCTTGCCGCGATAGTTGGGGCCGCTGGGGCCCGTCATTTTCTCGCGCCCCGCCGTCAACGTTGCCATGGCGGTCTCGGCCTCGGCGACGCGGCCCAGTTTCGCCGCCGCGAAGCCCGCGGCGAACTTTACTTGGGCGTTGTTGTCGTAGGCGTGCATCATGTGTGGCCCGGAAGTTTCGTGCTGGTGCTCGCCCTTGGCGTCGGCGAGGCTCGGGGCCTCGGCCCACAACTCGGTCTCCATGGCGAAGCGCGCCTCCATGGAGGCAATCCCGTCCAGCACTTTGTCGCTGCCGTCGATCTTGGCCACGGCGTAGGCGGTGGCGAGGTTCTTGCGCGCGGCGTCGATGTTGCCCAGCTGCAAGTTGCCGTAAAGCTCCCACGACAGCGCGTGGAAATCTTCCTTGCCGCGCGGAATGTTCAGCCGCTTGGCCAGCGCGTCGGCCGCCATAAAAGCCTTATTGTTGGACG
This sequence comes from Rhodospirillaceae bacterium, assembly GCA_033763995.1. Lineage (GTDB taxonomy): Bacteria > Pseudomonadota > Alphaproteobacteria > Rhodospirillales > Rhodospirillaceae. The sequence continues at coordinate 62,107 of JANRJL010000009.1, read as the reverse complement.
CGACCACGCCCTCCCACATGCCCATCTGCACATAAATATGCGAGGGCATGTGCAGCGCGTGGGGCGCATCGGGCGCGATCTCGGCGAAGGTCTTGGCCGCCCACAGGGCCAGCGGCGCGTGCTCGGGGTCGTCGAAGGCGTGAATCACATAGTGCGCCGCGCCGGGATGTTGCGGATTTGCGCGCAACACCTCGGACGCGATGGCGCCCGCCTGCATTTGCTTGCGGAAGCCGCCCTCGCCGGGCCGCGTCGTGCCCAAGATTGACAGCGCATGCAGCACCTTGATCTCGTTGTCGTCGGGGTACGTGGCCGACAGCGCCCGCATGGCCGCCTCGTAGGCCGCATCGCGCGCGGTTTTGTCGCCGCCGCTGTAGAGCGCGTCGACCGCTTCCATCAGCCCGCGCTCCTTGCCCTCGGGCGTCTTGGCCGCGCGCTGGGCGGCCGTGGGGGCGATGCGCGCCAGCGCCTTGATGGCGCCGGGCTGGTCCTGCTCGGACCACAGCGGATGATTGAGCGCCATGGCCTCGCCCCAGGCGGCCAGTTCGAAGTCGGGGTCGGCCTTGCCGGCCGCGCGGAAGGCTTCCAGCGCCACGTCGAACTCGAAGTTGTACATGGCCTTCAGGCCGGTCTCGAAATGCGGCTGGGCCTTGGCGTTGGCCGACGTGGGAAATTGGATCACGCCCATATTAGGCGCTTGGGCCAAGGCCAGCGGCGCGGTGGCGGAGAGACATACGGCGAGAAACGTGGTGCGTGCGATGCGTGTCATGGTCGGCCTCATGCCTTGCGGGGCAGTCATCTTAGCGACATTGAGGAGGCCAGGGAATGGACGCTTCACACCCTTGTCATTCCCGCGTACGCGGGAATCCAGCTTTCTTTGGTCGCGTTGATAGACGTTAGGAAACAAACAGTTGGGTCCCCGCTTTCGCGGGGACGACAACAAGGATTGTGATCTAAGGTCGCAACCCATAGATAGCTCGCGAGCGTCACTAAGGATTTCTACCCATGCCCCGTTTCGATTACGACCTCATCACCCTCGGCGCCGGCTCCGGCGGCGTGCGCGCCAGCCGCATGGCGGGCAAGTACGGCGCCAAGGTGGCGGTGATCGAATCAAGCCGCGTCGGCGGCACCTGCGTGATGAGGGGCTGCGTGCCCAAGAAGCTGCTCGTCATCGGCGCGCACTTCGGCGAGGTCATGGAGGACGCGCGCGGCTTCGGCTGGACCGTCGACATGGCGCGCCACGATTGGCCCGCGCTCATCGCCGCCAAGGACAAGGAACTGGACCGGCTCGAAACGGCCTACAAGACCATGCTCGCGGGCGCGGGCAACACACTCATCGCCGCGCGCGGCGTGCTGGCGGACGCGCACACGGTCGAGGTGAACGGCAAGCGCCTGACGGCCGAGAAAATTCTCGTCGCCACCGGCGGCTGGCCGGTGGTGCCCGACATTCCGGGCCGCGAACACATGATCACCTCCAACGAGGCCCTGGACCTCAAGGCGCGGCCGCAACGCATCGTCATTTTCGGCGGCGGCTACATCGCGGTGGAGTTCGCGGGCATCTTCCGCGCGCTGGGCAGCGAGGTGCATCTGGTGATCCGCGCCGATCAGGTGCTGCGCGGCTTCGATGGCGACGTGCGCGCGCACCTACAGGCCGAGCTGACCAAAAAGGGCATCAAGATACACGCTGGCCGCAAGATCGTGGCCGTGACGAAGTCCTCGGGATTCGGCGTCACGCTCGATAACGGCGAGTTGCTCGCGGCCGATGCCGTTATGTGCGCCACGGGCAGGGCGCCCAACACGGCGGGGCTGGGCCTGGCCGAAGCGGGCGTGAAGTTGAACGACAAGGGCGCCGTGGCGGTGGACGCTTACAGCCGCACGTCCGTGCCGCATATTTTCGCGCTGGGCGACGTGACCGACCGCATCAACCTGACGCCGGTGGCCATCAACGAAGGCCGCATGTTCGCCGAGACGCAGTTCAACGCCACGCCCATGGCCATGGACTACACCAACGTCGCCTCGGCGGTGTTCAGCCAGCCGCCCGCGGGCGTGGTGGGCCTGTCGGAGGAGGAGGCGCGAAAGACGCACGATGTGCAGGTGTTCCGCACATCCTTCCGGCCCATGATCCACACGCTCTCGGGTCGCGATCAACGCACCCTGATGAAGCTGGTGGTCGACAAAAAAACCGACCGGGTGCTCGGCTGCCACATGGTGGGCGACGACGCGCCCGAGATCATCCAGGGCCTCGCCGTGGCGCTGAAAGCCGGTGCCACCAAGGCCCAGTTCGACGCCACCGTGGGCATCCACCCCACCGCGGCGGAAGAGTTCGTCACCCTGCGCGAGCCGGTGAGCACGCCCACGCCGGGGGGCGAGAAGGCGTAAGAGCATTTCCCCGAGAAGTGGCCTTCCACTTGGCGTGGGAAATGCGACCAATAAAGAATCGCAGATAAATATTGATATGGCGCTGGGCAGATCAGGGCTGCTTCGGCGGCGAAATCCATTCTTGCCCTAGCCATCCGTCATGGGATATGTCAGGATATCCCATGACACACGAGCATTTCCCCGAGAAGTGGCCTTCCGCTTGGCGTGGGAAATGCGACCAAAAAGAACGAGTTACTGAGGCTATGTGATTCGGTTCGATTGAGTTTGACTCTAGTGGTGCAGGCCATGACGCGCGTGAAGGTCGGAAAGTGGGGCAAGAACCTGGCGATCCGGGTTCCCTACGATCTCGCCGATGCTTCCGGCTTGAGCGACGGCGAGCAGGTCGAGATCGAGATGAAGGACGGCGACCTTGTGGTCCGCCGCCCCGAGACCCAAGCACGCGCCCGGGCGAAAAAAGCGGCCCAGGACATTCGCCGCGACGGCAAGAAATTCTCGCTCGGCGACGTCACCATTCAAGACCTGCGTAATGAAGGCCGGCGTTAAGTGAGCTTGGTGCTTGATGCCTCCATGGCGATCACGTGGTTTTTCGCCGACGAAAAATCGGCGATGTCCGATCGCGTCTTGACGCAGGTGACGGACGACGGGGCCGTGGTGCCCTCGTTGTGGAAACTCGAGGTCGCCAACATGCTGAGGACGGCCGTGCGGCGCAAACGCTGCACCGAGGCTCACGAGCGGAATTGCCTCAGGCGGCTGGGAGACCTGCCCATTATCATCGATGCCGAGACCGACATCCACGCCTGGGATGCGACGCGAGAACTGTCGGTCGATCATGATTTGACGATTTATGACGCCGCTTATCTCGAACTCGCCATGCGCCGGAAGATTCCGCTTGCGACCTGCGATGCGGCTTTGGCGGTCACGGCGCGCCGCCTCAAGCTTGAGGTGCTGTCGCCCTAAGGCTGCCATTGCTGGGCCACACCCTGCGCGAGCCCGTGAGCCTGCCGACGCCGGGGGGAGAGAAGGGGTAGTTAGGTGCCGCCTTCGAGGGCCAGTTGATAGACAATAGCTTTTTCCACGGCCGCGAGTTCTTCCGTTGAGACGGCGCCGATACGATTTTGAACCCTTTCCTTGGTGACGGTTGCGATTTGGTTCACCAAGGCTTTCGAAGTTCGATCTCCAATCGTCACCAAGGCCTCGCCTGGATATAGCTTTTTCGTGTTGCTGGTGACCGGCACGACCTGAACGCGATTCATCGTGCGATTGAACGAGTCGTTGCTGACGATGATGGCCGGGCGCGTCTTTTGGATCTCGCCGCCGCGAGCTTGAGGGAATTCGATCCACCAAACTTCGCCCCGCAGCATCGTCAGTCGGATTGATCTAGGGCGCTACCGGCCGTACCGTCCGCCCATTCATTCGCTTCCGCCTCGGCCAACTCATCGGCCGCCATCTCGCGGTAAGCGGCCTCTAGCGCCGCAGGGCTGAGCGGCGGCAACACATGAGGCCGCGCCAGCCGGTCGATGAAGCTGCTGATCTTGCCCGGGCCGATCTTCTTGCGCAGGCCGCGATAGACCTCGGGGGTGACGGTAATGGTGAGCTTTTTCATTTTCTTGCGCATACGTATAGAATACGTATTCAATACGTATCATTCAAGCCGCGCTTTTTTGCGCCCGCCCGGTTCGCGTCCCTCACGCGCGGGCGCGCCCAGGACCCGCGAATATGCTATCATTCGTCCTGGTCGCCGGTGACTCGCCCAAACAGGCGGGTTCTCAGCGGCTGGCGCGGTTTTCAACCAATGGGCGAAAACCGACTCGCCTAAGTGCCTGTTATTTAAGGAACCCTTCCTGAAATAACAGGCGGAACAGGCGAGCAGGCCTTGGGGCGGTTTTTCAGCCGCTCCGTGTGCCCGGCCATGGATGGCGATGGGCGGTGCGGCTGGCGTTTATGGGCTCCAGCGGCTATATCACCGCCTCAAATTTTGCCCCGGTTTTTTGGGGGCGACGGAAGGGTTTGTGATGGCCACGGCGTTGAAGTGGAACCGCGATAGTTGGCGAGCGAAGCCGATCCAGCAGGTCCCGGAGTATCCGGACAAGGCCGCGCTGGAGGCCGCCGAGAAAACCCTGCGCGGCTATCCGCCGCTGGTGTTCGCGGGCGAAGCGCGCCGCCTGAAGGCCGGGCTCGCCCGCGTCGCCGAGGGCAACGCATTTCTGCTGCAGGGCGGCGACTGCGCCGAGAGCTTCGCCGAGTTCCATCCCGACAACATCCGCGACACCTTCCGCGTGCTGCTGCAAATGGCCGTGGTGCTGACCTTCGGCGCCGCCATGCCGATCGTGAAGTTGGGCCGCCTGGCCGGGCAGTTCGCCAAGCCGCGTTCGGCGCCCACGGAAACCGTCGACGGCGTCGAGTTGCCCTCGTACCGGGGCGACAACGTCAACGGCATGGAGTTCACGCCCGACGCGCGCCGCCCCGACCCCGCGCGCATGGTGCAGGCCTACAACCAGTCGGCCGCCACGCTGAACCTGCTGCGCGCCTTCGCGCAGGGCGGCTACGCCGACCTGCACAAGGTCCATCAGTGGACGCTGGGCTTCGTCAAGGACGAAGTGCAGATCGAGAAGTATCGCCGTTTCGCCGATCGCATCCAGGAAACGCTGGCCTTCATGGAAGCCTGCGGCCTCACGGGCGACACCGTGCCGCAGATCCGCGAGACGGAGTTCTACACCTCGCACGAGGCGCTGCTGCTGCCTTACGAGGAGGCGCTCACGCGCATCGATAGCACCACGGGCCAATGGTACGCCTGCTCGGCGCACTTCGTGTGGATCGGCGAGCGCACGCGCCAACTGGACGGCGCCCACATCGAATACTTCCGGGGCATCAACAACCCCATCGGCATCAAGATCGGCCCGACGGTGAAGCCCGACGAGTTGCTGGCGCTGTGCGACGCGCTCAACCCGGGCAACGAGCCGGGGCGCCTGACGCTGATCACCCGCATGGGGGCCGAGAAGCTGTCGGACAACCTGCCGGCGCTGATCCGCGCCGCCAAGCGCGAGGGCCGCAACGTGGTCTGGGTGTGCGATCCGATGCACGCCAACACCATGAAGAGCAACACCGGCTACAAGACCCGCCAGTTCGACCGCATCCTGGCCGAGACCAAGGCCTTCTTCGGCGTGCACCGCGCCGAGGGTAGCCATGCCGGCGGCGTGCATTTCGAACTCACCGGCAAGGACGTCACCGAATGCGTCGGCGGCGCCCAGGCCATCACGGAAGCCAGACTCGGCGACCGTTACCACACCCACTGCGACCCGCGTTTGAACGCCAGCCAAGCCTTGGAACTGGCCTTCCTTGTCGCCGAAATGCTGAAGGACGAACGCGCGCGGCTGCTGCAATCGCGCAAGGAGCAACAGATCGCCGCCGCGCAATAACTTCTCTCCGTCGTCACCCGGCTGGTCCGGGTGACTCATTGTTCAGGACGTATCTTGTCCACGCTCACCATCGCCCTCGCTCAGATCGACCCCACGGTTGGGGACATCGCCGGTAACACGGCGCTGATCCGGGCTGCGCGCGCGGAAGCCGCCAAGGCCAAGGCCGACCTGGTGGTGTTCCCCGAGCTTTCGATCTCCGGCTATCCGCCGGAGGACTTGGTCTATCGCCCCGCGTTCCTGGATGCCGTGGCCAAGGCCGCGCACGATCTGGCCAAGGATACCGCCGACAACGGCCCCGCGATGATCGTCGGCGCGCCCTGGCGCGGCGAAGGCAAGGACGCCGAGCGCACCTTCAACGCCGGCCTCGTGCTCGATGGCGGCATCGTCGCCGCCGTGCGCTTCAAGCACCATCTGCCCAACTACGGCGTGTTCGACGAAAAGCGCGTGTTCGCCTCGGGCCCGGCGCCGGGACCCATCGTCGTGCGCGGCATCCGCCTGGGCCTCATGATCTGCGAGGACATGTGGTTCGACGACATCGCCGAGACGCTGATGGAATCGGGCGCGGAAATGCTGATCGTGCCCAATGGCTCGCCCTTTGACGTCGAAAAGCCCGACGTGCGGCTCAACCATGCGGTGGCCCGTGTCGGCGAAACCAAGCTGCCGCTGATCTATGTGAACCAAGTTTCCGGCCAGGACGATCTGGTGTTTGACGGCGCGTCTTTCGCGCTCAATGCCGACCGCGGCCTCGCGGTGCAAATGCCCGCCTGGACGCCGGCGCTGACGATGACAACCTGGACCAAGGGCGCCAAGGGTTGGGCCTGCGCGCCTGTCGCACCCGCCAAGCCCCTGACGCGCATGGAGAACATTTACCGCGCGCTGATGCTGGGCTTGGGCGACTACGTGCGCAAAAACAAATTCCCCGGCGTGGTGCTGGGTCTCTCGGGCGGCATTGACAGCGCGCTTTGCGCCGCCATCGCCGCCGACGCCCTGGGCCCCGACAAGGTGCACTGCGTGATGATGCCCTCGCCCTACACCAGCCGGGAAAGCCTGGACGATGCCGCCGCCGTGGCCAAGCTGCTGGGTGTGCGGCTTGACACCATCGACATCGGCCCGGCCATGAAGGCCTACGAAAATATGTTGGGTCCGCTGTTCGCCGGGGCCAAGCCCGACATCACCGAGGAAAACTTGCAGTCGCGCGCGCGCGGCATGGCGCTGATGGCGTTGTCCAACAAGTTCGGCAAGATGGTGCTGTCCACCGGCAACAAAAGCGAGATGTCCACCGGCTACGCCACGCTCTACGGCGACATGTGCGGCGGCTACGCCGTCATCAAGGACGTTTACAAGACCACCGTGTTTGCGCTCAGCAAATGGCGCAATGCTCACAAGCCCGAGGGTGCCTTGGGCCCGGCGGGCCCGGTGATGCCCGAGAATGTCATCACCAAGCCGCCCACGGCGGAACTGAAGCCCAACCAGAAAGACCAGGACACGCTGCCGCCCTATGACGTGCTCGACGCCATTTTGCATGGCTTGATCGAGGACGAGGCGGGCGTGGCCGAGGTCGCCGCGCGCGGCCACGACCTCGCCACCGTGCGCCGCGTCTACAAGATGCTCAAGACCGCCGAGTACAAGCGCCGCCAAGCGCCGCCCGGCGTGAAGATCACGCACCTCGCCTTCGGACGCGACTACCGCTATCCGATCACCAACGGCTTTCAGGATGACGGAGCAGCGCCGTGAGGTACGTGCACGAATTGATCCCCCTCACCCGACACTTCGTGTCGACCTCTCCCACAAGGGGAGAGGTGGAGTGTCGCGCGGCTGGGCCTCCCTCTCCCCTCGTGGGAGAGGGTTGGGGTGAGGGGGTCGTTGACCAAGCGAGCCATACTCCATGACGCCCACCTTCCGCTTCGCGCCCAGTCCCACCGGGCTGTTGCACATCGGCAATGCAAGGCCCGCCGTGATCAATTGGCTGTTCGCGCAAAAGCTGGGCGGGCAATTCATCCTGCGCATCGACGACACCGACACGGCGCGCTCCAAGCCCGAATTCACCGCCGCCATCGAGCGCGATTTGGCGTGGCTGGGACTCACGTGGACGCGCAAGGAGCATCAATCGGCGCGTATTCCGGCCTATGTCGCCGCCGCCGAGAGGCTGAAGTCGTTGGGCCGCCTGTACCCCTGCTACGAGACGCCCGACGAATTGGAGTTCAAGCGCAAGCTGCAACTCAAGGCCGGCAAGCCGCCGCTCTATAAGCATGCCGAACACGAACTGACGGAGGCCGACCGCGCCAAGCATGAGGCCGAGGGCCGCAAGCCGCATTGGAGATTTTCAATTGAGGCGGGCGAGATCGCCTGGGACGATTTCGTGCGCGGGCGCTGCGTTTATCACGGCGAGCACCTGTCCGACCCCGTGCTGCAGCGCGAGGACGGCACGTTTCTCTACATGATGCCCAGCGTCGTCGACGACATCGACATGGCCATGACGCATATCGTGCGCGGCGAGGACCACGTCACCAACACCGCCGTGCAAATTCAGATTTGGCGCGCGCTCAGCGCCGCGCCTTTGCCCCACTTCGGCCACTTGCCGCTGTTGGTGGACGCGGCAGGCAAGGGCCTGTCCAAGCGCATGGGGTCACTGTCGCTCGCCGACCTGCGCGAGAACGGCATCGAGCCCATGGCCATCGTCAGCCACGTCGCCAAGCTGGGCTCGTCGGACGCCATCGAGGCCCGGGCCGACATGGCGCAGCTCATCGCCGAGTTCGACATCACGCACTATGGGCGCGCCACGCCCAAGTTCGATCCGCATGACCTCGAGTTCCTCAACGCCAAAGTGCTTCACGACATGTCCTATGCCGCCGCCCGGCCGCGTCTTGATGCGCTGGGCTTGCCCAAGGCGGAGCTGGACAAGATCGGCGAGAAATTCTGGAACGCCGTGCGCGGCAACCTGCAAAAATTCAGCGAAGCTTATGGATGGTGGCAAATCTGCTTCGCGCCCCACGCGCCCAGCATCGAGGACACGACCTTCATCGACCAGGCGCGCGGGCTGCTGCCGCCCGAGCCGTGGGATGAAACCACCTGGGGGGCCTGGACCGACAAGGTGAAGGACGCGAGCGGGCGCAAGGGCAAGGGGCTCTTCCTGCCGCTGCACATGGCGCTGACGGGCTTGCCCCACGGCCCCGAGCTTAAATTATTGTTGCCGCTCATCGGCCGCGAGCGAGCGATGAAGCGGTTGAGTGGGGTGACCGCGTAAGTCACACCGCGCCCGCCCCGGCATATCGTCGCGGCGTAACCCTTGGATGTCCGAGATGCCCGCACCCTTGCTCGTCCTGCAAGACGTCCACCTCTCCTTCGGCGGGCCGCCGCTGCTGGCCGGCGCCGCGCTGGCTGTCGAGGAACGCGCGCGCCTGTGCCTCGTGGGCCGCAACGGCTCGGGCAAATCGACGCTGCTGAAAATCGCCGGCGGTCTGGTGGAGGCCGAGCGCGGGGAGCGCGTTGTGCGTCAAGGTGTCGCCATCCGCTATTTGCCGCAAGAACCCGACCTTTCGGGCCATGCCAGCACGCTCGACTACGTGACCGAGGGTCTCGACGACGACGAAGACCCCTACCGCGCGCGCTATCTATTGGAACGGCTCGGCCTCACCGGCGAGGAAAACCCCGCCACCTTGTCGGGCGGCGAGCAGCGCCGCGTCGCGCTCGCTCGTGTGCTGGCGCCCGAGCCCGACGTGCTGCTGCTGGACGAGCCCACCAACCATCTCGACTTGCCCGGTATCGCGTGGCTGGAAAGCGAGCTCGCGGGTTCGCGCTCGGCCCTCGTGCTCATCAGCCACGACCGGCGCTTTCTCACCGTGCTGTCGCGCTCCACCGCCTGGCTGGATCGTGGGATTGTGCGCACGGTTGAAAAAAGTTTCGGCGAATTCGAGCCCTGGCGCGACGAGATGCTGGAGCTGGAGGAACGCGAGGCCCACAAGCTCGACCGCAAGATCGCCCGCGAGCAGGACTGGATCGTGCACGGCGTTTCGGGGCGGCGGAAGCGCAACGTGCGGCGCGTCGCCCAGTTGCAGGCCCTGCGCGACGAGCGCAAGAACCGCCGCCGTGCCCAGGGCACGGTGAACCTGGCGGTCACCGAGGCCGAGCAGTCGGCCAAGCTGATCGTCGAGGCGGAGAATGTGTTCAAGTCATTCGCGGCGCCGGACGGCGGCGCGCCGCGAACCATCGTGAAAGATTTTTCCATCCGCGTCATGCGCGGCGAGCGCGTCGGCATCGTCGGCCCCAACGGTGCCGGCAAGACCACGCTGGTCAACCTGCTCACGGGCATGCTCGCCCCCGACGCGGGCAAGCTGCGGCTGGGCGAGAACCTGCGGATGGTCACGCTCGACCAGGGCCGCGAGGACCTGGACCCCGAACTGCAACTGCGCGATGCGCTGACGCGCGGTCACGGCGACGTGGTCGAGGTGGGCGGCGTCCGGCGCCACGTCATCGGCTACATGAAGGATTTTCTGTTCACGCCCGAGCAGGCCAAGACGCCCGTGGGCGCGCTGTCGGGCGGCGAGCGCGGCCGGTTGATGCTCGCCCGCGCGCTGGCCTTGCCCTCCAATGTGCTGGTGCTGGACGAGCCCACCAACGACTTGGATCTCGAAACGCTCGACCTGTTGCAGGAGATGATCGCGGATTATCCCGGCACGGTGATCCTTGTCAGTCACGACCGCGACTTCCTCGACCGCACCGTCGATGTCGTGATCGCCTGGGAGAGCCCGGGCGAGTGGCAGGTCTATGCGGGCGGGTATTCGGACATGGTGGCCCAGCGTGGCGCCGGTGTCGTGGCTTCGGAAGCAAAGGCCACGGCGGCGGTCGCGAAACCGGCCAAGCCCGAGACCGCCGATGCTCCGCCGCCACTGGCCGCGCCCAAGAAGGTGAAACTCACCTTCGCGCAGACTCACGCCATGAAAACATTGCCCGCGCGCATGGAGCAGCTTGAGGCCGACATCGCGCGCCTGCAGGCGCGGCTGGACGACGGAAGTTTATTTGCGAAAGACCGCGCCAAGTTTGAGGCCACTACAGCGGCGCTGGCCAAGGCCCAAGCCGACCTCGACGCCGCCGAGCACCAATGGCTGGAGCTGGAGTTGCTGAAGGAAGAGATGAAGGTGAGCTAAACCGCCCGCCGCCGTTTCATCCACCACATCGCGAGCCCGGTGACGAACAGCACCGGCAGGAAAAGTCCCGCCGCGAACATGACGAGGCGCCCCGGCAAGCCCAGGATCGCGCCGGAGTGGACGTTGGCGGCGAAGTCGGTTTTATAAATCGACGCGGGCGAGAAGGGCGCCGGGCGCTGCACGCGGATGATGCGCCCGCCCGCGAGCGGCATGATGACGTTGCTTTGTTTCGACACGCCGGTCTCGCCCGGCGGCCAGAAGCGCACCATGTAGATGCCGCGCGGGCCCTCTTGGCGCAGGATGAGGCCCACGTACTGGCCGGGCGCCTCGGTCGCGGCGAAGGCGGCGGCTTCGTCCCAGGTCAACATGCGCGGCGGGGTCTGCGGCGGGGCTTGGGCCGGGGCTTGAGGTGGCGCGCCCTCGCGCGCGGGTCCACCCGCGCCGGAGCCGGAACCTCCGCCGCCGCCGTCGGTCGAGCCCATCCACACCAGCGGCGGCACGGTGATCGACGCCAGGATGAACAGCACCGCCGGTCCCGCGCCGAAGACGTTGTGCAACTCGCGCATCAGGCGCGGTGTCTCGGAGCCGATCTTGATCGTCAGCGCGCGCTTGACGCCGCCCTTGGCCGGCCACCACAGCACCGCCCCGGCGATGAAGAACGCCGCGCACAGGAACGACAGCACGCCGACGATGGTGCCGCCCACCGCCTCGCCCATCAGCAGCTCGCCGTGGATGTGCCGCACCAGGGCGATGGCCGACATCCCCGAGCGTTCGCCCAGCACCGCCAACGTGTAGGGGTTCACGAACACCTGCTTCTCGGCTTGGGCCCCGTCGCGCAGCAGCACCATGACGGAGGCAGTCGGGTCGTCGCTGCCGCGCTGCAGGTAGCGCGGCGTCCAGCCGGGGTGGGCGTCGGCCGCGGCCTGGACGATGGCATCGAAGCTTCGGGGCGTGCCCGCAGGCTGCACGCGCAGCAGGTGCGGGTTCAGCGCCGCGTCGATTTCGGTGTCGAACACCAGGAGCGAGCCCGACACCCCCAGCACCGCGATGACGATGCCCAGCACGATGCCGACCCAGCGGTGAAACAGCAGCCAACCGGCGCGGAACTTCGTGACCATGCGCATTCTCCCCTGATCGCATGATAAACTGATCGAGAAACAAACTCATCTGTCATTCCCCGCGGTCGTGCCGGAGGCGCGCGACAAAGAGGAATCCAGGGTATGTTGCTCCACAGTCAACAAAAAAACTCTGGATCGCCCGCCACCCGCCATAGAATATGGCGGGCGGGAACTTGGGCCGACCTTTGGTCGGACGTCGGGCGATGACATTGGGGTGTATTGAAGCAACTTAACCATGACCCGCAGCCCCAATGCCCCGGCCAAGCAGGACAAGGCCCGCCTTCGCGTGAAGGTGGCGGCCAACGCGCCTTGCGTCATTCTCATGGAGCCGCGCCTGGCCGAAAACATCGGCACCACGGCCCGCGCCATGATGAACTGCGCGCTGACCGAGCTGCGCCTCGTCGATCCGCAGGTGGACTGGCAATGCGACAAGGCCGTGGCGGCGTCCGTGGGTGGGGCGAAAATTCTCGAAACGGCGCAGCGTTTCGCCACGCTGGAAGAAGCCACCGCCGATTTGCAGCGCGTCTACGCCACCACGGCGCGCCGGCGCGAGATGATCAAGCCCATCTTCACCGCCAAGGGCGCGGCCGCCGACATGCGCGGCCATGCGGCAGCGGGCAAAAAACTCGGCATTCTGTTCGGGCGCGAGCGCCACGGGCTGACCAGCGCCGAGATCGCGCTGTGCGATACCATCGTCGAAATTCCCATGAACCCCGACTACAACTCCATCAACCTCGCGCAAGCCGTGCTCATCACGGCCTACGAGTGGTTCCAGGCGGGCTACGACGGCCCCCAAGCCGACATGATCTTCAACCGCACCGCGCCCGCCGGCAAAGACATGCTGCTGGGCCTGTTCGAGCACCTGGAGGAGGAATTGGTGAACTGCGGCTTCATGCGCAACGAAGAAATGCGCGGCCAGATGACCATCAATATCCGCAACATGCTGCAGCGCGCCGAGCTGACCGAGCAGGAAGTGCGCACCTTCCACGGCATCGTCAAGGAACTGCGCTATGGCCGCCGGGACGACCGGCCCCGCCGCCAAAGCGGCGTGCTGCCCGAGGCGCCCCCTAAGCCCTTGAAAGACCGCATGAAATCGGCCAAGCGCGGTGCGTGACTTATCGTTGACTTAGCGGGCCCCGCCACTATGATCCGCCGCCTTATTCCTGGGTCTGCGGGTGCGGCAGGGGATCGGCAACGACCGATCCGGTTTGCCTCACCACGGCCGCGGCGAAAAAAGTCCCTCACGGTATTTTTCTCGAGCGCGTGTCCAACCGGGACAACACGAAGCAATAGGATACACACGATGACCAAGCGTGCGGAAAGCAAGTACAAGATCGACCGGCGGATGCAGGTCAATCTCTGGGGACGCCCCAAAAGCCCGATCAACAAGCGCGAATACGGCCCCGGCCAGCACGGCCAGCGCCGCAAGAAGCCGTCGGACTACGGCGTGCAGTTGATGGCCAAGCAAAAACTCAAGGGCTACTACGGCAATATCTCGGAGCGCCAATTCCGCCGCTATTACCAGGAAGCGATGCGCCGCAAGGGCGACACCTCGCAGAACCTCATCGGCATCCTGGAAAGCCGCTTGGACGCCATCGTCTACCGCATGAAGTTCGTGCCCACGGTGTTCGCCGCGCGCCAGTTCGTCAGCCACGGCCACGTCAAGGTCAACGGCAAGCGCGTGACCATTCCCTCCTACCAGGTGAAGGTCGGCGACCAACTGGAGCTGCGCCCCAAGGCGCGCGAGATGGCCGCCGTCAAGGAAGCCATTGAATCGCCCGAGCGCGACGTGCCCGATTACGTCGAGGTCGACCACGGCAAGCACGCCGGCAGCCTCAAGCGCCTGCCCAGCCTCACCGACGTGCCCTACCCGGTGCAAATGGAACCCAACCTGGTGGTCGAGTTCTACTCGCGATAAAAAGCATTTTATTCGCGCTAAGCGAGGCGCCTTACGCGCGCTCGTCGCGTTCTCAGGCCAAGATTGCGAAACCCCGCACCGATGGTGCGGGGTTTTTTTGCTTTGCACCGCGAAAACATGAATCGGATTTCATTTTTCTCTTCGCGAGCGTCGCGTCGCAGACGCGGCCAATAGGGGCGTTAAGCCGGAGATGCGCACGGCGCGAGCGAAAGAAAAATCAAATCGGATTCATTTTTCGCGCGTGATCAAGCTTATTACATAGCACCAAAATTCACTACTCTCAGTATTATTTTCAAAATTATACAACTATAATCCCCATTTCTTGTGCCAAAGAAACAGGGGTTTGCTGTGAACGACAAGCCGCTGAGGACCGAAAGCCTCACCATTTACCTAGCGAAACAACAATTCACCAAGCCCGCCGAACTGCTGCGGGAGCCGGGGGAGTACGAGCGGTTTACCGTCAGGGATACCGAAGGCGCTCTCGGTGCCCTGTATGTGCAAAAGCAAGTCACCAAACCGCCAAAATGGTCTCGACTCTTCGTCCCGCAGATCAAGCCAGATCAGATTGGTAAAGTTCGGTCCTCGGCGGCCGTACTTGTGGTGGAGTCCGCTGGCCGTCAGTTTCTCATCGCCTTTGGGCAGGGCAGGCACATGATCGCGCCCAACTGTTATGAGGAGCGATTTGGCCTGTTGGTTACGCTCAACTCTATTGGCCCGGAAAGCGTTCGCAGCATCGACAAACAGGCATTGGACACAGCAGGATACCAAACCAGGGTTCAAGCGCCGAGAGAAGCTGCGCCTTCCGAATTCGGCCTTGATGTGGAACGCGACCTGTTGCGTGCGATCACGGGCACGCCCACCGACAAAAAGCTTGGGTACACTCTATCCGGATTCGACCGCTTGCACGCCATCGTCCAGGTCAATATCGACACTCTGCGCGACTTGCTTTCGACGTATCTTGTTCAATTCGGCAAGACAACCTATCGAACCAACTTCGACTGGATCGACAAAATTGGGGAAGTCAAACAACCAGCCGATATAGAAGAGTTGGATAAATTAATGATCGCGGAGTTGGTCTCGGGCAAGACCGATCGGTGTTGGCTGTCGATACCTGAAATCATCGAATGGAAAAATATTGCTGGTTTCCGCTACGCGCGAGGCAAGAAGCACGCGACGGTGCATGATTTCAGCTTCAAGGGCTACCTGGATGATACGCAAGTTCAGAAAGCCGAAATTACAGTTGAGCATCTCAAAGACAAATGCATCTTGGCCGTTGATGGCGATGACGAGGTGCAGCATGAGTGGCCGATATACCGGTGCATTCACTGCGAGGTCGTTCATAAGGGAGATACGTACCTCCTGAGCGGTCGCAAGTGGTACAAGATCGCCACGGATTATGTCCGCGAGGTTGACGTCGCCTTCGACAAGATCCCGATTGAAGATCGCGGGCTTCCGTCTTTCGGTGACGAGAATGAAGCGCAATATAATGAACGCGTCGCCAAATCCGATGCGGCACGATTCGCGCTCATGGACGCAGACTGCATTCAGATTGGCGGCCAGAATAGCAAGATCGAGTTTTGCGACCTGTTTACCGCCAACAAGGAGTTGATCCACGTCAAACGCTACGGCGGATCAGCTGTTCTCAGCCACTTATTCTCCCAGGGCGTCGTGTCTGGACAACTCTTCGCATCAGACCCGGCATTCCGAACTATGGTTAACGCCAAGTTGCCGAACTCACATAAGCTAGCAAACCCCATAGAGCGGCCGTCCGTGGAGCAATACAAAGTTGTATATGCAATCGTGAAAGGCCCTACTGCATCGCAGGGTCTTTCGTTACCTTTCTTTGCTCGCTTGTCAGCGAAAAACGCGACCAAAACTCTGAGCGGTTATGACTACAAGGTAGTGCTTTCTCAGATACCAATTGATGCGACCGTCGCGATGACGAAGAAAATACAGACTGGAAAGGCGAAAAACGCGTCTATGCGGAAGAAGAGCAAGAAGTAATTGGAGGGCTAGCAGTGATAGATTGGAGAGTTTAGTAAGAGTTTGGGGTGCGTCACATTCGGCTCCGATGAAACGTCTGTCGATAAACAAGTCCGACTTGGTTTTTCTTTCGTCATCGCCTCTCGGCTCGGTCGAACAGAAAAAGCAAGTCAGACTTGTTTATCTTGCTGGTTCGCCGCGACGTGAGTCGTGGGGATAACGCATCGTCCGCATTCAGTTTGCGCGCCGTTTGTGCTATGCTTCGTCCATGACCCAGGCGCGCGACATTCCCCGCCGGGCCAGCGTTGAGTTTCGGCGGCGGCGAGGTGCCCTTCTGGCGCGGGGGCTCGGTCGTGTCGCTCTCGGGTTTTCCCCACAAGTCCGACAACCCCCACAATCCACGTCTTGTTTGGTCGCATTTCCACCGACTTGTTTCCTTGGGCCAAGTGGTTCCCACTTCCCCGCCTGCGCCAAGGCTTCGGCAGGTCCAGGTGCTTGTCCTCCGAAGTTGCGCGGCAACGAAGGAGGATCGGGGAAATGCTCTGGAAAAATTTTCCAAATTCGCGGGCGTTCGCGCCACGAGTCCGCCTGTTATTTTGGAATCCTCCCTGAAATAACAGGTGGAACAGGCAACCGTTACGCGCAAATTGGTGCCAATTTTCAGGCTCAACGCAAAAATTTTGCGCGCGGGTTTTGCGGAGTGTTGAGGGTGCCGAATGGGGAAAACTCGGACTCATCGCCTTTTGACTCGGCTCAAGACACCTCTCAATTGTCACCCTCGTGCGTGACCCGAGGGTCCAGAGGTTTCTGTTTGAGACGTAACCAAAAAACTCTGGATTCTCGGGTCAAGCTTGTCCTCGGGTCGCGCTTCGCGCGAACCCGGGGGCCCAAGGACGACAGCAGAGTTTCCTTGCCCTTGCGCGGGGCTTCGACCCTGGCGGGGGCCTCGGAGCGACCCTAAGATCGCCGACAGAGCCAAACACAACAGAGGGGAGCGACGCATGACACTGTCACATCGCGGCTGCACACATGACCGGGCCGACGCGGCTTATCATGGCTCGTGCTTCATCTGCGCCGCCGCCGAGGATGAAAACCCAGCGCCCACGCGGCGTTCGTTATTGCGCACGGTCGCTGCCGCGCCGGTTCTGGCCATGACCCTCGCGGGTCTGAAGCCCGCCCAGGCAGCCGTGCCGCGCGTGCCCGAAGGTCCGTTGGTGATCGAAGCGGGCTGGGCGCTCACCGAGAAAGACGGCAAGCTGGAGTTGGTGCGCAACGCGAATATTTTGGTCCGCGACGGCGTGATCGAGGACATCTCCACCAATCCCATCAAGGGCCGCTTCGCCAAGCTCGACGCGCGCGAGCACATCGTACTGCCGGGCTTCATCTCGGGCCACACACACTGCTGCTCGGCCACGCCCACACGCGGGCTCATCGAGTCCGGCCGGTCCTACCGCGTGCCGCTGCAACTGGTGGAGGCGCTGTCGGACGACGAGCAAGACGCGCTGACCGCGCTCAACCTCGCCGAGTTGCTGCGCTCGGGCAGCACGACGCACGTCGAGATGAGCCTCACGCTGCGCCAGGCCGAAAGCTACGTGCGGCTCGCCAAGGCCTGGGGCGTGCGCGGCTTTCCGGGCCACATGATTCCCAACACCACGCGGCTGTTTGAGTTGTGGTTCCGCAAGGACGACGCGCCGCTGTTCGCCTCGGAAGCCGACACGATCAAGGAAATCGGCCAAAGCCTCGCTTTCGGCAAGAAGCACATGGGCGCGGCCGACGGCCTCATCATGCCCATGATGTCGGTCCACGGCACCGATACCCACACCGACAAGACGATGCTGGCCATGCAACGCGCCTGCGCCGAGTTGGGCACGGGCTTGCACATTCACCTGGCGCAATCGCGCGGCGAGACCGAAACGGTCAAGCGGCTATGGAAAATGACGCCGGTGGCGTGGCTCGAAAGTTTGGGCATGCTCGATCAGCCGGTGTTCGGCGCGCACATGAGCGGCGTCGATTGGGCCGTGGACGGACCGATCTTGGCGAAGCACGGCGCGGTGTATGCGCACTGCCCCTCGGGCGGTGGCGCGGGCGGCGGCTCGCAGCCCTACCCCGAGGCGCTGGGCGCGGGCGTGGCCGTCAACATCGGCATCGACACGCACTCCAACGACTATCTCGAGAATTTGAAGTTGGCGGCGCTCTACGGCAAGAACCGCTATCGTCACTTGAACCGCACCAGCGCCGTGCCGATGAAATCGCCCACCATCTGGGACGCGGTCGACGGCGCCACGCGGGTGGCGGCCACGGGCCTGCGCCGGCCCGACTTGGGGCGCATCAAAGTCGGCACCAAGGCCGACATCACCACCGTCGATGTGAGCGGGCTGTTGGTGGGCTCAGGCGCGCTGCCGCCCGAGCCGATGCACAACTTGCTCTATGCCAACGGCATGATGGTGCGCCACGTGCTGACCCAAGGCCGCGTGCAGGTGTTCGACGGCCAACTCGCCGTGGCTGACGAAGCGAAAGTAAAAGCCGCGGGCGGGCAGGTGGTGCGAAAGATTTGGGATCAACTGGCGAAGGAGGATTGGTTCACCAAACCGCGAGATCGCTAAGGTTGGCGTTTGCGGCAGTGCGCGCGCAGCCATGCCGCAAAATCGGGCTCCGACACGGACCCCGCGGCGAGGCCGAGCATGGTGAGAACCTGCGCCGCGTCGTCAATCTCAAGCTCGAAGCCATTCAGTTCCAGGAACGTGATGGCCACGGCGAATGCGGTTCTCTTATTTCCGTCAATGAAAGGATGGTTGCGAGCAATTCCAAATGCGTAGGCCGCTGCAAGATCATAAAGGTCGGGATCGCCATAGCCTTCAAGATTCCGTGGCCGCATTAATGCCGACGCCAGCATTCCTTCATCGCGCGTCCCGGCCAATCCGCCGTGTTCGGCGAGTTGCTCTTCGTGAATGGCCAGCACGATGGCCCCGTCAACCCAGATCCAGCCGCTCATTTGGCCAGTTCGCGCAGAACGGCCCTGTGTTTTTTCATGACCCGTCGGGCGACTTTCATCTGCTCGTCAAATTCCGAGCTATAAGGCGTGAGGCGAAACCCGTCGGGCGATTTGGTCAGAAAGATCGTATCGCCCTTCTTGACGTCCAGTTGCTCGAGCACTTCTTTCGGCAGGATGACCCCGGTGGAATTGCCGATGGCGGTGAGTTTGAGGGCAACCATGGCGCCTGCTCCGTTCCGTGCGTTATAACTAATGTTATAATACACGGATTCGATGGTTCGCGCAAAGGCTCAAAATCGAAGGGGCCCAAATTGGGCCCCTCGGTTCTACGCCGCCTTGGCGACCTGCTTGTCCTTGAACAGCTGCTCGAGTTCACCCGACTGCGCCATCTCGCGCACGATGTCGCAGCCGCCGACGAACTCGCCCTTGACGTAAAGTTGGGGAATCGTCGGCCAGTTGGTGAATTCCTTGATGCCGTTGCGCACGTCGTCGTCGGCCAGCACGTTGACGCCCTTGAACTTGACGCCGAAGTGGCTCAACACCTGCACCACGGCGGCCGAGAAGCCGCACTGCGGAAACATGGGCGTGCCCTTCATGAACAGCACCACGTCGTTGTCGGCGATGTCCTTCTTGATCTGCTCGATGGCCGGGTTGTCGGTCATGGCGGTGTCTTTCCTGCAAAATGTCCTGACGGAGATATGGGATGGCTCAGTCTAGCCGACAAGCGGGCGCAATACAAAGACGGAGGATTAAGTCGGCGCGCTGGTTTGCAGCGCGAGCGCGTGAAGTTGGCCGCCCATCTTGCCCTTGAGCGCGGCATAGACCATTTGGTGCTGCTGGACGCGGTTCTTGCCCTTGAAGGCCGCCGAGACGACCGTGGCGGCGTAATGGTCGCCGTCGCCGCGCAAGTCCTCGATGGTCACCTGGGCGTCGGGGAACGCCTCCCTGATCATGGTCTCGATTTCGGCGGCGCTCATGGCCATGGTGGTGTCTCCTCGAGCATTTCCCCGACAAGTGGGAACCGGTTGGCGTGGGAAATGCGACCAAAATTATGTTGCCATATAGGTCGGGAACCAGCCCTCGTGCAACTCGCGCAGGGCGGAAATCGCGACACTGCCTTCGCCAGAAATGGCGATGTCGCGGCCGCCGGTGGTGCCGATGACCTTGGCGGGCACGCCCATCTCGTCGGCGGCGGCGATGATGTGCTTGGCGTCGCCGGGCTTGCAGGTGACGACGTAGCGCCCCTGGTCCTCGCCGAACAGCAGCCCATGGCGTGGCGCGCCGGGGTCGGTCAGCGTGCAGCCAATGTCGCCCGCGAGCGCCATCTCGGCAACAGCGACCATGAGGCCGCCATCGGACAGGTCATGGCAGGCCGTGACCAAACGCTGGCCGATGAGACCGCGCACGACATCGCCGGCATACTTTTCTTTTTCCAGGTCGACGGTTGGCGGCGCGCCCTTTTCCTGGCCGCAGACTTCGCGCAAGTACAGCGACTGGCCCAGCCAACCGCTGGCGGAGTCCTTTTGGCCGATCAGCACGATGGCCTCGCCGGCGCGCTTGAAGGCCAGCGTGGTCATCAAACTCAGGTCGTCGAGCACGCCGACACCGCCGATCGCGGGCGTCGGCATGATGGGCTTGCCGTCGGTCTCGTTGTAAAGCGAGACGTTGCCCGAGACGACCGGGTAGTTGAGCCGGTTGCAGGCCTCGCTGATGCCCTGCACGGCGCCGACGAACTGGCCCATGATGGCGGGCTTTTCGGGGTTGCCGAAGTTCATGTTGTCGGTGATCGCCAGGGGCCTTGCCCCCACGGCGGTGATGTTGCGCCAGGTCTCGGCCACCGCCTGCTTGCCGCCCTCGACGGGATCGGCCTTGACGTAGCGCGGCGTGCAGTCGGTCGAGATCGCGAGCCCGCGGTTGGTGCCGTGAATGCGCACCACGGCTGCATCGCCGCCGGGTCGTTGAATCGTGTCGGCCATGACGGTGTGGTCGTACTGCTGCCACACCCAGCGCCGGCTGGCGAGGTCGGGGCAGCCCATGAGTTTCTTCAGCGCGGCTTTCCAGTCGACCTCTTTCACGTCGTGCACGGCGACGACCGGCAGCTTGGGCGAGGGCACCCAGGGCCGGGCGTATTCGGGCGCGGCCTTGGCCAGCGGATCGATGGGCAGGTCGCCCACCACCTTGCCGCCGTGCTTGAGAACCATGCGGCCGGTGCGGGTGAGCTTGCCGATGACGGCGAAATCCAGCTCCCATTTCTTGAAGATCTTCTCCGCCAGCTTTTCCTTGCCGGGCTTCAGGATCATCAGCATGCGTTCCTGGCTTTCCGAGAGCATCATCTCGTAGGCCGTCATGCCGGTTTCGCGTTGGGGCACGGCATCCAGATTGAGTTCCACGCCCAAGCCGCCCTTGGAGGCCATCTCGAAAGACGAGCTGGTGAGCCCCGCCGCGCCCATGTCCTGGATGGCGACGATGGCGTCGGTGGCCATCAATTCCATGCAGGCTTCGATCAGCAATTTTTCCGTGAAGGGGTCGCCCACCTGCACGGTCGGGCGTTTTTCCTCCGACGCCTCGTCGAATTCCGCCGAGGCCATGGTGGCGCCGTGGATGCCGTCGCGCCCGGTCTTGGAGCCGACGTACACCACCGAGTTTCCCGCGCCCGAGGCGGCCGAGTAGAAAATCTTGTCCTGGCGCGCGAGGCCCACGGTCATGGCGTTGACCAGGATGTTGCCGTTGTAGGACGAATGAAAATTCACCTCGCCGCCCACGGTCGGCACGCCGACGCAGTTGCCGTAACCGCCGATGCCCGAGACCACGCCCGAGACCAGATGCTTGGTCTTGGGATGCTTGGGATCGCCGAAGCGCAGGGCATTCATGTTGGCGATGGGCCGCGCCCCCATGGTGAAGACGTCGCGCAAGATTCCGCCCACGCCCGTGGCCGCGCCCTGGTAGGGTTCGATGTAGGAGGGGTGGTTGTGGCTTTCCATCTTGAAGATGGCGGCGAGCCCATCGCCGATGTCGATGACGCCCGCGTTCTCGCCGGGCCCGCAGATCACCCACGGCGCCTTGGTCGGCAGCGTTTTCAGCCAAATCTTGGACGATTTGTAGGAGCAGTGCTCCGACCACATCACCGAGAAGATGCCGAGTTCCACCAGGTTGGGCTCGCGGCCCATGATCTTGAGAATGCGCTTGTATTCATCCGCGCTCAGGCCGTGCGCCTTGATCTCGGCGGGCGTGAGTCTCTCTCTTGCCTGTTTCACGCCACGGCCTCCACCAAGCCATCGAACAACCGCCGGCCGTCGATGCAGCCCAGCAGCGGGTCGGACATGCGCTCCGGGTGCGGCATCAGGCCCAGGACGTTGCGCTTGGGATTGAAAATGCCCGCGATGTTGTTCTTCGCGCCGTTGGGATTGCCCTTGGCCGAGACCTTGCCGTCGGGCTCGCAGTAGCGAAACGCCACTTGGCCGCGGTCTTCGATCTGCTTCAGGGTCTTTGAATCGGCGAAGTAATTGCCCTCGTTATGCGCGATGTGGAAGGTGATCACTTCGCCCTTCTTGTACTTCGCCGTGAAGGCGCTCTTGGTTTGCTCGACTTTCATGTGAACGTCGGCGCAGATGAACTTGAGATCGCGGTTGCGCATCAGAACGCCGGGCAACAATCCCGCCTCGGTGAGAATCTGAAAGCCGTTGCAGATGCCGATGACCGGCACGCCCTTGGCGGCGCGGCGCTTGACCTCGGCCATGACCGGTGATTGCGCGCCCATGGCGCCGCAGCGCAAATAGTCGCCGTAGGAAAACCCGCCGGGCACGACGATCAGGTCCAACTTGGGCAACGCGGACTCGCGGTGCCAGATCATGGCGGGCGGTTGACCGATGCTCTGCTCCAGGGCGACCGCGACGTCGCGATCGCAGTTGGAGCCGGGGAAAACGATGACGGCTGCTTTCATCTTGGTGCCGCGCCCTCAGTCCGCCAATTCGACCGAGTAATTCTCGATCACCGTGTTGGCCAGCAGCGACTTGCACATTTTCTCGACCTCGGCCTTGGCTTTCTTCTTGTCCTTGGTTTTCAGCTTCAGCTCGATGTACTTGCCCTGGCGGACGTCGGTGACGTCCTTGAAGCCGAGCCCGACGAGCGCGTGCTCCACGGCCTTGCCTTGGGGGTCCAGGACGCCCGATTTGAGGGTGATGTGAACTTTCGCCTTCAATGTCGCTCTCCCAAATTTCAATCCCCGGATTTCGGCCGGGGATTGTCGTCATCATTGCATCGTCGCCGGACCTTTGACGTCCGTGGGTCCGCTTTCGGGCAATATGCCCAACCGGCGCGCCACCTCTTGGTAGGCTTCCTCGATCTTGCCCATGTCGCGGCGGAAGCGGTCCTTGTCCATTTTCTCGTTGGTCTTCACGTCCCACAGGCGGCAGTTATCCGGCGAGATCTCATCGGCCAGCACGATCTGCATGTCGCCGTTGTCGTGGAACAGGCGGCCGTACTCGACCTTGAAGTCCACCAACTTGATGCCGATGCCGAGGAACAGCCCGGTGAGGAAATCGTTGATGCGCAATGACATGTTGAGCATTTCATCGATCTCATGGATCGACGCCCAGCCGAAGCCGGTGATGTGCTCTTCCGACACCATCGGGTCGCCCAACTGATCGTTCTTGTAATAATACTCGACGATGGAGCGCGGCAGGCGCGTGCCCTCGTCGATGGCGAATTTCTTCGAGATCGAACCGGCGGCGATGTTGCGCACCACGACTTCGACCGGGATAATCTCGACCTGCTTGACCAACTGCTCGCGCATGTTGAGGCGGCGCACGAAATGGGTGGGGATGCCCACTTCTTCCAGGCGTTGCATCAGGTATTCCGAGATGCGGTTGTTGAGCACGCCCTTGCCGGTGATCGTGCCCTTCTTTTGGTTGTTGAACGCGGTCGCGTCGTCCTTGAAGTACTGCACGAGCGTGCCCGGCTCGGGGCCCTCGAACAGAATCTTGGCTTTGCCTTCGTAGATTTGCTTGCGTCGCGCCATGGCGGGGCTTTTCCGTACTTCAAATTCGACCGATATCGGCGCCGCAGCGGCGCCGAAAGCACCGCTCGGAGGGCTCCTATAGCAGGTGGTGTGGGGGGCGACAACACGCCCAAACCGCGACGCCGGGCGCGCGGATTTCCAGCGTTACTGCGATTTATCCACAGGCCCGACCGAAGACCGTAAAGCCCGAAGCGAAAGGAATCGAGACAGGTCCTTAACCGTGGAGACGGCCAGGTGCAAACACCGCATCGACGACAACAAAGCGCAGCCCTGCCGGCTTCTCGATAATCCGATAGATAATGACATGCCCCGCCGCGACACGCTTGCGGCTATCGCGGTTCTCAGCGCCGCCAACGCGAGGCCAGACCTCGGCAAACTGCGAAAGATCCCTGATCGCTTGCCTGATGTGCGCCAACCGCGCGGCTGCTGCTTTTCCGGCGCCGGGCTGGCGTAGCCAATCTTCAATCGAGGATAAATCCCGTATCGCCTCGGGAGAGAACACCACATCCATGACGCGCAAGCCGTCGCTTGGACTTCAGAAAATCTTGCGTGGCTTGGGCGGTGGAAGTTCGTTTGGCGTCCCCCAACTCTTGATCCATGCCGCGACTTCATCGCCGTCGCAGCCAAACCCAGGGTCCTTGTTCTCCCGCTGGCGGCGGTTGAGCTCGGCCAGTTGCTCCGGCGTCAAGTCGAAGTCCTGCTCTTCCTCGGCGAGGCCGGGATTATCACTCTGGGGCGAAGTCTTGGGCGTCATAGATTAATCATACCACACTTGCGCGCGGCCCTAAACGGCCAAGGTCAAGGGCTCAAACATCGCAGAATCGGGCGCGCCTGCGGCGAACAACCACACGGGCCGTTTCTTGTGCCGGAACGCGGCATCGACGCAGGGCAGGGCCAGCAGCGACGATGAGGACGTGCCGAAGCCGCTCTCGGTCTTGAAGCTCATGGCGTCGTGGGGCGAGTTGGCGCCGTCGGTGGCGCCCATGAGTTTCGCCCAGGCCGCCCAGTCATTGGCGTCGGGCTCAGGCGCTGCTGCCGACATAAATTGCGGCAGAAATTTCGCGATGCGCCGGTCGGCGGGGTCGTTGCGCTCGCGCGCCGTGAACATCGACAGGCCATCGGGAATGCGCGCCAGCGATATCCGGTTGGCGCCCTCGCGCAAGGCCAGCCACCAGGCATCGCGATTGTCGGCAATGACCATGTTGAACGACCGGTAAGCCCTGGCGTCGAGATCGGCCATGGCGCCGGCGGCGGCGTCGGCATCGGCGTGGTCGAGGGCTTCGAGCACCAATTCGCCCCGGCTGCGCTTGCCCGCCTGCGGGCCCAAACTTCCGTGCCGGTTGAGGATGCAGGCGACGACGCCCGTGTCGTTGAGGCCCATCCAGGTGCCGCCGGCCAATTCGTCGCGTCCGGCGACCACCTCCGGGCGGTCAGGCCAATGCCGCGCCGGGGGTTTCCAGGGGCGGCTCAGCATCTCGTCGCGATTGGCGGCGAGGATCAGAGGCCACGCATGTTTCGGGCGGCGCAGAAGGACCAAGGTGCACATAGACCGCAGATTTGGGCACAGTCACGAATCCGTCAATGGCCCTTGAGACATGAAATGAAGCTGTTGGTTGCGCGCCAAGAGCACTATCTGTAATAGGTGGCGCCGCCAGCCGGGCGGGTCAATTTGCCGGTCAAAAAGAGGAAAGATGAGCGATACATTTCAAGAACGTGAGAAAGGATTCGAGCGCAAATTCCAGCTCGATCAAGAATTGCAATTCAAGGTTAATGCCGTGCGGGACAAACTTTTCGGGCACTGGCTGGCCGAAAAATTGGGTCTGACGGGCGCTTCGGCGGATCAATACGCCAAGGACGTCGTCGTCGCCAATCTCGACAAACCGGGGGACGACGATTTGATGGCCAAAGTCCGGCGCGACCTTGACGGCCGCAACGTCGTCATTTCCGATAAGGAACTGCGCTACAAGCTGGAAGAACTTCAAGCCCTTGCCGCGCGCAAGGTTATGGGCGAGAACTAGTGTGGAGGTTCAGAAGTCCGCATCGAACTTGCCGCAACTCCTGAATGCGGACCTCTGAACCAAAGCCACACTAAATCAATAGGTTGCTAGTGTCCTTCGATTCCGAAGTTCGCAAACGAAGGTGTGGCGGCTCGATGCGAACTTCGGAATCGGGACACTAGCCATAGCTTGATCGGGGTCATACCCGCCGAGGCGCGGCCATTTTAAACTTCACCAACTGGCCGTTGGAGCGGTCGGTCCGCCCCACCAGAGGAAAAGAGAACACGAACCATGCCCGAAGCACCGCTTTACGGAACCGCAGGCAGCGTGATGAACCGCAATGTCGTGACGATCACGCCGGAAACGTCGATCAGGGCGGCCGCGCGCGTCATGGCGACCAACCGCATCAGCGGTCTTCCCGTGGTCGACGACGAGGGGCGCCTGCTTGGCATCGTCAGCGAGATCGATCTCTTGCGCAGCAGGACGGCAACCGCGGAACGGGAGTCATGGTGGCTCGACATGCTCGCGGAAGGCGAAAAGATGGCGCCGGAATACATCGAATATGTCCGCTCCGGCAACGAAATGGTCAGAACGGTGATGCGCCCCGACGTGACGTCCATCACCGAAGACACGCCGCTGTCGGAGGTCGCGCAAATGATCGTCGAAAAGGGCATCAAACGGCTTCCGGTCGTCACCAACGGCCGGATCGTCGGCATTGTCAGCCGCGCCGATCTGGTGCGCGCCCTCGGCGCACGCAAGAACAGAGACCAGGTCTGAGAACGCGGCCCGGCCAGCCGGGCGAGATTCGCGAATTCCGCCGAACGCCAATCGGCTCGACGACGGCGCCGGTTGGTTCTAGCCTTGCAAGACAAACACGATCCGCGAACCGGAGGCTGCGATGCGGTGGATGGCGTTGGCCGGCGTGGCGGTGAGCCTATCGGGAGCCGGCCTATGGGGAACCAGCCTGTCGGCTGAACCGCGAACGTTCAAGGATTGCGCCGACTGCCCCGAGATGGTGGTGCTGCCCACCGGCACCTTCACCATGGGCGCCCCCGACGACGAACCCGACCGGCAACGCTGGGACGGCCCGCCGACGAAAGTGACCGTCGCCACGCCCTTCGCCCTGGCCAGGACCGAAATCACGCGCGGCCAGTTCGCCAAGTTCGCCGCCGCGACCCAGCGGCCCATCGGCGGCCATTGCCGCACCTTCAACGGCAACTGGGGCGCCGATGCGGCCTCGGACTGGCGCAAGGTCAACTTTCCGCAGACCGACGATCATCCGGTGGTCTGCGTCGAATGGTACGACGCGCTCGCCTACGTCGAGTGGCTCAACACCAAGGGCGGGCACAGCTACTACCTGCCCTCCGAGGCCGAGTTCGAATATGCCAACCGCGCCGGCAGTTCGACGATCTTTCCCTGGGGCACCGATCGCGGCGAGATTTGCAAGCACGCCAACGTCGCCGACCAAAGCGTGAAGCGGCGTTTTCCGCATGTCGATGGGCATAATTGTGACGACGGCTTTGAGTTCACCGCGCCCGTGGCGTCGTTTCCGGCCAATGCCTTCGGCCTTCACGACACCTTCGGCAACGTCTGGGAATGGGTGTTCGATTGCTGGTCGTTCGATCACGCCGCGTCGGACGGCACGGCCAGGCCCGTCACCACGGGCGAGTATTGCTACAAGCGGATGATCAAGGGCACGGGCTATGAGTCCGTGGCGCGTTACGCTCGCTCGGCGGCGCGCGGCCGCGACGACATCCCCGAATTCCGCAACGCGGTGATCGGCTTCCGCGTCGCGGCGCGGGTGAATTAGAGCATTTTCCCGAGAAGTGGCCTTCCACTTGGCCCAAGCCACAAATCTGTGAAAATGCGACCAATCAAGAGTCTTCCCCGAACACTCTTTTGAAAATCGTGTCGACGTGCTTGGTGTGATAATTCATATCAAACAGCGCTTCGATATCCTTGGTGGGAATCTTCGCCGTCACATCGGCATCGGCCTTGAGATGGTCGAGCAGCTGTCCGCCGCCGTTCCACACCTTCATGGCGTTGCGCTGCACATAGACGTAGGCGTCCTCGCGGCTGGCGCCGGCCTGGGTGAGGGCCAGCAGGACGCGCTGCGAGAACACCAAACCGCCCATCATGTTGAGATTGCGCGCGATGGCGTCGGGGTAAATCACCAGCTTGTCGATGACGCCGGTGAGCCGCGCCAGGGCGAAGTCAAGCGTGATGGTGGCGTCGGGCCCGATGTAGCGCTCCACCGAGGAATGCGAGATGTCGCGTTCGTGCCAGGTGGTCACGTTCTCCAGCGCCGGCACCACGTAGCCGCGCATCATGCGGGCGAGACCCGTTAAATTTTCCGTCAGCACCGGATTGCGCTTGTGCGGCATCGCCGACGAGCCCTTCTGGCCGGGCGAGAAATACTCCTCGGCCTCGCGCACCTCGGTGCGCTGCAAGTGGCGGATTTCGGTGGCGACGTGCTCGATGGAACTACCGATCACGGCCAAGGTGGCGAAGAATTGCGCGTGGCGGTCGCGCGGGATGATCTGGGTCGAGACCGGCTCGATGCTCAAGCCCATGCGATCGGCCACGTACTGCTCGACGAAGGGATCGATGTTGGCGAAGGTGCCCACGGCGCCCGAGATGGCGCAGCTGGCCACGTCGTCACGCGCGGCCAGCAGGCGCTTCTTGTTGCGCGCGAACATGGCATAGAAGCCCGCGAACTTGAGGCCCATGGTCGTCGGTTCGGCGTGAATGCCGTGACTGCGGCCCATGCAGACGGTCATTTTGTGCTCGAGCGCGCGTTTCTTCAGCGCCTCCAGGAGGTTGTCGATGTCGGTCAACAGCAGGTTCGAGGCCTGCACCAGTTGCACCGACAGGCAAGTGTCCAACACGTCGGACGACGTCATGCCTTGGTGCACGAAGCGCGCCTCGGGCCCGACGTATTCGGCGAGGTTGGTCAGGAACGAAATGACGTCGTGCTTGGTCTCTTTCTCGATCTCGTCGATCCGGTCGATGTCCCACTTGCCCCGGTCCCACACGGCCTTGGCGGCCGCTTCCGGGATCACGCCCAGCTTGGCCTGGGCGTCGCAGGCATGGGCCTCGATCTCGAACCAGATCTGGAACTTGTTGTCCGGCTCCCAAATCTTGGACATGGCCGGGCGGGCGTAACGGGGGATCATTGTAACCTTTCAGGCGGGCCAAAGGCCTGGAAATCAAGGCGCCGGGCCCGTGTATAGGCAATTCCTCGAAGCCCGGCTACGGGCGAAAGGGGTGCCGAGCGGAGCCAATTTGAGGCTTAAAATACACTCAGTACATTTTTGACTAAATAATATCATTATTGGTCAATCATTACATTTTTTCGGAACATACACTTCCTATCACTAAAAAATAATATTTTATATCAATATGTTAACGATGAGCCAGGATGGCACAGGCCTTGCTATGTCCTAGGGCAAGACCGCGATCTGCGGTCACGCGACTGGGGACATCGAGATGCCAATTGCCGATCTGAAACCGACCGGGGCTGCTACGAGCGCGGGCCTGCGTTTGGGCGAGGCCATGGACCGCAAGATCGAGCGACCGGCGTGGCACAAGCAGCGGCGCCTGATCGTCGCGCTGGCCGGGGCCGTGTTGGTCGCGCTCACCGCCTGGCTGCTGGCGCCGCCGGCCGGACGCACGCTCAAGATCGACAACGCCGCCGTGACCATCGCCGAGGCACGCCGCGCACCGTTCGAGGACTTCGTGCCGGTGCGCGGCCGCGTGGTGCCGCTGACCACGGTCTATCTCGATGCCATCGAAGGCGGGCGGGTGGAGCGGATCCACGTCGAGGACGGCGCGGGGCTGGCGGTGGGCGCGCCCATCGTCGAGCTGTCCAACACCGCGCTGCAGCTCACCGTCATCACCAGCGAGGCCAACATCACCGAGCAGCTCAACAGCCTGCGCAACATCGAACTCACGCTCGAGCGCGACCGGCTGCAGCACGCACGCGACCTGGTGGAGATCGAGTACCAGATCACACGCCTTGACCGGATACTCGAACGCCGCAAGACCTTGGCGAAGACAGGCGCGGTGTCCGACGCCGAGCTGCAGAACGCCGCCGACGAACACGACTACTACCTGCGCAAGCGCGCCGTTGTGCAGGACAGCCAGCGCACCAATGCGCGCCTGCAGGCGATGCAGATGGCGCAGATGCGCGAAGCCACCGCGCAATTGCAGAAGAACCTGGAATTCGCGCGCAAGAACGTCGAGAGCCTGTTCGTGCGCGCGCCCATTGCCGGCAAGCTGACGGCCTTCAATGTCGAGGTGGGCCAGAGCCTCGCGCCCGGCACGCGCATCGGCCAAATCGACGACCCAACGCGCTACAAAGTGAGCGCCGACATCGACGAGTTCTATCTCGGCCGGGTCGACATCGGGCAGACCGCGAGTGTCAGCGTCGACGGCCGCGATCGCGCTCTGCGGGTCGCCAAGATTTATCCCCAAATACGTGACGGCAAGTTCAATGTCGACCTGACCTTCTCGGATGCCCCTCCAGACGACGTGCGCCGCGGCCAGACGGTCCAGCTCAAACTCACTCTCGGCGATACCACCGAGGCACTCCTGATCCCCGATGGCGCTTTCTATCAGGACACCGGCGGCCAGTGGCTGTTCGTGGTCAGCGCCGACGGCCGCCAGGCCGCGCGCCGCACCGTCCGGCTCGGCCGCCGCAACGCGCGTTTCATCGAAGTGCTCGACGGGCTCGAACCCGGCGAACGCATCGTGACCTCGCCGTACACCGGGTTCCTCGACAAAGACCGCCTGCAACTCGCCTCATCATCAATCGCATCCGAAGGGGAATGAACATGCTGACACTGGAGAATCTGTCGAAGGTCTATCGCACCGACGAGGTGGAGACGGCCGCGCTCAACGCCATCAACGCCCGCGTCGATGAGGGCGAATTTGTCGCCGTCATGGGCCCGTCGGGCTGCGGTAAATCGACGCTGCTCAACATTCTGGGCATGCTCGATTCGCCCACCAGCGGCGCCTACCGTTTCAAGGGCGAGGACATCGCCGGCCACGGCGAGGCCGAACTCGCCGATCTGCGCAAGCGCCACATCGGTTTCATCTTCCAGAGTTTCAACCTGATCGACGAACTGACCGTGGCCGAGAATATCGAGCTGGCGCTGCTCTATCACGGTTTGCCGGCGTCCGAGCGGCGCGCTCGCGTTGCCGCGGTGATGGACAAGGTCGGTATCGCGCACCGCGCCAACCACCTGCCCAGCCAGCTCTCGGGGGGGCAGCAACAGCGCGTGGCGGTCGCGCGCGCCGTGGTCGCCGGGCCGTCGCTGATCCTGGCGGACGAGCCCACCGGCAATCTTGATTCACAGCACGGTGCCGAGGTGATGGCGATGCTCAAGGCCCTGAACAAGGAGGGCACAACCATCGTCATGGTCACCCATTCCGCGAGCGATGCCGGCCACGCCGGGCGCGTCATCGCCATGCTTGACGGCCAAGTCGTGCCGTCGACTCACGCCGTGGCCGCGTAACTCCGTTGCGCATATCCGACTCCAGGGGAACTCGTCATGCTGCACAATTATCTCACCATCGCGCTGCGCAATCTGCTCAAGAACAAGCTGTACGCGGCCATCAACATCTTCGGGCTGACGGTGGGTCTCGCGGCCTGCCTGATGATCCTGCTGTTCGTGCGCGAGGAGTTGTCGTTCGACCGCTGGGTTCCTGACGCGGAGCGCATCTATCGGCTGCACACGCGTTTTGACATCCCAAACCGCCTGCCGCTGCTGGCGGTCGCCGCGCCGGGTCCGGCCAAACCCGCTCTCGAAAAAGATTTCGCCGAGATCGAGGCCGCCGTGCGTTTGGTGGACCAGCGCGCGGTGGTCAAACGCGGCTCGGACGTGTTCTTCGAGGAGGTGGTGCTGGCAGATGCCAACGTCTTCGACGTCCTGTCGCTGCCGTTCGCGGCCGGCGAACGATCGGCTGCGCTGGTCGATGCCTCCTCGCTGGTCCTGTCCGAAGCGATGGCCAAGAAGTATTTCGGCGATGCGCCGGCCGTGGGCCAAGTGCTGACGATCACGTTCAGCTTCGGCACCCGCGACATGCGCGTCACCGGCGTGTTCAAGGATCTGCCCTCGAACACGCACTTGAAACTCGACTTCATCGGCCATCTGATCGAAGCGGAGTTCGATCAACGGCCGTGGGTGCTCAAAAGCTGGACCTCGATCAACACCAGCACCTACGTCAAGCTGAAGACGGACGCCGACATCGCGGCCATCCGCCGCGCGATGCCCGCGTTCGAGGAACGCCATCTCCCCGGCTTCAACATCGGCGGCCGCGACCTGAAGGCCGCGGACTTCATGGAGCTCTCGCTGGTCGCGTTGCCCGATCTGCACTTGAAATCGCGCGGCACCGGCGGCTTCAAGCCGGCGGGCGACGCCACCGTCGTCGCGACGTTCTCGGCGGTGGCGCTGCTGATCCTGCTGATCGCGTGCATCAATTTCACCAATCTCGCCACCGCGCGGGCGAGCCTGCGGGCGCGGGAGGTGGCGCTGCGCAAGGTGCTGGGCGCTCACCGTCGCCAGTTGATCGTGCAGTTCCTCGGCGAATCGCTGTTGTTGGCCGCCATCGCCTTGGTGCTGGCCGTGGGCGTGGTGGCGGCGGCCTTGCCCGTGTATAACCAGCTCCTCGGTCGCGAACTCGCGCTGACCGTTGGCGATGGCGGCTTGTGGGCGGGGATGTTGGGGCTGGTGGTGCTGGTCGGCGTGGTCGGCGGCTTCTACCCGGCGCTGTACCTCTCGCGCTTCGCGCCCGCGCGCATCCTCAAGGCCAATCGTTCGTCCGCCGCCACCAGCTCGGGCCGGCTGCGCGGCGTCCTGGTGGTGGTGCAGTTCGCCGTCTCGATCGGGTTGATGATCTGCACGGCCGTGGTCTACGGCCAGACGCGGTACTTGCGCAACATGGACCTCGGCTTCAACACCTCGGGGCTGTTGACGATCAGCGGGCTGGGCCGCGACGCGGCGCGCAACGTTGGCGATGCCTTGCGCGCCGAGCTGGCGCGGATACCGGGCGTGACCGGCGTCACGCGCGCTGGCGAAGAGCCCGGCGATCAGGATGAAAACAACACCTTGATCGAGATTCCAGGCCAGATCAGCGATCAGCCGTTGGTGGTCGGGGTCAGTTCGGTCGATTATGACTTCTTCAGCGTCATGGAAATTCCGATTCTGGCCGGCCGGCCGCTGTCGAAAGACTTTCCCGCCGATGACTTCGACGGGTCGCCCGACGAACTCGCCGCGCGCAACGGCAACGTCGTCCTAAGCCGCGGCGCACTGAAGCTGCTGGGCCTGACCGATCCGAGCGAGGCCGTCGGCCGCGAACTGCGCATGAGCGTCGGCGGCGAAGGCAATCGCAAGCAGATGACCGTGACCGTCGTCGGCGTGGCGGAGAACGTGCGCTACGATTCGGGCCGCGCCGAGATTCGGCCCATGCTGTATCAGGTGCGCCCCCGCACCTTCGATTACGTTTTCTTGCGCGTCCGCAACGCCGACCCCGCGCGCGTACAGGACGAGGCGGCGCGCGTGTGGCGCGAACTGGTGCCCGAGCAGCCCTTCGTTGCGGATTTCGTCGCGACCAAGTTGGCCGCGCAGTTTGACTCGGAAGCGGCGCGCGGCACGCTGTTCGCGGCCTTCGCCGGCCTGGCGGTGGTGATCGCTTGCCTGGGACTTTACGGGTTGGCGTCGTTCACCGCCGAACGGCGCACCAAGGAGATCGGCATGCGCAAGGTGCTGGGCGCGCGTGTCCGCGACATCGTGCGCCTGCTGGCGTGGGATTTTTCCAAGCCCGTCCTGGCGGCCAACCTGATCGCCTGGCCCGCGGCGTGGGCGCTGATGCGCGACTGGCTGAATGGCTTCGAATCGCGCATTGACCTCAGTCCGCTGCTCTTCCTTGTCGCGGGCAGCTTGGCGCTCGCTATCGCGCTCGCCACCGTCGCGGTGCACACCGCGCGGGTGGCCCGCGCCAACCCCATCCACGCGCTGCGCTATGAGTAGCGAGGCGACGACGCGGCCATTACCCGGCAGGCGGCAACCATGCAGCGGAAGCACTTTTGCGCGCGCCCACCGCCGCCTATGGTAGATGACGTTTGACGACTTCACGAACGGAGGGTGCGGTGGCCGAAGAGAAAAAAACCACGTGGCCGGTGATGGACCCGGGCGACGGCCGCAACCCGGTCTATTTCGACAATCCGATGATCGACGCGCTGGTCAGCGTGAGCATGGAACTGGGCGCCGCTCAATGGGTGCAGCACGAGCGCCTGCGCATCATCGAGAAGTTGCTCACCGAGAAGGGCGTGGTCACGACCGAAATGATCGAGAAATACGTGCCCAGCGACGCGGACCGTGCCGCCGCCAAGACGGAGCGCGATGCTTTCATCGGCCGCATCTACGGAGCCTTCAGCAAGCTGCAGAGCTAAATCAGCCCCAACGTCTTGAGCGACACGCTCGATCCGCGAGTTTACCGCTCGCCCAGGCGCATCGAGGCGGTCTGGGTCTTGCCGTCGCGGATAAACACGACGTCGATCATTTGCGCCGGAATGAACGTCTTGAGGGCGTTCGAGAGGCCCTTGAGATCGTCGATCTTCTGGCCCGCCATTGAGACGACCACATCGCCTTCGCGCAAGCCCGCGAGCGCCGCACCCGATCCGGCGGCGACCGAGGCCGCGCGCACACCTTGTCCTTGAAAAGCCATGTCGGGCACCAAGCCGGTCGCGACCCGGCGCGGGGCGCCACCCGCGGGCGGCGGTGCGCTGGCCGCGACGGCGGCGGCATTGGGCCCGGTGAACGCCATGGGCTCGGGCCGGGCCGCGAGATAGTCCGCGGCTTCTTTCAAGGTGGCAACCACTTTCACCAGCCCCTGGCTGTCGAGTTTATCGACGGTATCGGTGGGGCGGTGATAGTCCACGGCCGTGGATGCGAACACCTGCACGCTCGGCACGCCGGCTTCGGCGAAGGCTTTCTGATCGGACCCGCCGATATCCTTGGCGATGACTTCCACCGCGATGCCGGTCGTGGCGGCGGTGCCTTGGAAGATGAACGCCCATTCGCGCGCGGTTTCGCCGCCGAAAATCCGCACTTTGCCACTCTCAAGACGGCCCACCGTGTCGACGTTGAGGACACCCATGATTTTCGCCAGCGGATACGGAAAGGCTGTGTCTTTCGCCGCCGCGACATAGGCTTTCGCGCCTTGCAGCCCCGACTCCTCGCCCGAGAAGGCCGCGAAAACGACCGTGCGCTGCGGCTTCTGCTCCTTCATCAGTCGCGCCACCTCGAGGATCGCGGCGACGCCCGAGGCGTTGTCGTCGGCGCCCGGATGAATCTTGCCCTCGTCGCCCGCGCGCACGTCGGGCCAGCCCCGACCCAGGTGGTCGTAATGGGCCGAGACGATCAACGACTGGCCGGCAAAAGCCGGGTTGGAACCTTCCAACACGCCAATGATGTTGTTGAGTTTCACCGGCTTGTCGCCGGGGCCCTTGGCCGTGAAGGGCTGCATGTAGTCGGATGCGCCCTTCAATGGCTTCAGCCCCAGGTCCTTGTAACGTTGCGCGATGAAGGCGGCCGCGGCATCGAGCCCGGCCGTGCCCACGCCACGTCCCTCGCGCGCCGGATCCGCGAGCCACGTCACGTCCGCTTTCATGCGCGCTTCGTCGATGGGCGAGGGCATGGATGCCAGGGCGGGCCGTGGCGCCAAGGCTGCGACCATGGGGCTTGCGACAAGGTCGCGCGCCAAGGGCGTGTTGCGCGGCGTCCATTCGCCCTTGGCCTCGTTGTCGGGCGCATCGCCGCCAAACACCAGCCAGCTATACTTGCCGTAATGCGGCAGCTTGCGCGCCAGGCCATCGGCGGCGGCCTCGGATGTCGCCGAAATGAACACGACCGCCGACGATGGTGATTTCGGATGACGGGCGGCGAACACCAGGCTCTTGGACGCCGCGGCGTAGCCGGTGCCGTTCACTTGCGCTCCGGCCGCATCCAGGCTCGCGCCCTCGGACTTCAGCGCCGCGTTGACGGCGGGGACCAATTTGTTGGTGGCGCCCAGAACCCAAACCGCCCGGTCGGCGGGTAGCTCGCCGATGTCGGCGTCGCGCACGACCTCAAGGCCCGACTTGGTCCATGATTTGACGAGGCCCACGTAGCGGGCCGCTTCGTCCGTCGACGGCAGCACGATGATCGCTGTTTTGGCCCCAAAAGCCTTCGACATGCTCGTCGGAACCTCGAAGGGGCTCAGGCGGCGGTAAACGTTGAACTGCGGATCGATTTCCACACGCTCGGCCTTGGCGGGCAGATCGAAGGTTTGGCTGGCGCTGGCCGCGCCATCCTTGAACGAGATGGATTTGACGATCGCTTGGCCGCCCGTGTGGAAGACGACGGGCACATCGAGCGCCAGGGGCTTGCCAGGTTGAACCTGCTCGACGCTCACCGTCACCCGCGTGCCTTTGGCGTCGACCTTGCCCAACTTGAGGTCGGGCATGCCCGTCTGCTCGACCCATTGATCGAAGAACGCCTTCAGGTCTTGTCCTGAGACGGCCTCGAAACTCGCGCGGATGTCGGCGAAGGACGCGTTGCGGAATTTGTTGTCGCGGTAGAACTTCTGCAGGGCTTGGATGAAGACCTTGTCGCCGACGCGGCCGCGCAACATGTCGAAGACCATGGCGGTCTTGCCGTAACCGACCGCCTCGGTCACCGGGTTGTAGCGGCTTTTGAACTTGCGCAGCGGAAAGTCGGTTTCGGCCGTCACATAATCAGTGACGCGCAGCAGGATGTCGCGGCGATGAAAATTGCCCTGGCCGTTTTGCTCGGCGACCAAATGATCGGCGAGGTAGGCCGTCAACCCCTCGCACCAGTTGCCGCTGTCGAAATCGACGAACACGCCGTTGCCCCACCAGTTGTGCAGCAGTTCGTGCGGATAGGACGAGTTGAGGATGAACGGGAAGCGAATAACTTGTTCGCCCAGCAGCGTGAACGACGGCATGCCGTAGCCGGTCTCCCAGAAGTTCTCCACCAGGGCGAACTTCGAGTAGGGATAGGGGCCGATCATGTTGCGATACATTTCCATGTATCCGGCCGTGGCTTCCAGGTAACGCGCGGCGAGCGCGTCGTCGGGCGTGCGCAGGAATGCCTGCGCCGTCGCCTGGCCGACGTCGCGGGAGTACTCAGTGAACTTCGCGGCGATGATGTAGATTTCCTCGGTCGGCGTGTCGGCCGACCACACATCTTTATGCCGGTCGCCCGCCGTTGCGCTTTCCAGGCGCGTGCCTTGGCTGACCGACTTCCAGTCCTGCGGCAGGTCGACGCTGAGCCGGTACGTCACCAGCGTATCCTTGATCTGCGGAACCCACATCGATGATCCGGCCAGATAGGCGCCGCGCTCCTCGATCAGGCCCGGCGACTGGCTGAATCCCCGGGCGTATTCCTCGCCCACCGACGTGATCGGGTTGTTGATCTCGCCCTCGTAGGCCAGTTCGAGCGTCACGTCTTGTCCGGGACCCACTCCCGTCAAGCGATAGACATTCACCGCCACCGGCTTTTGACCGTTGGCGCTCTCGCGGTCCATGCCCACGTCCTCGCCTGGCGCGTTAGCCTTGACCGTCTCCAAGCTCACGCCCTGGGTCATGCTGCGCGCCTTGAGGGCGGCATTCAGCGTGAATGTCATGCCCGCGTTGACCACGCTGGCAGGCAGGCGCCAACGGTCCGTGACCTTGAGGGCGTGCGCGGCCGGATCGAGCGTGGCCGTGATCTCGTGATGCACGGCGGGCAACCGCTCGGGAGCGGCGGCGGCTGCCGAAGCCCAAAGCGCGACCGAGACCGCCGTGAAAGTGCGGACAACAGCCGATAACGATGATGCTCGCATGGGAGTCTCTCCTCTCGATGGGCGGCACCGGGCGTCTTGCTGCCTAGGGTGTCCCAGGCCTCATTCTAAGATTGGATATTTTGACCCATCCAATGCCCGAAAGGGAGTCGGCTGCGGCGCAATTTCATTCCATCACCAGCGCATGAAACATTATTCGCCAGAGATGTTCTCGTATTAGGCGGGCTCGGAAAGCTGGAGAATCAAAGCAAACCCATCGTCTTGAACGACGCGTGCCCGCCGCGGCTGACGATGATGTGGTCGTGCAGCACCAGCCCGACGGTCCCGGCGGCCTCCTTGACCTTGCGCGTCATGTCGATGTCGGCTTGCGACGGCTTGGGATCGCCCGACGGATGGTTGTGAACCATGATCAACGCGCTGGCGTTGAGTTCCAGCGCCCGCTTGACCACCTCGCGCGGATAAACCGGCGTGTGATCGACCGTGCCTTTCTGCTGCTCCTCGTCGGCGATCACTTTGTTCTTCTTGTCGAGATAGATCACGCGAAACTGCTCGACGGCGTTATAGGCTATCTGCGCCGTGCAATAGTCGATCAGCGCGCTGAACGAACCCACGACCGGTTGGCTTTTTACCTTCGCACGCAGGAGCCGTTGGGCGGCGGCTTGAGCGGCCTTGAGCGCCACGACGCCGGCGTCGCCGATGCCCTTCACGTCGCGCAGGGCGTCCGCCTCGGCGGAAATCACCTCGGCGAAGGAGCCGAAGCGGCGCAGCAACTCCTTGGCGATGGGCTTGGTGTCGGCCCGGGGCTGGGCCATGAACAGCATGAGTTCCAAGAGTTCGTAGTCGGGCAGGCTGTCGGTCCCGCCGGCGAGAAAGCGTTCGCGCAGCCGCTGGCGGTGGCCGATGTGGTCGGGCTCGGTTTGGTCGACCTGCTCGGATGAAGATTGAAGAGTCTTGGGCTCTCGGAACAAATCCTGGCCGCCGGCGTCACCAAGGCCCTTGGTCGCCATGGCTCGGGCCGCCAACGGCTCAGAACGGCGCGGGCGGCGCCGGTTGGCTTTCCGGGCCGTAGGGCGGGAAGGTGAAGCCCTGGGGCGACAGGGTGAAAATTTCCACGCCGGTCTCGGTGACGCCCACCGTGTGCTCGAACTGCGCCGACAGCGACTTATCGCGCGTCACGGCCGTCCAGCCGTCCTCGAGAATCTTGGTCTCATAACGTCCGGCGTTGATCATGGGCTCGATGGTGAAGATCATGCCCGGTTCCAGCACCAAGCCGTCGCCCGGGTCGCCGAAATGCATCACATTGGGCGGCTGATGAAACACGCGCCCGATGCCGTGGCCGCAGAAATCGCGCACCACCGAGAAGCGCTGGCTCTCGGCGTAACTTTGAATGGCGTAACCGATGTCGCCCAAGGTGGCGCCGGGCTTCACGGCGGCGATGCCGCGCATCATGGCTTCGTGAGTCACTTCCACGAGGCGGCGCGCCTTCACCTTGACGTCGCCGACGAAGTACATGCGGCTGGAATCGCCGTACCAGCCGTCGATGATGGGCGAGACGTCGATGTTGACGATATCGCCGTCGCGCAGCACCCGATCACCGGGGATGCCGTGGCAGACCACGTGGTTGACCGACGTGCAGATGGATTTGGGATAACCGCGGTAATTCAACGGGCCGGGTATGGCGCCGCTGCTGAGGTGATACTCATGGCACAGCCGGTCGATCTCGGCGGTGGTGACCCCCGGGCGCACGTAGGGCGTGATGAAATCCAGAATCTCGGCCGTCAACCGCCCGGACTTGCGCATGGCCGCGAAGGCTTCGGGTCCGTGCAGTTCGACGTCACGCGGTCGGCGGAGGGCCGCTTCTCTCATTGCCAGGTTCATTCATCAAGCCGGTTGCCCGGCGTCAAAAACAGTCTCGCGATCAACGCATAGATATGCCTTTAAACAGGTAAATCCATCGTCAACGGCTGGGCGATGGTTATACCATCGGGCGAGATATCACAACCATAGCAGAGGGCTTCCACCCCGGCTTTCAGCGCTTTTTTGAGGCCCGCCGCGTAGTCCGGGTCGATGTCGGCGGCGACGCCGAAGCGGCGGCTGTCGGTGCGCTGGACCAGGTAAAACATCACCGCCCGCCCGCCCGCTTTGGCCACATTCGCCAGTTCCATCAAATGCTTGGCGCCCCGTTCTGTGACCGAGTCGGGAAACTCCGCCGGCGCCTTGGGCCCCGGCGCGCGTTTCATGGTGACGTTTTTGACCTCGACGTAACAGGCCGGCTTGCCGGGAGATTCGAGCAGGATGTCGATGCGCGAATTCTTGCCGTATTTTTGCTCGCGCTTGAGCGATGCGTAACCTTTCAGCGCCTTGATCTCGCCGGCGTCGATGGCGTCGGCGACCAGGCGGTTGGGGTGGCTGGTATTGATTCCCACCAGGCCGCCGTGAATTTCGATCAATTCCCAGGTAAACTTGAGTTTGCGCTCGGGATTTTGCGCGGGCGATAGCCACACGCGCGAGCCGGGTTCCTTCACCGACAGCATCGAGCCCGAATTGGCGCAATGGGCCGTGACCGTTTCGCCCGACGTGAGCGTCACATCGGCGAAGAAGCGATTGTAGCGCTTGATCAGGCGGCCTTCGATCAACGGCTGCGGAAATTTCATGACGGGTCCTTCACGGGAAACGGCGTGCGGTCATCGAGGGGAACTTCCGTGGCGTTCAGTGCGTCGGACAGCCGCGCCTTGGCGCTGCCGGGCCGGAGCGCTTTTTGCTGGCTCTGATGCGGCGCCCAGGCGGTCAAGGTCACGATTTGAAACGTGGCGATCAATCGGCCGCGTTCATCGGCATGGCGTTGCCCGTAGATTTCACCGGCCCGCGCAAAGATCTCGCGCCCCGTCGCGGTCTTGCGGCGCTCATGGACAGCATTTGTTTCCCCCATGCCGCGCAAGTCTGTCATGAGCTTGAAAATGTCGGTGTATGTGACCGTGATCGTGTCGGAGTCCACCACGGGCAGGGCAAAGCCCGCGCGATTGAGCAGTTGGCCGGCGTCGCGCACGTCGACGAAGGGCGAAACGCGCGGGCTCGCGCCGCCACGCAGGTCGGTTTCTGCATGAAGAAGACTGGCGCGCAATTCGCGCAATGTCTCCGAGCCAAACATGGCCGCAAGAAACAGTCCGTCAGGTCTAAGCGCGCGGCGAACCTGGATGAGCGCGCCCGGCAAGTCGTTGACCCAATGCAAGGCCAAGTTCGACAGCACCAGATCGAGCGCGCCGTCGGCGAACGGCAAGATTTCCTCGTCGACGCAGACCGCATTGCCGTGCCGAGCTGCGGCCATCGTCATGGGCCAAGAAAACTCCGATTGCGCCAGCCACTCGACTTTGGCTGATCCTTGCAACCTCTCGGCAATATGCCCGTTGCGGGCGCCAAGATCGACCGCTCGAGAAAACGTGCGCGTCACATCATGAAGGCGATCGAGTAGGCGATCGGCTGATTCTTGGAAAAGGAACTCAGTTCCGGTCTCAGCCCGAGCGGCCCGGTCGCGGTGGCACCGCACGGCACGTCGGTCGAAAACATGTGGGCTTGTTGTCATCGCTGGTTGTTATGCCATGCTACGGTGGGGGCTTGAAAGGTGGCTCATGCGGCAAGCTGTCGAGGCTGGTCTTTCCATTGCGCGTCGTGCCGGACGCGGGTTGCTCAACGCATTGCTGCCGCCGCAATGTCTGGCCTGCGAGGCCAACGTCGATGAGCCCGGCAGTCTATGCGCGGAATGTTTTGGCCGCTTCACCTTCATCACGCGGCCCTATTGCCAAGTTTGCTGCCTGCCTTTTGAAACCGCCGCCATTGACGATGAGGTCATGTGTGGGGCGTGTCTCAAGGATCGTCCCGCCTATCGCCACGCGCGGGCGGTTTTCGTCTATCGCGATCAGGGGCGCGATCTCGTCTTGAAGCTGAAACACGCCGATCGCACCGATGCGGCAGTTCATCTGGCGAAATGGCTGATCCGCGCCGGGGGCGAAGTCTTGAGCGGCGCCGACATGCTGGTTCCGGTTCCCATGCACCGGCGGCGGCTGTGGTTGCGGACCTATAATCAAGCGGCGTTGCTGGCCAATGCGCTGGCGTCACTGGCGGCGAAGCCCTGTTGCCCCGATGCGCTGGAGCGGCGCAAGTCGACCAAGAGCCAGGGCGGTCTCAATCGCGCGGCGCGGCGGCTCAACGTGGCCGGCGCCTTTGCCGTCAATCGGCCGGACCGGGTCCGAGGCAAAAACGTCGTGCTGGTCGATGATGTCCTCACCACCGGCGCCACGGCCGATGCCTGTGCGCGGACTTTGCTGCGCGCGGGAGCCGCGGCGGTCGATGTGCTCGTGCTGGCCCGGGTTCCGCCGCCGGGAACCTGAACCCTTTTAACCTTCGACCAAGTGACCACCACAGGCCCGCCGCCGCCGCGCGATTTCATCGGCGTCCAAGCCGGGCGTAATACGACACAGCGCCGTGCAATCGGCCTTCTTGGTTTTCCTCCCGCTCCAGCGGTAGGGCATGCGCGGCAAGGGCCGTTCGATGGTCGCCAAATGATGAGCCATGACCCGGAACTTCGCGACCAAGGCGCTAAATGCGAGTTCTTCCAGCTTTTCGAGTGAGCAATCCTTGGGAATGGGGAACCACTCGGCGGAAATAATGGGGCCGGCGTCGACTTTCGCGGCCATCTCATGGACGGTGATGCCGAAGCGCTCCGCGCCCTCATAAAGCGCAAACACGCTGGGGTATCGGCCAGGGTATTCCGGCGGCCCGGGGTGGAAATTGTAACTTGGCGTGCCCAGCGCGGTCAGAACGTCACCGGGCACGACCACGGCGCTGCAAAACGAAATCAGCCGTGTTCCCGACCGATCAGACGCGACCGCCGCCAACAAGGCGTCCCGGCTCATGATCGTTTCGACTTCAAGCGACGGACGGTGCTCGCGCAAGACCTCGGTCAAGAACGGTGCCTCAATCTCACCCGTGAGAAGCAGGATCCGCTGGGGCATCATCAATTCGCCAAATTTGGGCCTAGTCTAGCGCCGCAACCGAAGTGCCGCCGCATGCGTATTCTACGAGGGTCGATCTTGCAACGGCTCGCCCGAAGCCTACACTAGAAGCGAGTTCTAGGCGCGTCGAAATGGCCAAAGTCGAAATCTACACGTCGCCCTTTTGCGGGTATTGTCACCGTGCGAAGCAATTGCTGCAGCGCAAGGGCGTGACGTTCTTGGAAATCGACGTGATGATGGATTGCTCCAAGAAAGACGAAATGGTCGCGCGCGCCAGCGGTGGCCGCACGGTGCCGCAGATTTTTATCGATGACCGTCACGTCGGCGGTTGCGACGAACTTTATGCGCTTGAGTCCCGAGGTGGGCTGGACCCGCTGCTAGCGCGGCAATAGTCGATGACTGCGCCGTCTCAGTCGTTTGTCGCCGCCTGCCTGCAGGTCAATGCCAGCAACGATATGGCGGCCAACATCGCCGCCGCGGCGCAGCTGACGCGCGAGGCCGTCGCCAAGGGCGCGGATCTGGTGCTCATGCCCGAAAATGTCGCCATGATGGAATGGGGCCGGGCGGCCATCACCGCCAAGGCCATGCCCGAGGCCACGCACACGGCGCTTGCGGCCTTTCGAGAGCTGGCCAAGGAACTGAAGATTTGGCTCCATGGCGGCAGTCTCGCCGTGCTGCGCGACAACGGTAAAGTCGCGAACCGGACCTACGTGATTGCGCCCGATGGATCCGTCGCGGCGTCATACGACAAAATTCATATGTTCGACGTCAACCTTGGCAACGGCGAGCGCTACGCCGAAAGCGCGACATTCGAAGCGGGGAGCGAAGTCAAGTATGTCGATCTGCCCTGGGGCCGTTTGGGACTGACCATTTGCTATGACCTGCGTTTTCCGCACCTCTATCGTCAGTTGGCCCTGGCGGGTGCGCAGTTTCTGACCGTGCCATCGGCTTTCACCCAGGTCACCGGCGAGGCCCATTGGCATGTGCTGCTGCGCGCTCGCGCCATCGAAACCGGGTGCTTCGTGTTTGCGCCCGCCCAGACCGGCACACACGCCGGAGGCCGCAAGACCTATGGCCACGCTCTAATCATCAACCCTTGGGGCGAGGTGCTGGCCGACGCGGGCACGGCGCCGGGTGTCATCATGGCCAAGATCGATCCGGCGGAAGTGACCATGGCGCGGGGCAAGATCCCATCATTATCGCTGAATGCCACAATTCACCCCGCGTCTGCCTAGTCGCGCGCAGTAATGCTTTACATATCGTT
Organism: Rhodospirillaceae bacterium; assembly: GCA_033763995.1. Classification (GTDB taxonomy): domain Bacteria; phylum Pseudomonadota; class Alphaproteobacteria; order Rhodospirillales; family Rhodospirillaceae. The sequence goes on along the minus strand of JANRJL010000009.1, from coordinate 18,026 downwards.
GAAGGTTTCGTGCTAGCTCCTTACATGAGTTGTTGAACCGACCCGTGGCGGACGCATGATTCTTTACGACCTCATTTGCGACAAGGACCACCAGTTCGAATCCTGGTTCCGGAACTCGTCGGCCGCGGACAAGCTGATGAAGGTCGGCCAGGTATCGTGCCCGGCTTGCGGCAGCGCGAAAGTCAAGAAAGCCATGCAGGCGCCGCGCATCACGTCGTCGAGGGCGAAAACCCAGGCCCTGCCTGCCGCAACCGAGAAGCCCGCCGGCGACATGGTCCAAGCCATGGAGAAAATGACCGAGGCGTTCAATGAGTTGCGCAAGACGATCGAGAAAAACTTCGATCACGTCGGCGACAAGTTCCCCGACGAAGCACGCAAGATTCATTACGGTGAAGCGCCCGAGCGCGGCATTTACGGCAACGCAACGCCTCAAGAAGCCAAGGACCTGACCGAAGAGGGCATCAAGGTTATGTCGCTGCCGTGGCCGCGCAAGACCAACGCGTGAAGCCTGCTCACGCGGCCGGTTTTGTTGCCATCGCGATGTAATTGACGTCGAGGTCGCGGCTCAGTTTCCACTGATCCTTGAATAAATCGTAGCTCACGCCCGAGATTTCGCGGACGTCGAGCCCCGAGCGCCGCAAGCCCGCCGCCAGCTCGCTGGGACGCACAAAATGCCGCCAGTCGTGGGTTCCCACGGGCAACCAGCGCAAGACATATTCTGCACCGATCTTGGCGAGTGCCAGGGACTTCAAGGTCCGATTCAGTGTTGCGGCGATCAGCAGGCCCCCCGGCGTGACCAATTCTCCGGCCGCCGCGAGGAAAATCTCGATATCGTCGACGTGCTCGATGACTTCCAGCGCGAGCACCACGTCATAGCGCCGCCCGCGTGCGCTCAACAGTTCGGGCGTCGCGCAATCGTAGGTGATCGGCAGGTTGTTGCGTTCGGCATGGAGCCGCGCCACGGCAACATTCTTCTCGGCGGCATCGATGCCCGTGACGGCGAACCCCATCCGCGCCATGGGTTCGGCGATCAGGCCGCCGCCGCACCCGATGTCCAACAGCTTCAAACCCGCGAAGGGTTCGGGTCGGCTTGGGTCCACGCCGAAATGCGCGGCGGCGCGGTCACGCACGAACCGAATCCGCTCCGGATTGAATTTGTGAAGCGGTTTGAACTTGCCCTGCGGATTCCACCACTCATCGGCAATCGCGGCGAATTTCGCGATCTCGGCGGCGTTGGCCGTGGTCGAGCCGGCGGGCGAGGTGGCGTGAGACATGAGGCGATGGGCTCCGAGGCCTAGTGTCCCGATTCCGAAGTTCGCATCGTGCCGTCACATCATCGTTTGCGAACTTCGGGATCGAAGGACACGAGCAACATATTGATCTCGTGTGGCTTTGGTTCAGAAGTCCGCATTCAGGAGCCGCGGCAAGGTCGATGCGGACTTCTGAACCGCCACACGAGGGAATATAGGGTTTTCGTCGGCCGCGACAAAGCCTGGCTGTACCCCTGGGCGAGGCCATTTCCTAGCCTTGTTCGCGGGGGTGCTTTTGGTTATGTATGCGCGCCCCGCGCGGCCCTATTAACCAATTCGCCCCTCTCGGGGACCTGTGTTGGCGAAGCGCTCCGCGGCCTCTCGATGTCAAGTTGGGTTTGGTGGCGCACGCATGGCGCGCATTGTGATGAAGTTCGGCGGCACGTCCGTGGGTGATATCGCCCGCATCAAGAACGTCGCGCGCAAGGTGAAGGCTGAAGTCGATCGCGGCAATCAGGTTGCGGTCGCGGTTTCGGCCATGTCGGGCGTGACCAATCAGTTGGTCGACTATTGCACCCAGATTTCGCCGCTCCATGACGCCCGGGAATATGACACCGTTGTGGCGACCGGCGAGCAGGTCACAACGGGCCTGCTGGCCATTGCCTTGCAGGAGGTGGGGGTGCAGGCTCGGTCTTGGCAAGGCTGGCAAATTCCGATCATCAGCGACGATGCCCACGGTAAGGCGCGTATTGTAGAAATCAAAGGCGAAGAGCTGATCAAGCGGATGGAGCAAGGCCAAGTGCCCGTGGTCGCGGGCTTCCAGGGCATTGGCCCCGACAATCGCGTGACCACGCTGGGTCGCGGCGGCTCGGATACGACGGCGGTGGCCCTGGCGGCGGCACTGAAGGCTGACCGCTGCGACATCTATACCGACGTCGATGGTGTTTACACCACCGATCCGCGCATCGTGAAAACGGCCAAGAAGCTCGACAAGGTCACTTACGAGGAAATGCTCGAAATGGCGTCGCTCGGCGCCAAGGTGCTGCAAACGCGGTCGGTCGAAATGGCGATGAAGCACCGCGTGCGCGTGCAGGTGCTGTCGAGTTTCTCGGATGCGCCCGGAACATTGGTCTGTGACGAGGATGAAATCGTGGAAAAAGAACTGGTGAGCGGCATCGCCTATAGCCGCGACGAGGCCAAGATCACGCTGGTGGGCGTGAGCGATCAACCGGGCGTGGCGGCGGGCATCTTCGGCCCGTTGTCGGAGTCCAACATCAACGTCGACATGATCGTCCAGAACGTGTCGCAAGATGGCACGACCGACATCACGTTCACGGTCGGGAAGGCCGATCTTGAGCGCGCCGTGAAGGTGATCAAGGACAAGCTCCACGTGCCCTACAAGGGGCTGAAGGCCGACAAGAACGTCGTGAAGGTCTCGGTCATCGGCGTGGGCATGCGCAGTCATGCGGGTGTGGCGCAGACCATGTTCAAGGCGCTGGCGGACAAGGGGATCAACATTCAGGTGATCTCGACGTCCGAGATCAAGGTGAGTGTCTTGATCGCCGAGGATTATACCGAGCTTGCCCTGCGCGCGTTGCATACGGCCTATAATCTCGACGCGGCCTAGACATCGAGCATCATGGATCACGCAACTGCCCCCGCGGCCAACGTTGCACCGCCAGTCGTTCCAGCCCGGCTGGCCAAGCTTTGGTCGCGCGGCTCGGAGTTCCTCGGTTGTCCTATCGCGATCATGGGCGGGGCCATGACGTGGGTGTCCGAACGCAATCTGGTGGCCGCCATCTCCAATGCGGGCGGCTTCGGCGTGATCGCATGCGGATCCATGACGCCCGATCTGCTCGATGCCGAGATCAAGGCCACACGCGCGCTGACCTCGAAGCCCTTCGGCGTCAATCTCATCACGCTCCATCCCAAGTTGTTGGACCTGGCCGAAGTCTGCGTGGCCAACAGGGTCTCGCACGTGGTTTTGGCGGGCGGCATTCCGCCGACCGAGGCCATGAAGCGGGTCAAGGATGGCGGCGCAAAGTTGATGTGCTTCGCCCCGGCTCTTGTTCTCGCCAAGCGCTTTATCAAACTTGGCGCCGACGCCATCGTGATCGAGGGCAGCGAAGCGGGGGGCCATATCGGTCCGGTCTCCACCAGCGTCTTGGCCCAAGAAATTCTGCCCGCCGTGCGCGATGTGCCGGTGTTTGTGGCTGGTGGAATTGCCCGTGGCGAAGCGATCGTATCGTACTTGGAGATGGGCGCGGCCGGCGTGCAGATGGGCACGCGATTTGTTTGCGCCAGCGAGTGCATCGCGCACCCGAAATTCAAACAAGCCTTCATCCGGGCCAATGCCCGCGATGCCCTGCCGAGCATTCAGTTGGACAAGCGCTTCCCCGTGATCCCGGTGCGCGCCATCGTGAACAAAGGCGTCGAAGACTTCATGGAGAAGCAGCGTCAGGTCATCGCCAAGTTTGATACGGGCGAACTCGATCAGACCGCGGCCCAACTTGAAATCGAGCATTTCTGGGCGGGCGCTTTGCGCCGCGCCGTGATCGACGGCGACGTGGAGCGCGGCTCGCTCATGGCCGGGCAAAGCGTGGGCATGGTCACGCGCGAACAACCCATCGCGGAAATTCTCGGCGAGCTCATGGCCCAGGCTACCGAGGCCTTGGCGCTTCGAGCCGCCTCATGACCGCCTTTAGCGCGGGCGATCTTCGCCAGATGTTGGCGCGCATGCGCGACGTCATGGCGGGGATGGGCTCGGTGCAGGAGCGTCTCGACAAGGTCGTGACGCTGATCGCGCAGGGCCTGCGCGCCGACGTTTGCTCGTGCTACGTGATGCGCGCGGGCGAGGTGCTGGAGCTGTTCGCGACCTTCGGTTTGTCGCAACGCGCCGTTCACATTACCCGCCTGCGCGTCGGCGAGGGCCTGGTCGGTGAAATCGCGGCACACGCCGAGCCGATCTCGCTCGCCGACGCCTGGTCGCATCCCGCCTTTGTGTATCGCCCGGAAACCGGCGAAGATTTTTTCCGTTCGTTGATGGGCGTGCCGATGATCCAAGCGGGCCGGGTCGTCGGCGTGCTCGCCGTGCAAACCCGCGAGGAGCGCCCGTTCAACGACTGGGAAGTCGAGACGCTCGAAACCGTGGCCATGGTGATTGCCGAGTTGATGGCCGCCGCCCACGTCGTCAAGCGCGAGGAATTGTTCCCCGCCGAGGGCAACGCCCTCTTGCCGGTGCGGTTGACCGGTGTTGCGCTCAACGCCGGCATCGCGCTGGGGCAGGCGGTCATGCACAAGCCGCATGTGCGCATTGGGCGGCTCGTGGCCGACGATCCGGCGGTCGAGAAAGAGCGCCTGCAAAGCGCGCTCGCGATCCTGCGCCGTGACGTCGATGCGCTGCTCAGTTCGTCGCGCGGCGAGGCGGCGGGTTTCGGCGATATCCTCGAAGTCTATCGCATGTTCGCCGACGATCGCGGCTGGATCGCGCGCATCGGCGAGGTGATCGACACGGGCCTCACCGCGGAAGCCGCGGTGCAAAAGGTCAGCGACGACACCCGCGTGCGCATGCAACAGATGAGCGATCCGCTGTTTCGCGAACGCTTGCAGGACCTCGACGACCTCGCCAACCGATTGCTGGCCATCCTGGCGGGCGGCGGCATGCGAACGGAACTGCCCGACAACGCTATTCTGGTCTGCCGCAGCCTCGGACCGACGGAGTTGCTCGATTACGACCGGCGCAAGATCAAGGGTCTGATCATGGAGGAGGGCTCGCCCACCATGCACGCCGTCGTGGTGGCGAAGGCGCTTGATATTCCGGTGCTCGCCCAGGTCCAAGGCGCCCTGTCGCGGATCGACGCCTACGACCTGCTGGCGTTGGACGCGAGCGCGGGGCAGGTGTTTCTGCGGCCCTCGGAGGACGTCCAAGAATTGTATGCCGCCGGCGCGGAAGCGCGTGTTCGACAAAAAGCGGCCTATGCGGCGCGCAAGGACTTGCCGTCGGTCACGCGCGATGGCGTCGAGATCAAGCTGCAGCTCAATGCCGGCTTCCTCATCGACGTGCAGGCCCTGGATGAAACCGGCGCGGACGGTATCGGCTTGTTCAGAACCGAAATGCAGTTCCTTGCACTGCCGACCCTGCCGGACGTGAAGACACAACAAGGACTTTATAAACAAGCGCTTGATGCGGCCAACGGCCGACCCATCACCTTTCGCACGCTCGACGTCGGCGGCGACAAAATCGCGTCGTCATGGTCGGGCGCCCAGGAAGACAATCCCGCCATGGGCTGGCGCTCCATCCGTCTCACGCTCGACCGGCCGAGCGTGATGCGCCAGCAACTGCGCGCCATCATTCAAGCCTGCCAGGGGCGCGAGCTTCGTGTGATGTTTCCGATGATCGCGTCGGTCGCTGAATTCGAGGCGTCGCGACGCATATTCGATATGGAGTTTGAGCGCCATCTCTCGCGTGGCGGTCAGCCGCCGTCCTCGGTCGCGGTCGGCACCATGCTCGAAGTGCCCGCCTTATTGTGGCAACTCGATCAATTGTTGTCGCGGATCGACTTTCTGTCCGTCGGCTCCAACGATTTGGTCCAGTTCATGTTTGCCGCGGATCGCGGCAACACCCGCATTGCCGACCGCTACGACGTTCTCTCGGCTCCGGTCCTGCGCATGTTGCGCTTCATTGCCGAGCGATCGAATGCGGCCGAGGTCGAGTTGTCGCTTTGCGGCGAAATGGCCGGGCGGCCCTTGGAAGCCTTGGCTCTGGTTGCCCTGGGATATCGGACGCTCTCCATGTCGGCGGCTGCCATCGGGCCGGTTCGAGACCTGATCCGGCAGACCAATTTGAAAGACCTAGAAGATTTTGTGACTGTCTTGATGACGTCGGACGCGCCATCGTTGCGAACCGAAATGCGGGGTTTCGCGCAAGATCACGGCATTCTTGCGCCGCTCGCGTGACTGCGTGATGACGCCACAGATGGGTTTCCCGGAGTCATGAAAGATCATATAGTCCAGAGACTTGATCGAGCCCCCAGACCGCAACGGATGCCGCTTGATTTGAGCCCAATAAGTTCATGAACGACGCGCCCGATAACACGCCCCATAGCTCTGCCTCTGCCGCGGGTGTTTCCCTGGAACCGCCGCCGCAAGCTTCCGACGTCGGCACGTTGCTGTGCGCGACACGGATGCGTTTGGGCAAGGACCTGCAGGCCGTCGCCGGTGTCCTGCATATTCGCTACAATTTCTTGGTGGCGATCGAGGATGGCCGTTACGAAGATCTGCCAGGTCAGGCTTATGCCATTGGGTTCGTTCGCGCCTACGCCGACCATTTGGGGCTGGACGGCGACGAGGTCGTGCGCCGTTACAAGGATGAAACGGCCGGGATCAAGCACAAGGCAAGATTCGAATATCCGATTCCGGCTCCGGAATCCGGCATTCCGTCCGGCGCCTTGCTTCTCGTCGCCGTTGTGCTGGGCATGATGGTGTACGGCGTCTGGTACACCATGGCCGATGCCGATCGGCGTGCCGCAGAGGTGATCCAGGAAGTCCCCGAGCGCTTGGCGGCGCTGCTCGATGGAAATTCAACAGCGCCCGCATCGGAAGCCGTGCAAGTCGAAGCCTCTGGCGATACCGATGAAACACCGGTTCCGCCCTTGGTGATCGCGTCCGAAGACGACTCCGACGAATCGCCCGCCATGTCGGCAAGTCCTGTTGCTCCGCTGCCGAGCGAAAACCCACCGGCGCAAGTCGCTGATGTTTCGCCGCCTGTCACTGAAGCCGCGCCAGAGCAAAAGCGTCCGGAAACAGCCATTGCGGTTGCCGAGACGGCCAAACCGCCGACGCCAGCACCTTTGCCGGCGAAGGCCATGCCCGCCGCGAGCCCCGCACAAGCTCCGAGCACGCCGGCCGTTGTCGTGCCTCCAGCGGCGAAAATTGCCGCTGCGCCGACTGCGCCGCCGATAACCCCAAAATCTTCTATCGAGTCTAAAACACCAGCTGTGGCGCAATCAGACGCCGCTCCCAAACCGATCTCAGCGGAAACCAAGCCTGAAGTTGCTCCTGGTGCCGTTCAAACTGCTGGGCCGCAACCGAATCAGTCTCGGCCGTCGGCACCTGCTGGCGCCCCCGCGCCGGCGGCCGCATCGACGGCGACAGCCACGCCCGCGCCGCCGCCGGCAAGTCGCCCATCCACTCAGGTCGCGTCCGCCGGCAAGGAGGCGGTCGAACTGCGCGCGAAGTCCGATAGCTGGATTCAAATTCGCGATGGGGAGCAACTCCTGCTGACACGGTTCTTGCGCAAGGGAGAAAGTTATAAGGTGCCCGATCGCCCGGGTCTCACGCTCATGACGTTGAACGCGGGGGGCATCGATGTGCTCGTCAACGGCGAGGCCATGCCGCCGCTCGGCGAGCCGGGCAGCGTGGCGCGTGGTGTGGCGCTTGATGCGCAGAAACTAAAGTCAGCGGCCAAGCCGCCCGCGGCGAACTAAAATTGTGGCCTTGTCAGAGGCAGATTGAGGCCTCGCGCGGCCATAAATGGGCGGTGAGGCGGCCTTTGGCGGCGCTCAATTCTGCGGTATAAGCCGCCGCTAGTGGTCCGATTCTAACATTCGCATCCCATTTCGGGTCGCGATCTTGAGAATGTTAGAATCATCAAGACCACTACCAACAATATGTTTCTAGTGGAGCTTTGGATTTGACATTCGCTTATCAATTTCGCCGCAACTAGGGTAGCGAACGTCAAATCCGCTCCACTAGCGATCACGAGCAGTTCCAAGACACGATCATGACCTTGCGTCCCTACCGCCAGATTGTGCGCCGCAAATCCCGCCAGATTCATGTCGGGCGCGTGGCCGTGGGCGGGGATGCGCCGATCTCGGTGCAGTCCATGACGAACACGCTCACTAGCGACGTGGCGGCGACGGTGGCGCAAGTGAATGCCATCGCGGCCGCCGGGGCCGATATCGTGCGCGTGTCCTGTCCCGATGAAGAGTCGACGCGCGCGCTGAAAGATATCGTGGCTCAAATCGACGTGCCCATCGTCGCGGATATTCACTTTCACTATAAGCGCGCCATTGAGTCGGCCGAGGCGGGGGCGGCATGCTTGCGCATCAATCCGGGCAATATCGGCTCCGCGCAGCGTGTCAAGGACGTGATCGCGGCGGCCAAGGATCATGGTTGCAGCATGCGCATCGGCGTCAACGCTGGCAGCCTGGAACGGCATCTGCTGGAGAAATACGGCGAGCCCTGTCCCGAGGCGATGGTCGAAAGCGCGCTGGAACACGCCAAGATTCTCCAAGACAACGATTTTCACGAGTTCAAGATCAGCGTGAAGGCCTCCGATGCGTTCTTGGCCGTGGCGGCTTACCAACAGCTCGCCGAGGTCACCGACGCACCGCTGCATCTGGGCGTGACAGAGGCGGGAGGACTGCGCGCCGGCACGGTGAAATCGGCCATCGGCATAGGCGCGCTGCTGTGGGCGGGGATTGGCGACACGATTCGCGTTTCGCTCTCGGCCGATCCGGTCGAGGAGGTGAAGGTCGGGTTCGATATCTTGAAGTCGCTGGATCTCCGCCATCGCGGCGTGCGCATCGTCTCGTGCCCCAGCTGCGCACGCCAGGGCTTCAACGTCATCGACACGGTCGCGAAGCTGGAAGAACGCTTGGCGCACATCACCACGCCGGTCTCGCTGTCCATCATAGGCTGCGTGGTCAATGGACCCGGCGAAGCCCGCGAGACCGACATTGGTCTCACGGGCGGCGGCAACGGCGTGCACAAGATGTATGTCGGCGGCAAACCCGACCACAACATCGGCAGCGAAGCCATGATTGATCACATTGTCAAGCTGGTCGAGGCGAAGGCGGCAGCCATCGAAGCGTCTCGCCTCAAAGACAACCCCCGCACCGACGCCGCCGCTTAGCGGCGCTGGCGTCAACGACTCATTCCGAAGGAACACAACCTTGTCGACGTTACAACCTGTGCGCGGGACTCACGACCTGATGTTTGACGACATCAGGCGTCACCGCGCCATCATCGACACTGCGCTGTCGATCGCAGCGCGCTACGGCTACTCCGAGATTGCGACGCCCATCTTTGAGTTCACCGAAGTATTCAGCCGTACCTTGGGCGACACCTCGGACATCGTCACCAAGGAGATGTACACCTTCGAGACCAAGGGCGGCGAAAGCATCACTTTGCGTCCCGAGGGCACGGCGGGCGTCGCGCGCGCCTTCATTTCCGGCGGGCTTGCCCAACAAACGCCCCTCAAGTTTTTCTATTGCGGCCCGATGTTTCGCCACGAGCGCCCGCAAAAGGGCCGGCAACGGCAGTTTCACCAGATCGGCGCCGAGTTGATCGGCGTCGCGCAGCCCCCGGCCGACGTCGAGGTGATCGCGCTGGCCGATCATATCTTGAAGGCGCTGAAACTCACCGGCGCGGTGACCCTGGAGCTGAATTCGCTGGGCGATCAGGCCAGCCGCGACGCTTACCGGCAAGTGCTGGTGAAGTATTTGTCGGATCAACGCACGAAACTGTCCGCCGAGAGCCAGGAGCGGCTTGAGCGCAACCCACTGCGTGTTCTTGATTCGAAGGACCCGGCTGACAAGATCATCGTCGCCGGAGCGCCGCGATTCCCGGACTACCTCAATCAAGCGTCGCTCGATTTCTTTAAGGCGGTTCAAGACGGGCTGACCGAGTTAGGAATCGCTTTCACCCTGAACCCGGCCCTGGTTCGTGGGCTCGATTACTATTCCCACACGGCGTTCGAATTCACGACCGAGGCCCTTGGCGCGCAAGGCACCGTGCTGGCCGGCGGGCGTTATGACGGCCTGATCGCTCAGATGGGCGGGCCTCCAACGCCGGGCATCGGCTGGGCCGCGGGCATTGAGCGGCTCGCGATGCTGCTGACGGCCTTGCCGCCCGTTCAAAGGCCCGTCGCGGTTGTTCCGGTCGGCGAAAGCGAAAGTGCCGCCGCCATCCAGTTGACACATCGGCTGCGTCAGGCGGGATTTGTCGTCGACATGGCCTTTGGCGGCAACATGGGCAAGCGCATGAAGCGCGCGAACAAGGTCAACGCCGTTGCGGCGCTCATTCTCGGCGAGGATGAGATCAAGCAAGCGGCCGTGACCTTGCGCCGGCTTGATTCCGGCGAGCAGGAAACGGTTGCGTTGGCGGACGTAGAGCGATACCTGGACCGCTTCCGATAGCGCTGATCCACGCCAATGAACCTCGACGAGAACCTCAACCGCATCCTGACGCGGCACGACGAGCTGCAAGCCCTTATGATTCAGGGCGGCGGGGCCGCCCAGAATTTTGCCGCGCTCAGCAAGGAATTCTCCGACATCGGCCCCCTGGTGGAACAGATCAAACGCCTTCAAGCCACGCGCAAGGAACTTGAGGGCGCGCAAGCGCTGACGGCCGATCCCGATCCGGAAATCCGCGCCATGGGCGAAGACGAAACCCGGCGCCTCAAGGCCGAGGTCAAGCAACAAGAAGAAGAGGTCAAGTTCGCCCTCATCCCCAAGGATGACGCCGACGCCAAGAACGCCATTCTGGAAGTGCGCGCGGGCACGGGCGGCGAGGAAGCGGCGTTGTTCGCGGCCGACTTGTTTCGCATGTACGAGCGCTATGCCGCCCGCAAGGGGTGGTCGTTCGAGATCATGGACATCAGCGAAACCGACCTGGGCGGCTACAAGGAAGCCATCGCCAACATTTCGGGGCGGAACGTCTTCGCGCGGCTCAAGTTCGAGTCCGGCGTTCATCGGGTGCAGCGCGTGCCCGACACCGAGGCGAGCGGGCGGGTGCACACGTCGGCGGCCACGGTCGCGGTCTTGCCGGAAGTCGAAGAGGTCGACATCGAGATCAAGACGGATGATCTGCGCGTCGATACCTACCGCGCGCAAGGGGCCGGCGGTCAGCACGTCAACCGCACCGAAAGCGCGGTACGCATCACGCACCTCCCCACGGGCGTCGTGGCGCAGTGTCAGGACGAGAAGTCGCAACACAAGAACCGCGCCAAGGCCATGAAGATGCTGCGCGCCAAGCTCTATGACGCGCAGCGCCAAAAGCTTGACTCCGAGCGCGCGGCCGACCGCAAGGGCCAAGTCGGCAGCGGCGATCGCTCCGAGCGCATTCGGACCTATAACTTTCCGCAAGGCCGTGTGACCGACCATCGCATCAACCTCACGCTCTACAAGATTCAAGACGTGATCGACGGCATCGCCCTGGATGAACTGATCGACGCCCTGACCGCCGAGGACCGCGCCGCCAAAATGGCCTCCCTCGCGTGAGGTTGGCCATGAGTGCGCAGCATCCGCCTCATGCGCCGCGGTCTGTTCGGCAGGCTGTCGCCGAGACGAGTGCGGCCCTTCAGCGGGCGAATGTCGACAATCCACGCCTCGATGCGCGCATCTTGCTGGCCCATGTGCTCGGGGCCGACACCAACGCAACATTTCTGCGCGGCGACACCATCCTTTCTGTGCCGCAAGAGGCGGCTTTGGCCCATGTCGTGAAACGCCGAGCGGCACGCGAGCCGGTGTCGCGCATTGTCGGCCGGCGCGAGTTTTGGGGACTGCCGTTTGCGCTCAGTCCCCACACCTTGGACCCGCGCCCCGATACCGAAGTGCTGGTGAGCGCGGTCCTCGAACATCGCGGCCTTGTCGCATCGGATAAACCGCGAATTCTCGATCTGGGCACGGGATCGGGATGTATCCTTCTGGCGCTGCTCAAAGAATGGCCGCAGGCCGTGGGTGTTGGGCTCGACGTGAGCTTTCCCGCACTTGTGACCGCGCGGAAGAACGCGGCCAATCTGGCGCTCGCCGAGCGGTCGGCGTTTGTATGCGCGAATTGGACCGCCGCCTTGGCCGGACCCTTCGATGTGTTGGTCAGTAATCCGCCCTATCTGTCGCAAGACGATCTGAGCCATTTGCAGCCCGAAGTTCGTTTCGATCCGCACGCCGCGTTGGACGGCGGCAGCGACGGACTTGATGTCTATCGGGCAGTCATCCCAGGCCTGACAGAGTTGTGCGCGCCCGAATCCCTGATCGCGTTTGAAGTAGGCCAAGGTCAGGCGTCATCGGTTGCGGCCATGCTGGAAAGCGCGGGCTTTCGAGTCGTCGAGATTCGGTCGGATTTGGCGTCGATTCCACGCTGCGTCGTGGCGCAAAATAAGGCCTAGAAAATCAAAAAAAGTGTTGGATTCTGCCGGAAAGACGAATACCATCTCCTTGTTAAGCGAAGACAAGCCCTGGATTTGCCCGTTGTTTTGGGCGTGAGCTTGGTTCGCGGAAGCGGTCTGGGGACCGCTGAAGACAACGAACTCCGGAAAATCAACCGCGCGCATGTGGCTCTTGGCCACATCTGTGCGACAGGGCGTTCGCGCGCCGCGAGGATCCGGAGAGTATTTGACGTCAATGGAACAGTAGAAAGCACATGAAGGGTCGGCAACGAGGCCGTAACGGCGGCAAACCGCGCATGCATCATCAGGGCGGCGGTGGTGGTGGTCGTAATCCCAATTTCGATCACAACGCGGGCCGGATGCGCGGCAATGCGCAGCAGCTGATGGACAAGTATCTGGCGCTCGCGCGCGATGCCAGTTCCCAAGGCGATCGCGTTTTGGCCGAAAATTACTTCCAGCACGCCGATCACTATTACCGCGTCATCAACGCGCGCTTCGAAGGCCAGCAGAACAACCAGCAACAACGTCGTTTCAACGGACCCCAACAGCAGGGCGGTTTCGACGGGCAGGACGGGCAAGGCAATTACGCGCAGGCGCCTTACAACGAACACGGCCGTCTTGACATCCCGCCGCCAGCGCCGTCGCAAAATCTGATGCCGAACGCGATGCCGGTCATTGATCCCAATCAACCGATCGCGCCGGTCCAAGCTCAGCCTGTCTATGAGGCTAACTATCAGCCCTCGGCGCAGCCGGCGCCCCGCGAGCCCGACGGCGACATCGGCTTGCCGCCGCAACTTTTCGGCGGCCAGCCGCCGCGTGGCGGCGACCCCGAAGTCCAGGAAGAGCCCCAAGGCGGCGGACAAAACCGTGGCGGCGATGACCGCGGCTTCCGTCCGCGGCACGCGGGCCGTCGGCGCTTTGGCGGCCGGCGTGACGGCACTCCCGAGGCCACGTCAAGCGACGGGTCGTAAGGCCGCGAAACTAGTGTCGCGATTCCGAAGTTCGTTCGATCTCGCGGCCAGCACCTTAACGAACTTCGGAATCAGAGCGACACTCGAACACTATGAATCTAGTGTGGTTTTTGGATTTGAAGTTCCTTGGCGCGCGCGCGGCGAAATCCTAGGAACTTCAAATCCACCACACTAGGCGGTTTGGCTCGCGATAGGGTCTTGCACTCCGCATGACCCCACCCCACATTTTGCCTGCGCTTTATAGCGACGACGCCTGACGCCGCGATCACTGGGCCGTATGACGTCGATCAAAATCGAGGGCGAGCGATGTCATTGGATAAGTTTACCGAGCGGGCGAAAGGTTTCGTGCAAGCGGCGCAAACCATCGCGTTGCGCAGCAACCACCAGCACGTGTCACCCGAGCATCTGCTCAAAGCGTTGCTCGACGATTCCGAGGGCTTGGCGTCCGGCCTCATTCGACGCGCAGGGGGCGATCCCGCGCGGGCCTTGGAGCAAACCGAGAAAGCGCTGGGCAAGGTCCCAGCTGTCCAAGGCGCTGCGGCGCAGATGTATCTGTCGCAGGAGCTGTCCCGCGCACTCGATCAAGCCGAACAAGCCGCCGAGAAGGCGGGCGATAGCTTTGTCACGGCGGAATTCCTGTTGCTGGCATTGGCGACCGGCGGCGCGACGGCCAAGATTCTGGCTGACGTCGGCCTGACGCCGCAAAAGCTCAACGCTGCCATCAAGGACTTGCGCAAGGGCCGTAAGGCCGATAGCGCCTCGGCGGAAGATCAATACGAGGCCCTCAAGAAATACACGCGCGACCTCACCGAGGCGGCGCAAACGGGCAAACTCGACCCCGTCATCGGCCGTGACGAGGAGATCAGGCGCGCCATTCAGGTTCTCTCCCGGCGCACCAAGAACAATCCCGTGCTGATCGGCGAGCCCGGCGTGGGCAAGACGGCCATCGTCGAAGGCTTGGCCTTGCGCATCGTCAACGGCGACGTGCCGGAGAGCTTGAAGGACAAGAAGTTGTTGACGCTCGATCTCGGTGCCTTGATCGCGGGCGCGAAATTCCGCGGCGAGTTCGAGGAACGCCTCAAGGCGGTCCTGAACGAGGTCACGGCCGCCGCCGGCCAGATCATCATGTTCATCGACGAGATGCACACGCTGGTCGGGGCGGGCGCGGCCCAGGGCGCCATGGACGCCTCGAATCTGCTGAAGCCGGCCTTGGCGCGCGGCGAACTGCATTGCGTCGGCGCCACCACGCTCGATGAGTACCGCAAGCACGTCGAAAAGGACGCGGCCCTGGCGCGCCGCTTCCAGCCGGTGTTCGTCAACGAGCCGACGGTCGAGGATTCGATCTCGATCCTGCGCGGCATCAAAGAGAAGTATGAGATGCACCATGGCGTGCGCATTTCCGACAGCGCGCTGGTGGCGGCGGCGACATTGTCGCACCGCTATATCACCGAGCGATTCCTGCCCGACAAGGCCATCGACTTGATGGATGAAGCCGCCAGCCGCTTGCGCATGCAGGTCGATTCCAAGCCCGAGGAACTCGATGAGCTCGACCGGCGCATTCTGCAGCTCAAGATCGAGCGCGAGGCGCTGCGCAAGGAAAAAGACGACGCTTCGAAGGATCGTCTTGTCAAGTTGGAAGAGGAACTCAAGGACCTCGAAGGGAAGTCGCGCGACATCACGTCGCGCTGGCAGTCGGAAAAGGCCAAGCTGGCGGACGCCACCAAGATCAAGGAGGAACTCGATCACGCGCGCAGCGAACTCGAGAAAGCCATGCGCGGCAGCCAATATGAGCTGGCCGGTCGCTTGCAGCATCAGATTATTCCCGAGCTTGAGGCGCGCCTGAAGCAGGCGGAGAAGACCACCGCCGGCGGCATGGTCAACGAGGAAGTCACGCCCGAGCATATCGCGGGCGTGGTCTCGCGCTGGACCGGGATTCCGGTCGACAAGATGCTGGAGGGCGAGCGGGCCAAGCTGTTGCGCATGGAAGAGACCATCGGCAAGCGGGTGGTCGGCCAGAAAGAAGCGGTCGAGGCCGTGGCCAATGCCGTGCGGCGCTCGCGCGCGGGGCTGCAGGATCCCCATCGGCCTATCGGTTCGTTCCTGTTCTTGGGTCCCACCGGCGTGGGCAAGACCGAGCTGACGAAGGCGATCGCGGAATTTCTATTCGACGACGATGCTGCCATGGTGCGCATCGACATGTCGGAGTTCATGGAAAAGCATTCCGTGTCGCGCCTCATCGGCGCGCCTCCGGGCTACGTCGGTTACGACGAAGGCGGCGTGTTGACCGAAGCGGTCCGCCGCCGGCCTTATCAAGTCATTCTCTTCGACGAGGTCGAGAAAGCCCACCCCGACGTGTTCAATGTTCTGCTGCAAGTGTTGGACGACGGGCGGTTAACGGACGGCCAGGGCCGGACCGTGGATTTCAAGAACACGCTGATCGTGCTGACGTCGAACTTGGGCGCCGACGTTTTGGCCAATCAGGCCGAAGGTGAAGACTCCGGTGCCGTGCGTGATCATGTCATGGCGGCCGTCCGCGCGGCGTTCCGCCCTGAGTTTCTCAATCGTCTGGACGAGATCCTGCTGTTCCATCGCCTCTTCAGGGCGCAAATGGCGAGCATTGTGCAGATCCAAGTCGGTCGCCTCGCCAAGCGTCTCGAGGGGCGCGGCATCATGATCACCTTGGACGACAAGGCGCGCGCCTGGCTGGCCGAGCACGGCTACGATCCCGCCTATGGCGCGCGGCCGCTGAAGCGCGTCATTCAACGCAACTTGGAAAATCCCTTGGCCACGGCGGTGCTCGAAGGAAAAATCGCCGACGGCGCGACCGTCAAGGTTTCGGCCGGCGAGGGTGGCTTGATCATCAACGGCCAGCGCTTCAAGGCGGCGGCGTAAGGTCGGTCGAACGGCTCAGCGCAATTTGGTGATGTCGCCGCTGGGGCTCAACTGCGCGACGGTGGTGGGCATGGCGAGCGCGGCGTAGCGCTGATCCGCGCGCGATGTGGTCTCCTTGAACTTCGCGAGCAGCGGCCCTTCCAGCTTCTGCGATGCCGGGAATTTCACGGTCATGGGATTGACTTGGCGAGCGTCGCGATGAACCTCAAAGTGCAGGTGCGGGCCCGTCGAGCGGCCGGTGGAACCGACATAGCCGATGACTTGACCTTGTTTGACGCGCCGGCCCACTTGGGTGTCGGGGGCGAAGCGGCTCATGTGGGCATAAGCGGTGGCATAGCCGCTGCCGTGGCGAATGCGAATGTAATTGCCGTAACCGCCGAAGACTTCGCGTTTGTCGACGAAGCCGTCGCCGGCCGCCAGGATCGGCGTGCCGGTCGGCGCGCCGAAGTCAATGCCCTGGTGCATTTTGGAATAGCCCAGGATCGGGTGGCGCCGCATGCCGAAGCCGGAGGTCAGGCGCGCGCCGTTGATGGGTGTGCGCATCAGTGCCTTGCGAACGCCCTCGCCCTTTTCGTTGTAGTATTCGACGGAGCCGTCTTGGTGGCGGAACGCATAAAACTTGAGCGTGGTTCCGCGCAGCGTCATGGAGGCGACGCTCATGGCGTCGTTTTTCACGACGCGGCCGTCGGTGGTGACCGTGCGCTCGTACATCACGGAGAACTTGTCGCCCTCGTGGATGTCGCGCTGAAAGTCGACGTCGTAGGAAAACAGCCTCACGAAGTCCTTCACGATGTCGTCCGGCACGCCCTCGCGCGCGGCGGCCTGCGACAGGCTGGAGGTGATGGTGCCGTCAAAGCGCGTCAGCTCGCGTTGGGTTTCGGCGATGATCTTTCGGGCGCTGTAGGTGCCGTCGGCGGTTCGCTCGATGGTGAGGCTTTCCAGCGGACTGACTTCGAACGACAAATCCGCGAGCTGTTGATCCTTGGTCGCTGCGGCGGCCTCGAAGTTGAGCGTGAGCGCCTGGCCGGCCTGTAGGCGTTTGGGATTGTAGACCTGCTTCAGGGCTTGAACGACGTCGATGGACGCGGTTTCGTCCACGCCGGCCCGGTGCAGGACGTTGCTGAGCGTGTCGCCGGCTTTGATCTTGATGGTCTTGGTGGCGTTCAGCGCCGCCGATGCCGTGCGCATGAGCGCCGCCTCGACATCGCTGAGATCAAGATGAATTTCGTTGGGCGTCGTTGCAGTTGATGTGGCCGAAGTCTGAGATGTGCTCTCAGCCAATTTGACCGCACCCGTGAGTTTCTGTGGCGCTACGAGCCCCGCAGTTGCGCCAATCGCGGCGCCCACGCAGGCACAAACAAATACGTTCGGCAAACTCAGCCTACCCATCAGCCACCCGTCGATCTGGTGGACGCCCCCGGAAAGGACCGCCCCGCCCTGCCTTTACTCTCGGTCCGGAACCTCGACGCTCACGACTTTTGTGATTTTATTTCGTGAACGGTGATGGAATGTGGCTGAGAAGACACACCCTGTCAACCTTCCCAGCCAATTCCGATGCTACATCAAACCCTTATAGGAATCCTTAAGGGCGCGACCAAGAGCTAACAGGCTGTTGAAGAAGTCGTTGAACGGCGAGCGATGAACGGGATTTCGTCGCCGGTTTGCATGCATATCTCGCCTTCGAGTGAGCCATCATCTTGCATTTCGGCCCATCCGTGGCCTGCGGCGGGCTCTATTTCGTCA